>NZ_SCFL01000009.1:0-169679 GCF_007000305.1 Rhizobium sp. rho-13.1 | reverse complement strand
ATTCGGTGTCCGCGACTTACTGAAATCTTTGTCCGGGACTTTGTGAAACCCGCACGATTGTGACCAAGCGGAAGATCTCTGGCGGCACGATGAGCCGAGACGGTCGCATTGCACGCGATACAATGCTCGGTCTGATGCAGACGTGCCGGAAGCTCGGCATCTCATTTTACGACTATCTTGGCGACCGGCTCGGCATTGGTGGCGAGGCCATCCCGCAATTAGCAGGCCTTGTCGCGGCGAGAGCCTGAGCGTTGCTAACGGCTGCCGGGCTTCGTGAATGGCAGCACGCGCCCATCCTTGGGCGTCAAGTCCTCCAAAACATTCCGCCCGATCAGCCTAACGAGCGTTGGTGAGACATTCCAGTGCTTCTCGTCATCAGAATGGATCGTCACGGTCTTGCGATTGCGACGGATGACGATACCCGTGATCGTTCTGCCGTCGTGTGTCTCGAACATCACAGCACTGCCGATTTTGATCTGCTGCAACGCTTGGTCTGTCTTTTGCCGATGCAGAAGATGAAGCCGTTCGACGATACGCTCGTTCAACGCTAGCAGTTCGGTCTCATCGAGCGTGTCGATATCGATGTCGGTCATGGCGCAGATCCATCCTCCAATGGCAGTCTTCTTCAAGGACGATGCCGATTATGATAGAAGAAAGTCAGCGACACAATTGCCTGACAAACCGGCAGCGCCACCAAATCTGCCCCACGTACCGAAATCAAACGTTATTTATGCGTATTCCCGGCGCCTAGTAAGTTGATTTTACAAAACACACGGCATTTGGCGGCATTGAATATGATCTTTGCTTCCGTAACCAATTATTAACCATAACCGCGTGTCTAACCATCGATAAGTCTCCCTTATCGAACATGAGCCATCTGGCTCTCTAATGTTGCCATCTTGCCCGCCAAGGGCTATGTTTACGTCAACAGTCGTCGAGGATCACCATGTCCGAACCCCAGCTTTCCATCCGCAGCGCCAAGGCGCGCGACTTGGCCCATGCGCTCGCCCGGCGCACCGGCCAGCCGATCAACAAGCTCGTCGAGCAAGCGCTCGAGCGCTACGACCAGGAACTGCGCGAAAAACAAGCCAAGACGCCGGCCGATATCCTTTGGGACCTGATGGCGGAAGGGCGCCGCTCGGTGCCGGCAGGTACAACGTCGGCTCATGATGATCTCTATGACGAAAACGGCCTGCCCAAATGATTGCTCTCGATACGTCAGCGATTGTCGCCACAGCGCTGGGCGAGCCTGAGGCCGGACTTTTCCACGCCCTTATGAGCCGCGAAGAAATCCTCGTGGGTTGGCCAACCCTTCTCGAGGCTCGGATGGTGTTGGCGGGAAAGCGCTTTCCAGGTGCTGCGGCCGTCATCGCTCAGTTGGTCGTGCTGCCCAATGTCACCGCCGTCGCGTTTGGTGAGCGCCACTATCATGCCGCAGAGCTCGCGTTCGAGCGGTTCGGAAAGGGGCACCATCCAGCGAGCCTCAACATGGGTGACTGCTTCTCCTATGCGGTGTCTGCGGTGGCTAAGGCGCCGCTCCTGTGTAAGGGCCGGGACTTTTCGCAATCCGACCTGAAATTGCATCCGGCGTCATCGACGGCATGAGCGGAACAAGCGACAAGGCCCTGAACCGCCGGCTCGAAGAGCTCGACACGATCGCCGCCGTCCTGCCGATGGGGCGACGGGACGAACACGCCGAAATCCTGTCGGATGAGGACGTCAAAACCCTTCGCCATCTGGTCAATGAAGGCATGGGTGCCAACTCCTTGCGCGCCCTCACCTCGGACCTCGCCTATCTGCAGGCCTGGTCGCTTGCGGCCACCGGCAAATCCCTCCCCTGGCCAGCCCCAGAGGCGCTGCTCCTGAAGTTCGTCGCCCATCATCTCTGGGATCCGGAAAAGAGACTGACCGATCCACAGCATGGCATGCCGATCATCGTCGAAGAGATCCTTCGCAGTCAGAGCTTTCTCAGAGTGGTGGGACCACATGCACAGGATACCGTTCGCAGACGGCTTGCCACATGGTCGACCCTGACCAAATGGCGCGGACTGAGTGGCTTGTTTGCCTCCCCTTCCCTGAAGTCGGCCATCCGACTGGCTGTTCGCGCCAACCCACGACCAAGAAAACGCAAGAGTGCCCAAGCCGTTACATCAGATGTGCTGGCAAAACTGCTCAACACCTGTCGCAGCACAAGTCTTCGCGACGTCCGCGACCGGGCCATCCTGATGGTGGCCTTTGCCTCCGGCGGTCGGCGTCGCAGCGAAATCGCCGGATTGCGGCGCGAACAGTTCACGATCGAGCCTTTGATCGCCGTTGAAGGCGCCCCTCCCCTCCTGTCGCTCTCCATCCATCTTGGACGTACCAAGACCAGTAGTGCCGACACCGATGAGGTCGTGTACCTCACCGGCCGGCCGGTCGATGCTCTGAATGCGTGGCTTGAAGTGGCACGGATCGACAGCGGTAGTGTGTTTCGGGCCATTGATCGCTGGGGCAATATATCCCGTCGCGCGCTTGATCCGAAGGCAATCAATGATATCGTCAAGCATCGAGCGGCGCTCGCCGGACTGGATGCTGGGGAGTTTTCGGCGCATGGCTTGCGATCAGGCTATCTGACCGAGGCTGCCAATCGCGGCGTCCCCCTTCCCGAGGCCATGGAACAGTCGAGGCATCGTTCGGTCCAGCAGGCATCAAGCTATTATAACAATGCGACACGGCGCACCGGACGGGCCGCCAGGCTGCTTTAATAGCGAGCCGTTCAACGAGCATATTGCGGACGGGTGATTTCTGTCCAGGCTATCGTGAACTCCGTCGAATCTTTGCAAATGCGAAGAAATCATAACCTGTCGAAACTACCCACCGCTCTTTGAGGCAGCCTCTTAGCAACCCCTCACAGAGCTTTGGATGGTCAAGATGCGTGCCGGATCTGTGCCGTGTTGTGGAGACTATTTATTTAACACGTACCTATACCATGGATGATCAATTAATTCTTTAGAATGCAGATATATACAGGAACCAAATTTGTCTCTGGTGGCAAGGTCACATTTTGCTGCTTTGTCTGGAGTCTCCCATTCAGCAAAACAATCGTCGCACGAGACAAATAAATTACCACTCGCACTTTCTTTTGAAACAAATTGAGTGCCCTGCCCACAACATGGGCAATTTTCACCGATCTTGGCAGAGTGAATGTATTTCATGGCTTAGTCGTCTTTATCAAAGGTGTGCGCTTGCCAGGATAGGCCTCATCCAGGGCCTCATGTTCTCGTTTCACAAGCCAATTGATAGCTTGTTTTGCAATTTTCTGGGTTTCCGCAAGCTGTTCATCATCATTTACGGTGAATTTAATTAATTCGAATCGCCCTTCGAGGTTGGTGAGAAATTCACGGATGTCGCTTTCTTCAACGGCAACAACTACCATTTCTGCCTTTTGAACCGCCCGTTGCAGCTCATCAGCGGAGACCCGCCCTTCTAAGTGCTTCGAGCATGCGGTCCTCAACTCAGTTATTGCGGCTGGATAAATTAAATTGGAGCTCATCGCGAGCTATTCCTTAAAATCGTAATTATTGTTCTAGTGACCTGCCACTGAAGTTTCATCCGGCTGCGATTTGTGATTCGGCATACAGAAATGACCCTATCAACTTGAGGAATAACAAGCGTTTATCATGCGTATCGGCATCGGGACCCCTCGCCGATTTACAGATAAATTATCGGCGATATTTCCAGCACAAACGGAATGTTTGCAACAGAGCCGGCCAAAATCACATTGCCAAACGGGCGCCATCCAGACATGACGATGCCGCCACATCTAATTGACAGCCACACTCGCGATATCAGCAGTTCAATCAAGAATACTAGGTCGTGAACTCATAAACGGGCGGCGAGGCAATTATGGGCGGCGGTCCGCCTGTAAGTACCAAATAAAGCACATGCGGTCGCGGACGCTGCCACCGGTAGCTTCGTAAGCAGCAAAAGGGCCTGCGAATGCTTTGCGTCCTTCTGCGATAAAGTCGTAATATCGCGTGATATCAACCATCTGCCGTCGTGCGTTTTTGGCGGAAAGCGCTACGCGCTCGCTCCAGGTTAACCCGACTGGCTCGCCCTTCAACGCATTTACCTCAACCCAATAACATTCGCAGGTGCCTTCTGGCATAAGGGATTGCAGTTGCCCGCCAACGTTGAGAAGGCCCAATTTCTCGGCTTCATCGATCACCAGAGGTATTGTTTCAGGTTTCCAACCCCATTCACCGCCGTTGCGACAAGCAACGGATCGCAGCGTGTCGGGGAGGAGCATCTCAGGATCGTCTCTCATTCAACAAAGCTATACGTCTTCCACCAGCGGTCAACATCTGATTCAGTGTCGGCATGAGCCAATACGATCTGACCGACCCTGAGTGGCGCGTGATTGAGCCGCTGTTGCCCAACAAGCCGCGAGGCGTGCCGCGTGTTGATGACCGCCGCGTGCTGAACGGCATTTTCTGGGTTCTGCGATCAGGTGCTCCTTGGCGTGATGTGCCACAGCGATATGGCCCCTTAACTACCTGCTACAATCGCTTCCGACGCTGGATGAAAGCGGGAATCTGGGACGGTTTGATGGACGCCATCACCAGCGCATCGCATGATCGGATCACGATGATCGATGGCACTTCAATTCGCGTACATCATTCAGCGGCGACATTGAGGGCGGATCATCCAGATCGCTGCCTTGGAAGAAGTCGACGGCAGCGAGCGAACTACTCGATAATCTTCCGTCGGGTGCGATGCTTCTTGCGGACAAAGCCTATGATGCCAACTGGTTACGCTCAAAGTTGAGAGCGGAACGTTCATGGGCAAACATTCCGCCAAAGTCTAATCGAAGCGAGCCAATCGTCTTCAGCCCTTGGCTTTACAAAAAGCGCAATCTCGTTGAGCGCTTCTTTAACAAGCTCAAATATTACAGACGGGCTGCAACCCGATATGACAAGCTCGGAATGACGTTTCTCGCGATGACGAAGCTAGCTTGCATCCGCATCGTACTCCGTCATAACGAGTCCACGGCCTAAAGCAACTATCTGGCTTTAAGTCTTCCGGGCTCGCCACAGCATCCGCGCCTCAGTGAGACTGACCTTATTCGCGCCATTGACATATTGGGCATCTTCAGATTGCAGCGGATCATCTTCCCAACCACATACTTTGCAGACCTCATAACACCCAGGCTCAACAAGCGTGTCACAATCGCAGCATGGACACGCTGCGGAGCCTGATAGGGCATCTTCGCCAAGACGCCTTATTGCCGCGACTGTCGCAGGCGGCCTATCGTAAATCTTCCTTAGCTCTGTAAAGCGTGCAAATGCAACGGGATCAGTTTCAATTAAGACATCAAGTAAATTCTCAGTAATTATCTCTGCATAGTAGACACCAACCGCCCCTCCCTCAAATTCAACATAGCTTGTATTATAATTGAAATTTCCGTCCAATACATCACACTCTTCGAACCCGCAAGTTAAAAGACCCCTATACCCAGGAGGTGACGTATGAAAATACGAGCCATTATTGTGAACAACAACGCCATATACAAACAATTCTTGATTATCATCTATTTTCCGTATTTTCAATTTTGCACCATTAGTTATTTACTTGAAATTGGCAGATTTACAATCTTAACATCCGCAACAGTGCCGGTACTAGAATTATACTGATAGTGAACAGTTATCGCGGAGCCATTTGATAGAGTCGCTTTAGCTTCCATCTTCATCCAGCCCAAGCTCTGCGGGAAGACTGGATCGCCATTTAGATTCCCCAATGCCTTACCCGCCGCTGGATCGGCGAGCACTTTCTCCAGCACAATTTGCTGAGTAGGCTCTGTGCCTCGGCGGATTGACCTACGCCTGCCGTTGAGGACGTACCGTAGTTAAAATACCTCGCATTACCGTTGGCGTCGACAACAACGATACTGTTGTCACCGGCAACTCCCGACGGCGCATAATATCCACCATTGCCATCCGTGAAAACCGGTTTTCCGCTGCTGGTATATTGACCAGTGGCCGTCAGCCCATCGGGCGCAGCGTAAGTTGGCGCTGGAAGCACTTTTGGCGATGGGCCTCGGCCGCCTTTACGAGCGCCCGATCGAGAGCTTCCTTTTCGATCACGCTGATGCCGGCGATTCCGACGCCAGTACCGCCAAGCTCAGGAATAGAGGCGACGATCTCTTGGAAGATCAGATTAGCCTGTGCCGCGCAGGCCTGCGCTCCCAAGCGGCACATGGCGGCAAGCTCTTGCGCCACCGGGAGCGCTGCGGCGCCTCCGACCGCGATCATATATTCGACCTGGATGAGCTTGCCGGCCGATTGCGCGAAGGCCGCATTTGCCATCAGTCCGTCGACGTGTGCGGCGTTTTGAATTGCAAACTGCCGGAGCGCGGACTCGTTGGTGCCCGCTGTCGTCGAGATGGCGTTGGTGAGGCTTTGGAGAAGTTGGAGATAGGTCTGTTCCGAGCCGGTCAGCGCGTTTTCGAGACCTGTCGCGTTCCCCTGGCCCTGCTCGACCACACCGATAGCGTCCTTCAGGCCGTTCAGAACCGCTGATGCCTGGGTTGGCGTCGCGTTCTTAAGATCGTTGGTGTCGTTTGCGGCCGAGACCAGTGCTGCAACATAGTCCTTGCTCGAGGCCCGCAACGACGGGGTGCCGCTGGAAATGGCGGTCGCCAAATCGGCGGAGTGGGGCCGGCTCGAACAACTGGTCGCGACCGGTGCCCAGCTCAGCAATACGCTGGCGGACGATCCCTTGGCTCATGTCGGGCACGGATATCATCGCTTCCGCCGTTACGCGCCACGCATGTTGCGGTGCCTGAAGCTCAAGGCAGCATCGGTAGCCCAGCCCTTGATTGCGGCGGCAAAAGCCATCGGCGAAATGCAAGCGTCACCACCGGCGACCGACAGCTTCTTGCGGCCGGATTCGAAATGGCACCGACATTTGAGAGCACAACATCAGGGTGACAATCGCCTTCGGGAGGTGGCGGTCCTGTTTCACCTGCGGGATGCCTTCCGATCCGGTGACATCTGGCTCGACCATTCGCGCCGCTATGGCGATCTCAAACAGGTGTTGGTGCCTATGATTGCGGCACAAGCTAATACAAGACTGGCTGTGCCCCTCGATCCGCTGGGATGGCTGACTGATCGAAAGGCTCGGCTCGCCGATGGCCTGAAGAGACTTGCGCGAGCAGCGCGCGACGGGACCATCCCCCGTGGCAGCATCGAGGATGGGACGTTGCGGATCGACCGACTGACGGCTGACGTTCCGGACAGCGCCGAGGAGCTGATACTCGATCTCTATCGCCGGATGCCGCCAGTTCGGATCACCGACATCTTGTTGGAGGTCGATGCTGCGCTCGGGTTCACCGAAGCATTCACTCATCTGAGAACCGGGGTTCCATGCGGTGACCAGGTCGGCCTGCTCAATGTGCTGCTCGCAGAAGGGCTGAATCTGGGATTGCGGAAGATGGCGGAGGCCACGAACACGCATGATTACTGGCAGCTATCGCGCCTTGCCCGGTGGCACGTCGAAAGCGACGCAATGAACCAGGCGCTGGCGATCGTGGTGGCTGCGCAAGCAAAGCTGCCGATGTCCCGGTTCTGGGGCATGGGAACGACCGCATCGAGCGATGGCCAGTTCTTTCCTTCGGCCCGGCATGGCGAGGCGATGAACATGGTCAACGCTAAGTATGGAAATGAACCAGGCCTCAAGGCTTACACTCACGTCAACGACCAGTTCGCGCCGTTCGCGTCACAGACTATTCCCGCGACAGTCAGCGAGGCCCCGTACATCCTTGACGGCCTGCTGATGAATGATGCCGGTCGTCAGATCGGAGAGCAATATGCCGATACGGCCGGCTTCACCGATCACCTGTTCGGGACCAGCGGCATGCTCGGATACCGCCTTGTCCTGCGCATCCGCGAGTTGCCTTCGAAGCGCCTTTACGTCTTCAATCCCGCCGGGACACCCAAGGATTTGCGCAAACTGGTCGGTGGCAAGATCCGCGAGGAATTGATCATCGCGAACTGGCCCGACCTGTTCCGCTGCGCAGCGACATGGCTTCCGGCAAGATCAAGCCGAGCCAGTTGCTCCGCAAGCTTGCCTCCTATCCACGCCAGAACGATCTAGCGGTTGCGCTGCGGGAGGTTGGCCGGGTGGAGCGCACACTCTTTATTATGGAGTGGATCCTCGACACGGACATGCAGCGGCGTGCCCAGATCGGTCTCAATAAGGGCGAGGCCCACCACGCTCTCAAGAATGCGCTGCGCATTGGTCGCCAAGGCGAAATCCGTGACCGCACCACCGAGGGGCAGCATTACCGGATCGCCGGCCTCAACCTGCTCACCGCAGTCATCATCTACTGGAACACCCTCCATCTCGGCCATACAGTCGCAAAGCGCCGGAATGAAGGACTTGATGTGCCGCCCGAACTTCTGGCGCATATCTCTCCGCTGGGTTGGGCGCACATATTACTGACCGGCGAATATCTCTGGCCCAAGGGGGCAACGGCTTAGAGTGTCATTCCGCCCCCAGCCGGAACCGACCCCTCAAATGACGCCTCAACTTCTGGGGAAACGGATGTGCTTCCTGGATCCTCCCAGTTCAACATGGCATCAAATTTCTCAGCCCAGGTCCGAAGTTCGGTTGCCAAGCTCGGTGTAACGCCGAGGCTGACAGGGTCGATATCACCCATCTGACCATCCCGAGCATACCACACGGGATGCTCACTATCCCACCATAGCGGGTGGCAACCATAATCTGCCATGACTTTGATCGGTAGCGCCGTAGATGTTCCCATTATTGCATACCTTTCTTTCGATTACGGGTCAGCAATCGCCGTGCCACCTAGAAAGCATTTAACTCGGAGGTCCTCTCTGATAGTCCTCAAACTCCCATCGAAGATACCGAGACAGTTTTTCGGCGATTTCGCCCCATGTATCGCCTGAGGTTTTTGCGACTAAGTCCGCAATTATCATTTTTACTGCCTGCTCGTCGTACTCAGGTACAAAAACTATACCCCTAGTAAACGTTGCTTTGGCGAGTCTATTTTCAGCAAACCACTTTGGCGTACATATTTCAAAGCTAAAAATTTCAGCCCCGTCATTTTCGACAGGTCCAATCATGGCTTCCGCTGCTGCGCAGAAGTTCTTAACGTCGTCTGGCCAATAGTTCCAGTTTTCGTAGTCGATTAGCTCGATGGATTTTGCGGTGGCAATCATGGTGACACATCCATATGGCCATTTGCGCCCCACGCTCCGGTGGCACCCGATCTCTGCTCAAAGTTTGCTTGAGTGCCTGTCGTTGCCAACTGGCTGTTCGGTTTTGTCGACGGAGGTCTGAATTGCCTTAGCCCATCTACACTTTCATAGTATCCGCGCGAAGTCACGCGATACCCGGGTCCGACCCATGCTTCACCCATGGCCATAGTCTGCTCACGATTGAAAGTTCCCATACCAAAGTTGATCGGCCCTTCACCCTTAAGTGCCGCTGCAGCAGAATTTGAACCTTCACGCAAAGCGCCGCTCAATTCTGGCCAGTCAGTTTTACCTGAATAATTGGCCGTAATAGTTGCCGCCTTTTGTGCTTCGGCCACATCATCATAGATTGCGCTATTTGGCCCTGCAATGACAGTATTTCCTGCATCGTCAGTGACCCGGACATACCCTTGTGGTAGGCCCCCTACATCACTGGCGGCGGGTCCAGCAGAGGTCAGCGGCTTATACCCAGCGGGAACTATAACCGTTGTGCCATCAGATGCGACAATCGTGCGGGTACCGGCCGCTTTCGCTGCAGCGGCTGCGGATTGCTCGAGCTCGCCGGCGACCTTTGTCGCCGCTGTAGCCGTTAAAACACCCCCGGCGGTGCTCGTGCAGGCGATGGTTACCGTACAATCCAGCAGCTCCGTGACCGTGTTCGCGCATGCAGCGCTATTGGCTGCGCAGTAGGCGTACACCTCCGGACCAACCGTAACGCCCACAGCAACGAGCACGGCCAGTGCAGCGACGCCAGTTGTTATCTGCTGGTGCGTGATCAACGCCTGTTGGTATTGCGCGGCGATTTGATCGGATGCAACATGGCCTGCGGCCACATCGCTGAGCACGCCGAGCAGCAAAGCATCCGGCGTATTGACAGAGCTCGTGCCAAGAACGTGTTGCTGGAGCCCTGGTTCCTCGTCGACGGCGTTTGCAAGATCGGCTCTGCCAGCTACGCAGGCTGCACTGGAAAAGGATGCCGCACAGGCCTTTACTAAGGACGCGTTATTCGCGTCAGAGAGCTGCCGGTAGTAGGCTACGCTGAATTGCAGGTTGTCTTCGAGATCAGAAAGCGTCTGAGCCGAGCAGCCGTTGCCCAAGGACGCTTGGCAATTGGCAATCTTCTTTTGAAGGTCAGCACGCTCTTTGTTGGCCTCATCAAGTTCCTTGTGGGTGAGATAATTAAATTGATACTGCGCTCCGCCGTATGATGCTCCTTCTCCACCGCCGACGGCGCCAGCAACCGCTGAACTGAGGCTTGTTCCGATCAGATTGGCAAGCGTCTGCTTGTCTTGATCCGACAGGGTGCTGTCCTTCAGGATACCCTTGACGAGTGCGGCGATCGCCGGTGTAAGTAATGACGACGTTCCTGCACCGAGGGCACCCTTGATTGCCCCCTCCCAACCATTGACTCCGCCCAGGATACCGCTGCCGATCGCATGTAGCAGCGCCCGGCCTTCGCCACCTTCCT
Organism: Rhizobium sp. rho-13.1; assembly: GCF_007000305.1. NCBI lineage: Bacteria > Pseudomonadati > Pseudomonadota > Alphaproteobacteria > Hyphomicrobiales > Rhizobiaceae > Rhizobium > Rhizobium sp. rho-13.1. The sequence continues at coordinate 158,951 of NZ_SCFL01000009.1, read as the reverse complement.
TCCAAAGATCAGCCGCTGCGTCGTCTCCACGTTGGAGAGCCTGCTTGTACAGGTTGCTGGAAATATCCCCGACCAGCCCAGCCATTGTTGCTTGTGCCGCCTGCAAATCAGCCTGCGTCTTGTACTGTTCGCGCAGGATATGCTCAAGATCCGGGAGGCCGGGTAGCGACGTATTGGTGTTGTCAGTATCGCGACGGATCGTGCCGATATCCTGTGTCTGGTGCGCCGGATCGGTGATGGTGATTGGGATATTGCCACCGATGGCCGAAAGCGCCTGACCGGTTTTGTTTTCGCTCTCTTTGACAGGAGGGGACGGCACTATGCCGCTAGTACCGATCGAACCGCCGTAGGTGTCGGCTTTCCAGGTCGAGTGCGTATCGATATCGGCGACCGTCAGCGTCCCGGTAGAGAAGCTGTTGCGTCCTTCCCCGGCCTCACTGGTGATCAAACCGCCAATGAGCGACGATTGACCGCTGACATCAATATCGAGGCCCCCCGCCCCCGCGTGAATGCCGGACTGCTCGGTGACCACAACCGCGTCGCCGCTGGCCTTCTGGGTAACGCCGGAAACGCTGGTCGAGCCGAAGCCGGTCTGGGCCGATAGACTGAGTTGGTCCGCCTTGGCCTTGGCGGTGTCTACCTGGCTTTCGATCGTCAGGTTCTTGACGTCGGCGGTGACCGAATTTCCGGTGATCGTGGCGCCGCGCAGGGTCAGGTCATTGGTGACGATTGTGATGTCACCAGTGCCATTGACGTGGGTGTTCGTGTGGCTGACGCCGCTGGTATCGGCGCTGCCCTTGCCGTAGCCGGCGTTGGCAACCAGACCCAGATCTTTGGTGCCTTTGCCTCCGCCGCCAAAAGTCGCACCGACACCCACCGCAGCACTCCAGGAGGAGTTGCTGCTCGCGCTGTCCGTCGTGCCTGTCGCAGCGTTGAGATTAATGTTGCCGTTGGTTGCCGACAGAAAGATATCGCCGGTCAGCGGATCGCCTGAAACCGTTGGTATGCCGTTCTTGTCGTAGCCGGCCAGGATCTGCGCACCGTCGCTCGTGATCGAGCCGTTCTCTGCCTCCATCGAGATCGACCGACCAGCACGAATGTCGGTGACGACGGGTGTCGAGGTGGAGGATGAGGACTGGCTTTCCTGATGGTTGGCGCCGACCGTCAGAGTGACGTTAACACCGATGTCGCCGGACTTTTGATATTGGCTGTAGACACCCGTCAGATCCTTGTAGGCCTGGTAAAAGCCAAGGCCAGCGATGGCGGTGTTGGTGACGGCATTGACGCCGCCGCTGTCCGACAGACGCTCGGCCGAGTTCATGATGCTCTGAGCTGCCTTGCCAACCTGGCTGGACACCGTAAGCGTCACGCCAGCAAAGGTCTTCTCGTGCATTTCCTCATAATTGGTGACGTCGTTGGCCGAGAGCAGGTTGATGTCGTTGCCGGCAAAAAGATTGACGTCACGCTCGGCAGACGCGCTGGTCGCCTGCGGGTTGACATTGTTGCCGGCCGAGATGTTGAGGTCGCGACCTGCTGACAGCGCCGACATGGCATTTGTGTCGGATTGCTGGGCCGAACTGTCCTTGGTCGACTGGGCGCCGATGCCGAGCGAGAAGCCGCCATTGCCGGACGAGAAGGCGAGACCAAAGCCGGATTTCTTCTGCTGTTCGGATTGCGCCGCACTTTCTGCCCCTGGCGTGACATTGACGTCACGGGCCGCCGACAGGTTGATGTCACGGTCGGCGGTGACCTGCGAACCCATGATGTTGAGATCGGTGGCGCGCGCCGTCAGGTTGACGTCTTGCCCGGCCGATAGCTTGGAGCCGACATTGTCGGTCGAGGATTGTGCGCCCTGCTTTTCGTTCTTGCCGTAAAGCGAGATGAAGCCGCCACCGGAACCGACGAAGAGGCCGGAATCCTTGCGCTGGCTGTCGGACTGGTGGTTCTCCTGAGCACCGATGATGCTGACGCTTTCGCCGGAGACATTCAGCGACCCATCGGCATTGACCTTCGAGCCGACGATGACGGCCGCCTTGCCGGCGTCGAGATTGACATCGCCGGAGGCGGAAAGCTCAGAGCCGACCGTCGTCTCGTTATAGCCCTGATAGCTGGAACTGCCGCTGCGCAGGAAACCCTTGCGCTTGGCACTGTCATTCTCGGTCTCGGTGTCCTTGGCCGAGGCGACAATGAGGTTGCCGCCGGTCTGGACGTTGAGATCCGAGGAATGGGTGGCGTCGCCAGCCGTCACCTTAGATGCCGACACGGTGGTATCGCCGCCGGAGATGATCGTCACACCATCCTTGCCGGAGAGCGTTGAGCCTGCCGCTGTAGTGGTCTCCAGATGGCCGGAGGCGTCCTTCTTGGTCGATCCGAAGAAGCCGCTCTTCTTGCTGGAGCTCTTGGTGTCGAGCGTATAGCCATCGGTGGCTTCGGCGATGGTGACGTTGTTTTTCGCCTGCAGGCCGAGTATGCCGTCGGCTGCCAGCGTCGAGCCGATGACGTTGATGTCGTTGTTGGATTTTGCGACGAGATCACCACCGGCGGTGATGGTGGAGCCATTGTTCGTGATCGACGATGACGAATTCTTTCCGAAGACAGAGGCACTCTGGCTCTGCGCGGTGGTAACGTTGATGTCGCCGTTCGAGCTCAGACCGACATCACCCTTGGCCGACAGATCCGAGCCTGAGATCAGGACGCCTGTGTTGCCGCTAATCCCGAGATTGCCGCCGGCCGTGAGCTTCGATGCCTGCTGATCGGTCCCGGAGGTCTTGGTGTAGCCATCGTTCGTCTTGCGCGCGACATCGGTGGAGACGACGTTGACGGCGCCGCTCACGGCCTTGATATTGAGATCGCCACCCGATTTGGCAGAGGAGCCGATGACATTGACATCGTTGTTAGCGGCAATGGCAAGATTGCTGCCAGCGGTGACCCGTGCACCTGTTGCATTCTCTTGGCCGCCATTGTCGACCTTGACCGCAGCGAGGTTGACATTGTTGCCGGAGAGCTGAGCCGATCCGCCAGCCTTGACGCTGGCGCCATTGACATTGAGATCGCTGTTATTGGCGGCGAGCAAGAGATTACCGCCGGCCGAAACCCCCGCATTCGTGTTGACCACGTTCTGGCCGCCGATGGTCATCGTCTGGGCGGCAAGCGTGATGCCGTTGGAAGCGGTCAGGTTCGCGTTGCCACCGGCATAGAAGGTGCCGGTGGATTTGATCGAGCTGGCAGCGATGTTAAGGCCGCCGGCGGCGGCGACCGCGCCGGAATTGTTGAGGTCGCCGACGTTGAGATTGACGGAGTTGCCGGCGATCATCGCGCCGGCGCCAGACCCTGCCTTGGCCCGGTCGGCGGCCGACAGGTAGACGACGGGAGCCAGCACCTGGGCCCCGTTCACGGTCTGCGTCTGGTAAAGCACGATGGATTGCTGCAGATTGGCCGCCTGCTCGGGCGTCAACCCCTGGCCGAAGGCCAGACCATGGGCCTCGGCGTAGGCAGCCCCATTGTCGAGCAAGGTCTTCATCTGCTCGATGGCACTGTTGCCTGGAATGAAGGAACCGTTTCCGAGCCCGTCGCCGACCAACTGGCGCAGTTGCGTGTCTATCAGCTGGTTGTCGAAATAGGCGTCGCCGAGGAACGGAATACTGGTCTCGGGGTCGTAACCGGCCCGACTGATGAAGTAGCTCGATCCGTAGAACTTCGAGACGTCGAGGAAGGCTGCTCGGGTCTCGAAGATGAAGGCCTGGCCGGGTATCGTGCCCCCGACACCACCGGATTGCGGCTTCGCCAGTGCAGCGAGCTGCGCGACATTTGCTGGCGAGATCTGGGTGAGGTTGCCAAGCGCGGCGGTCAGGCCGCCACCGGCGGTCGGCACGCTGTTGCCAGCTACATTGGAGAGCGCGCTATTGACCGTGAAGAGCGCGCCGCCTGCAGTCAGGCCGCTCAAGGCAGATAGCGGATCGCTCGATGTCGAAGGCGTACTGACGGCCGCGCTGCCGCTGGTCGAACCAAGGGATGTGTTGTTGACCGTGCCAAAGTTGAGGGTCAGCGCGCCGGCTGCCTTCAGGGTACCAGCCGCACCGCCAATGACCTGCGAACCCGATACGACAGATGATCCGTTGGCGATATCGCGCGATGGATCGGCCGTGCCATCGGCATTGTAAGCTGTACAGGCGCTCTGGGCGTTGCAGGTCGTCATCGTGGTGCGATTGAGGACGACCCCTTCGTTGGTGAGTGTCGACCCTGAGAGCGTCGCGTTGCCACCCGCTTCGATCCTGCTGTAGGAATTGGTGAGATTGGTCGCATCGATGGTCAGATTGCCACCGGATCGGATCACCGCTTCGGGGGTTAGCGTGCTCGTAAACCTGTCTTCGTAAACCGACTGGCTGAGATTGCTGGTCGGATCCCAGGTATAGGTCGTGCTGGTGTCGGCGACCCCGCCACGAATGACCTGGTCGACGATGAAGTACTTGGATGGGTTGGTGGGGTCGAGGACCGGGGTGCCGTTGGCATCGACCGGGACACGGGCCTTGATCCAGTCGTAGATCGGTCCAACTGCGGTCGGCCCGTTGGCGGAGGTCCAGGTCCAGGCATGATAGCTTGTGCCATCCGCAAGCGTCGCCTGAGACCAGAGCAGCGGCTCGTAGTCCTGCCAGGCCGGCGGATCAACACCGGGGTAAAGCTGGTGGATATTCTGGTCGCTGGTTTCGAGATAGGCAAACGGCTTGCCGGCGACATCGGGGTTGAGCACGAAGGTGCCGACGACATTGCCCGATGAGACCAGCTGACCGGTTACCCAGGTTGGTGTCGTCGACCGCTTGTTGACGAGATTGGAGGTCAGGATAGACATGTCACCACCCGCCTGGATGAGGCCGGAGATGTTGGTGGTGGCAGCGTTGCGTTGGCTGAGGTTACTTCCCGCAATCGTCAGGTCATTGCCAGCGAGAATGGCGCCCTGATCGTTGGTCAGCGCCCCCGCGACAAGGAGAGAAGCGTCACGACCGGCATAGAGAAGACCGGTCGATGTATTGGTCAGATCGCCGCTGGTATTGATCGTCAGATTGTTGGCAGCGGCAATTTGTCCGCTGTTGGAGAGGGTGGGAAGGGTGAGCGTCAGGTCATGGGCGGCCAGCAGCGTCGTCGTGTCGCTGATGGCAAGGCTGCCTGCAGTGATGGCAATATCGCCGGAGCCGCCGGCATTCATGGCCGTCTTCACGGCCGCACCGGTCAAATCAGCCTGGCCGCTGAGGTCGAGCGCCAGTCCGCCGAGGACGAGGCTGCTGCCGGTGAGGTTTGCGGATGTGGCCGTGATCGACAGCGTGCCGCCGACAGCCAGCTTGGCGCCGCGTGTTCCCGAGAGATCGATCGTACCGGTATTTATCGTAAGGTTGCCGGTGACGTTGCTGTTGTTCGTGTAGGTGATGGTGCCCGGCGCGCTCAACGAGGCGTTGGCAAGGCTTTGCAGCAGCGCATAGCTGATACCGCCGCTCGTCGTTGCCGAGAGGTTGCCACCGGACAGCAGCGCATTGCTGGCGGTTATGTCGCCATTGGTGGCCGTGAGTGTCATTGTGCGTGATTGGGCATTGCCCTGTTTCAGCATCAGCGCGCCGGTGCTTGAGGCACGCGTCGCAGCGAAATCGACGCCTGACACCAGGCTAGCGACTGAGATCGACTGACCTTGCAGGTTGACACTGTCTGCTGCCATGGATTGGCCGGCCAGAGCGATTGTGCCGCCGGCGGTCATCGTCAGGTTCTGATGGGCAATAACGTTGACGGGCGTTATATTACCGATGTCACCGCTCGCCGTGGCGCCGATCCCGCCGGCCGCCAGCAGATTGGACGCGTTGATATTGCCTGCGGTGGCTTCTAGGGTGAGTGTGCCAGTTGAGCCGAGCACAACGCTACCGTCCGTAGATTGGTTTGTAGCGACAAAGTCGACGCCAGAGACAAGGCTGCCCGCCGTGATGGACGAGCCGGTGATTGCGACATTGCCTGCTGCCAGAAGCGTTCCAGAAACATTGGCGGCGGCATCGACGGTGACGGCACCATGACCGGTGACGTTGGACGCTGCGAATGACCCGGCCGTGATATTGAGATCGCCGGCGACCAGCAGCGCCCCGGTCGTGGCGCTGCCGAGACTGCCATTGGTGGCGCTGACGGCATTGATCGTCAGGTCACCATCTGAGCCGATGACGATAGCGCCGGTCGAAGATTGCGCCATCGCAGCAAAATCAACACCCGTCACGACTTGGCCGGTCGAGATCGTGCCACCCGACAACGAAACATCGTTGGCCCCGAGGGTTTGGCCAGTGACGGTCAGGTTGTTACCGCCCGAAAGCGAGATGTCGTTATGCCCTGTTACAGTGCCGAGGCTGAGATCCGCGGCTGTCGCCGTGATGGTTCCGGCCGCAAGCAAAGCATTTGCCGAGAGCTGACCGGCGGCCTGTAGAGACAGGTTACCGGTCGTGCCCAAGGTGACATTGCCGCCATTGGCTTGTGTTGCGGCAAAGTCCAGACCGCTGATGACTTGATTGAGGGAGACCGAGCCGCCAGAGATCGAGACCTCCTTTGCTCCGAGAAGCTGGCCGGTGGCCGTGAGGCTGGAGCTGCCGGACAGGGTGACGACTTGGTGGCCGGTCACATTCCCGACGTTGAGATCTGCGGCCGTGGCAAACATCGTTCCTGCCGCAAGCAGCGTATCTGCTGACAGACTGCCAGAGGCCTGCAACGTCATATCGCCGGCATTGCCAACCACAAGATTGCCATTGGCCGCAGCGGTTGCCGCAAAATCCACGCCGGATACGATGGCGCCGGCTTGAATGGTGGCGCCCGAGATCAGGACATTGCTGCTCCCAAAGATCTGGCCGGAAACGTTTGTCGATGCATCGACAGTGAGTGTTCCGTGGGAGATCACTGTGCTTGATGTCAGCGACGTCGCAGCCACCGTCAGATCGGTGGTCGACTGAAGGCTGCCGGCCGTCATGGTGCCGGCCGCCGTTGAAGTGAGCGCTCCGGCAGACAGAAGGTTGCCCGTCGCGATATTGCCGCCTGTGGCCGTCAGGCTGAGATTGTCAGCGGAGCCGAGAACCACGTTGCCGTTTGGATCGGCACTGGTAGCAGCGATATCGATGCCCGAGACGACCATGCCCGTCGAGACTGACCGACCGGCGGCAGTGAGATTGCCCTCAGCCAGCACGTTACCGGCGACAGCAATATCCAGCCCGGCATTCAGCGCGATGTTGCCGTTGCTTAACAGGGAAGCGGCCGAGAGCGAGCCGGCCGTCGCGGTCAGAGTGAGATCACCGACGCTGTTGGCAGCACCTGCGATCACGATATCGCCGGAGGTGGCGACAAGCGTTGCCGCACCATTGCCAGCGGTGACGCTGCCGGCAGCAATGCCGCCGCCGGAACTCATCTGCACGGCCGTGCCGCTGGTGACGTCTTCCACCACGCTTATGAGGCCGGCTCCGCTCACCAGGGCAATATCGCTGTCAGCCGCAACCGACTGCAAGGTGATGCCCTCGTCGGCCTGGACATTGACTTTTTGCTTCGACGCAACCTTTGCAGCGGTGACCCGGTGTTTCGAGGTGATGGTCACGCCATCGCGTGCCGACGCATTGCCGATCGAGATCTTGCCGTCAGCCGAGAGGGACAGTTCACCGGCATTGGCGGCCATGTCGCCGCTCATCATGACGCCGGCACCCTTCTCGGTGACGACGATCTTGATGCGGTCGGCCTGCATGGCGCCGAGCGCCGAGCCATCGATCGCATATTCCGGCGTGCCGGAGGTCGCCGCCAGCGCGGTTGCCTCGCCTGTGGCATAGTCGTATTTGCTGGCGCCGCCCGTCAGTCGGATTACCTTGCCATAAAGCGGCGCGTTGACGTGGATCTGGCGCGAGACGACGTCGAACAGGTCGACGGCACCGGGGGCAGCCGCGAGATTTGCCCCTGCCCCTTCGAAGGTGACATCGCCGCCATTTACGGCAAACCCTGTCAGACGACCGTCAGCCCCGATCTCTGGAACCCCCGTGGTGAGCGTCGCGCGCGGGGTGTTGATGAAACCGCAGCCCGAGCACGTGATCCCGTTCGGATTGGCGATGATCACATCCGCCCTGCCGCCGAAGACTTCGGTCGGACCGTTGAGCGCCGAGCGATTGCCGCTCGTCACCTCGTTGAGGATGACGGAGGCCGGACCGGAAGTCTTCAGGTTCGGATTGCCCGGCGTGACTCCGCCAAGGTTCGATGTGCCGACCTCGCCATTGAAGTTGTTGAGGATGAGGCCAGGCGTGCCGACATTATAGTTGTCGTATTTGTTATGGGAGAGACCGGTCGCGTTCGGCGTGACGATATCGACGAGCGGGACACCGTTCGGCGCTGTCCCAACGCCGGGCTGATTGGCTGCGGGGGCTGATCCTGCAGCGGAGACGGACTGGGCATTGGCCAGCATCGGCTGGAAAACCAGCAGGCCGCTCAAGAGCATCGCAAGCGATCGTCCGGCGATCACACGAAAACCTTGCCTGGTGCGCTTTGAAAAGCCAGCGCTTCCCAAAATCTTGATGCGATCAGTCATGGTCACCACCTCACGGATGTGCTGGCGAACAGAAGCCCGGCGTCGTGCCGGTCAACCGTTCCGCCGAATATGTCCGAATAGCCGATATCGAAATTGACATGGCCGCCAGCGAGCTTGGCGCCCACCGTCCAGCCAAACATGTCGCCACCCTCGATGCGGTAGCGTGATTGCGAAGGGATGCGCCCGTAGTCAAGACCGACATAGGGACGGAACTCGCCAAATAATTTTACAAGTTCCGCATGATTGGCGAAGGGCTGTGTGCGCCAGGCCAGATCGTTGCGGACAAAGAAGCCGTTATTGCCGTAAAGCATGGTCTCGCGCGTGCCACGCACGTTGGAATATCCGCCAATCGAGAATTGTTCGGCGCCGAACAGATTGTCCGGGGAATACTGTCCAGTGATGATCGAGTTGACCTCAAAATGCTGTTCGGCGAGCTCAAACGGCTTGGTCATCGTGATGGTGCCGGTAAATTTGGAAAACCGGGGATCTGCGTCCCCTGCCCCGACGTCGCCCGGCCCGACGGCGTCAAAGAGATTGAGCCCCTGGCTGTAGGACAGGTCGAAGACCCAGAGCCCTCCCAACATTCGGCGCGAATGCGAAATACCGAGATCGCCGACCGTATATCTGCGGCTGCCGACCTCGATCTTGTTGCCGAGCAGGAAATTATTGGTTTCCTTGTAGGTCAGGCCGCTATTGAACGTCGTGATCGAATCCTTGTCGCGGAAAATCACCCGGTCTGCGCCGATGCCAGCCTGTTTGCTGGTACCAGACGTTTCCAACGGACCGAAATTGCCGGGGACGGAGCTGTCGTAACCATACCAGGAACCGTTCAGCGACAATGTCCAATAGCCGTAGGGAACGCTGACATTGCCGGAATAGCTGTTGCTCCTGCCTTGCCCGTCATCAGGCCAGGGATAGTCCGGGCCACTATGCTCGTAGGAAAAATTCCATTGATCGTTGATGCCGAAAAGGCTGTCATAGCCGACCGAGGCAGAGGACTTGGAATATCCCGTCTGCTCCTGGCCGAGATTGTTATTGCCGAAGGACAGGTGCCAGGGATGGTCCGGCTTGTTCTCGATATTGAGGATCGTGGTTCCATCCGTCTTGCCCGGCAGCATGGCTGTCTTGGCGTTGTTGGACGGGAGACGGTTGATCTGGTCGAGACCCTGCTCGATATCACGCAGGTTTGTGATCTGGTCCTTCATGCCGGGAAAGGCAGTCGCCAATACGCCGGAGCCGGGGGCCGGTTTGCCATTGATGTAGATATCCGACAGCGTACCTTCGACGGCGACCAGGCGCAGCATCTTGGTCCCGGCGATATCCTGTGCGGGCACGTAGACGCGCGAGGCTACGAAGCCCTTGTCGAGGTAGAGATGCGTCAGGTCGCGCAGCAGTCCATTGATCTCACCCATGCCGACACAGCGGTTCGCATAAGATGACGTGACCTTGGCAATGGCAGTGGCCGGAAACTGCTTCACTCCATCCACCTCGACATGGGTGATCGCAAAGCACGGGCCAGCCTTCTGACTGCTGGATGGTGCTGGTTGCGGAGCCCCTGCGGGCGCCGGCTTCGGCGTCATCTGTCCCAAGGTCTCCAGACGCTTCTGTTCAGCCTCTTGCGCTTGCCGGCGCGCAAAGTCGTCATTGGGCGTCTGGGCGGCGACCGGCGATACGGCAAGAGCTGCCGTCAGCAAGGCGCTGGCGGTCAAAACGAGATTGCGGCGGGGAGCAGCTGGTGGGGGCCGGGCGGACTTCATAACTCTGTCTGCCTCTTGCCTTAGGGAGTATCAGTCTTCTGCAAAGCATCCAAAGCCGCCGACAATCCTTTCAGCGAGAATTTGATGTTGACCTTCTGCCCATTCATCATCTGCACGTGACCGGTGCCATCGGCTGCCTTGGAAAACGCCGCGATCATGCGGGCGTCCAATTTCTGCTGAGACCAGCAGCCGGCCTGAGTGCAATTGCGGTAGGCCAGCTGCACCACAGGCTTGTCGGCCGCGTCGATGCTCAGCCCAGACGGCAGATACATGTTGAGCGGCACAAGGGCGGTGAGAACGAGATCACTTGCCGGCGGCTTTGCACCCTTTTTGCCTGATGTGGCCGGTACATCTGCCTTGGCGATGGCAAGCGTCAGTACGTTAACGTCCTGGTCGCCCTGCTTTACCGTCGCAATCTGCGCGACCTCACAGTTCGTTGTCGCAGCGCCATCGGTAGCCTTGCCGTCGATGCAGCGGTAATACCAGTCGTCGAATTTCTGGACGCGGGCTTGGGGCGCGGGTGCCGGCTGTGCAGGTGGGCCCGCGGTGGTCGTCTGCTGGCCATTTGTGTTTGCCGGAGCGGTCTGCTGGTCCTGCGCGAGGCTGGAATACCCGAACAAGGTTGATGAAAACAGCAACGTGGATGCCAACGCCCGCACTGAAAATGCTCTATTTAAAGCCGTTAAAATCATGCAATCCCCACCAGCAATGCATTTGAATGTGCAAGTCGACCCGATCAATCGACTGTCCATCAAAGTTTTAAAAATACAGGTTTTTAGAAATACGAGGCCACTCATTGGCTGCGTCCGAGATATCAGACTAAAAGCACTATGGGCACACTCAGTCTTTCGCGCGCCGGTGTATTTGCGACGTTTCTGACGGGACGTGCTAATTCTACATCACCGACCCCTGCAGATTGATGGTAAATCCCACTGCTGTTCTCGCTGAGTGCACCCTGAGATTTTTAAAGCATAGGGCCGGACAACCCGGTTCGTTTCATCGAAGCTTTTGTTGACGACATTGATCTTACGACCCCAGCTTCGTTCAGGCGGCAGCCAAGGACACGGGTCGGCCAAGCTTTGATCCGCCCAATTGGACACCTCTATTTTCCGGGTGCGGCGGGCAAAATGGCCCCGTGGATGCATCATCCGCGATGACCTCGCGCGGATGACCACCCATCTTTTGTGATGATTGCCGCATCTGCCGCATACATTTCGGCCTTCCGGCCAGCTGCGCGTTATGCGGTCCGTGGTTTTCCAGTCAGCGTTGGATCTCCTGGGAGAGCATGAGCCGCTGTTCCTGCCGCTACAAGGCGGCAAGGTGCTGGCTGCTCCTGTCGGCAGTATACTGCCACTCATCAGGACGTTGTTCGATCTGTTCAATCTGGCTGGAGGTGTGGTGCGGACGGGCGACTGCGGTTGTCGTCGCTTGATGCCGCAAGCCTTGCCGATCTGGAGGAAGCCGCCGGCGCCGTCTGGCAGGGCGGTCAAAGAGTGCTTGCGCTGGGGAAAAAGCTACGCGGCCACGACGGCATTCCTGCAGTCGACCTGCCGCCGTGGCTTAATGCGACATTGCGGCCCTATTAGGCGCACGGGCTGGCATCGTTGGCGTTTCTCAAGGGTGTTGGGCTTGGCGGCATCCTTTCGGGTTGGGTTTCGGAAAAACGGTCCAGGCGCTAGGCCTGATCGCCATCGAGAAGCCACTGGGCGACTATCGACCCGCGTTCTAGTCGTCGCTCCCACCAGCCTCATGGTCAATTGGGCGACGGAACCCGGAAAATTTGCGCCGGAATTATCCATACTCGTTCTGCAAGGTGCCGACCGCAAGAAGCATTTCCAAAGCCTTGAGGCTGTTGATCTTATGCTAACCACCTATCCGCTGCTGGCACACGACCAAGCCATCCTTGCCGAGCGCGGTTGGCACATGGTCTTCCTTGATGAGGCGCAGGTCATCAAGAACGCAAATGCCGCGAAGACGAAGCTGGTACATGGGCTAAAATCGCCGCATCGCTTTTGCCTAAACCGGGACGCCGCTGGAAAATGACCGCGGCGAAGTATGGTCGCTGTTTCACTTCATTGCGCCGGGGTTTCTCGGCGATTTGAAGAGTTTTACCCGTCAGTGGCGGACGCCGATTGAAAAGAAGGGTGACACGGCAAGCTCGCGGCTGTTAGCAACCCGTATCAAGCCCTTTCTGCTGCGGCGAACGAAGGAAGAGGTGGCGGCCGAATTGCCGCCAAAAACCGTGATAACCGAAAAAGTAGAGCTTTCTGCAGGTCAGCGGACGTTTTACGAATCCATCCGGCTAGCGATGCATGCAAAAGTTCAGGCGGCAATCGCCGAGAAAGGCCTCGCCCCCAGCCATATCGTCATTCTGGATGCCCTGCTGAAACTGCGTCAGGCCTGCTGCGATCCGCGCCTCTTGAAGCTCGAACAGCTGATCGAGTTGGTCGCCAATCTGATCGATGAAGGCCGCAAGTCATCGTATTCTCCCAGTTCACATCTATGCTGGAGTTGATCGGGAAGCGATTAGATGACGCGGGCATCGCCTATGCCTTGCTCACCGGCGATACCATCGATCGTGCAGCGCAGGTAATGTCGTTCCAAATGAAGAAATGCCTGTCTTCTTCATAAGCCTTAAGGCCGGCGGTGTCGGACTGAACCTGACCGCCGCCGATACAGTGATCCTCTACGATCCCTGGTGGAACCCGGCGGTCGAGGAACAAGCTCTCGACCGGGCCCACAGGATCGGCCAGGCTAAGCCGATCTTCGTCTACCGGCTGGTTGCCGCCGACCCGATTGAAGAAAAAATGGACGTGCTCAAAGACAAAAGCGTGCGCTGGCCACCAGCATCTTCGACCATGACTGCCGCCCGACACTCGCGACGACCGAGCCGGATCTCGACTTGTTGCTCGGGGTAGCTGATCGGGGGTGAGTGGATTATGGTCGCAACGCTTAATCTCACCCTGGATGCGGACCTCAGCGCCGGCGTTTCCCGTCCCGCCGAGTTTAAATGACGTCTTCCCAGAAATCGCCCGTCAATCCTCAGCTGTAAATCTCGACACCAATGTTTCGTGGTCGAAGCTGTATCATAAACTCCCTTGCGGGAGACGGCGAAATTCTTCGCGCTTGAGCCGCAAGTCGCAACTAGGGTCGAGACCGCCTCTTTGCCTGCACAGAAGTTGCTCCGAAACGCAGCAGCGGACCCGCCAACAGCGCCCGACCCAAAGCCTTTATCATCCGAAACTATTAAAGCTGCTTATTTCAGACTTAAGTCGCTGTTTCTCGGCTGCCGAACAAGCGGCGGGGTATACGTCGTAAACAGCCAGGGTTTCTTCAGCATCGGTACGCCTTTGGGCCTGCTCGTGGTTGAGGTCATTAAACTGGTACCATGCTTGTGTCGCCGGCCTCGGCATGGTGCTGGGGCCGACTTTCCTGAGCGGCCGGGAAATGCGATCCGGCGTGATCGTAGCGCTTTCGGGACATGAGCCTGTCGAAACCGGAACTTATCGGTACTAGCGTCGCTCGGAATCGCGCGGTCCGGCAATTCTGCGGCAGGGTGGGTGCCGAAATGCGGCGACTGGAGTGAGAGCAGGTTACGATGACGCACCCGCGCCCAAAATTCAGGGATGTCATTTTAGCCGATAAATTGAAAACGCTCGACGTCTTAGTCGCCCAAACTCTCTTTCGCGCAAGGGCGATTTTGCTTGATCGCCGATTCGCGCACTAGCCGATAGACTCTTTCGGGGACAGGAAGGTTTGCGCAATCGTATAAATCGCGGTCTGCACAATGGCCTTTCCGCATCACCGATCCGCTTATTCGCCAAAAAACCCGTTCGCTTAGAAATGGATACGCCTGTCCCATTGGGTGAGAAGCTCCCTGCGGTGAACAAGAACCAGCGTGTTGCGGCTTCGATGTGCAATGAGTGCAGCAGCGACAACTGTCTTGCCGAAGGCGGTCGTCGCGGCGAGCACGCCGTTGTCGTTGGCGACAAGAGCAGCAAAGGCCCGCGATTGTGGCCGTCGCAGTTCCCCTTGGAACGAGACGCCGGCGGGTAGCGCATCTCCGTCTTCGCGGTGATCCTCCAAAATGGCGGTCGCGCCATGGCTCTTGACGAGCTCAATTGCTTCGTCGAAGCAGCCTCGTGGCAGCGCGACATGGCGTGGATGAAGCTCGGCACAGGAGATGATCCGCGGCTTGCCGAATGTCGGCAATCGCATTGCTTGCGCACGATAAAATTCCGGGTTCTGGAATGCTGCCAGGCGCACGAACTGCGCAATCAGCGCGGACGGAAGCTCGGTCCTATCGATATAAACCTGATCGGCGATCACGACCTTGATGCTTTGCGGGATCGCAGCCTCAATTCGCCGCGGCTCGCTCCGACGTGACGGCAACATCATCCACGGCTCATCGGCATGTTCGTCATCGACCGGCATCCGGACGCCCAAGACCCGCCCCGACAATTCGGCTTCGTCGGCGATCCTGAAGACTTCGTCCGCCGACAACCTGGGTAAAGACGACAGGTATGCCCACTGGTCATCGTAGGGTTGCAGGTCGCCATCGATAAAAACGCTGTTTCCATTTTCGCGAGCTTTCCTTTGCAGGGGAAGCGCGATCAGATTGCCGAAGCCGCCAAGTGGCATGGTATCCTGGTTGGGAAAGAAACGGTCATAGGACGTGAAGCCGATCTCGGGGCGGTTCTCCATCGTCTCTGTGATCAGTGCGGCCCCCAGTTGTCGGGCGACCTTCGCGGGAACGGGTTCGGAGAAGAATATCCAGACATGGCCGCCGTTTCACGACCTCGACCGTTCGAGGGCTGCGGCAATTCCTTTTGCGTGACAGGTTGCCAGCAACGCTCTGGTATCGTCCGCCCAGCTTTCCTTGTCGAAGTCAGCAGCAAGGAACCAGCATGTTTCGTCTTGCAGCAATGGATATACGCCGGCAACAAAGTCGCTTGAACGGGCATCGCCGCCACGAAGGTGCTTTTCGATGATATCCTCGGAATACGGGATGAACGCCTGATGCGGGCAGTCCCCACATTTCACCTTCGGCTTGCCGCAGATTCCTTTCGCCCACTCGTTGGAACAGGATGGCGAATAGCCGGTGCGTCCATCCTTTCTATTTTCCCATCGCACCGGAAAGACATCGGGGCGCCCGGCAAACAACTGCCGGAATAACTCCACCTTCTCCATCGACGGCGAGCTGTTGGTAACAGGGGCATCGGTGAAGGCTGGCTTTTCGGCGGCAATCTGGCTATCGGAAATCAGCTGTTGCTCAAACACTTCCAGCTCACGCTCAAGCGCCATCCGCTCTTCATTCAGATCGGCTAACCGCCGTCGAATGCGAGCAATGTTCTCCCAAGCATCATTCTTTTCCGCCAACTTTGAAGCTTCCGCCTAAATGATCATGCGGATCAGCATAGGCCAAAGACGTCCGCATTTTAAGACGCACTATCCATCTCAGCGGCACAGAAGGCTCCGGAATTATGCGGAGTAAAATCCACCGCGAGCATCGGCAAAAGCAGGCTTCAGCGACCAACGCTCCGCATAATCCCGCTCTATGCATAATCGACCTTATGCGGTGCACCGCATAATGTCGAATTCGGCGCAGGCTGGCAGAAGCAGGCCCGGGAAACCGAGCGCGCCTGCATCTCGGTCAAACTTGACGATCCGAGTTTTCCGGCCCCGATCTACGCGACGCTCAGTGAAATCCAGGGACACGAGGGACTGCAGCTCATCTGGTCGCGCAACACCCGCCGCTGATCAGACATCGAAGCCCCGCTCGATCCGGGCGGGGCTTTCCTCAGATCACTTGTTGAGCGCATCCTTCAGCGCCTTGGCTGGTGTGAACACCAGCTTCTTGGCGGCGGCGACCTTGATGGCCGCTCCGGTCGCGGGATTGCGCGCCTCGCGCTCCGGTGTATCTTTCACCTTGAATTTTCCGAAGCCGGGAAGGCTCGTTTCGTCGCCGGCAATCGCTGCCTCTATGATCGATGCAATCACCGCTTCGACGATCGCCTTTCCCTGGGCCTTCGTGAGACTGTGCTCGTCGGCGATCTTGTCGGCAATTTCATTGGTGGTCGTCATATCGTTCTCCCCATTGTCATTCGTGCGAAAATCCCTGACAGAGGATCACAGCCCTGTCATCGACCCACCCCGCCAAGAGCAGCGATTTGCTGATTTTTCCACAGCTACCGCGTATTTGGCGCATCACGGTGCATCTGTATTGGTGGATCCGCACGCGGGCATCGAGCCCACTTGCGGATCAATGGGCAGTACGGAGAGGGAATGTCTGCTGCGTCCAACCGAGGATGCCATGGCGGCATGAAGGCCTAGGACGAGCGGGTCCCCGAAATTTCTTGCCCGATCCTGAGGCCCGACCACAGAAGTTCGGCTCACCCTGCCGGCTCCGCCGGTCTCTATCGCGACCGTTGACCCCTCCATCCCTCCATGACCGCGGGCGTCGTCTTTAACAAACGTCAAGGAGACGACGATGGCAAACGAACTGGAACGGAGCATCGTGGAACTGCAGGCCGAGTTGCGGAACGCACACCCGGACGAACGTACACCCGGACGAACGTCGCCGGATCGAAGCGGAACTCGACCTGGCGCTGGCTGGGCGCGAAGTCCTGATGGCCGAACGGGAAGTCAGACTCAGCGCCGAGCCACCCTTTTTAGGGTGGCTTTCACCATATCGCCAAGGCCACCCTGCCGGATCGACCGGCATGATAGACTGGAAGCTCCATGACGACCAAGACCCGTTCCGCCTGTCCGTCACGGAAGTGATCAGTTCCCACACGGCGCCTTTCGACGCTCTGTGATCGAAATCAAGACCGCGCTGCCGGACGTCGTGCCGCAACGCGACGCCGATAGAGTTTCCTGCGTCTTCGACTTCCTCACCGTCCATTGGCGCCGCGTCCTACGCTTGCACTACGGTCCTATTTCGCGGACTGCCCGTTATTCCGCAACGACAAATTTGGCCTGAAGCTCGCGATCAACAGTCCGTTCTTCGCCGAGATCAAGATCACGTTTGAATCCAATGGGCGAGACCCCGTCTCACGTTTACCGGAAGGCACGCCCTGGCGGTCCTCCTCTCGCAGCCGATCAGATGACGCTCTCCGGGCGGCCATGGGGCTTCGGTTCGTATCCATGAGATCGCCTCTTTCGCAGCAGTTCAAGGAAGAGGTTGCCAGCCTCCTCCTCCGGCGTGAAATGATGCACTCGGCTATGACCACCGGTGCCAAATGCGACCCCATCGGCGGATAAGACAGACCTCGCCGAACAGATTCGGCTCAATCGACATAGAATAGTAACAGGCCATGTTTTTGATGGGGGCCCTGCGTTCGACGTAGAGCTGATTTGGCTGGATGATAATGACAGGCAGAACCGGACACGGCGGATTAATATTAGATGGGATGGCAGGCCGATGATCCGGGCGATCCGCCTGCGGCGGACGTCTCAATTCACCTCGCGAACGAAGCCCGCAAGCGGGTCTCCGCCGTTCCCGGTGACGATGCTCTGGCAGCGATGCATCGTCGTCGCTTGGCGTCGAGGGCGTTGATTAGCGCTGCGTATTGTCGGCAAACTGCGACGGCATCAAGATCTATCCGACACCCGCCCGGCCTGTCTGGCCGGTTGGCGGACGCAGCCCCGACTTACTCAAACACGACGGAGAGGCGGAACGCTTTGCACTATGCCCGCATTCTTCGGGCATGCGCTGAGGGTGGTAATCCTCTCCTGCGTTGCGCTAGCCGTTGCCTCGTTCGGATGTTATTGATATCTCACCGTTTCGGTCACCGACATTCCGACACCTCACGACGACGGCCCGCTTCAGCATCTTCCACGAAATCGGTCTGGTCGCCATGTTATAGTAGTTGCGCGTTAGCACAGTGGTCAAACTGATTTGGTCAGAGAGCAGGATAGGCTAACGGTATACCGTGCCGTTTCGCCCGCGGGGCGCAGTCGCTTTGGCGCGGCGATGATGCTCAATATGGCGGACGTACGCTGGCGATCAGTTGGGGAAAAATCGACGGTAATACCGCCCGTTTGTACGCAGATGCCTTACCGCAAAGGAAGGGCATCGCCGCCATGGGCGCGTCCTGGTGCATCAGAACAACCAATTTGGGAATAGGCGAATGGGCTGAGTAGCAAGATGGCAATCCGGTGTCAGTCGTGATAGAGCGTCTGAGTTCCTTCCTGAGCATCGACCCAAAGCAGATCGGCATCATCGGTGGCGGGAAAAGGAAGCCAACAGGGATCATCGATGTGGCGCTGATCCAAAGCCTGGTTCGCAATGGCGAGGTCGATGACATCGTGGGAAATTACGGTCATCTGATTGTGGACGAGTGCCACCATCTGTCCGCTGCAAGTTTTGAACTTGTCGCTCGCAGATCCAAGGCGCGATACGTGGTTGGCCTATCAGCGACGGTCGCCCGAAAGGACGGCCATCATCCGATCATCTTCATGCAATGCGGTCCCGTTCGCCATCGGGTCGATGCAAGAGTTCAAGCTGCCGAGCGTGGTATGCGCCACCGTGCCCGCGACCGTTCGACGAAGTTTGAGTTACCAGCGTCACTCGTCTCGGCAGAGCGCCCGTCAATGCCAGCGATCTATGCGGCCCTTGCGCAGGACCAAGGCCGAAATGACCTGATATTCGATGACGTGTTGAAGTCCCTCGAGGCCAAACGTTCGCCCATCCTGCTGACGGAGCGTAAGGATCACCTTGATTATCTGCAGCAGAAGTTCTCACCGTTTGTAAAAAATCTGGTGGTGCTACGTGGCGGCATGTCGGCGAAGGATCGCAAGCAAGCCAACACGGCGTTGAATGTCGCAGACGATGATGAGCGTCTGATACTTGCGATAGGCCGCTATATCGGGGAAGGCTTCGATGACGCCCGGCTCGACACGTTGTTCCTCACCATGCCGATCGCCTGGAAAGGCACTTTGGCGCAGTATGTCGGACGTCTGCATCGTCAGCATGACGGTAAGAAAGACGTCTTGGTCGTCGATTACGTCGATAGCACCGTTCCCGTTCTGGCCCGGATGGCGGCAAAGCGACGAGTGGGTTATCGCGCGCTGGGCTATGTGATCGAATGAGGGCGCCCCGCTGTGGGCGGAGCGCCGTGTTTCTGGTCAGCGGGACCAGATGAGCTTGTGCTCGCCTTTGTCGCCCTGGACGAGGGAGGCATAGACCGGAGCTGTGAAGGACGGATCGTCGAGCTTGAGCGAGAGGTATTCGGCGCCGGTTTCCCGGGCGGTCCGGCTCCAGCCGGCTCCGAACTCGACACCCGTTGCTGTGACCCGGAAGTCCGGGGCGCGATCGTTGTCGCGGTCGCAGGGTTTGATTGATGCCTTGACGTTGAGGGTGAGGGTCTTGATGGTACCGTTGTAGGCGCCGGTTTCGTCGCGGGTGAAGGTGCCGATCTGAGCCATTGTCGTTTCTCCTGAGAGTTGTTCGAAGCCGCCCGATGCGGCCTCGATGGCGGTCGAGAGGCGACGGGTTGGCCTGCTGCATCCAAAGGACCACAGCGCCAGCGGAGGACGGCGGTAGCCGAGCTTGTTGGCTCGCGAGGAATGGCCGCTTGCGGTCAGGGGAAGAAGGTCGGCGAAGCCGTTGCAGGCCAAGGCCGGACCGGCGCCAGACCATCCGAGATGAGAGGCCGTATCGGGGCTTCGCGGCATTGTCGGCCGAGAACGACGTGGATGATCGCCTCATCATCAGCAGGAACACCGCTGTCGCAGCGTCATCGCCCCTACCGATGTCATTGCCATTGCCATCATCTTGAGGACCGGCAGCAAGACACGTGGGCCTGTGAGGCCAAACTCGCCGTGCCGATAACGGATGAGCTGCATACCGACTGCTGGAATGGATTTTAAACCTCCGATTTGTTCAATACGCCGGACTTCTCCGGAGCCGACAAGCAACTGGAGGTAATAGTGACAAAGCGAAAGTACAGACATCGCCACAGTAACTGATGCTCGCCATCAACACGTACTTTGCCCAGACTTTCGGCGGACTGCGACAGACGCGAACACAAGTACTGTCGACCATCACTATGTCTCCATCTTAACGCTTTGAAACGGCGTCCGGAAGACGATCCCAGACGCCCGCCTTGCGCCATCGGGAGAACCGATTGTAAAGCGTCGTGCGCGGGCCATAACGCTCCGGCACATCTCGCCAAGTTGAACCAGTCCTGAAACGCCAGAGGATACCGTTGATGACCCAACGGTCATCAACACGTTCAATTCCACGGCTGTTGTTCGGCAGCAGAGGTGCAATGATAGCCCATTCCTCGTCGCTCAATTCGTGACGGCGCAGAGCAATCTCCTTTCAAGAAAATGAGAATCTGCAATGAGCTCAGTGCAAAGCACGGCCTCGTGGTTTTCCATCCAACGCGCAGCTGTTGATCGGCGCCCACGGCATTGCGCCGGCAACGAACAGCGCGCGAAAGGTCTCCCCCTTGTCGACCGACCGTTCCGGCCCGATGTCGTCGGCCTTGTTTTGGCTTGCCAGCATGACATGGAACTTGCCGGTCAATTCACTGCCGCCATCGAGACACTGAAAACTGATGGCACGCTGCAGGCGGTGAGCCTAAAATGGTTTGGAACGGATCTCGTGTCAGATTGAAGTGGTGGCTCATGCCGCAAGTCCGCAAAAAAGGGCCGGCGGCGGGCAAGGTGGCCTTATATCTGAAGGATATCGCTAAGCCGCAATCTTCCCGATTTCCCGCTTTGATGCCTGAACGAGAAATCCTGACCTGGTCAAACCATGTGCTTCTGCGTAGGCATCCACCTCCTGCAAGACATCCTCGGGCATCGTGATGTTTACGCGGACGGCCTTTTTCGTTTCTTTTTTAGCGAAACAAGAATGGCGGCACCTGAGGAATTATGAGGATCAGCCATAATGTCGGTGAGGGAAGATGCTTCAGGGACAGCCTCTCCATCTTCGACAAGACCGTCGACGTGAAAAGCCAAAGCCTCTTCGGCCATGCGACGGGCGTCAACCAAATCAGTGCCGGCTGTTACGACACCTGGGAAGTCAGGAAAGGAAACACCGTAATCGCTTTCGGCTTCCTTGTGGATCAGTCCGATATAGTTGCGCATAGTGATTACCTCAGTTTTAGCCCAGATTGCTTTTCGATGCTCTTGAGCGTCAACGGGATATCTTGCTTAGGATGAGGAACGGTTACCCGGCGTAGCTTTGACGGGTGTTTGAATTGGACGTGGCTGCCCTTCTTGGCAACCTTAAACCATACATCAATCGTCAAGGCAGAGTTAATATCGACGCTCTTCGGAGAGAGAATACACACACGAAATGTGTATAAATCAAGA
The DNA here is from genome assembly GCF_007000305.1 of Rhizobium sp. rho-13.1. Classification (NCBI taxonomy): domain Bacteria; kingdom Pseudomonadati; phylum Pseudomonadota; class Alphaproteobacteria; order Hyphomicrobiales; family Rhizobiaceae; genus Rhizobium; species Rhizobium sp. rho-13.1. The sequence continues at coordinate 137,300 of NZ_SCFL01000009.1, read as the reverse complement.
TTGCACAGCGTCGCTTGGAATTTACGGTAAGGCGAGAGCCATTCCGCGAACAAAGCGTGATTGGCGGCGTCCCGGACGAAATGCAGGGTCGCCGCCTGCCACGGCGTGGTGAAACGCCCGCAAATTGGCGTTAGCGGCTGAGGATACAGGAACATGTCAAGCTCCCAACGGTTTAACCCCGTCAATTGAAGGAGTTCTACATGGCATTCGTCAAAGCAAAAGATGGTACGCAATTGCATGTCAAAGATATGGGCCAGGGACGTCCTGTCCTTCTCATCCATGGATGGCCACTGACAGGCGACATGTTTGAATACCAGACGCTGGCACTTCTGGAAGCCGGATACCGGGTGATCACCTATGACCGGCGTGGTTTTGGTCAGTCAGGCCATCCGGCGGACGGCTATAACTATGATACCTTCGCCGACGATTTGGCGAGTGTCCTGGAGGAACTCGACCTACAGCAGGTCTCGCTGATCGGGTTTTCGATGGGTGGTGGCGAAATTGCCCGCTATCTCAGCCGCCATGGTGTGTCACGCGTTGCAAAGTCGGTGTTGGTTTCTTCTGTTGTCCCGTATCTCCTGAAGGACGGGAGCAATCCCGATGGCGTGGATGCAAGTGTATTTGAGGATATGAAGGCACAGATTCGCAAGGACCGCTTCGCCTTCCTGCAGGCCTTTGCGAAAACTTTTTACGGGGTCGGGATGCTGACCAATCCGGTTAGCGAGGGTGTGCTCGATTGGTCGTTTGCGCTCGGCATCATGGCAAGCCCCAAAGCCACGATCGAGTGCATCGATGCGTTCGGTAAAACGGATTTTCGCGGCGATCTCTCAGCGTTTACCATGCCGACGTTGGTCATTCACGGGACGGGCGACAAGACAGTCCCGATCGGTCCGTCGGGTCGTGCTGCTGCAGCCGGTATTACCGGGGCGACCCTAATTGAGTATGACGGCGAGCCTCACGGCCTGTTCGCGACGGTCCCCGAGCGTCTCAACAGGGATCTGCTCGAGTTCTTAGCTTAGCTGTCGGAATGCGTGAGTAGGTACAGCGAAAGGCGGGCTGGTCCTGCCTTTCGTATTTTTCATGAAAATATTTTGATCAGCAACCATCCTCGCCCGCAAAGGGAAGCCTCACGGAGGTGCGACCTCACCGACTTTGGACTTGCAATGCCGAGGCGGAAGAAGGCCCACGTACTTTTAATTCGTTGGGGGACGGAAGGTGGGGGTGGTTGCTCCATCAACAGGAGTTGGACAGGATCAAGGTTCGTTAATTGAGTAATATAATGCGTTTCCCTGCCCCCGCCATTTCCCGAGTCCGCCTTGAGCAGTTGCTTTCTCTCAACGCTCAATCCAAGCCGATTTCGCCTGAAGTCAGGCTGGGAAGCCCCGCGCCAGAGCAGGCAAGCCTAGATCTTTCCCGGCCAACGGGAGGTACCTCACGCCGAGAGCCAGAAGAAACTTTTTTACATCATTGACTTGGAAGAGATTGCGTCATGCGACTTATGGAATCTGGGGTTTTCATAGCGCGAAAAAAAAGAATTTTACCTAATCGCTTGAATGTCAGCACTCACCGTCGGACAGCTTCGCTCTCAATCTTAATCAGAGTGGTCTGAATTGATTGCCACCATCAATTGCTTTTGATGGCTCGAACCTGTCTCACCCACCACTCCGGATAAAATCTAGAAGAAAATGATGAGCCCGACGGCTCTCACCGCATTTCCAGAATACCTAAGAGCTTACCACGATAGCTATCGCCGATCACAGCGAGGACGATAACGGCACCGATCACGATAGGTTTGACATTATCGTCGGCGCCCAGAAGTTGCAAGCCGGTCGACAATACCTGCAGAATGCACGCGCCGACCAGTGTTCCGACAATTGAGCCTTTGCCACCCGAGAGACTTGTCCCACCGATGATGACGGCCGCAATTGCATTTAGCTCATAGCCAATCCCTGCGACAGGACTGCCGACGTTCAGCCGGAGCAGATAGACCATAGCGGCTATCCCGGCAGTCAGCCCCGAGATTGCAAAGACTGCAATTTTGTAGCGCCGCGGCGTATGGCCGGAAAGGCGCACGGCCTCTTCGTTGGTGCCGATGGCAAACACGAAGCGCCCGAAAACCGTATATTTCAGGATGAACCATCCGATGAGAACGACGACGATCGCGATCAGGAAGATCGACGGCAGCACGCCCCAGAAGATGAGATTTCCGAAATCGACGTATGGCTGCGGCAGGCCCGTAATCGTGGAGTTATCGCTGACCACACGCGCCAGACCGCTGGCGACATTGAGCATTCCTAGCGTGACGATGAAGGAGGGAAGCTTCCACCTCTCGCAGATCCAGCCGTTGAGCCCGCCAAGAATGAGGCCAACGCCCATGGAGGCAACTGATGCCAGAACGATCGCTTGCCAAGGGGACAGACGGGGATCGATCATGATGGTGGCGCCAACCACCGTGCAAAGTGCTAGAAGCGAACCCACCGAGAGATCGATGCCCCCGACGAGGATGACGAAGGTCATGCCGGACGCCAGGACGGTGTTGATCGCCGTCTGAACGAAAATCTTCAGGAAGTTCTCGGGCGTCGCAAAATAGGGGGCTGCGGCCGAGAAGAATATGACGAGGACGACGAGTGCAATCGCAACACCGGCTTCCCGCATTGCAATACGCAGGATGGTATCAACGAGGCGCACCCGTTTCACGTCACTCGTGGTTTCAGTGTTCTCGGACACGACTATACTCCTTGTAGGCCAGTGAGAGGATCTTGCTCTCGTCAAACTCTTCACGTGTCACTTGACCAGCAATCTTTCCGGCTGAAAGAACGATGATGCGGTGGCAGATGCCCATCAGCTCAGGCAGATCGGAGGAAACCACGAGAATGCCCTTTCCCGTGGCAGCCAAGTTCCAGACAAGCTCATAGATCTCGGCTTTGGCGCCGACATCGATCCCGCGGGTGGGCTCATCGAAAATGAGCACCTTCGGTCCGCGGAAAAGCCATTTGGCGATAACCACCTTTTGCTGGTTGCCGCCGGAAAAGGTTCTGACGACCTGTTTGATCGAGGGCGTCTTTATGCGCAGTTCTTGCACCAGACGCCTGGCATTGCTGTCTTCCACCGTCTTCAGGATCAGTCCGTTGCGGGAGATCTTGCGCAGGTCGGTTATCGTCGAGTTCTGGGCGCAGGTCATGTCGAGCATGAGCCCCTGTGTTTTGCGGTCTTCGGTCGCAAGGCAAAGGCCCGCGTTCACCGCATCCTTCGGGGATCTGATCTCGACCACTTTTCCATCGACCCTGATCTCCCCGGCGGCTTTCAGATCGGCTCCGAAAATGGCTCGCACGGCCTGCGTGCGGCCGCTGCCGACAAGGCCGGCGATGCCGACGATCTCCCCGCTAGCAACGGAGAACGACAACTCCGGGCTATCGCGGCTTACCCTGAGACCCGACACTCCGAGGGCTTCGCCATAAACGGTGCTGTCTTTGCGGAACACGTTGAGATTGGCAATCGTTCGGCCGACCATGAGCTCAACGATTTCAGGAATGGCAAGTCCGGCGAGCGGCCGGGTAATCACGTGCTGGCCATCGCGCAATATGGTCACGTCGTCGCCGACTTCAAAAATCTCTTCGAGGCGATGAGATATGTAAAGCGTTGTTACGCCGCGGTTTCGCAGGCGTCTGAGAATTTCGAAGAGGCGATCGACCTCCTTTGAGGTCAGCGTCGCAGTCGGCTCATCAAGCACAAGGAATTTGCTTTCGTAGCAAAGCGCCTTTGCGATTTCGAGCAATTGCAACTGTGCGACACTCAAGCGGCCGGCCTGCATTGTTGGCGCTATGTCGAGGCCGACTTCGGCGAGCAGTTCAGCCGCGCGTCTGTTCATCTGCTTGTAGTCGACCAGTCCGTGGCGGCGCGGCAGGTTCTCGAACAACAGGTTTTCAGCAACCGTCAGATTCGATAGTGGATGGAGTTCCTGATGGACGATGCGGATGCCGGCGCTGAAGGCCTCAAAGGGCGACTGAGGCTCATAGCGCCTGCCGTCGAACCAAATCTGCCCGTCGTCGGGTTTGAACACGCCGCCGAGAAGATTAATGAGCGTAGATTTTCCGGCGCCGTTTTCCCCAAGCAGCACATGTCCCCTGCCGCGGGAAATTTCGATGGAAACGTCCTTGAGCGCCACAACGCCGGGAAACCGTTTGCCGATCCTGTCCAGCCTCAAAATCGTTTCTTCGGTTTCATGTACCAAGTCGATCTCATGCATCGTTCGATCCGGATGAGGGTCAGCAGCACTTCGACGGTTCTAAACAATCGACGCGGCTAGTCATAAGCGGGAATTTTTGCAAATGCCTGCCGGGGAGATGATGCGCCAGCCATGAGCCAGCGCATCCGGTTTTGTTTGGACTACAAAGTGACAAGCTACTTCGTTATGAGCTTGATGTCAGTCTTGACCCAGCCGGTGAACTTCTCGCCCTTCATTTCACGAAGACCGTAATCGATGCCCATGGCAGCCATCTGGGCACCATATTGCTCAACGGTTGCCAGCACCTTGCCATCTTTGATCAAAGGTTGAACGGCTGGAATATTGTCGAAGCCGACAACTTTGATCTTGCCGCTCACGCCAGCCGCATCAAGCGCTTTCACAACACCAAGCACCATCGAGTCGTTGGCAGCCATGACGCCCTGAATGTCATGATATTTGGTCAGAAAATTCGTCATGACAGTGTTAGCTTCTTCGGTCTCCCAATGCGCGGTTTTGCTGTCGAGAAGCTGCAGACCACCGGCCTTGATCGCGTCGGCAAAGCCTTTCGCCCGCTCCTTGGCATTATCGGCTTCCGGGTTGCCTTCCAGGACGACGACCTTGCCACCCTTACCGAGATCCTTAGCAAGAGCATCGCCGGCCAGCTTGGCGCCATCCCTGTTGTCAGGACCGAAAAAAGCGAGATCGATACCGGCGGCCTTCTTCGCACCCTCATCGAGCGCAACATCAATATTGATGACCTTTACGCCCGCTTTTACCGCCTTGGCCAGCGGTGTTACCATGGCCTTAGAGTCTGCCGGAGCAACGACGATGATGTCGTACTTCTGCGTCACAAAGTTTTCGACGGCATCGACCTGCGATGCGAAATCACGCTCGTCTTTCATGCCGACGGCCTTGAAGTCGAACTTGTCCTTATTCTTGGCGGCGTAATCGTCGGCGCCAGCCTTCATCTGCTTGAAAAATTCGTTGGAAAGCGACTTCATGATGAGGCCAACTTTCGGCTTGTCAGCGGCGAAGGCCGGAGCAGTGCTCATCGACAATGCGACGGCCACAAAAAGCGAGCCAGCCGCACTGAGTTTCAGCACGTTGCGACGGGTTTTGATATGAAAAGCACTACGAATTCGTAGATTCGACATTTTAAACCTCCCCAATGTCTTGGAAACCAGGGCCTCCTCGCCCGTATGAACCGTTTCCAATCGTCGACGGATACCAAGTCATATATACGCTGTCAATGCCGTATCCTCGCGCAGTTATGCAACTTGGAGATGTATCTGGCCAGGAAATTGACAGCGTGACATGAACCGGTTCTATATTGCGCGAAGCAAAGTTCGCTCTCAAACTCAGGTCAAATGACGGCTATTGAGCGCGCGGATCTCCATCGATATGAGACAGGGTAAATCGGACGTTCGGTCTCCGAAGCACATAGGCAGAGCCTGAAAATGAAGAAGGTCGGGATACGAGACGTTGCCAAGCGCGCCGGGGTCGCGACTGGGACTGTTTCCAGGGTGCTGAATGGCCACGCTTCCGTGGCGCAGGACGTGCGCGACAGCGTTGATAAGGTCATTGCGGAGCTTGGCTATCGACCGGACCCCCATGCTCGCAGCATGCGAAGCAGAGTGAGCAGGCTGATCGGAATCGTGATCCCGAATTTGTCCAACCCTTTTTTTGCCGAAGTTGTGCAGGGTGCGGAGCAGGCCGCAGCATCGTTCGGCTACAATGTCATCTTCATGACCTCGCTCGATGACGTTGCAAAGGAAGCAGACCGGCTGGAGCAACTGGTCGGACGCAAGGTCGATGGGATCATCCTTGTTCCCAGTGACGGCTTTCACGCAACGAAACCTCCTCTTGGTTTGCCGCTCGTCGTGCTCGACCGGCTAATTAAGGATTATCCGGGCGTTGCTGCCAACCATCGTCAGGGCGCGAGGCTTGGCGCGGAATATCTTTTGAATTTGGGCCATCGCAGTATCGGTATCGTATCCGGGCCGTCCGACTCTGTCCCTGCAAATGATCGTCTCAGTGGCTATCTGGAGGCCGTTGAGGTTTTCAACGGCAGCAGCGGCCAATCGTGCAGTACCATGGTCGTGGAGGCCACATTCGATTATGAAGGTGGCTTGCGGGCCGGGAGTTATTTGCTGGCACAGGCACGCAACGAGAGGCCGACGGCGATCCTGGCGAGCTCAGATCAGCAGGCAATCGGCTGCATGCGGGCTGCCTACGACCTCGGCATTCCCATACCCGCTGCCCTTAGCATTGTCGGGTTCGACGGCATTCCTCTTTCTTACATGACGACGCCACGATTGAGCACTATCCGACAGCCGATAGCGGCGGTCGCTGCCGCGGCGGTGGAAATGATCTTGGGCCGCCGCGAGTTTTCCGAAGCCGATAAACCCCTTCTTCTGAAGTGTGCGCTCCTTGAAGGTGAGACCGCATCATCGCCTAGCCAGGTCCCGATGCTAAGAAATACATAAATCAAAAAGCATGTGCTGGACGTTTAAACATTTCCATATTAAATACCTGTCGACAGATTGCACGCAGATTGCCACTGATCGCATTCTCCGGCTGCATTGACATAACGGGAACGCTATATGGAATTGGTCCGCACACGCGGTTCTGGCACCCAGACAGTCTACGCGACCATCAGGCAGGAGATTCTTGCCATGACATTGGCGCCCGGCTGTCCTCTCGACGAGGTCAAGTTGTCTGAGCGCTTTGGAATGTCGAGGACGCCGATCCGGGAAGCCCTTTTGCGGCTGTCTGCCGATGGACTGATCACCACCTTGCCGAACCGCAGCACCATTGTCGCGGCCATCGATTTCGCGACGCTTCCCACCTATTTCGAAGCACTGACATTGATGTATCGCGTGACGACACGCGGTGCCGCCCACAAGCGCAATTCTACCGCCATGGCCCACATCCGCGCGTGCCAAGCGGATTTCGCTCAGGCTGTGGCGTCCAGGGATGCCTACGCGATGATCGAGGCGAATCGCGACTTTCACGTCGCAATCGCGGAACTGGCCGGCAACCACTATTATACGACCTTCTTCTCCCGGCTGCTGGATGAGGGACGCCGTATCCTGAGGCTCTACTATTCGACGTTCGACGACCGATTGCCACGGCAATATGTCGATGAGCACGAGGAGACGATCGCCACGATCGAGGCCCAGGACGTCGAGAAAGCCGATGCGCTGGCAACCGGCCACGCGGACCAGATTGTTGCGCAGATCCAGGAATATGTTGCCCGCGATGCCGGCAACGCCCGTCGCATCACGATCGTCTAGCGTCACCCGCCGCACGGGTGATCCGCGTGTCGAGCGCTGCCGAAAACCCGTTTCGGACTGGACGCTTTTCGTAACGGTCCATTCCAAACCGCCATTACCACCACGTCTTCAAATCATTGATTGCCGAACGCTGCAGGAGCCCACACATGGAATGGAATTTCCCCGTCGCAAGGATCGATGACCCGGAGCGCTTGCAGCGGGTTGGGCTATTGCAACAGGTGCTGGCGGCTGCCGATTGCGGCGGCATCCTGCTCGGCCCGACAGAAAGTCTGCGTTATTTTACCGGCCTGGTGTGGCATCAGAGCGAGCGTTTGCTGGGAGCGCTGGTGACGCCCAGCGCTCTCTACTACATCGTCCCAGGCTTTGAGCTTGGCCGGGTGGAGACGTTGGCGAGGTTGCCGGGCGAGGTCGTCGTATGGCAGGAGGAGGAAAGCAGTGCCGCCCTCATCAGCGCGTTGCTTCCTCCGAACAGCCGCCTGGCGCTCGACGACGCCTTGCCGCTCTTCGTCTATCACGCGCTTGCACAGAATCTTGGTGCGGAACGCCTCGTCGATGGCGGGAGGATGATCCGCGACCTGCGCCTGTGCAAATCCAGCGCCGAGATCGACCTCATCCAGTTCGCCATGAACCTGACGCTCGAGGTGCAGCGACGCGCGAATGCCTTCATCAAGCCGGGCATCCGCGCCTCGCAGGTTGTGCAATATATCGATGAGCAGCACCGGGCGCTCGGTGTCCCCGACGGATCCAGCTTCTGCATCGTGTCCTTTGCCGAGGCCACCTCCCTGCCCCACGGCGTCGATGGAGACCAAGTCTACCATGCCGGCGACGTCGTCCTCGTCGATACGGGTTGCCGCATCGACGGCTATCATTCGGACCTGACGAGAACCTACGTCTTGGAAGACCCGGACGAAGACTTTGCCCGGGCCTGGACAATCGAGCGGGAAGCGCAACAGGCGGTCTTTGATGCCGCGAAAATCGGCGCGGCGTGCAGCACGCTCGACGACGCCGCGCGCGCCGTACTGTCGAGATATGGTCTTGGCCCCGACTACCGGCTGCCTGGCCTTCCGCATCGCGCCGGCCATGGGCTTGGGCTGGACATTCATGAAGAGCCCTATCTGGTCCGTGGCAATGCGACCGTTCTCGCACCTGGAATGTGCTTTTCTAACGAGCCAATGATCGTCTTTCCGGAGCGCTTCGGTCTCCGGCTGGAGGACCACATCTACATGACGGAAACCGGGCCGCGCTGGTTCACGACCCCCGCAAAAGGACCGGCCGAGCCATTCGCCAATTGACAGCAATCGTCCATGATCGCCGGCCGGCCTGCGGGTGATTGTCGGCACCGGCGCCGTCAACACCAAGATCGCCGCCGAGCATGCGGCCCACGCCCAAAAGGTCGGCGGGCATGGTCTGATGGTCATTCCAAGGGTCCTGTCGCGCGGCACCTCGGCGTCTGCCCAGCGCGACCATTTCAAGACCATCCTGTCGGCGGCACCCAACCTTCTGGCGGTGATCTACAACAGCCCCTATTATGGCTTTGCGACCCGCGCCGAGTTGGTCTTCGATCTTCGCAACGACCACAAGAACCTGATCGGCTTCAAGGAATTCGGCGGCCCCTCAGACCTGCGCTACGCTTCGGAAAACATCACCAGCCGCGACGATCAAGTGACGCTCATGGTCGGTGCCGATACGGCTGTGTTCCACGGGTTCGTAAACTGCGGCGCGTCCGGCGCCATCACCGGCATCGGCAATGTTCTGCCCAAGGAAATCCTGCATCTGGTCGCGCTCGCCCAGGCGGCGGCAGGGGGCGATGCGGTTGCCCGCGCCCATGCGCTGGAACTCGAAAGCGCCCTCGGCGTGCTCTCTTGCTTCGATGAAGGCCCGGATCTGGTGCTCTATTACAAGCACATGCTCGTTCTCACCGGCAATCCCGAATTTACGCTGCATTTCAACGAGACCGACAGCCTGTCGGACAGCCAGCGCGATTACGTCGAAAAACAGTTTGCCCTGTTCCAGGCCTGGTATGCGGATTGGTCGAAGCAGTTCGCGTCGCTGGAAAAATCCAAGGCAGCGTGAGGCAGTAGAGCCAAGCCGACGCGCAGGACACCGGATCGAAGCGGCCAGAGTCGCTTTGATCCCATACCACAAGAGCGGGACGGCCTAGCCTTCAGTTTCGGCCGCTGCTTTGACGAACGACGAGCCGGCAGGCAATGCCCCGCTCACCGGGCGCAATCGCCTCGCCCTTGGTGAGGCCCAGAATGGCAAGGCCCGCCCGCCGCCCGAGCTCCTTCAACTCCATGTCGATCGTCGTCAGGGCCGGCCGCGTCTGCTCGGCAATGACCTCCCAATTGTCGAAGCCAACGACCGCGACGTCCTGGGGAACACGCACCCCGCGGTCGCGCAAGGCATCGATCACCCCGCGGGCGATCTGGTCGTTGCCACAAAAGATCGCATCGGGCGTCGCGTCTCGCTCGAAGATCATGTCGATCGCCGCGTGCCCCCACTCCTCCGTCCAGTCGCCGAACAGCACTTCCGCCCCCGCGCCATAGCTATCCCGGTAGGATCTGGCGCGTAGCCGGGCCGCCAGATAATCCTCGGGACCGGTGATGTGGATGATGGTCCGTCTCGACAACCCCACCAGATGGTCGACGGCAAGTCGCGCGCCTTGCACGTCGTCGGGCAGGAATGACAGACTTCCGGCCGGACCCTTCGCAAAAGCATAGACGACCGGGATCGAAAGATTGAGAAGCTCGACTGGCGGAACGACATCCAGCCGGGTCGCCGTGAAAATGATGCCGTCGACATGCTTGTCCAGCAGCGCTTCGAGATGAAGTTTCGCAAGAGCGGGGTCGTTGTTGGTGGCGCAGAGAAAAACCGAAACGCCCTGGCTGACAAGCGCCTCCGACACACCTGCCGTCATCGGCAACGTCAAGCGGCCATAGGTGTCGTTCGTCAACATGCCGATCGTCGAGGTTCGCTTGCTGAGCAATCCCCTCGCCAGCGAACTTGGGCGAAAGCCGATCTCGGCGGCTATCTGCTTTACCCGTAGGCGCGTTTCCTCGTTCACGCGGCCGGTGTCGTTCAGCGCATTCGAAACGGTCGAGATGCTAACGCCGGCGCGCTTGGCGACGTCTCGGATGGTGCGGCGGCGATGGGCGAGGCTTGTCAAAATAGGGGTCCCGGATTTTCGTTGCCAAAAGGTTTTAGCAAAGGACATATACTTTGCAAAAAGGTTTTTGCATATTTTTGCACACACAATGTCGACATACCGATTTTTCTCGAATAGCGTCATGGCAACGTCAAACAAAGGTGCTTGACGGCAACGAAAAAAGGGAACGCTTATGCACAAAATCAAATTGGCGCTCATAGCACTTTCGCTTTTGGCGAGCACGTCGCTTGCAAGCGCCGAAGACATCACCCTCTGGGTTAGGACCTCGTCCGGCGCCGTGCTTCAGGCGCTTGCCGACCACTACAACGCGTCCCATGCCGACAAGGTCAACGTCACGCAAATCACCGCCGAGCAGATGGTGCCGAAACTCGGCGCCGCCATCGCCGGCGGCGCTGCCCCCGATGGCGCTGTCCTCGATTTGATCTACCTGCCGACATTCGCGGCGGCCGATAGCCTCGAAGACATCAGCGACTTCGTCAAGTCCGCCCCTTACGCAAGCGCCATGAGCCCTTCGCATATTCGCCTGGCCACCTATAACGATAAGGTCTACGGCGTCCCGGCCCTGCCCGACGCCTCGATCATCGCCTACAACACCGACCTGTTCACCAAGGCCGGCCTCGATCCGTCCAAGCCGCCGGCATCGCTCGACGAGATCGCTGCGGATGCCAAGAAGATCACGGCGCTCGGCAACAGCACCTACGGCTTCTATTTTGTCGCCAATTCCGGCAGCTGGCTGATCTATGACTTCCTGCCGCATATCTGGGCGGCGGGCACCGATATCCTGAGCGTCGACGGCAAGACCGCCACGGTCGACACACCGGCCATGCGCGAGACCATCGCCGCCTACCGCGACATGTGGAAGGCCGGTGCCATCCACCCGACCTCGCGCTCGGGCAATGGCAACAACGCCGTCGAAGCCTTCGCCTCCGGCAAGGTCGGGATCCTGATGACCGGCTCCTATATCGTCAATCTGCTGACCAGCAAATATCCTGACGTAAAGTTCGCGGTGGCGCCGATTCCCGGCCCGAAGAACGGCGCGTCCAGCTTTGCCGGCGGCGATACCTTGGCGCTGATGAAGGGCATCGCTCCTGCGAAGAAGAAGGTCGCCCTCGACTTCGTGAATTTCTACATGCAGCCGGACCAGCAGGTGTTCATCACCCAGGAATCCGGCATGCCGTCGCGCACCGACCTTGCCAAGGAAGCCTATGCCAAGTTCGACCCGCGCAACCTCACTGCCTATGATGTGCTTGCCAAGGCCCGGACGCCCTACACCTTCTCGTCCGACGAACTCTTCGTCAGCCGCACGGGGCCGTTCGTCAACCTGATCCAGGGCGCGATCTTCGGCGATGACGTCAATGGTTCGATCGCCAAGACGCAGGACGATTTCACGAAAATCCTGAAGCGCACCAACCCGAACTGATGTTCCAATCACAGGCGCAGGGCGGCACCCTCCGTCCTGCGGTAGCACACCATCCCCATTGAATGCTCTCAACGAAGCGGAAACTCAGTTGTCTTCAAACCCAGGCATGCGGGCATCTGCAGATCACGGACGCGCCAACAAGCCCGAGCCGACGGGTTGGCTGGGACTGCTGTTCATCCTACCAAGCACGCTCTTCATTCTGCTGCTGTTCATTCTGCCGTTGATCATGACGGTCTGGATGAGTTTTTATAACTGGCCGCTACTCGGTAGGACGAAGTTCATCGGCCTTGCCAATTACATCGAGCTCGCCGGCGATACCCAGCTCTGGCATTCGCTCGGCTTCACCATGCTGTACACCTTTCTGGTGACGACAGCCCTTTTCTTGGTCGCCTTTCCGCTGGCGCTGCTGGTCGATCGCCCGATGCGGATCGCCGGCTTCTTTCGCACCATCTACTTCCTTCCCGTGGTCATCGGCTTCGGCGCGGCATCGACGCTGTGGATGTGGCTCCTCAATCCAGACAATGGCGTTTTCGCTGAACTCCTGCAGGCCGTCGGCCTGGTCAACAGCGCGCCAAGACCACTGGAAAGTTTCTGGACAGCGCTTGCCGTCATCATCCTGATGGTCGTGTGGAAAACGGCGGGCTTCACCATGGTGATCCTGCTGACGGGGTTGCAAGGCATTCCCGACGATATCATCGAGGCAGCAAAGATCGACGGCGCCAGTCCTTTCAGCCGCTTTCGGCGGATCACCCTGCCGCTGATGCGCAATTCGATCATGCTGGCGTTGATCCTCAACATCACCTCGTCGATGCTCGCCTTCGATCAGTTCTTCATCATCACCCAGGGCGGGCCTCAGAACAGCACGATCTCGGCGGTCTACTCGATCTATCTGGCATCCTTCTCCTCCTACCGTCTCGGATACGGCTCGGCGATCTCCTTCTCGCTGCTGGTCGTGCTGGTGGCGATCAGTTCCATCCAGTTCGTGTTCCTGCGCCAAGGTCCGGAGGGCGAGCGATGACCCCGGTGCCTTCGACCGTTGCGCCGAGGCGGCGCGCCGACGGGACCGCGAAGCTCGCCTTTCTGGCTGTCTCGATCGTGTTTTCGATCTTCTTCATCATGCCGATCGTCTGGTCCTTCGCCAACTCCTTCAAGCCAGCGGCAGAGGCGCTGGCCCATCCGGTCGCGCTTTTTTCCAAGGCTTTTTCGCTGGAGAACTATCGCCGTCTCGAACACGTCGGCGCCGGCTGGTATGTCTACGCTCTCAACTCCGTCGCCATCGCCATCGGCACGGTGGTGCTGACTGTGCTGATATCGGTGCCGGCCGGCTACGGCTTTTCGAAATTCCGCTTTCCCGGCCAGTCGCTGATCTTCATCATGGTGATGGCGACGATGATGATCCCGTTTCAGTCGATCCTGACGCCGCTGTTCCTCATCCTGAAGGTCATCCACCTGCAGAACAGTTTGGTCGGCCTGGTGCTTATCTATGTGACCTTCCAGCTGCCGTTCTCGATCTTCATGATGCGCAACGCTTTCGATGCCGTACCACAGGCGCTGATCGAGGCCGGCCGCATCGATGGCGCGTCGCAGACCACCATCCTGCGGCGGATCATGCTGCCAATCGCGCTTCCGGGCGTCGCGACCGTCGCGATGTTCGCCTTCCTCAATTCCTGGAACGAATTTCTGGCGGCGCTGATTTTCCTCTCGGAGCAAAACAAGTTCACGCTTCCCATCATGCTCGTCAATGTCTCCTCCGGGATGTACGGCATCATCGACTGGGGCGCCCTGCAGGCCGGCATCACCGTGACGATGATCCCCTGCCTTCTGCTGTTCTTCCTTCTTCAACGCTATTACGTGCGCGGCCTGACCGCCGGCGCCGTCAAGTAAAGTTCGCGGCTTCCCCCGCCAGGAGTTTCCATGTCAGTTTCCGACAAGACAACCGCGTCCGCGCCAGACGGCCGTCCAGCCCGCTTCGTTCCCGCCGACCACAGCCGCGTCGAATTCAGCGGCGGCTTCTGGCAGAGCTGGACGGAGACCGTTCGCAGCGTCACCATTCCGTCCCAGCACGATCGGCTCGAGGAGGAAGGATTTCTCGAGGTTCTCGACTTCGGAAAGCCGCCGGGTCCCCTTGCGCGCCCGATCCAGCCCAGCGGCCTGTCGATGCAGCATTTTTTCGATTCCGACTTCGGCAAGTGGATCGAAGCCGCCAGCTACACGCTCAAGGCTCATCCCGATGTCGAGATCGAGGCGAAGATCGAAGCGATCGTCGAAAAACTCGAACAGGGCCAGATGGCCGACGGCTATCTCAACAGCTGGTTCATTCGCCGCGAACCTGAGAAGCGCTGGACGAACCTGCGCGACCTGCACGAGATGTATTCCATGGGCCACCTGTTGGAGGGGGCCGTAGCCTATTTCGAGGCGACCGGAAAGCGGCGCTTTCTCGACGTGATGATCCGCGCCGTCGATCATATCATCGACACTTTCGGCCCCGAGCCCGGTAAACTGCGCGGCTATGACGCGCATGAGGAGATCGAGCTTGCGCTGGTCAAGCTCTACCGCGTCACCCGCGACCCCCGTCATCTCGACCTTGCCGTCTACTTTGTCGACGAGCGCGGCGCCATGCCGTCCTATTATGACGAGGAGGCGCGCAAGCGCGGTGAAAACCCCGACGACTACGTCTATCAGACCTACGCCTACAGCCAGGCGCACATCCCCGTGCGCGAGCAGACGCAGGTGGTCGGCCATGCCGTTCGCGCCATGTATCTGTTCTCGGCCATGGCGGACCTGGCGCATGAGAACAACGATCCCGCGTTGTTTGCCATTTGCGATCGGCTCTTCGACAACCTGACCAGCCGCCAACTCTACGTCACCGGCGGGCTCGGGCCATCGGCATCGAACGAAGGTTTTACCCGCGAGTACGATCTTCCCAATGAGACGGCTTATGCAGAGACATGCGCCGCAGTGGCCTTGGGGTTCTGGGGCCATCGGATGGCACAGATCGACCTCGACAGACGGTTCACGGACAGTCTCGAAACCGTGCTGTTCAACGGCGCTCTCTCCGGCATTTCCCGCGATGGGCAACATTATTTCTACGAGAACGTGCTCGAAAGCCACGGCCAGAACCGTCGTTGGAAATGGCACTATTGCCCATGCTGCCCGACGAACATTGCCCGTTTCATCACGTCGCTGGGCCAATATTTTTACTCTGCCAGGGCCGGCGAACTCGCGGTTCATCTCTATGGCGCCAATACCGCGGAATTGTCGGTCGGGAATGCTTTCGTCCGTCTCACGCAGGAAACCCGCTATCCCTGGGATGGCGACATCGGCCTTCGTCTTGGGCTCGAAAACGCCACGCCGCTGACCGTGAAGCTGCGGATTCCGGGCTGGTGCCTTGACGCGACCATCGCCGTCAACGGCGAGCCAGTCGATCTTCGAGCGTGTGTCACCAAAGGTTATGCGTATATCGCCCGGGAATGGCGGGACGGCGACGAAATTCGCCTTTCGTTCGACATGCCGGTGCAGCGGCTCTATGCCCATCCGGCGGCAAGCGAAGACAGCGGTCGCGTGGCGCTGCGGCGCGGTCCCGTTGTCTATTGCGTCGAGGAAACCGACATCGGCGGTGAACCGCAGCGGCTTCGTCTGCCTGCCGATGCGGTGATCGGTACGCGTTTCGATGCGGAGCTTCTCGGCGGCGCCATGGTGCTGGAAGGCGAAGCGCTGGAAGCGGACGCCAGCGACTGGAGCGACAGCCTCTACCGTACGTCTCCGCCAGCTTTGGTTCCGAAACCATTCAAGGCAATTCCGTATCATCTCTGGGCGAACCGCGAGCCGGGTGCGATGCTCGTTTGGCTGCAGGAAAATTAGGAGAAGAGCGATGGCAAGGCTTCAACTCAAAAGCGTCTTCAAATCCTACGGTATTTATGAAGCCGTGCGCGGCATCGATCTCGATATCGAGGACAACGAGTTCGTCGTCTTCGTCGGCCCTTCCGGCTGCGGAAAATCGACCACGCTCCGGATGATCGCCGGGCTGGAGCACATCACCGCCGGCGATATCGTCATCGGCGACCGTGTCGTCACCAATCTCGGTCCGGGCAAGCGCGATATCGCCATGGTGTTTCAGAACTACGCGCTCTATCCGCACATGTCGGTCCGGGAGAACATCGCCTTCTGTCTGCAGCAGCAGAAACTCGCAAAACCCGAAATCGAGGCCAGGATCAGACGCGCATCGGAAACGCTGCATATCACCGAACTCCTGGATCGGCGGCCCGGCCAACTGTCCGGCGGTCAGCGTCAGCGCGTCGCCATGGGCCGGGCGATCGTGCGCAATCCGAAGGTGTTTCTGTTCGACGAGCCGCTGTCGAACCTGGATGCGAAGCTCCGCGTCCAGATGCGCACCGAAATCAAAAGGCTTCATCAGATCCTGCCGACGACCACCGTCTACGTCACCCATGACCAGGTCGAAGCGATGACGATGGCAGACCGTGTCGTGGTGATGAATGCAGGACTTGTCGAGCAAGTTGGACCGCCGCAGGAGTTGTACCACAGCCCGGCGAGCCTGTTCGTCGCCGGGTTCATCGGCTCGCCATCGATGAACTTTCTTGAAGCAGAACTCATCGACCGCGACGGCGTCCCGGCCGTGCGGCTGGCGGATGGTACGCTGCTGGCGATACCGGCACAACGTCTGGCCGGCTATGCGCCGCATGTCGGGAAAGCCGTTACCTTCGGTATCCGTCCCGAGTCGATATCCCCTCGACAGGAGCGCGAGGGCTTTGCGAGTATCGACGTGATGGTTGACCTGGTGGAGCCGCTGGGACCGTCGACGATGATCTATTTCGATGTAGCAAATATCACGCTCTGCGCCAGCATCAGCCCTGACAGCGGTGCGCGGCCCCAGACGACGATGCCGATCTCGGTGAATATGAACCAGATGCATTTGTTCGACCGGGAAAGCGGACGATCCTTGCGTACCTAAACGAGGCCGCACTGTCGCCCGTGTCTACTACTTGCGCTTGAACAGATACGAACTGCCGACCC
The DNA here is from genome assembly GCF_007000305.1 of Rhizobium sp. rho-13.1. Classification (NCBI taxonomy): domain Bacteria; kingdom Pseudomonadati; phylum Pseudomonadota; class Alphaproteobacteria; order Hyphomicrobiales; family Rhizobiaceae; genus Rhizobium; species Rhizobium sp. rho-13.1. The sequence continues at coordinate 120,162 of NZ_SCFL01000009.1, read as the reverse complement.
GCAGAAAATAAAAAGGCAAGCAACATGAACGGAGTAAGCTACGCCCATTTATGAAACCTACCTGGGCGGTGCCGCTACATCAAAGACGGTCAGGGCGCGGAGATCAAAGGACCTTCATCGCAAGTTGAAGGCTAAGCTTTTCAACACGGCCAAGCGGTAAGCCTAGATTAGCGCGTACTCAGCCGCGTAGATATCATGTTCGTCTCAAGGCAGTTGCGAGTCAATTAACAGCGACGTCTGTCAAAAACCACCCGCGCATCGAACGCGTCTAGCGTAACTCGCCCTCCTCACTCGCGCCGCTATGATTTTAACTTAAATCTGATACTTATCTGATCAGCAGGCGTGTGTTTTCTTGCGGGTTTGAAGCGCCATTCGGGCCCGGAGACGAAGCATAGGCCTGAATGGCATTCTACATGATCAACTGAATATGCGACCAGATTCGTTAAGAGCCGAGAACGAAACGAGAAAATGCGAGTGCATTTCGCGCATCTTCATCCATTTTGGCTTCGTCTGCACCATCGCTCAGATCGCGCCACACCCTGATGTCGGAGCCTATCGTTCCACCCGTTTTGACAAAAGGCTCCATCACGACGGCACCAGTGTAATTGATGTCGCGCAGTGCGAGACTGATCTCATGCCAAGGTAGTCGGCCTTTGCCCGGGACACGGCGATTGCTTTCGCCGGTGTGGAAATGCCCGAGTAGCGGGCCCGCGGTGCGGATGGCATCGCCAAAGCTGTCCTCCTCAATGTTCATATGGAATGTATCAAGCATCACTTTGACATTGGGCTTGCCGACATCGTTGATGAAGGCCACGCCTTCTGCCGCGGTGTTGAGAACGTGGTTCTCGAAGCGATTCAGCACCTCGATGCAGAGGTTTATGCCCAGGTCGTTGGCAAAGTCCGCGATACCGTGAATGCCCTCGACCCCGCGTGCACGGTCGCCTTCCTTGTCGACAGGCGTTGAATAGTCCACCGGCCAATAGGAATGGAGCGCACCGCCGATTGTCTTGATATCAAGCTTTGCGACGTTCTTGAGCGTTTGCTGGAAAAATACCTTACCAGCTTGCCGCACGGCAATATCAGGGGACGACAGGTTCTTGGCCTTGGAAGGCCCAATGCCGGCGGTTAGAATGATACTGTTGTCTGCCGCGCTCTGTTTGATCAGGGCAAGATCTGCGTCGCTATAGTCGTTGATGTGGTGCGCAGCCACTTCGATGACATCGAAGCCAAGCTTCGCAACCTTCTCGATGTATGGAGCAAAACTGGCGCTCCACTCATGTTCCCAGTAAGAATAGTAAATTCCATGCTTCATTGGAGCCTCCTTGAGTTTTCAGATGCAGATGTTCAGAACGACCAGCCGTCGAGAAAATTTGATCGGGTTAATATTCGTCGTCTCCTCCTTGCGAATGGAATTACCTTCCTGCCTAGAAGCGTCGCATGACAGCCGGACCGTCCGTCTTTGCCGGAGTGCAAGCTGCGATCGCCGGCGGCAAATGCCGGCTTGACTTCAACGGGAGAACAATCCGTATTGCGCGGCCTTACCGCGCAGAAAAGACAAACCGTCGCCCATCACCTGTTCAACGTCGCGCGCGACCGGGCGCCATGTCGATATGTCACCCGCCATGTCCGCTGGCATGCCGACAAAACTTTCCAGCGTCAGGACTCCCTTGAAATCGACCGCGGCGAGAGAAGCGAAAATAGGATCCCAGGGAACGTTTCCGTAGCCGGGCGTGCCTCTGTCGCTCTCCGACATATGCATGTATTTCAGATGATTGCCGGCGTTCAGGATGCCGTTTCCGGCGCCCTTCTCCTCGATATTCATGTGGAAGGTGTCGAGATGGATGAAGACGTTGTCCAGACTGATCCGTTCGACCAAGGTGACGGCCTGCTCGGCGGAGTTTATCAAGTGGCTTTCATAGCGGTTCACCGCCTCGACACCAAGCTGGATGCCATGAAGCTTCGCATGGGTGCCGGCGGCGTGCAGGGCGCGCACCAGATTGTCATATTCGGCCTGCGTCGGGGGCAGCCCGGTCCGCTCGTTGGTACCACCGTATGTTACACCAGTCAGCGCTTCGCCCCCCAGCGCTGCCGCCGTGTCAATTGCAATCTTGAGATGTTCGATCGCCGCATCCGGTCGAACCGAAGCCCATGCCGCCTGCGGCAACACCAGGGAGCAAGCAGCGCGCAGGGAATGTCTATCGAGAAGTTGGCGCGTGTGTCTTGCATCAACCGACGTCGCGTCCAGTAGTGGTATTTCGATGAAATCCAGCCCGTACTCGGCCGCGCCGGCTATCGCTTTCTCCGCACCGGGGCGGTCCCACTTCATCGTCCATATGCTTGCATGAATGCCGAACCCTTGCATATGCCTAACCTCTTCTGCTGCTGAAAACTTTGTACTGCGATGCGGCCCATCGAAGGATCATGACGCCGACAAGCAGCAGGCCCCAGACGGCGGTTGCCAGATGCTGATTTGCGCCCATCAGGTTCAGGCCAGAAGACAGAAGTTGTAAAACGACGAGAGCGACGAAGACTGGAATGACCCGGCCGAAACCGCCGAATGGGTTGATGCCGCCGAGAAAGCATGCAAGCACCGTAATCAACAGGTAAGATTCACCATGTCCGACCCGGACGGAGTTGAAACGCGCCATCATGACGATACCGGCGATGGCACACATCGCTCCGGACAAGGTGTAGACCAGGATAACCACCCTGCGAGTGCTGACGCCGGAATAGCGGGCGGCCTCGATATTGGAGCCAATCATGTAGGTGTTGAAGCCAAGCTTCGTGCGCGTCAGCAGCACGTGCCACACCAGCACGCAGCCGAGCAAGACGATCAGCGGGATGGGAATCCCAAGCCAGCTGCCGTGACCCAGCGGCTGAATAAAATCAGGAAAGCCAGAAACATCGCCACCGCGCGTGAGGAATTCGCCGAGACCCCGAACGAAGATCATCATGGAAAGAGACACCAGGATCGGGTGCGCCCGCGTGTATGCCACGACGACGCCCATGATCAAGCCGGTGGAAGCGCCGGCTACCACCGCACATAGGCAGCCGACCGCGAATATGAAGGGGTTGGCATCCACGCCGCCATTTGCCTGCAGGATCCAGGCGACGGTCAGCCCGGCGAAGTTAGCGGTGAACGTGACCGCCAGATTGAGCCCACCGGTCAACACCGGCAAAAGCATCGCCAATGTTAGCAACCCCAATTCCGGCAGTTGGAACGCAACGGAACCGAAGGTCGCCTGGCTTAAAAACTGCGGCGACGCGATGCTGAAGAACAAGAGCACGGCCATCAACGCGAGGAAGGGTCCAACCATCTCCTTGCCGAAGCGCCTATAGAAAGTTTCAACGATAGCGGTCATTGCGTTTTACCCTCCTTGCGAAGGAACGGCATGAGCCGATCGATGCGCGTGTTCGACACGGTGATGGCTACCAGAATGATGGCGCCAATGATCATCTTGAAGGCGAAGGGCGACACGCCCATCAGGTTCAGTCCGTTTTGTATGATGGCGATCATCAGGATCCCCAGCACGCAGCCAAGCACCGATCCTTTTCCGCCACCAAGGCGCGCGCCGCCAAGCACAACCGCCGCCAGCACATCGAGCTCGCGGCCATACAGAGCGTTCGGAACCACTTCTTGGGCGTAGTGCGCCTGGACAAGGCCGCCGATGCCGGACATAAGCCCCAGCCAGCCGAAGGCGATGAACTGCATCGCTCCGACATTGATGCCGAACCGTCGCGCGCCCTCCGGGTTGTCGCCAAATGCGTAGAGCTGGCGTCCGATCGTCGTGCGGGTGATCAGCAGCCAGGTTGCGATGACGCACAGCACCATGACGAGAACCGGAAGCGTGATCTCGATCCAGGTACCATTGGGCATCTCGTGTTCGAAAAGCACCACCCGGCTGGTCAGCCAATCCGGCAAATTGTAGATTGACACGCCGCCGGTAAAAAACATCAGCAGGCCAAAATAGATATTGAAGGTTGAGATCGTCGCAACGATGGAAATGATGCGGAAGCCATGGATCAGAAAGGCATTGAGCGCGCCAAAGAATTCCGACCGAACCGGCGATAATGAGCCCAGACACCCAGCCGCCGCCGCCAATCCAGCCGAGCGCGATGACGGTGACGTATTGCACGACGGACGCACTAACCGCGAAGGATATGTCGATGCCACCGGCGATCAGGACGACCAACAGGCCGACCGCGAAGATGATGTTGACCGAGCTTGTGTTGAGCAGATCGAACGTATTGCCGAGCGAGAAAAAATTATCGGTGGCGAACGACAGATAAATGCAGATGACGGCAATGACGCCGATGAGCGCACTTTCGGTCGCGTGAGTACGAATAAAACTACGCATAAACAGCCGCCTCGATTTCCTGGAGTGAGCAATGCCGCGGATCGAACGAGCCGACGATCTCGCCTTTCGCCATGTGCAGCACCCGGTCTGCGTTGAAATAAACCTCCGGCACCTCGTCCGAAATCAGAATGATCGCCAGTCCGGTCTTCGCCAATTTGGCGACGATCTCGAAAATTCCGGCCCGAGCACCGACATCGACACCAACCGTCGGCGAATCGAGAATGAGCAGCTTCGGCTCGGTCGCCAGCCACTTGGCAATCGCAATGCGCTGCTGGTTACCGCCTGAGAGCGTCGAGATCGCGTCTTCCTGAAGCCCTATCTTGACACCGAGTTCGCGGATCCATCCGGCAACGAGATCGTGCTTCTTTTTGTCCGAAAGAAACCCGCCGGATCGGATTTTGTAGAGTGACGAGATCACCAGATTGTCGGCGATCGACTGCGGTTGAATGAGACCAAGAGACAGACGGTCCTCCGACAGATAGGCAATTCCAGCATCGATGGCGTCCCGATTGGACGAAAACCGGACAACCGAGCCTTCGAGCGTCACAGTGCCGGAGTCTGGCCGGTTCATGCCGAACAATGCGAGCGCCAATTCCGTCCGCCCGGCGCCCAAAAGCCCGGTGATGCCAAGCGTTTCGCCACGTCGAACGGTGAGCGAGATATTCTCGAACTGACCGCGACGACTAAGCGACTTGACCTCAAGAACGGTCGGCTGGTCTTCTTTCAAGGTGGCCCGAAGGTGATTGTCGAAATTCTTGCCCGTCATCAGTTCGGTGATGCGAGACTGGGTCATGCCCTCCGTCGAGTAGGCGCCGACCAGGGCTCCGTCGCGAAGGACGGTCAGGCGGCCCGAAATCTCCAGCACCTCGGCTAGGCGGTGACTGACAAAGACGACGGAAACGCCGTCGGCGGACAGAGTGCGCACAATATTCAGAAGATGATCGGTCTCCGATTGCGTCAGCGACGCGGTTGGTTCGTCCATGAAGACGATCTTCGCCTCGCCGACTAGGGCGCGGGCAATCGCGACGATCTGTCTCTGCGCTATGGGAAATTCCTTGAGCGGCAGATCGATATTCAAATCGACTCCAAGCCGCTTGAGAGCGCTCAATGCCAGCCGCCGCATGTGGCGATAATTGACGAATCGAGGCCAGCGACCGAGAACGGTCTGGAAGGCAATGTTTTCCGCGACGGTCATCTCCGGAAAAAGTGCAAGATCTTGCCAAATGACCTGGATGCCCTTTGTCTGTGCCGTGACCGGCGACATATCCGGGTAGGCCTGACCATCGAATTCAATGATTGCCCCAGGCGCCGGACAATATACTCCAGTGATGATTTTGATCAGGGTGCTTTTGCCAGAGCCATTCTCGCCGGCAAGGCAATGGACTTCGCCCGGCAGCACATCAAAGGAGACATTCTTCAACGCATGGACGCCGCCAAACGTAATATTGATGTCGCGCAGCGACAGCAGCGGTCGGCTGCCCGCAGTCGCACTATCGATCTCATGCATTCAGATGTGCTCGCCCGTTTTGGTGGATGGTCAACGAGCCGGGCCAGCCCAAGCAGGCCCAGCTTGCTGGGAGGAACAAGTGTCCTAGAGGCCCATGGCGGCCAGACCAGCGACCGTGTCCTTGTTGATCTGGACAAGCTGGTCGACTATGATGTTGTGGTTAGTGAAATCAGGATGGATGACGCCGAGACCCTCGATCGTATCGCCGTCCTTCAGTTGCTCGCCCTTCATCAATTTGTCGGCGAGCGTCACGAAAACTTCGCCGGCTTGCTTCGGATTCCACATAATCCCGCCCGAGATCGCATCCGATTTCAGTAGCTTCTCGCCCTGACCGGGCGAGAAGGGACCCAGGACAAAAATCTTGCCGGTCTTGCGCCGCTCTTCAACAGCACGGCCGGCGCCGATTGGCCCTTGGCTGCCGAAAGCCAAGAAACCCGTCAAATTCGGGTGTGCGGAGATCAGATCCAAAGCGGTGCTGCGACTTTTGTCGACATCCTCAGCCACGCCGTAGCGATCGCCGACCAGCTTCATGTCCGGATTATTTTTCTTCAGATAGGCAATGGCCGCATCGGCCCAGGCATTGTGCAGGGGAACCGTCAGCGAACCGACAAATACCGCGTATTCGCCTTTTCCGCCCATCTTGTCGGCGAGCAGCTTTCCGTAAGCCTCGCCGAAGCCCTTCGAAGAGGCGAGTTCGAAGTCCCAATCGGCGCCTTTCTGACTGGGCGACTCATGGGTGATGACGATGATGCCCTTTTCTCGCGCCTTGGTGAGTACCGGCTCCAGAACCTTAGCGTCGTTCGGCACCACACCGATGACCTTCACACCCTGGGCAATCAGATCCTCTATGGCGCGAACCTGCAGTGCGGGGTCAGAACTCGTTGGACCGACCATCGACGCATCAATACCGAGCTTCTTGCCTTGTTCCTTAATGCCGGCTTCCATCGCATTGAACCACGGGATGCCGCCAATCTTGACGACCAGGCCGACTTTGCCGGCGTCAGCGGCAAAGGCGGCTGCAGCCGTTGAAAGCGCCAGCGACGCGGCCAGCGCGGCAACGATAAATTTGGTCATTATTTCTCCTCCACAGTTCCCGCAGGAACACGCAGACGCCCACGAAGGCGCCCTCTCCTCATCCCTGACGACGGCCGAAGCCTTCGCCACCTCATTCCCCACTTCCCGATGGGGCCACCAGAAGCACAATCGATATTTCTTTTTGCGCAATCGATGGTGCAAATATCATCTATCTAATGTGGGCTTTCGTCAAGAGGGGACGGAGGATAAGAGAAAATTAAGGAGCGACCATGAAAGACGACAGCAAGAAAAAGGCCACGATTTACGATCTCTCTGTGCTTTCGGGAATCTCCGCCTCGACTGTCAGTGCGGTTCTCAACGGCACGTGGCAAAAGCGGCGCATCAAGGAAAGTACGGCGGCGCTCATTCGCGGCCTCGCCGACAAGCATCAATATACCGCCAACCGCCAGGCACGAGGCCTTCGCAGCTCCAGGTCCGGCTTGGTGGGCCTTATGCTTCCGGTCTACGACAATCGCTATTTTTCGTCGATGGCTCAGGCATTTGAAGCGCACGTGCGGCAACGGGGCCAATGCCCGATTGTCGTAAGCTCGGGTCGCGATCCTCAGGAAGAACGCGAGACGGCAGAGGATCTCATATCCTATTCAATCGACGAGCTGTTTATTTGCGGTGCCACCGACCCTGATGGTGTGCATGATGTCTGCGAAGCCGCAGGGTTAAGACACGTCAATATCGATCTGCCCGGGTCGAAGACCCACTCGGTGATCAGCGACAACTATCAGGGTGCGAGGACGCTTACCGAGGCAATTATTCGGCACTTCCCTGCGGACGATCCGTTGCGAGCTGACGAGATCTTTCTGTTCGGCGGGCGTGACGATCACGCCACGCGTGAGCGTATACGAGGGTTTCGAGATGCTCGCGGTGAACTGCTCGGCGTTGGAGTGGAAGACGGAACCCAATCTACCGGCTACTCTCCGAACGCAATGCAGATTGCCTTTGAGTCATATTTTCAGCGTACGGGGAAACTTCCAAGGGCATTGTTCGTCAACTCTTCTATCAACTTCGAGGGTTTGCTGCGTTTCATGTCGGCTCACCCGCACGAACTTTTCGCTGATTTGGTGGTCGGGTGCTTTGACTATGACCCCTTCGCTTCATTCCTTCCTTTTCCGGTGTTCATGATGAAGCAAGATGTAGAAGGGATGCTTTCCAAGGCCTTCGAGCTCATCAAACAGCCTTCTACCCACCCGTTGATGCATCTCGTTGCATCGCAGTTAGTTCCTCCGCGTACTGCACTCCTTGGCCCATTGGACAACCTCAAAGATGCTCTCTGAAAAGTCGCCAAACCTTGTTGTCGAGTTTGGCGGCTTTGAAATTACCTAGAAACGCACGCCTTTAAAGGATTCGAACTGGCGTGCTTGTAGCGAGAGAAGCTAAAATATTGATCTTTTGGGTTGCGCGGCTCTCCAACTCGATCGCTCAGCTGATGGATGGAGCGGGAGAAAAGGCCAATACGGGAAACGCCAAGCGTTACCAGCTCACGAACCCATTTGGGGTTATCACACCCTTCCCTCTGCGGACAACGGTCGATAAACGAGCATCCAGCGGGCAGGTGTCGGTTGCTTGGCAATTGGCCTGTCTCGGCATTCGGCCAATCACCATGAGGCATCGCAGATGCGTGACGTTATCCACGTGGCCAATCAGTATTAATCCAACGCTTGCAGATACCGGTGAAGTTGGATCGTGACGTATCCGGATAGAAGGGTTGCTGGGAGCACTTGTTGCGCGAGATATACGATGAATTGGCCCCACACAAGTGGGGCCAGCCGCGCATCAATAATCGCCTGGGGGCGGTGGTGCAAACCCCGGCGGTGGCCGTGGTGGTGGCCCGCGCCTGAAACCAGGCAGTGGTTCGTCGTCATAGCCGTTCCAGTGCCGCCGCGGCGGGGGTGGTGGCATACGATTAAAATAGCACGGCCCGTCAGGACCCAGGTGTCAGCCTCGCCCGAAAGCATAGTCTACATGCAGCACGAACAATGACACGCCCGCTGGGCTAACGGTACCAGGCACCGCCACTGAAGCGGTCGAAGCAAGGCCTTATATGGTCAGTCCTATAGTCAAGAACATTGTTTTCATAAGGTGTTCACATAGGTTTTGAGGTCCAAACGACATGATGGAAGAAGCCGCTCGGTGTCTGGCCCCGACTAGGCGGGGCCATCTCTTTTAGTTGTCGTCGCCGGGTGGCGGCGGCGGTGGTGGCAAGCCACGATCATCGCCAGGGCGCGGATGGTTGAGATGGCGACGCGGCGGTGGCGGTGGTGGGCCATTCCGAATGCAACGGCCGTCGCGTCCAAGATGGCGACGCGGGCCACACTCACGGTCAACCAAAACAACCGAGTTCGATTGAGCGACCGAAAGACCGGCCGCAGGCATGGCGTAACTGGCTGAGGCGGACATACAGCTGGTTATAGCGGTGAACACCAATATTAGCTTTTTCACTTTCTCTCCTAAACTGCCCCACGTCGGATCAGTTAGCGCATCCCGGGTGAATATCCAGTGGATCATAGAGACAACTAGAGGAGCCCTGGTGGAACGACCTCGTTTCGATCTCGCGGCCCCTGCTATCGAGATGACCCCACAGAACTGGAACTGTGAGGATGTGGACGATTGCAGTCACAAAAAAATGCAGCCTCCTCGTCGCCGAGCACGCATCCGGACAGCAAGCTCGGCTCATTCTTGCTGTCATTGTCGCGCCATAACTCGGGAGCCCCTTCAAGAACATCCTAAAATACCCTCGAGCTTCCTCGAACCTGCCGTATGGCCGGGTTGGCTGTGACGGCAGAAGTCAGTTCCGGCATTGACTAAGGTCAACTTTGGCCTCCTCAACGTAACCCGCGCCGTCCTGCCCTTCATGCGCCGGGCACGTTCCGGCCGCATCCTGAATATCTCGTCGATCGGCGGCTATCGCGGCGTCGCTGGCTTCGATGTTTACCCAACGAAATTCGCGGTCGAAGGGCTGAGCGAGGCTCTACATGACGAACTTGCACCGCTTGGCATTCAAGTCACCGTCATCGAGCCGGGCTATTTCAGCACCGACTTCCTCGACAGCTCATCCTTGTCCGTCAGCGGTAATATCATCGGCGATTATGCAGACACTTCCGGCAAGGTGCGAACCATAGACCGCCGGTCTCAGCCATAATCAACCCGGCAACCCTCAAAAGCTGGCAGAGGCGCTCATCGCCTTCACTGACGCCCCCAATCCGCCGGTCCGCCTGCCGCTCGGTAGCGACACGGTCGCCGCGATCGAGAAAAAGCACGCACAAGACGCTGCCATTCTCTCCGAATGGCGCACCGTCTCGTTCTCGACCGACTTCGCCGTTGACTAACGACGGCGCTCGTCTGATTAACTTCGTGAAATGGGAGGCCGCTTTCGGGGCCTCTCATCGCCTTAAAAGGTATCGAACCGCGTTTTTCAATTCTCGGCGATTTAAGAGACTGAAGACCCTTCCAGTGACTAAAAAACCCCGACTTAAGGATAGTCCCGTACTGAACTGAACCGTTGCCAACGCCGCGCCGCATACGCCGTATGTGGCCACAGCTGCGTATCCCCGGGCAAATATTTCAATTCATCTGCGTGAAAATCAGGGTCCGCAGCTCTGACCGCACCGTGTTGTGCAAAAACAAGGATTTCTCTAACAGCCCCCGCAATCATCTTCTTTCGCTCAGCCGTCGCGCGCTTTCTCCTTGGCGACCTGCTGCACAAAATCGAGGAAAGCTCTGACCTTTGCCGGCGGCAGATGGCGCGCTGGATGGTACGCGTAGAGGGGATAATGTTCGTCCGACCAGTCTTTGAGAATTTGTCTTAGTCCGCCGCCTTTCAGCCAGGGATCCAAACCGATCTCCAGGCTCTGAAAGATACCTTGGCCGGCAATGCAGGCGGCGATCGCGGCGGATGGGTCGTCAAAAATTATCCTGCCGACGACTTTTACGCTGACAACTTCACCACCTCGATGAAATTCCCAAGGGAAAGCTCGGCCGGTCTCGGGGTCTCGGAACAGAATAACTTCGTGTCCACCTATCTCCTCCGGCCGGACCGGCTCGCCGAATTTCTCGAGATAGGCGGGGGCCGCGCACGTGATGACGCGGATATCCAGAAGCTTTCTTGCGATGAGTGACCCGGCATTGGTCGATCCAAATCGGACGGCCACATCGAACCCGCTCATCATGTCGTCACGGGCGTTCGTCGTCATAAGATCGATTTTCAGATCCGGATATTTCTCGGTGAACCGCGGAAGCTGGGGCGCTAATACCATCCTTGCAAACCAAGGGTCGATCGATACGCGCAGCCTCCCGCCGACCGCTGCTGCCGATCCCGAGGCGGTCGCAGCCGCTTCTTCCAGGCCCGCCACGAGCGGCACCGCTTGTAGACGAAACAAACGACCCTCTTCGGTCAGCGCGACAGAACGGGGTGTGCGGTCGAAGAGACGCACGCCCATCCTTGTTTCCAGTCGTCCGATTGCTCGGCTGATGCCGGAAGGGGTCACTCCCAATACGTCCGCGGCCTTGGCAAAATTGCCGGCGTCGGCAACTGCCAAGAATACACTTACCCCAGTAAGAAGACGTCCGTCGAAGCTCATGACAAAGCTTTCGCATTCCGGGAAAACGAATAACAGTGATTTTTTGTCATTTTGAATATGACTATTATGATCTTTTAGCATGGCTCGGCTGTTGGTAGGTATTCGCCGTCAGCCTTTCGAAGGCGAGCGGTTTACCAGACCCGCGATCCGTCTGGATTCAAGGTAAACAATCATGAGTGAGATCACGAGAAGAGCGGTGCTGACACGCGGCACCATGGCCGCCGCCGCGGCATGTCTTGGGGCAAGCGCTGTTCAGGCGGCCAGCCAAAGCCCGCGCCTCAAAAATGCGAAGTTTAACTCGATCGATGCCGCGATAGAGAAGGCAGTCAATGACCGCACGGTCGCTGGTGCGGTCGCTATGGCTGCAACGCAGAAGGGAATCGTCTACGAAGGCCTTTTCGGCAAGGCAAACGTGGACACCGGTACCGCAATGCGGCCTGACACGGTCTTTTGGCTTTTGTCGATGACGAAGGCGATCACAGCGACAGCATGCATGCAGCTGGTTGAGCAGGGCCGCCTCAAGCTGGATGATGACGCATCGAAATACCTGCCGCAGCTTGCTGCACCCAAAATTCTGGTAGGTTTTGATGCCAACGGTCAGCCACAGCTGCGTTCCGCCAAGAACTCAATCAAGGTTCATCACCTTCTGACGCATACCTCCGGCTACACCTATGCGAACTGGAGCGATGTGATAGTGCGCTACGAGACCGCCACCGGTTTACCCGATATCGCAACCTGCCAGAACGCCGCCTTCAATGTGCCGCTCGAATTCGAGCCGGGGGAACGATGGCAGTACGGCATCAGCATGGACTGGACTGGTAAGCTGGTCGAAGCTGTCAGCGATCAGTCGTTGGAAGTCTATTTCCGGGAGAACATTTTTGCGCCTCTCGGAATGAAGGATTCGGGATTTCTGATCAGCAGCGAGCAGAAGCGCCGTGTCGCGACATGTTTCAGCAGAGAGACTGATGGCGGCTTGAAAGCAATGCCGTTCGAGATGCCTCAGAGGCCGGAATTTTTCATGGGCGGTGGCGGCGCATACAGCACCCCGCAAGACTACATGATGCTCCTTCAGGCATTGCTCCATGGAGGCAAGTTGAACGGGGTTCAGATCCTCAAGCCTGAGACCGTCGCGATGATGATGCAGAACCAGATCGGGGATCTGAATGTTCGCAAGATGGAGTCGGCCGCACCGGCCTATTCGAACAGCTTCGATCAGTTCCCGTATCAGAAGCACAAATGGGGCTACTCTTTCGACATCAACACTGAGGCTGGGCCACACGGCCGCTCCGCAGGCAGTGCATCCTGGGCTGGGCTACTCAATTGCTACTTCTGGATTGATCCGGTTCGCCGGGTGACTGGGTCCCTCTTTACGCAGCTTCTTCCTTTCTATGACGACCGCGTCGTTGCTCTCTACGGCGACTTCGAACGCGGGCTCTATGACGGGCTCGCTTAATCTCTCCTCTTTCTGAATGGAAAATCAGACATGTACGCAATCACTGGAATCACCGGCAAAGTCGGCGGCGCTCTTGCGCGGACTCTGCTCGCCAACGGCAAAGCCGTCCGTGCGATCGTTCGCGATCAGGCCAAGGGCACTTCGTGGGCCGCTCTCGGCTGCGATGTCGCTCTAGCCGAGATGGGAGACGGAAAGGCGCTTTCGGCGGCCTTTGCCGGCACTGAGGCCGTCTTCATTCTTCCGCCGTCCGAGTTCGACCCTGAGCCTGGCTATCCCGAAGCGCAAAAGGTGATCGACAGTGTCGTCGCCGCTCTAAAGACCGCACGCCCGAAAAAGGTCCTCTGCCTGTCGACGATCGGCGCAGACGCGAAAGAGGACAATCTGCTGTCCCAGCGCACGATGCTGGAAAATGCCCTTAACGAGCTTGACCTGCCTGTCACCTTCCTCCGACCCGCATGGTTCATGGAAAATGCACTTTGGGACTTAGGCACGGCCCGCGACACTGGCATTCTTCACAGCTTCCTGCAGCCCGCGGACAAAAAGTTCCCGATGATCGCAACGAAGGACATCGGCATCCTGGCGGCAGAGCTGATCCAGCAGGATTGGACCGGAAAACGCGTCGTCGAGTTGGAGGCTGCTCAACGGGTATCGCCAGATGACCTCGCGCAAGCCTTCGCAGTGGCGCTCAACAGGCCGGTGAAGGTCGAAATTGTCAACCGCGCAACTTGGGAGGAGCTGTTCCGCTCGCAGGGGATGAAGAACCCGACGCCGCGTATTCGCATGCTCGACGGCTTCAATGAAAGCTGGATCGAGTTCAAGGACAGCGGTCGCCTGGCGGAAAAGGGAAACACCTCGCTGCAGCAGGTCGTGGACGCACTCGTGGCCGGTGACAACACAGACGATCGCGCCTGATCGAACGATTAGGATGCAGGGGGGCGCCCACCTGCATCTCCAGCTTTGTTGTTGTGGAAGGAAAATATCCAATGGACACGATCGAAACGCAAGGTGTGACGATACCTCGTCTTGGCCTCGGAACGTTCCGGATGCCGGGTGCCGGCGCGCAACCGGCGGTGGAAAGCGCGCTTTCGCTCGGATATCGGCATATTGATACCGCGGCAATGTATGAAAATGAGGCGGCGGTCGGTACGGCGATTGCAGGCTCAGGCATTCATCGCCGCGAACTCTTCGTCACGACCAAGGTTTGGCACGATCAACTGGCGCCGGGTGCTTTGCAGCGAGCCTTCGCGACTAGCCTCGAAAAGCTGAAGATGGACTATGTCGATCTTTTTCTCGTGCATTGGCCGTCGGCGGACATGGACATTGCGGCGACCCTGACTGCCATGGGCCGTCTTCGTGAACATGGCTTCGCGAGAGCAATCGGCGTGTGCAATTTCAACATGCCAATGATCCGGCACGTTGTGGAAGACATACAGGTTCCGATCGCGGTTCATCAAATCGAGTACCATCCGTATCTGTCGCAGGCGCCCATGCTTCAGTACCTGCGCGCCAAGGGAATTGCGCTGACCGCTTATGCCCCTTTGGCGCAGGGCCGCGCGGCGAGCGATACGACCCTGCAGTCGATTGGCCGGAAACACAATGTTAGCGCGTCGCAAGTTGCTATCGCCTGGCTCCTTGGCCAGGACGGGGTGATCGCGATCCCGAAGGCTGGACGAACCGAGACCCAAAAGGCCAATCTCGCGGCGGCATCGATCCGGCTGGATGACGAAGACCTCTCTTTGATAGCCTCCCTCCCCAAGGACCAACGCTTCGTCAATCCCCCGTTTGCGTGTGACTGGAATGCCACCGACTGAAGACTGGGCGATTACTCAGGAGCGCTGTCAGGCACGGCAGTGAGCGAGCAGCGTCTCCACCACAGTGATTCGTGATCGCCGCGCCATGGTGGCGGGGCTGTAGCAGGCGCGATGTCCAAAACGTGGTCGCGTTTCGGCGGAGGCTTCACTGGGTCAACTGCAATCCAAGCACTTTCTTACAGCCAATAAGAATCCGATGACGAGAATGAAAGGGATAGCGTCTTGGATACCGATTTCGACGTAGCGCGACCGCTTGGCGTCGTTGAGGACTTCTTCTGGCTCTTCGATCATAGTTGTCCCAAGCATTTCTGTATCGTCGCAGAGATAAAAGGTCGAACTCTCGTGACTGATTGGAAGGCGGCGGCGGATGCATTGCAGGCACGTCATCCAATGCTATTTGTCTCGATCGATTGTACGCGACAGCGAATACCCCATTTCTACAAAGGCTCTCGGCGCCCCATCCCGCTGCGCGTCGCGCCTTCTGGAACAACTTGGGGGAGAGAAGCGGAACGTGAGATCAGTTCGCCGTTTGATCCGACGGAGGGGCCGCTTGCTCGCGGCTTGTCATCAATCTCTTTGCTGCGCGATTTACTTTCGGCAATTTCGGGGCAGCAACTGGATCCCTATGAATTCCCGCCCCCGATCGACTAGAAATTGGATGCTCCTACGCGACCATCATCGGCACCTGGCAAGAAACTCTCGCACACGCTCGCTGTCGGATGCTTGAAACAGCCAGCGGTTACCCGACCGAGTACTCAACACTCTGGTAGCCTTTGAGCTTCGACGTAGTGGTGGAGCCTGACGAGCCACTGGAGAAATGCACGGTTGCGCGTCTAACCTCGTCGGCAACCGCAGGCACAGCAGCCAACACCGCAAGACCAAACATCAGATATCCGATCATTCGCATTGCAAAGCCTTTCCGGGTTGATATTGGCAGAGGGAATTAAAGACTGGATCTGCGGCATTCGCAAAGCCGACGAGACGAGCTATCAACATGACTATAGCCGCACAGGAGGTCGCCTTGGACTTTATGAAACTGCTTAAGTCGCTCGAAGAGCTCCTCTATGAGCTGGTGTCGTGGCTAGTGTTTTACCCGCTCACCATGTGGCGCTCTGTCGTCAGACCCCTCACCATGATGCGTTATGCCGATGCTGAACTCACTGACGAGCCTGCGGATCAGTACGAAGATACACTGAGCCCACCTCTCTTTCTTCTGATCACGCTGCTGCTGTCACAGTGCCTATCAGCCGCCTTTCCGTCCATATATGACACGGCGACTGCAGCCAAGGAGCTGGGCTCGGGATCAAACCTGCTTATCGCCCGCGGCGTGGTCTTCGGGATCTATCCGCTTTGCATGGCAGTCACAGCGCTGCGTCATCAGTCGACAAAGATTACCCGGAACTCACTGCGTCCACCGTTCTTCAGCCAGTGCTATGTCGCAGCGCCCTTTGCGTTCATGATTGGCTTGGCGTTCGACTTCATGTTCATGCCCCACGAACAGGGCCTCACCATCGGGGTCCTGACGATCGCGTCGGCTACACTCTGGTATGCGCAAGCCCAGGTAAGATGGCTTATGCAGGATCTCAAAATCGGAACACTGAGAGCGACGGGTGCTTTCGTTATCGCTTTCGTCTCTGCGAGCGTCGTCGCGCTTGTACTGGCGGTCACAATCGCCCTAGAGGCCAAAAACATAGCAGCTAGCTAAATCTCGATAATCTCTTTGCGCTGTTGGACGCCTTGATGGCATTCGAACCGCAGCCGGATGATAATCAAGTTTCTAAATCATTGATACGACAAGGCTTCTAAACAAATTTACTGCATTTGGATCCATGAATGACTGTGATTTTCGCCGGACCGCTCGACCAGTCAAACAACGCCACCACGATTAACCATCCGCGCGCCAAGACCCCGGCTAATGTAGAGGCTGTCTCGTCGCAAGGGAGCATCACCACATTACGCGCGCGGGCTTCGGAGATTGCTGACACAAACTGTCAACACCACGACATAACGTATCGCTATGTTTCCTCAACGAGACCAATTTCCAATGACCCCAATCGTTATGATCCCTGGCTTGCTGTGCTCCGCAGAGCTTTACGCTCCCCAGATGGCTGCGCTGTGGCCGCTCGGCCCCGTTACGGTAGCATCGACACTATCCGGGACAACCATGCCGGAAATCGCTACAAACATTTTGAGAGACGCGCCGCCGAGCTTTGCACTCGTCGGTCTATCGATGGGCGGATATGTCGCCTTTGAGATCATGCGTCAGGCACCGGAGCGAGTCAGCAAACTGGCATTGCTCGATACGTCTGCTCGGCCGGACACCCAAGAGCAAGTTGCGCAGCGGCGCGGCATGTTAGCTCAAGCTAAAGGTGGCGATTTCGAAGAGCTTTTGAGCCAAGTAATGTCGATACTCTTGCACCCTGCCCATCGAGATGATCAGCATTTGCTGGAGGTCAATATTCGCATGGGCTTAACGGTTGGTGTTGAGGGGTTTGAACAGCAGACAGAGGCAATCATTGGACGCGCCGACAGCCGTCCGCATCTCGCTGATATTACCGTTCCAACCCTCGTTCTTGTTGGCGACTGTGATTCCATCACACCTCCTTTTCTGTCAGAGGAAATTGCAGCGGCCATCCCCGACTCCAGCCTCGTCATCATTCCGAAGTGCGGTCACGGGTCAACGCTTGAACAGCCAGAGGCAGTAAACCGGGCGCTTGTTACATGGTTGGAAGGCGCCTAATCGGAATATCCAGACCGACGTCGTCCGCTTTATCCTTCATGGCTGGAACATTTATTTCTGGGGTCAGCCTGTACCTCCTGTTTCGCCCCCGTTGGATTCCAGAAAGGCAACGAAGATGAGCCTGCCTTATCCAGAACAATCGCAATGCTCCGCTTCGCTCTCGTAACTGCGACGTAGAAGCTGGAAGCGGAATTTGCCTCTAGATAGGCACCAGATGCGATGAACTTAGCGATGGGCGCGGTCGGGACTATCAGGACGCGTTCATATGTCAGTGCTTCACTCCATCCAACCTCTGCATAATCCCTAGAACGATCCCCTCGATTTGATCGGTGTGAAGCTTCGGATGCATTATCTCGTCGCAAGTTACGGTGTTGTAGAACAGCGCCGAAAGGCCGTGTTCTACGATGTGCTTTTGGATTTCTTCTCGAAGAACGTCCAGTGACAGACGATAGACCCCAAAGTCCCGCGCGAGATCACTTTTATAGAATCTGTTGAAGAAGTCTTTGATGTTGTCTCCATCCCTGAGATTCTTCACCCCGATGATGCTCGAATCGATCATGGTCTATCCCCGAATCTTTGCGCCGCACTGTTGCGCGTCATGCCGCCGCTGGATCGGAAGGCGTTAGTTTTTCAGCCATTAGATGCCTCCCACGGATTGATGACAGTCAGGCCGGCGGCCTCGAAAGGGCTGGTGTCGCGGGTGGCGATCATCAGACCATTCGCCTTGGCCGTGGCAGCGATATAGCCGTCTGAATCGCCGATCGCCTTGCCCTTCTTCGCCGCTGCGGCCCGCAGCTCGGCATAAGCCTGGGCGGCGGCTTCATCGAACGGCATGATGCGGCCCCGGAACAAAGGCAGCATCAACCGATCAAGCTTTTCCTGCGCGGCTTGTTTCTTCTTGCCGTCAGGATGCACGGCGATGCCGTAGCGCAATTCCGCGAGTGAGATCGCAGCGACGTAGAGGGTTTCGACGGCCTGCGTATCGATCCATGCGGCCACCCGTGGATCGGGTTGCGACTTGAGCGGCTCGGAAATAACGTTGGTATCGAGCAGGATCATTCAAAGCTCACCGGCGGCGACGGGGTGCGGTCTCGCTCGATCGTCAGATCGAGGCCGCCGACTTCCTGGCCTATTTGTGTGAGCAGGCTGCCGAGTTTGACTCGGCCTTCCGGCTTGGCGGCCTGTTCCAGGATGATGCGAATTTCCGCCTCGGCGCTGCGACCGTGCTGAGCAGCGCGCACCCGAAGCGCCCGATGCACTTCGTCGGGCACGTTTCGGATCGTGATAGATGCCATGGTATTGCACCTCCTTTAACTGCTGCGAATGATATCAGTTCTTATATATGCAAGCAAGGCTGCCCCTCCCTGTCGAGACAAAAAAGCCGGCCGGAGCGGGGCAAATCATTGGGTGATGCCCCGGAACGCCGGGGCGCGGGCACTGTAGCTGGTGGCGGCTGAACTGCTCAAAAACCCAATGACCCGTTTTTTGCACATCTGTCGGCACCGTAAAGTTAAAGGGCTGCGGCCAAGATTGGCAAGTGCCGATTCCTCTCACGCAGCTTGCAGTCGCGCGACCTCACTCCACATTTGCATGGCTGCGGTTCTCAGTTCACGGTGATGGTGGGACGGGATATCGTGGCGTGGAATGTGGAAGAGATTGGCGACCGGGTCATGGATGGAGACGAAACGCTGGAGATGTCGAGCTGACGAAGCCCTTCATGATGCGCTCTCGCCGTCGTGTCGGCTGATGTGAATTCTCCGCCCGGTTGTTCAATCCCTTGTGCGAACGGTGTTCGACGCCGGGCATGATGTCGCGTTTGGCCGCGCCGTAGGATCGGAGTTCGTCGGTGATCATCACACGGGGTGCGTGACCGTGTCCTTTGAGAAGCTTTCGCATGAGACGTTTGGCTGCCTTGGTATTACGGCGGCTCTGCACCAGCACATCGAGAACAAAGCCATCCTGATCAACGGCCCGCCACAGCCAGTGCTTCTTGCCGCCGATGGAGATGACGACTTCATCGAGATACCATTTGTCGCCAAGCTTTCCGGCTGACCGACGCCGGATTTCATTGGCAAAGTGGCGACCGAATTTCTCGACCCAAAGGCGGACTGTCTGGTGCGAGACAATGATCCCGCGCGCCGCCAGTAAGTCTTCGACCATCCGCAGACTGAGCGGAAAACGAAGATAGAGCCAGACGGCCTGGGCAATCACTTCAGCCGGGAACCGGTGGCGGCGATAAATGGGATCACGAACGGCTTGGGTCATGCCGCAAAATCGCACAGGCAAATCGCCGCGCGGTTAACGTTACGACGCCCGGTTGGCGCATGTAGCCTCCTGGCCCACCGGGTAGGCAAAGGCGGTGAAATCGAGATCGTCCTCTACCGCGAAGCTATGGCCATTTTCGGAAAGAAATCGAGCGTCGTGGGCGCTGAGCTGGTCATACGCATACCGTTCTAGGAAAGCTTCGTCAGACCTGAAGTAGGCGCCGGCATCATCTGCGAACAACAAGCCCTCGCCTGCAGCGTGCCGGAATCTCAACGGAAACACCGTCATTTGCCCATCACACCTTCCATGACCCTTGTCCGAAGCGCAAGATTGTCGCTGTAGACCTTTTGCCGATACAAACCGAAATTTAAATCGCGTCGGATCGCGTTAGCATCCTCTGTGGGGCATTCGATCGCTACTTGGTTTGCTTCAACGAAGAAACGGGCCGCCGGATACAGGAACCCGAGACGGACTATTGTGTCTGCCAAAAATTGGAGAAACGAAGTTGGAACATTGATGTCCAGCTTTACGTATTCCTCGCTCCGAACGTCCACGACGTACCCCCAACCCTGACGCTCAATCGCGTCACCACCCTTGGCGGCACACTATCAGGTTGTTGACAGGTTGTTGAGAAATCTTGCCGGACTTCGAGGAAAAGTTCGTGCCGAAACATTTTTTTCAGGCCCGATTGACTCTCTCAGCGGCAGGGAACAAAATAGGAACATATTCCGCGATTGGGATTGTGTCTTACATTTTGGGGAGTGCCGACGTGTCAGCTATTGGTTGCCATGATGATATTGATTTGTTCGAAGAATGCTTGGTGAGAGACTTGGTTGCCGCTTACGGGCGGGATGCGATCGCTGCGCTTCGCGCCGTGATTGAGGACGCCACGTTCGAACAGAACGAGCTTCCGACGGCGCCCGGCATCCTCAGTAGCTTTTTCGCTCAAGGATGGCAGCCCCACTTCCAGCGGGAGGCTTGAAAATGAGACACCGTCGCGGCGTTGAGTTGGCGCCATTTCAACCTGCAATTTTTCGGGAGTTCGATGGCTACGATTTTGACACCATCCGGATCTTGAAGGAATGGGAAGTGCTGGGAGCCAAATGCGGAATATGCGGGAAGACTGTTTGGCTGGACAAAAGCGCATTTATCCAACGCTATGGGAATCAATACCTTAGGTACATGGGTAGCAAGCTTCGGTGTACCTGCGGCAACCGCGAGGGTAACCGTGTGCTGATAGGGAAGCTTGGAAGAGACTGAGATCACTACTTGCGTTTGAACGGATCTGAACCGCGACCCCGTAATTGCCGAGGGGCGTAACGGCTATTTATGGAACTCTTATGGCATGTCGAGAAGTCGCGCAGGTGGCATGCATCTGCCATCTGCATTTATTTCGTAGGAGATCCGCCGCAAGGCAATTCCCTTTGATCGTCACTCAATTAGGATGCTCACCGCATCGCATGATTGACTTCATAGGCTCGACTCCAGCGTTATACTGTTCTTCAAAACCAGTATAACCCGTACTCGGCAGATAATGTGAAATGGTCGCGCGGCGTTGCCCTGCTCACATGGGTAAGTGCCTGATAGGACAGATGTCTGTTTATACGTGTTTGATGAAATATCCCTAAATCGCGCTGAGACTTACTGAATCGGCACAGTCTGCCGTCTGTTCACAGTTTCTCAAAAAGAGCCTTGAGCTCTGAAAAGTCGATTTTTAATCTTAGCGCCATTGGTTTAGCATTAGCCGTCATACCCACCACGTGAACCCAACATCCGTTTCTACTATTTCGGATGGCGCAAATTTGATGAATAGGGATAAAATACGTCTCGACGAGGTCGCCTTTGTAGCCAAACGATTCGACTTCTAGAAGTTCACTCATTGGAAATACCTATCTCCCGGACTCGCACTTTAGCGGTATGAATAACTGAGCCAAGGCATGAGTTAGTTGCCAAATAGATGCCGGTATGCCAAGCCACCAGCACCCGGCGTACTCATCCCGTTGAGTTTATCGGGTCCTTCATAGCAACGCGCCATCAAGGAACTTAAAAAGAAGCTTTCGATCGAAAACCCCAACCTTGTCCAGCATCCAAGCTCCCGCCTTACCTTGACTCCAGGGCTTCCGGTAGGGCCTCGCTGAGGTCAGCGCATCATAGACATCACAAATTGCGGCAATGCGCGCATGCCTGCTTATCTGGTCTTCCATAAGCCCCTTTGGATAGCCGCTTCCATCCAATCGCTCGTGGTGATGTAGACAAACATCCAACACGACATCCGGCATGCTACCATTCCGCTGAAGGAGCTCGTGTCCTATAGCCGGGTGCTGCTGCATCAATTTGAGTTCGCTATCGTCAAGGGCGCCAGCCTTAACAAGAATACCGAGCGGTATTTCGATCTTTCCGATGTCGTGCAGGAGTCCGGCTATGCCGAGGAGATGAACCGTGTTTTCGTCGTATTTCAGATAGCGGGCTAACCGGATCATAAGGCTCGATACGGCAATCGAATGAAGAAATGTCGTGTCGTCCTTGGATTTCAGGCGCGTCATGCTGATCAATAGGTTTGGGTCGTCCGTGATGGATTTCACCAAGATATCGACGATAGGGGCGACTGCTTCAAAAGCGATACCGGAAATTTGTGCTTTGTCAAAAACACCTCTTAGCAGCTCAGTCGTCTGCATGATTGTCGCCTTGCCAGCAGTCGTTCTGCTCTTGGCAAGGCTCCTCTTTGGGGCTTCCTTTTGATGCTCAGTGCGCGAAGCCTGAACGTTTGGCTTCGTTCTGTTAATGGTTGGAGTAATCACTCGCTCGGGAGCCCTCAGCGCGTTGGCATCAATTTCTGCTTCAATCAGAAACCGGTGACCCAAGTTAAGGCCCTTCGTTGAGGGCAACTCGGTGACTTTCATGATCGCTCCTATTATGATCTGATGCGCTGAAGCGACTTTTACTTCACGTTTACTCTCGATATATCAGCAGCGTCGATGCGGAGCCCTAAGCCCCCCGGCATGGCATGCAGGAGGGCCAGTTGCGCCCGGGTTTCCGTACCAATTCGGCAAGTGCGATCTCATAAAACGAATAGCTTTCCGTATCATGTCCCGGTTGGTTAACCGGCGTCATCTTGACGGGAAATGCGATGATGGTCGCCATACCACTGTCGTCCTATGAGGATGGTTAAACGAGCACTATGCGGCGAGTAGGTTCGACGCTTCTGTATTCTCAAACATGCGCTCCAGATTGAGAAAACAGATCATGCCAGCCGGCTGCGTAATGATGCCGTCGGCATACCGCATACCGCTGGAAATGCTAACTTCCGGAACGGGTTGGAGCAGACTTGCCGCGATCGTCAGGATGTCGGAGACGCCGTCTACGATCAACCCCATCGCCATTCCGTGAACTTCCGCAACAACAATGGCACTTCGCTCGTTCGGTTCGGTGCTTTCCATCCCAAGCTTGTTGGCAAAGTCGATGATTGGAATGACTGTCCCGCGCAAGTTCATGACACCGATCACATCGGCGGGAGCATGGGGGATCGGAGTGGCAGGACCCCATCCGCGGATCTCGCGGATGGCTGTCGTGCGGACGCAAAACTCCTGATCGTGCAGTCGGAAGGCGATGATCTCAAGCATCTCGCCTGTGTTGATCGCGCTATAGCCCGAACCGGTCATCAAAACTCCTCCCAGCTTTCCTTGACCGCTGCGTTACCGGAAAATGCTTTGGCGACCTTTCCCGCCAGACGTTTTACCGGAGAGGTGACAGGACGATGCATGTGCCCTGCCGCCATGACCACTGCCGTTTGGCGTAACGCACTGCCAAGCTGGAACTGCGAAATTAGTTCCCGCAATCTGCCACTTTCATTGGCAAGCGACGCGCCCGCAGCGCTGGTTTCCTCGACCATAGCCGCATTCTGCTGAGTCACCTGGTCCATCTGGTTGACGGCAGTGTTGACCTCGCCGAGCCCGACGGACTGTTCCTTTGCCGATGTCGCGATCGAGTTCATGTGCTGATTGACGGTGACGATGTAACCTTCGATCGTCTTAAGCGCCGCGCCCGTGTCGCTGACCAGCTTGACCCCATTTTGGACCTCGGCCGAGGAGCTGCGGATCAACTCCTTGATCTCTTTTGCTGCTTTCGCTGACCTTTGCGCCAATTCGCGCACTTCCTGCGCCACCACAGCAAATCCCTTGCCCGCCTCTCCGGCTCGCGCCGCCTCGACCCCGGCATTCAGCGCCAGGAGGTTAGTCTGGAAGGCGATCTCGTCGATGACGCCGATGATATTGGAAATCTCGTTTGAAGACTGCTCGATCTTCTGCATAGCGTCGACGGCATCGGCAACCACCTTGCCGGATTGGGCCGCACTCTCGTTAGCTCGAACCGCAACACTGCGGGCCTCATCGGCGCGCTTAGAGGAATTCGCAACGTTGACAGTGATCTGGTCGAGAGCAGCGGCAGTTTCTTCAAGGGATGCAGCCTGCTGTTCGGTGCGCTTGGAGAGATCGTCGGCACTGGCGCTGACCTCACGGCTACCATTGTCGATGGCGCCCGTTGCTTCCGCGACGGCCCGCATCGTTTCGGCAAGTTGGCCGACGGCAGAGTTAAAATCTTCACGCAGGGTTTCGAAATCTGCAGCAAACGGTGCGGTCAGCTGGAAGGTCAAGTCACCATCAGCCAAATGCTTCAGGCCTTCACCGAGACCGGATGTCGCCTGTGACATGGCCTCACTGCGAGCCCGGTCGGTTGCCGCCTTTTGCTGGCGCTCTTCCTCGGTCAGGCTTCGTTGCGCATCAGCCTCGTGTTCAAGGCGCAGCGTGGTCACTGCATTGGCGCGGAACACCTCGACAGCGGCTGCCATCTCGCCGACTTCGTCCTTGCGGTCAGTGCCTGGGATAACAAGGTCAGTTTTACCGCCTGCAAGCATCTTCATCGTTACGTTGATACCATTGATGGGTCGTACCAAACCGAGATTGAGAATAAACATTCCGATCACAGCCACGAGCAGCATGGCAGCGCCTCCGCCGAAGATTGCTAACTGCGCAGTGGATGCGGCTGCATCCGCCGTTGCAGCGCGCGTGACCAGAAGGCCAGCTTCATCACCAGCCATCTCTTTGATCTTTGCACGAATACCGTCCATGGATGCCTTGCCTGCACCTGAGATTTCAATCTGGCGAGCTTGCTCATAGGTCGCGGCATTCTTCATCAGCGACAGTTCCGGATTAACGACCTTCTGCGTCCAGGTTTTGACCATCGCGTCGAGTTCGTCGAGGCGTCTTTGCTGAACGGCGTTGTCAGAGGTCAGTGTGCGTATCTGAGACAGACTGTCGAGATAGACGGCAGCGCCAGCCTTTTGTGGATCGAGGAACTTCTCATCACCGGAGATGACATAACCGCGCATCCCCGTTTCTTGGTTTACCATCGCCTCGACGATGTTTTGCAACACGCCAAGAACTTTATAGGTGTGGTCACTCCATCCCGCGGCCTGCTTCTGCGCCGAGAGCGACTGAAGACTAATCGCACTCACCCCAAGGCTGACAATCATCAACGCAACTAGGGTCAGAGCGATCTTACGAAGAATTCTCATATTATTGAAGAAGGCGAGCATTAGCCGAAGTCCCTTAGAGGTCGTCCCGTGAATGCTCAGCCGCAGACGGAACTCTGCTACCCAATGAGACAGGGACTTGACATGGATTTTTTGATGTTTTGGAACGGTTTGCGTCATGCATCCGAAGTGGGGCAAATCAGATGTTGAGGCATACGCGATAGGTTTTTGAGACCTAGCGAACGTTCGTGATCCGACTACCAGTACAAAACAGGAGGAGACAAATTATTTTGCCTGCCCCTGGAAATCGAAGCGCAGCCCCACTGCGACTAAGACAGAATATTGTACAGAGTACATTACTCCATAGTAAGAGTTTGACGAAAAGAAATTAATAATCAATAAAGGCAAATTTGCCGGCTAAAACATTTCTTCAAGAAATACGAAGTCATTCTGATGAATGGGAACGTTAGCGCAGTTACTCGATGTCGGTGCTTACGATAACCTATGCACACTAAACCCTTGGTGCGAATACGGGCAAAGTGTTGAACGTCGAGAACGCGGATGCTTTAACCACCTTCTCTCATCGAAAGGATGCCGCTCTATCTGACGTTGAAGGCGCCGCAGGTGGTATACGTTCCTTCGGAAGATGGCCTGCCTTTGTCAGTCAAGTGCGGCTCAAATCGCCATTCACCACCACACTACCGCGTTTAACCGACTTTGCATGGTACAGCGCGGCATCTGCGGCTTTCAGCGCCGCATCACAATTTGGCGTTCTTTCATCAGCTTGGCTTATGCCGAATGATGCCCCGATCGAAACCTCACAAATCGACAACTTAAACTTCGCTGCGAGCAAGGCTGACAGTCTTTGGCAAGCCTCTCTGGCTTCCTCGGTCGAGATACAGGGCATGAATATCGCGAACTCGTCGCCACCAAGACGGAAAATCCGATCCAAGCCGCGTGTCCCAGATCGGAGCCGCTCGGCCACCACTTGCAGCAACTCATCGCCAGTCGCGTGACCGTGGCGATCGTTTACACCCTTGAAGCCATCCAGATCGAGACATATCACCTGCGTCACACCAGCGCTCGTGCAAGCGACGAACTCCAGATCCAACAAAAATCGATTTGGAAGACCTGTAAGAAAGTCATGGGTCGCGGCATGGCGCATTTGACGTTCGCGTCCCAGAAGGGACTGGGCGGCGGAGTGGGACGTTTTGATCATCAGATACGATCCTATAATTAGGACCAGGCCTACCGTGACAATCAGGGGAGACGACTGCCACAATATATCGGTTGCCGGAGTTGGTGAACGCCATGATATGACTTCGACCTCGCCTTGTGGCCCTACCGCAATTGCAGCCCTCGCCCGGTCCGGCGAGACCTCACCCAGGGGCTCGATGCGTGCGTCGTCCAGATCGAACCGCTCCCCGAAAACGCCCTGCAGCGTGCCCGCTATCGGCATGGCAGTGATCAGAATGGGTCCACGCGGTCCCTTGGGCTTCGACGTCCCGAAGTCCGGTTGAAACAGGCTTGCGGAAAGGAGAACAGATTCGTCGCCGATGACCATGATCCGGCTTACCGCAATCGGTTGAGGAATCCCGGGTTGCTTGTGCTGCTGCTCCCTTATGCGAACGCCTTTCACCAGCTCAGCCGCGTCCTTTGCGATCGACGATGGCCCCCTGACAAAATACGACAGACCCTGCACGGTCTCATCCGTCTTAGAATAGATGATCTTATCGGTGGCATCTAGCACGATGACCGCACGTGTACGCGATGTACCGATCAAAGATGCGCCAATGTTGCGGTCAGTCCATGAGCGATCGAACACATTGTCGAGATTGGCGATTGCCTCGTCCCAGACCGTCCAGGCAGTCAGGGAAAATTCAACCTCGCTGATCCAGATAGAGACGTTCCGTTCGACCAACATTTCCTGCCGTCGCCGGGTCTCCGCATCTAGCCGCCCTACTCCGAAATAGGAAATGGCGGCCATACCGGCGATAAGGACAGCCATGCCGAGAATAGTCGGGCCAACCAGTTTGAAACGAACGAAACGCATACGAGGCCGTATCGATAAGGGATCGCTCACCCAAGAGCTAGGACTTGATAGCCGGCAGTCCTTTCAATCTAGTTATCTCAAACACGAAAGTTTGTCGGACTTCTACCAAAGCCTGTGGCCCTGAAGGGAACTGAGCTGCCGACCTTGTATTTTTAAGCACACGGCTGCTTTAGTTTGTGTTGATTTCACAAGTACACTTGTGCTCGGGCGCCATTCATAGGTCACACTGGCAGCCAATAGTGCCTGTATGACCTTGGATTGAGGCCTATTGTTAGCCCGCCAGCAGTACCGGCAGCAATTCGTCGAGGCGCTCCATGGTCGAAGCCATGCCATCTTTCATGCCCATGTCGATAACCGTCTGGAGAGCCTCTGACGAGGCGTACTGAACAACGGTTGTGACCAGCGTGCGCTGGCTGGCGCCAGCAAACCTGACGTCCCAATGCGATCCCGGCATGTCTGGGTTTACGGCGCCGGTCTCGTCGCAGAAGCCATCCAGGGCCGTGTAGCCGTCGATTGGCGTGATTGTCTTATAGTCCAAGCGGTTCCAGAATTTCTGGTTGTCAGGGGTAATCATGGCATAGTGCCAGTATCCACCCTCGCGGAAGTCCATGTGCTTCGTTTCTGTGGTCAAAGGCTTCGGCGCAAACCAGCGGTCGAGCAGTTCGCGTTTGGTGTGGCAGTCCCACACGAGCAGGTGGGGAGCATCGAACTCCCGTACCACCTTAATCACGTTGCTGGTCATGTCGGCGGAAAATTCAAAGCGTAAATCAGACGTCATTCTTGTCTCCTTTCAATGTTAGCAATAGATTGTCTAGGTTTTCGTACCGGCTTTCCCATTGCGCCCGTATGTCATCGAACCAGCGTTCGGCCGCGACGAAGTTCCCGCTTTCGAGACTGCAGGTCCGGATGCGCCCCTGTTTGCGCGAGACAATCAGATGCGACTCCTCCAGCACCGCAATATGTTTGACGAACGACGGCAGCGCCATGTCGAACGGCTCCGCCAATTCGCTCACCGTTGCCGGGCCTTTGGTCAGACGCTGGATGACCGCCCTGCGGGTGGGATCCGCAAGTGCGTGGAAGACCGAGTTGAGAGCCATAGTTTGGTTAGCCATAAAGCTAACTATGCGCGAATAAGATACTTAGGTCAATGGCTAAGTTTTGGTCAGTATAAAATTGATTGATGACGGGGATGGCTTTCGGACGCGGGACGGTCGCGTGTATGACCAATGGCCTCCAGAAGGCCTGCAAGAGAGAATAGCCGGCTTTTACCGCAAGGCCGAAATCTGTCCCAATGAAATAAGTTAGTTGCAGTTTAAGGTGAACGCCTTGAAAGGATCGGAACCTTTGACCACTCACGCATCAAACGTTTTTCAAACGAAATCAATGAATTGTACCGTAACGCCCATTTATGGAACCCTAACGGACTAACTGCCTGCCTTTCCGGGCGGACACCGACGCTGATCCTCTTCCCTCTATATTGTCCCGCACCCGCCATGGCGAAATCCGATGTGGCACCGCAATCCAACTTCAGACGAAGAATCTCTTAACCGGTAGCTGTTTAATCGGATAGGCTGCGCACCCGCGCAGCCCAACGAGGTTTGCAGGAAGGATCGTGATGATGGCCTGACAGTCGAGCGGCGGTTGGAAAGCCAGGTTAAAAAATGGCACTGGTTGCCGAAGTGTTTATTGGGGCTCTGAACGTGCGGATGTCATCATTGGCAATGAGGCTCCTCATGAGACCGTATACGTTGACGCTGACTGATCAGCAAATCGTACAATCCTCATGCAAGCGGGACGGGCCATACGTTTTCTAAGGCCCCGGTAAAGTAGCTTGACAGGTTCGACGCCTTCACACCATTATTCTTTTCCAGCCATGCCACCAGGTCGGGCATGGTTACGTCCCGTTTCGCCTTTACGTTGATGATAATAGCATCCTACTAAGGGCCCAATTTGCCACTGCCGCTGGGTTGCCCGACGCGTTGCGCCCTGCGTTATCGCATTAACGTTCCGCTGGCGAAGATCCAAAGAGTAGGTGCGTGACATGGCAAGTCCTCCTGCCATGTTGAATTATAAATCGAAGCCAAGGGAAATCGCCGGATTCAAAAAGGCCGCGCGACGCTCTAGTCATGGGATCCATCCTCATCTTCGGATGCCAAATCAGACACCGCGAGCGAGCGAATGAGTGCGAGTAGTGCGGTCCGCTGCTTTCCCGGAATAGTATCGAACAGTTTCATCGCCTTTATTGCAGTGCTGGATTGGTCCTTGGCACGGGGGGTAGTCACAGCACCCAAGTCGACGTCTTCGACACCGTAGAACAGGTGCACGATGGGGCAGCCAAACAGGCGACAGGTCATCACAATTTTGCTTGCACTGATCCGGTTCGCCCCTTTTTCGTATTTTTGAACCTGCTGAAACGCTACGCCGAGATGCTCCGCCAAGGTTTCCTGAGAGATGCCTAGGCGGACGCGTAGGAAGCGCATATTTGCGCCCACCTGCAGATCGATGGCATTGGGGACTTTGGTCATAGCGGTCGTCCTAATCTTGATGGAAGGTGATGGGTATCTACTACACTCTGTTCCGCAAAACTTCATCGATGTTGGGGACGCGATACCAATTTCATCACTTGCCAGCCGCTTCTCCCGGTCCCTTTCGGTTCACGTGAGTTGCACGGCCGCATCCCACGCCTGGCACCAAATCAAACTGCCGAAACAGCGATGGGAGGCCGTTTTAAAAAGAATACTGCGCGTCGACTGCGGGTGGAGTGACTGACATAGGATGTGGCATAAACAGCTAAGACAGAAAACCCGACTGCGGGTGTGCTAGCGCTTTCAGCAGTTGTGTCATGGAGTAACCCGAGACGATTGAGGCGAAGCCGACGCTACATCGAAGCGACGTACTGGAAGGCAATATCAGGATTCTGCTCCCTAGCCGCAGCTACTCACGTACGATCGTCTTAATGATTCTCGTGAGCACCTTGAAAGATTCGTCGGCGTCTCTGAGAGTGGCCGCTGGGGCAAAAGGATGATCAATTATAGGTCTAAGTGTCGTCGCGACTTTAGAAGCCGATTGTTTGAGGCTTTCAACTGGCGTGTCCGAATTCTCGATTTCGACCGCGACCGCGTACATGGCGCGGTAGCTGCGAACTGCCCGACAGCGGTGAAGTATATGGGAGATGTTGCTCTCGAGAGGAACGGCATCGGCTGGACGATTGGAAACCCGGAGCCGCCCCTGACGGGCAGCGCCTGGCGTAATTATCTTGCGGCTCGCAATCCAGCAGATGGCGCCGTGAGTTGACAGACAACACCAGTCACTTTGTAATCAACATGGACATCAGCCGCCATTTCGATCGCCAGGATCTGCTGTATCATCCTTGATCCAAACCCTTTTCGCTCGGGCGGCCGAACCGGTGGGCCATCATGCTCGGACCAGGTGAACCGGAACTCAGGGTCGGGAGCGCCGGTCTCAGAGCCAGAAGACCAAGTGATCCTGATACGGCCGGAGGGCTCGCGCAAGGCCCCGTACTTGACGGCATTGGTGCACATCTCGTGCAGGGCCATCCCAAGCGCCAAGGCCGCTTTGGAGTGAATCGTCAGATCCGGCCCCAAGACGCTGAACTGAGACGCCTCCGGATTATCGAAGGGTGTGACGGCTGCCGCCACGAGTTCGGCAAGACTGGCAGCTTGCCAGTCGTCCTTCATCAGCAACTGATGGGCTCCGCTCATCGCGGTCAGTCGTTTGCTGAAAATTTCAAGCGCTTCGTCCGTGCGCTCGTGGTCCCGGAAGGTCTGCCGAGCAACCGCCTGGACAGTCGTCAAAAGGTTTTTGACGCGGTGGTCGAGTTCGCCAACCAGCAATTCCCGCTGCTTCTCGGAGCGCCGCCGCTCCTGGCGGGCGGCAACAAGCTCATCCATGAACCGGTCGATCGCCGAGCCAACCACCCCGAACTCGCCATCCCGTTCGTCCATGCCGGTGCGCGCTCCCACATCATCCTTCTGCCAGGCCTTGATGGTTGTGACCAACCGGCTAACCGGCCGACGCACGAGTTGGGTGCTTGTGAACCAGGCTAGAAAATAGGCTGCAATGACACCCAGGAAAACGATCGCCAGACTGATGTAGGTCGAGCGGTTCAGGTCGGCATAGAAGTCAGCGGTAGAGATGCCGGCACTGACATAAAGGCCTGCCGCATTACTTGCAGGCGGATAATAGCCAAGGATGCGGTTTGTCCCGTCCTGGCTGCTGACTTCCAGTGTGCCGGGAGCAAAAGCGCTGACTAGCCCCAGGTATGCGCTAGGGATTAGAGTGCCGACAAACCTGTCGGGGAACGGTTCCCGCGCCAGGATGACGCCGTTGCGATCCGCGACGGTCAGTGCGTTGTTACGACCAAAATCGCGCTCTTTCAGGCGTGCCGCCAGCCAATTCAGATCCAGCGCCCCGACCACGATGCCGGAGATGCCTCCCGTGTCAGCCGTGATCGGCAATGCCAAAGGCAGAACGTTGGTGCCGGAGACCCTACCCTTGGTGAATTCGCCAACAACGAAGGTGCCTTTGCTCATGGCTTCGCGAAAATAAGGCCTGTCGCCAATTGTGATGCCCAAGCCCTTCCCGTCCTGAATACAGCGCACGGTGCCACCACTATCGACCACACCGAGGCTGGCAAACTGCGGCAGGCTCTTGCCCAAGCGCTGCAAATAAGTGTTGCAGCCATCGACGTTGAATACCTGAACCACCGGAGCAGCTGCCAGGGTGGCCATCACGTTCTGCAAGCCATCGATGATCCGCGTTATTTCCAACGAAGCCAGTTCACCCGAGCGCAGGGCCTCAACCTGAATTTCGCGCTCCTTTACTATGCGGGTAGACGCAACATTGTAGAAAAGGATCGCCATCGCCGGGGCCAGGGCCAGCGACGTCAATAGGAATAGGCGGCGAGATAGCCGAGCCTTAGCGATGTTCCCGTCCTCCCCTGAAGTAGCCAGGTCTTGTCATCCGCATTTACACGGGACAAACTCTTAAACAAGAGGAAAAACTTCCCGAAGTCAGCGCCATGGCAACGATAACGGAGGGCCCTCTCACAGGCCGTACGAAGTTTGCAGTATTTGCCGGAGCCCGTGAGGCGTGTCTTCGAGAACCAGAAAGCTAGTAACGGGCGAGCGAGTGACCATCGCTATGTTACTCATGGCAACCACGCTTAAAATGAATATACAGAAATCGCTTCGATGACCGAGAAGATGGCAAGAGACGAGATATTTGATCTATCGGCCGCTCTTAAGGATGCGAGCGCAAGGCTGACACACTATACACCGAGGTCTTCGCTCGCTGACTGGCTAAGATGGAGGCTGTTGTCCGGAAAATTATTGCCGCCGTTCAAAGGATGGAGGGAGACACGGAGCTCCCGCCAGGTGGAAAGCTGCACTCGCTAGACCATAGACGAGACCGCAGGCGGATGGGTCGGGCGCTCGGCTGCCGTTTCGTTGGCTACGGGAAGAAACTGGAAAAATCCCCGTATTCACCATCCCCATCGTGCCCAGTTGACACGCTTGCGATCTCGAATAGACAATGAGTTTTGAATTCCACTGTTCCGCCAAATGTTTTCTGTCCGCTGGCGTGCAGAACGACCTGAGCACGGACGGGAGAGTGACAGCACGGCAGTTCGCTCCCTACGCGGAATGACATCGAGCAACGGGCGTGCTTTCATAGAAGCACGGGACGGCGGGGCGACATAAGAAAGTAGGCAAGGTTGGTCAGTGAGTGGCGACCAGGATGTTCAATAGCGTACCAGCGCTGTGGTGAGTTCGTCTCGTTGAGATAGGAAGCGATGTTTCGAGGAGCAAGATTCGATGCCCGACCCCAACGCCTTAATGTTCACTCTCGATCCCGCGCCGAAGGTTATTACCTTCGATTGCTATGGCACGCTCGTGCAGTGGTACGAAGTACTTCTGCGCGAGATCGGTGCAATACTGACAGCGCATGATGCGGGCGGCGCCAGCGCAACCAAAATTCTCGAAAGCTTCTCCGCGCAAGGGCAACGGCTGACGGCGGAGAGGCCGCACCGGCTTTACAAGGATGTTTTGCGCCTCGGCTTCGCTGCAGCATTCGCCGAACATGGCCTGACGCCGACCGCAGCCGAAATCGATCGCATTGCGTCGTCACCGATGGTGATGGGTCCGCACCCCGAGGTTCCGAATGTCCTGCGTCGACTGCGCGAGCGCTATAAGCTCGCGATCTTCACGAACTCTGACGACGATCTCATCGCGCCCACCGTTGCGCGCATCGGCGTACCCTTCGACTACGTCATCACCGCGGAACAGGCGCAAGCGTACAAGCCGTCGCGCCAGTTGTTCGAGTATGCCTACCGCGAGATGGGCGTGACGCCAAGCGAGACGGTGCATGTGGCGATGGGAATGTACTGGGATATGAAGGCGCGACACGAATTGGGTCTGCGCGGCATCTGGGTGAACCGGCGGCGGGAGGTAGGCAATTCAGATTGGCGGCCCTATGCAGAGGTCTCAGATTTGAACGGGGTGGCCGCATTGCTCTTGCCAGCATGACGCTGCCCGGCGTGGAAGATCTTCCGTCTGGCGTAGATGGGGAGCCTTGGCCCTCGGCTAGCGGCGTCCGGGCTCAGGGGCATGGTGCTTGACGATATCATTCCGCAGAGCGAGCTCTTCGCCGGCAGGCTCTACAGGTCACGTGAAGACTTTTCGCTTTCAGGTGACCCGATCCTCAGGGGGGTATCTGATCGAACAACCGCAGTGCTCGTGGCAGGTTCCCTGTTTTTGCCATTTATGGAAGCCAAATACTACCGTTCAGTTCAATAACAGCTGAGGCGGAAGAGATGATAGACGAGGCCTACCATCAGAGTAAAAACAGAATCTCAGATCCAAATGATGCACTGAGCGACATCCGTCGCTCTTGGTCAGCCCTCAGCCTCTACGAGCGTTTCGAGCAACTGGTAATCGTTGCGTTGACAGCCCTGATCAGCCTCGTGGTCATCGCTGCATTGGCGGGGTTGTCGATCCGGGTTTTCCAGTTAGTTGCGCAGGGCATTATCGACCCGGCCGATCACAGCGTTTTCCAGACCGTCTTCGGCATGATCTTTACGGTGTTGATCGCGCTAGAATTTAATCACTCGATCATCAGCGTCCTCAAGCGCCATGAACACATCGTCCAGGCCCGCGCCGTGGTACTCATCGCCCTACTGGCGCTGGGAAGGAAGTTTATAATTCTGGATGCCTCGGCCACGGAACCGCTGACAATCCTGGGCCTGGCCGTCGCGATACTATCGCTTGGTGCGGTCTACTGGCTGGTGCGCGACCAAGACCGGAAGGATGCCTTGGAAGAGCGTTGCCGACCAAGTTCACGATAAGATCGTCGACCGTAGCAGGCAGACGGCGGCAACGAACAATTTTGGATCTGATCCTGTTGAACGGTAACCAAACTGTCGAATTCGGGTTCCGTGCGCTTTACGAGGAAATTCGATGTTGCGATCGAGCCCGCTCTTCCTAATTGCTGTGCCGGCGGTGACCCTGAGCGGTCTGGTCGTCATAAATCCTTCCGGCCGGAACTTGGGCAACCGAGTGGCTTCAGACACGTTCGGCAATGAGTCGCCTGATCTTGATCGCGAACGCAACACCTCGTTATTTTGATGCACGGCCTGGGTGGTGCAAGCTCGCTTCTAATGCAGGTAGCTGGGCATTGGCGGCAGGCTTTGCCTTCGACGTAGGTTGTGTTGCGCCGATTGCACCGTTTCCTTCAGCTCACGTCGCGGGACCATGAATGGTAGTGATTTCGTTTCATCACCCTTTCCTCCCGCTTTAAGGGGAATTGCGCTGTCTGAGATAGGAGTGCGCCATTTAGAAAAAAGTATTGCGGTACCGGTTGGCAACCTCTTGAACAGCCAAATTGCTGAAACTAAATCGTAGTCATCCGAGGCCCCATCGGGTCCGGTGCCGTCGCACGATGGGTTATATCCGCGACACAAATCGAAACTTGTACCCATGTTGCTTCAATGGAGGATGTGGCTATGAGAAACACTACTTTCGACTATGCACCTGTGCTTCGGTCGAGCATTGGTTTCGACCGGATATTGGATGCGCTCGGCGCAGCAAGCCGCGCCGAGACGATCGACAACTGGCCTCCCTACGACATTGCCAAGACTGGCGAGGACGACTACCGCATCAACATGGCGGTGGCCGGCTTCTCGCAGGACGAAATCGACATCACCCAGGAGCAAAACATGCTCGTGGTGTTGGGGCAGAAGGCGAGTGAGGATGACAGCCAGTATATGCATCGCGCCCTTGCCGGACGCGACTTCAGGCGCCGCATCGAGCTCGCCGATCACGTCAAGGTCATGGGTGCCAACCTGATAAACGGTATGCTGGCCATCGATCTCAAGCGCGAAATCCCTGAAGCAAAGAAGCCGCGCCGGATCGAGATCAGCTCCGCGATTGCGCGGCCCAAAGGCGAGACGAAGCAGATCGAGGCCGAGAAGCAGGCGGCATAGGCTCCCACAATAGCCTAGCTTGCAGAAACGTGCTGGGCATTGCCCGGCGCCACAGCACCGCTTTACCAAGTGAACCAAGAGAAAGGAGAAAAACCATGAGTGTTCGTGATCTGATTCCCTGGCGCCGCAACGACGGCAACCAGGCTCCCAGTCTCCTGCGAAATGACGAACGCGATCCGTTCCTGTCGCTTCACCGCGAGGTGAACCGCTTGTTTGATGACGCGTTCCGTGGCTTCGGCTCTGGCCTGCCATCCCTCGGCAACGGCGCCGCGTTCGGCATCGGCTGGCCAAGCGTCGAGATCTCCGACACTGAGAAGGAGATCAAGGTGACCGCCGAAGTGCCGGGCCTTGAAGAAAAGGACATAGAAGTCTTGCTCAACGACGGCGTGCTGACGCTGAAGGGCGAGAAGCGCTCCGAGAGCGAGGACAAGGATCGTCAGTTCTCCGAGCGCTACTACGGCCGTTTTGAGCGCCGCATTCCGGTCGGCGTCGAGGTCGATGAAGACAAGGTCGATGCCAGCTTTAGGAACGGCGTTTTGACCGTGACCTTGCCGAAGACTGAGACGGCGCAGACGCAGGTCAAGCGGATCGCCATCAAGAGCTAACCGGACCAACCAGCCCGGCGGTCAGCCTTATTGGGGGCCGCCGGCATCCTTCGCCAACAGGGAGGGATAGATGATGGAGATTATCAGAGAGACACATCACCCAAGCAAAAGACCGGCATCCTTCGGCCGGGCCTCCAATGATAACCGGCGGAATCGTCCAGCTTTCGGCCGCTCTGTATTTCCCGGAGATGCCGTCGCCCACATTTCTAAACCATCACGCTCGGCGATGACATCGAGCAAAGCGCGAATGAACGGCTGGCTGCTCGTCTTCGAGCGCCGTAGCGCGCCGTTCATCGAGCCTTTGATGGGCTATACGGGCAGCAACGACACGCTCACACAGGTAGAGCTGGCATTCCCGACCCTGCGATCGGCCATCCGCTATGCCGAGCGACAGGGTCTGACCTATGTCGTGCAGCGTCCGGTAACGCCGTCGACCAGCGCCAGGCGGATAGCTTTGGACAAGCCGGGTCTCCCGGCCGAACGCCACCTCTGTCGCCGATCGTACGAAAAGCCGGGCCATAGCGCTCCAGACAAAAGCAGCGCACGGATTTCGGTCAATTCGGCTTGTCCGCCAGAACGGCCTCGGCGAGCCCAAGCGCTAGCACCTCGGCATCCGGGCGAACGGCATAGATCGGCGTTACGACGTCCGCCACCGCGAAAGGTGCTGTCGACCATATCGGGATTCGAGGCAAGACTGTCGTGTCAGTTGATCCCCAACAGCTCGGCAAGCTCCTTGAAGAACGGTGTGGTGATAATTCCGGATCGACGCGTTAGCATTCGTGCTGCTAGCTCCTGGTTCCTCCACGTGATCACGGCGGTCGCGCCCTGGGCGATAAATTCCTGAGCGATGCCGAAGCCGACGCCCGAGTTGCCGCCGGCTATGACCGCGGGCCAACTGTCCATTGGCCCCGAGCACCAGCACTTTCGGATTACCGACGGTCATCGGTCGATCCGGGCCTGCTGCTGGGGTGAGTAGCGTTCGCCCTGGATGGCAATGCCGGCCACGGCATCATTGATCGCAGCGAGGTCGGACGCTGACAGAATGATGTCCGCCGCCGCAATGTTTTCATCCAGGCGGTGCAGCTTGGTCGTGCCGGGGATCGGCACGAACGTCCGGCTTTGCGCCAGCACCCACGCTAGTGCGAGCTGGGCAGGTGTCACGCCCTTTTCCTTCGAGATCCCGGCCAGCGTATCGACGATGCCCTGGTTGGCGGCACGGTTTGCCTCACTGAAGCGCGGGACGCAATTGCGGAAGTCGTTCTGAGTGAAGCTCGTGCCAGCATCAATCGTGCCGGTGAGGAACCCTTTGCCCAGCGGGCTGAACGGTACGAACCCGATGCCCAGTTCTTCCAGC
The DNA here is from genome assembly GCF_007000305.1 of Rhizobium sp. rho-13.1. Taxonomy (NCBI): domain Bacteria; kingdom Pseudomonadati; phylum Pseudomonadota; class Alphaproteobacteria; order Hyphomicrobiales; family Rhizobiaceae; genus Rhizobium; species Rhizobium sp. rho-13.1. Next base: position 82,323 of record NZ_SCFL01000009.1, on the reverse strand, counting down.
ACGGGAATGATCCCTTCTTCCGGCTCCCGCCACCACAGTGAATACTCGCTCTGCAGCGCGGTGACTGGCTGGACAGCATGGGCGCGGCGGATATTGGCGACACCCGCTTCCGACAGCCCGAAGGCGCGGACCTTGCCTTCCGCAATCAGGTCTTTGACCGTGCCGGCCACGTCTTCCATCGGCACGTTCGGATCGACCCGGTGCTGGTAGAGGAGGTCGATATGGTCCGTCCGCAGGCGCTTGAGGCTGTCTTCGACGGTGCTGCGAATGAGTTCAGGCCGGCTGTTCACGGCGCCACCGCCAGGGATATCAAATCCGAACTTGGTGGCGATCACCACTTTGTCGCGGATCGGCTGCAGCGCCTCGCCGACAACCTCTTCGTTCTTGTAGGGACCGTAAACCTGAGCGGTATCGAAAAAGGTGATGCCGCGCTCGAAGGCGCCCCGGATGAGCTTGACCCCATCAGCAACCTCGAGGGGCGTGCCGTAGGATTGGCTGATCCCCATGCAGCCGAGCCCGATGGCGGAAACTTCCAATCTGCTGCTTCCCAGAATACGTGTCTTCATCGTGTTTCTCCTTGTTTAGCGGTCGATAGCGGCATCCAGCCCTTCGGAAAGAGGTGCCCCCTGAATGTCTATGGTGGCGAACGCGTCGTTGATCTCGCGCAGGTCGTCCTCGGTCAGCTTGAGGTCTGCAGCTGGCAGGTTGTCGTCGAGATGGGCAACCCGCGTGCCGCCGGGGATCGGCACGATCCAGGGCTGCTGAGCCAGCAGCCATGCAAGTGCGATCTGTGCCGGTGAGCTGTTCTTGCGGGTGGCAAGGTCTTTGAGGAAATCGACGACTTTAAAATTGGCTTCCAGTGCTTCGGGCGTGAAGCGCGGGAAATCCCTGCGCAGGTCGTTCGGGTCATCGAACGTCATGCCGCGGGTAATGGCACCGGTCAGAAAACCTTGGCCCAGCGGCCCCCACGCCACCAAGCCGATGCCCAGTTCCTCGCAGAGAGCGAACTTGGTCGTCTCCGGCTCCCGCATCCAGAGTGAATAGTGGTCCTGAATGGCGGTCACCGGCTGCACGGCGTGCGCGCGACGGATGTTGGCAACACTGGCTTCTGACAGCCCGAAGTTCCTGATCTTGCCTGCGCCAATGAGGTCCATAACGGCGCCAGCGACCTCCTCGATAGGCACAGCCGGATCGACGCGGTGTTGATACAGCAGGTCGATATGGTCGGTGCGCAGGCGCTTCAGCGACGCATCGACAACGTCTTGAATATGATCTGGCCGGCTATCGAGGCCGACGATCTGTCCTTGGTCATCAATCTTGAAGCCGAATTTCGTGCAGATGAGAACCTCTTCCCGCACTGGCTGCAGGGCTTCACCAACCAGTTCTTCGTTGGTGAAGGGCCCATAACCCTCTGCCGTATCGAACAGTGTCACGCCCCGGTCTGCAGCAGTCCGGATGACGCGAATGGCCTCTGTGCGATCGGTGGCCGGGCCGAGGCCGAAACTGAGGCCCATGCAGCCGAGACCGATGGCCGAGACGTCGAGGTTGCCAAGTTTACGTGTGTACATGATGGTGTTTTTTCGGATTGGTTGAGTGGAGGCTACTTCGGCGCCAGTTCGCCATAGCGGTAGGAAGCTGTGACGCCGCCATCCATCAGGAAGTCGCTCCCGGTGATGAAAGCGCCCTCCAGACCCATCAGCAACGCACCGACATGGCCGACCTCATCCGGGTTCGCCGCCCGGCCGACTGGGCTCAACTCAATCATGCGGCGGTAGCCTTCGCCGCGCGGGCCGGTCAGTTCGTCGCGGGCCAGCGGCGTGATGACAATGCCGGGGCTGATCGTGTTGATGCGGGCGCCGCGCTTACCCCAGCGAACCGCTTCCGCCATGACCCGTAGGGAATTGCCGCGTTTCGAAAGCTGGTAGGCGTTGAGCGGATCGGTGACCACGTCGGCCTGCAGCCACGGCAGATCGAGCAACTCGTCAACAGGAAGTGTGGCAAGCGCCGCGTTCTGTTCCTCGCTGAGGGCGCCGAGGCGGTGACCCGACTGGGAGGCGATCACGGCCCCCGCGCCACCGGGCGCGATGACGTTGCCGAACTCTTCGAGTACCAGTGCCGTGCCATACAGGTCGACCTTGAGGATCGTCGCGGGACTGGCCTGCGACGGCGACACGCCGGCGGCGTGGATGACCCCTGTCATGTCACCAAGTCCGGCGGCGGTTTCGACAAGCGCGTGGACGGAAACGCGCGACGCTACATCGACCGTGGCCGTGCTGACCTTGAAACCCGCATCGGCGAGAACCTTCGCGGCAGCCTCCGCGTTCTCGATGCGCAGATCGGCGAGCAGCACGTGCTTGCCCGAGCTGACCCTGCGGGCGATGGCCTGGCCGATCGAGCCGGCACCAATTACAACAATGACATCTGTCATGTGACTCACTTTCCTGATTGTTCGTGGGCGGGGCCGTAGTGCTCGTCGCTAACTTGCTCCATCCACTCGACGACCTTGCCTTCGAGGGCTTCCGCGATGGCGATGTGTGTCATGGCCGCGGTGGGCGAGGCGCCGTGCCAGTGTTTTTCGCCCGGTGCGAACCAAACGATATCGCCCGGGCGGAGGTCCTCGACAGGACCCCCTTCCCGCTGCGCACGACCGGACCCAGACACGACAAGAAGTGTCTGCCCGAGCGGGTGGGTGTGCCAGGCTGTGCGCGCGCCAGGCTCGAAGGTGACCGTAGCGCCACCAATGCGGGCCGGAGCCGTAGCGGAGAAAGGCGCGTCAATTCGCACCGTGCCAGTGAAATAGTCGGCCGGGCCTTTGGCAGAGGCCTGGGATCCGTTGCGCTTGATATCCATTGTCGCACCCTTTCTGTCTGATGAGTGTAAGATACGCTTGCCCGATCATTCTAATTAGATGGTATGATCCGCATGAACATATGCCGGAGAGCCATGAATGCTGCGCGAGAACCTCATCGATCTGTTGGCCCTGCGCGCGGTGGCGCAGGATCGGAGTTTCACCAAGGCGGCAGCCAAACTCGGTTTTTCCCAGTCGACGCTGAGCCACACGATCCGGGAGCTGGAAGCTCGCCTGGGGGTCCGGCTGCTAACCCGCACCACACGCAGCGTCGCTCCCACCGAGGCGGGCGAGCGTCTGCTGCTGTCGATTGGGCCGGATCTGGATCACATCGAGGGCGAGCTGGCGGCGTTGAGCGACTTCCGCGACCGTCCAGCCGGCACAATCCGCATCACCTGCAGTGAACATCCCGCCGATGCCATCCTACGTCCTGCCCTGCAGAAGATCCTGCCGGTTTATCCCGACATACGGGTGGAGGTGATTCTCGATAACGGGCTCACTAATATCGTGGCAGAGCGTTATGACGCCGGTATCCGTCTTGGCGAGCAGGTCAACAAGGACATGATCGCGGTGCGGGTAAGCCCAGAGGTCAGCATGGCGCTGGTCGGCTCGCCCGCCTACTTCGAGAATTGCGAGAGGCCGCTGACGCCACGCGACCTGGTCGGACACAACTGCATCAACCTACGCCTGCCGACCTTCGGCGGGCTCTATGCCTGGGAATTCGAGAAAGACGGCCAGGCGCTTAACGTGCGCGTCGACGGTCAGCTGACTTTCAATACCGGAAGTCAATCGCTGAAAGCTGCCATCGCAGGGCTTGGACTTGCCTTCGTCACTGCGGATATGGCAGTGTCGGCGATGAGCGAAGGCAGTCTCATCCGCGTCCTTGAAGACTGGTGCCCGCCCTTCCCCGGTTACCATCTCTACTACCCCAGTCGGCGCTTGCCCTCACCTGCCTTTGCCGTCCTGCTGGAGGCTCTGCGTTATCGAAGCTAGCGACGCGCACTTTGCCCGCCTTGAAAGGAATCGAACCATCGACCGGGAGATTCGCCGGCTTTCAAATCTTAGCCAAGTCCAGTGCTGGTCTTGTGCGCTGAGGTCTTTCCAGCTATATTACCGGGAATAGCTAGGAGGTCAAAATGTCTAGTTCCCAGACCCGCGCAATTCAAAACTACAGATCCCGCTTGAGTGACCGTGGGCTCGCTCGTTTCGAAGTCATGGGCCGCGACGCCGATCGTGACCTCATCAGAATGTTAGCGCGCCGCCTCGCAGAAAATGGCCCGGAGTCCGTCAAACTACGTGCGGCTTTAAATGATACCATCAATGGTGAACCGCCAAAAAAAGGCGGAATTCTCGCAGCGCTTCGCCGCTCTCCACTTGTCGGCGCTAACCTTGAAATCTCTCGTCAACGTGAAGAAGGTCGTGAGATCGATCTTTAATGCGCTACCTTCTCGATACCAATATCCTGAGCAACATCACAAAGCCGGAGCCATCGGTCGCTTTGATGACATGGATGGCCGATCAGACCGACGATAGTCTTTTTATCGCTTCACTTACTGTGGCTGAAATCCATAAAGGCATCTTGGAGAAGCCCGCCGGCAAGAAGCGTACTTCTCTCGAGAGCTGGTTTGTTGGTGATGAGGGGCCGCAGCGTCTCTTCGCCAATCGTATCCTACCCTTTGACGAAACGGCAGCTCTCATATGGGCGCGATTGATGGCCGAGGGAAAAGCAATCGGGCGATCACGCGGTGGCCTTGATACCATCATAGCGGCCACCGCCCAGGCGAACGGATGCATCGTCGTGACCGACAATGAGAAAGACTTTTACGGCATAGAGATAATCAACCCGCTTCGCATCGGCAAAGGCTGAGCACGAACTACTCGCCTTGACGGGGCTCGAACCGCCGACCCCATCGTTGGCTCATTCGTTCGCGCCGAATTTCGGTGTGCGGGCAGCTATTTGCTTTCGGAAATGGCTGACAGGGGCCGCTTCGCGACTGTCCGGCTTTGGTGGTCTAGGCTAAAATAGCTGCCAAAGAGCGCGAGCTGCATCTAGGCCTGCTTCCGACTTCATCCCAGTCATAGCCGACAAGTGACAATCTCTCCGTAAGCGGACACTTGTATCTGTAGTTGGAAGTTCACGAGTGCGGATCGGGCGCATGCTCCCACCCGCCCCTTGACATGCAGGTATTTACCTGCATATTCATGCACTCGTACAGATTGAGACCAATGCACGCTGACAAAGTTTTCAAAGCGCTGGGCGACCCGACACGCAGAAAGCTGCTCGACCTTCTCTGCGAGAGGAACGGGCAGACGCTCAGCGCGCTCTGCGAAACCCTGGACATGGCCCGGCAATCCGCCACGCAGCACCTCGGTATATTGGAGGATGCTAATCTGGTGAGCACGGTCAAGCGTGGGCGCGAAAGGCTGCATTTTATCAATCCAGTGCCGCTGCACGAAGTCTACGAGCGGTGGGTGCAGAAATTCGAACGCCAGCGGCTCAGCCTGCTGCACGACTTGAAGAAAGAACTGGAAGGAGAGTAGCAATGACCAGAGAGACGACCAGCTTTGTTTATGTAACCTATATTCTCTCGACGCCCGAAAAGGTGTTCGAGGCAATAACGAAACCGGATGTCGCAAGCCGTTACTGGGGCCACGAGAATATTTCCGACTGGAAGATCGGATCGAAGTGGGAACACATTCGTGCCAATGATGAACGCTCCGTCGAACTTGTCGGCAAGATCATCGAGATCTCTCCGCCGACCCGTCTAGTTATGTCCTGGGCGAATGCTTCGCAGGCTACCGATCCGGCCAGTCACAGCCGTGTGACCTTCGAGATAGTAGAGTATGACGATATGGTCAGGTTGACTGTCACCCATGACGACCTAATTGCGGGCAGCGGCATGGCGAACGGCATCAGCAAAGGCTGGCCAACCGTCCTCTCCAGCCTGAAATCCCTTCTCGAAACCGGCAAGGGTCTGGACATCTTCGCCAAGACAAAGGCGGCCTGATTTCAGGCGGCGTCAAATCTCACTCTCAGAAAGAATAGTCATGACCAAAGCCTATACCGGCGGCTGCGCCTGTGGTGCAATCCGCTATGAAACGGCGGGCGAACCTATCTTCGAGAATCACTGCCAATGCGGCGATTGCCAGAAACGCAGCGGCACCGGGCATGGATCCTATCTGACGTTCGCGCAGCGCGCCGATGTGGCAATCTTGGGCGAGGCCAAAAGCTGGCGGGTTGCGGGCGAAAGCGGAAATGAAAAGATACACGCCTTCTGCCCGGCCTGCGGAACTCCAGTTTACCTGACATTTGCCGCGATGCCGGAACTGATAGTGGTACACGCTGCCAGTCTCGACGATCCAGGCAGGTTCAATCCGCAAGTCGTCACATATAGTGTCTGCGGCCAAGTGTGGGATAAGATAGATCCTTCGCTACAGGCATTTGAGCGAATGCCGCCCTCATAATTTTCGCCGAAATAGCCCGAATTCGCAACTGTATTAACGGGTCCGATAAGAGCTCGATCGGGACATCTAGTCATTAAAATGAAAGTCGGCTTTTCAGGAACGACTAGCAAAAGAAGACAGGCCGATTCCGTGGACCGTCAGCTTATAGGAGATCGAAAAGCAGCTCGAATGGCCAAAATGACGGCGCAAAGCTGCCATGGAGAATGGGTCGCAGCCACTATTGAGCACAAAGTCGAACCGATATTTCAGGTCTTGAAGGGATATGAACGTCCGGCTCGCTATTACGCTTGTGCGGACAGAATATCGCAATATCAAACAGAGAGGCTGAGCCAACGCTCAACAGACCTTTACGAATGGAATGTCTAAAAGCTCTGCCAGCTTTTCAATCTTACCGCCGATGTGGCCGACACCGACGGCACAATGGTGTGCTGGCCCTTGCGCGTTCCAATTCTCCGTAAACGCTCGTGCGCCAATGGAGAATTGATATCGGCTGTTGGTGTTTCCGATTTCCAGGATAGGACCCTCGACCGAAAAGCCCTCAGCGCAAAGCAGCTTGAGCGTGCCCGCGATTTCGACCACGGAAAGCAATGTGACTGGTCCGTGCTTGACGGACATTTCAACGCTGACGCCCGAGCCGACTTTACCGTGGAAAACTTGGAGGGGCCGTATCTTCGTACGGCCTTCGGCTATCTTCGTGTGACCTGGGCCATCATGGCCCATGAGGACGACGTCAGCCTTGAAGTCCATTGCGTAGTACTCTGTGAACGATCCGCCAGAGCCGAAACTGTCCATAATCTTCATCGCCTGAGCGTTCTTGATCTCGTATTCACCAGCAACCGGAATACCCTCGGCCGTCAACATCGAGCACCCGACGATAACGGATGTGATAATGTTCTCGTATTCATGGCCGGGAACGGATTCGTAGTAGTAGGCCAGAGAACCGATGCGCTTGAGTTCCACGAGCTTGCGGAGGGCAACGGCGGTCTTTGCGGCCCGCGTCAGTTCCTCTTCGTCGCAATCGGCCTGCACATCGAAATCGGACTTGATCTTAGCGAGGCATGCCAGGATTTCGCTGTCGGAGACTTCGCGCCTCAAGCGCGCCAGTTCGTCGATTTCCAAAACCTCGATATGCGTGCCGAACACGGCGCTTTGCGCGGTAAATACAGTATCGGCTTCGCCAATCTTCAGCGAGACATCGCCTTTGGCGTCCTTGTCGAAAAAGGAAGATCCTGAAGGCCATGGTTCAGGATGCATTCAAGGTCACGCGACCGAAGAATGGTAACATCAGTACCAGATCACCGTCCGGATCCAGCGGGCTCACGACTTTCTCTCCAATACCGACAAATCGATCAAGGAGATCGCCGGGCTACTAGGCTTCAACTCAGCCTTCCATTTCTCCAATCAGTTCAAACAGTCAACAGATCTCTCCCCAAGCCAATTCAGGCATGCCGTGGGGAACGCTCAAGCTTCACGAAAGTGACCTGATGAAGAATGAAATCGGACAATTTTCTCCGAAAGGAATGCGAAAACAGGGCTCCGTAAAGTAAACCTTCCGGCGGTCGAGTTGTGCGATGTTGCAGGATGACCCAGTCGCTTGTGCGGTAACCGGGAGGGTAACCGTGTGCTGATAGGAAAGCTTTGAAGAGACTGAGATCACTACTTGCGCTTGATCCGATATGAACCGCCGACCCTTCTTGCGCCGCCAAAGATATTGAAAAATCAGCTCCCGCCGCTGCCAAAGGCTTTGATTTGGAAGGGAACGCGGCTATTTGCCACCATAATGCTGTGTTGCAGAATGTAAAATCGTCAGCCCAGCCACGGATCAACGACAATCGCGCCGGTTCCGGCAAAATCTTGAACGTTACGCGTTACGACGGTCAAGCTATGAACCAGCGCAGTCGAGGCGATCAAAGCGTCAGCCTCGTTTCGACGATCTGGGATATGAAGATGAGCGCAACGCGTCGCAATCGCATCATCGATCGAGAGAATACGGCCCTCGAACTCAGGGCGGACGCGTCTGTCCATCCATGTCCGCAAGAGAGCCGCCTGAGACCGATCGCGACGTTGAAGGAGCAATATCCCTCGCTCAATTTCGAGGATCGTGATAGCAGAAATAAACAGATCGCTCGAATGCTGCGAGTTGAGCCAACGCGTAACGTTTACATCTGCCTTGCCGTCTCCGGCCTTACGCAGTTCGGAGACGACGTTGGTATCGAGCAGGTATTTCAAAACAGGTCGACCTCGCGGGTTACGATTTCTGCCCTCGGCGGATCCAGGTCGACCACCGAGAGACCGGGCATTGAAAGCGCGTCAACGAGGCTCCGCCGTTTTCCCGTCAGACGCTCGAACTCGCTGTAGGTCATCAACACATGCGATGGCTTACCACGGTCTGTGATGATAACGGGCCCCATCTGGGCAGCTTTCTTTGCCTTGCTAACGTCGTGATTAACCTCACGGCTGGACAAACTCGTCATACTCATCGAAAGCCTCCTAGTAGGTAGGTAAGTAGGTAGGTAGGTAGGTAGGTACGTACCTACATATAAGAGAGATTCGGCTTGGTAGCAACACTTTACGCGACTATAAACCCGGCGCCGTTTAAGTTTGATCGCCGACTTGGTAAAGTGATTCATCCAAATCAAGTGCTTATTCTGGCTCGGGCAAGCTCTTGTATGGGCGATGCCGTCGGCTGTTGCCGCCGCACCTTCGGTCTGATAGCGGCCAAACATCAGGCACAGGTCGAGCGCATGCCACGCGGTGTGTGCTCAAAACTCACGCAAAGGCCGCGCAAGGGAGCGCAACGCAATGAGCGGCAAAGCCGCCAAAGAGCCGAGTCCCATCGCGCTAACCGTCGGCGTGTGCTCAACAGCGACCGGATGGGCGGCCGACAGTCTTGCTATCGGATTGGATGTTGGCTCGTCTGTCGTACGATCATCACCGAGAAACCCAAGATTAGGAGAGTTCGCTTTTTGAAAGTTCGACGCAAAGATTGGATATCTATTCCAGGATTGTCAGGCAGCGGCCGGTGAGCTCAAAGGCCGCGCGTTCGCGTTCGTTCTGAAACGGGATAACTCTTCCGCGGACATCGGGCGCCCTACCATATATCCCTGAAGCTGATCACACCCGGCATCTCGAAGAAAGTCGGCCTGCCCTTCGTTTTCAATCCCCTCTGCTGTGACGGGGATTGATAGTGCCGCGGCGAGCGCGATCGTCGCCTTCAATATGTCTCTTCCACGCCCATCGTCGAATGCCCAAACCAGAGACCGATCGATTTTCATGCTGTCAAAGCCAAATTGTCTAAGCGCTCCGATACTGGCATAACCGCAGCCAAAATCATCGAGAGAAAACCGGACACCAATCTTTTTAAGCTCATCGATAGCCCTTTGCGCGTGGGTTGGGTTCGACATTAGGACACCCTCGGTAATCTCCAGGGTCAGCCGAGTGGGTTCAAAGTTCTCTTCCTTTAAGAGGCTTGCAACCCGGTGTGCGAACGAGGCATTGCACATTTGCACCGGAGAAACATTGACGGACAGCCCAAGCTCCGGCCAGTCGGCAGCCGCTCTTACAGATTGACGTAAAATCAACATGCCCAGTTGATCAATCAGGCCAGAGCGCTCTGCCAAGGGGATGAATATTTCAGGGCTGATTGGACCCGTCGGGCTCTGCCATCGAGCGAGCGCTTCTACACCGTTCAATTTACCGCTCCCTGAGGCGACAAGCGGCTGATAGGCAACACCGATATCGCCATTGACAACGGCACGTTTCAGCTCGTTTTCAAGCACGGCCATCTCTTCGCGGTCGCGGTCGAGTTCCGGCCGATACCCCACGGCCCTTCCCTTGCCGTCGTGCTTTGCCCGATAAAGAGCTAAGTCGGCACGGCGAAGCAATTCGAAGGAGTCGGTGACGTTGACCGAACGCGCGCTGCCAATGCTAACACCAACTTCTACTGTTCGACCTTCGATTTCGAATGGCTTTTCGAAAATCGACAGAACCCGCGCGCAAAAATTCGATGAAGGACCGTGGTCGCACTGGACAAGGGCAAACTCATCGCCCCCCAATCGCGCCGCGGAGACAATTTGCGGGTGGCACTGAGAAATTGTGTTAGCAACTTTTTGGATAAGGACGTCGCCGATCTGATGACCCCAGGTGTCGTTGACCGCCTTGAAGCCGTCAAGATCCAGGAGATGAAGTGTAACATCGTCCCCGTTTTCGAGTGCTTTATCCAAATCCGCCAAAAGCCCGTTTCTGTTCAAAAGGCCGCTGAGACCATCGTGGCTCGCTTCATATCGAGCCAACCGCGCCATTCTCGCCATCCGCCGGGACTCTGCACCTCCGGCAGTTACCACCACGACAAGGAAAACGACCAAGATGACGCCGGCGGCTAGTACTTCATTTCTGACCTCCTGATACACTCGGGTGCCCGGTCGAAGTCTATTCCATCCCAGGTAAGCAACGGGTAGGCCTGAGGCACTCCTCAGCGCGACGACGAGCATATTGCGAGGTGCTTCCTCGTAAAGACGCAGGCCCTCAAGCTGATATTGCTCCGCAAGCAAGCCAAGGTCAGAATCCCGCACGTGCCTGAAGAGCGACAAAACCGCATAAGGGGTACTAATTGTCGTGCCGCCGTCTGGATGTATGATTGTCGATGCCAGGATATCAACACCATCCCACGTCTTGACGAATTCGACAAGCGGCTTTCCCTCATTCTTCAGAGCTGCCGAAGCTTGCGACTGGAGAGTACCTCGGAAGCGAGTCGAGGGATCGAAGGTTGAGCCTTTGTAGCTCGCCATAGCGGTCGCACCGCTGCGCGTCGTTACGATCGCTCCATCGTAGATAGATGCGGCTCCGCTCGTTCCGCGCCATTTCTCAATGGCCCATCGAGAGAATTCCCCCGCTTGCGAAACCTGGTAAGCATCACTCGAGCCGGCATTGTCGAGAAGAGTCATAGAAACCCGGTCTTTGAGAGACCGGATTGCCGACTGGGCTGCTCGAGACGCACGCTCGTCATCACGGATATCTGCAGAGCGGCGCATGGTTGTGATGACATTTGTTGCCAGAGCGCCCAGAGTGACAAGTACTATAACAAACAAGGCAGTGGAGAGAGCAACAGGCCACTTCGAGATGTTGGTCTTCGTTATTGGCATTGGCCTCTCCCCCAGATAAAAAATATAAGCGATATTTTGTAGTTGAATCTTTCCTCGACTTTGAAAACTAACTCAGCCTTATTATCATGTGACTTACGCTTGTGGTTAAAAGCCAGTTAACTTAAATGAACTTGCAACTACTTAACCGGCGTCGGCATCTCGAATATTGGGCGTTGGTTTGTGAAGTACGTCCGGAAAGTTGCGCGGTTGCGTTACTGGCCTACAGTCGAGGGAAGGTATAGATCGAGGCTCGATCTCTTCTTTGCTAACACGAGCATGAATTGCCTTGTCGTGTCTGCGGTCTCCCACGTGACCACTTCTGACGCAGGGCATCAGATTTCGTTGGCATTTGGAATGCTATCCATGCCTTCCCTGGCCGTGACGATGAAAAGGCATCGACACTCAAGCGGGTTTGCTGCAACACCTTGGCATCACGCCGTGCGGGCGGATCGACGTCGACCAGTTGCCAGGCGGCAAGCTCCGGGTAAAAACGGCTTTACCAACCGGGACGGCACAGCCGGCAGTGAGCAAAGCGATCCGTACGCTCGAAAATCATCTGGGGGTTGCACTCTTCAAATCGAAGCACGCCGAACGCCACCTTGACGGATCAAGGGCAAAAATATTTCGACAGAATGAAACCACTGCTCAAGGCGATCGAAGCTACTGATCGAGAAGTTAAGGGCAGCGGCGCCGACATGTCTGGGTCGATCCGCATTGCAGCCCCTACCACATTCGGTCGACTTCACATTCTGCCAACCATTCCGAATTTGCTGGCCGAATATCCTCATCTCCGGGGGGGATCTGGTTTTATCGCAGCTTCGGCGGGACATGATCGATGATCGGGTCGATCTGGTGATAAGAGGAGTTGTCGAGGAGCCCGATGCCGTCGCCAGGCGCGTGACAAACCTTTCTCTGGTATGCGTAGGATCTCGCCAATACCTCGAAAAGCACGGCGTCCCGACCCTGGCTGGGTCGAACCCGAGAATCGACGCGCGGACCACTCGGCTCAGCGCCGATTTTTCCGCCAGGCCGTCCTCGTGATCACAGGATGCTTTCTGACATGCAGCCCGCCCGACATGCAGCCCGCGGCGAGGGACTTCAAGGCAGCCTCAGGCGCCACGAAAGACGCATGAGGTTGCCTGGCCCGGCGAGACCTTGTCAATCCAGCGGATTGTAGGCAATGACGTCCATCTCTACCTTGACATCGACCATCATCGGCGATTGGACGGTGGAGCGTGCCGGCGGATGATCGATGAAGTGTTTCTGGAAAACGGCATTAAAGCTGGAGAAATCGCGGGCGGCGTCGAGCCAGACATTAACCTTGACCACATGTTCGAGCGTGCAGTCGGCGAGCGCCAGGACGGACTTGATATTGGCGACCACCTGTTCGGTTTGAACAGCAATATTGCCGACTACGACCTCGCCATCGATGGTTGGCACCTGACCGGAGATGTAGATGAAATCGCCCGCGCGCACGGCCTTGGCGAAAGGTCGGCTCTGGCCGCCTGCCTGGGCGTCGGCGATATCGTAACGAATGATCTTGTTGCTTGTCATGGAAGTGTCTTTCAGTTTTATTTTACAATGCGAATTTGAACCGTTGCCCCTTGGGAGTGGCATCAGTGCGAATCCTGGATGAAATGGCCGGGCGAGACTTCCCGAAAAATGCGCTTCGGCGGAACGTAATCGAATGGACGGATAGGGCTTCTGATCTCTTCAGTCGAAGGTGGTACAGTCCGGCCGCGGCGTGCCGGATCGGGAATAGGCACCGCAGAGATCAGACGGCGGGTATAAGGATGTTGCGGGTTGTCGAAAATTGCCGCCCGCGGACCGATCTCAACGATTTCGCCGAGGAACATCACCGCGACGCGATGGCTCATCCGCTCGACGACGGCCATATCATGGCTGATGAAGAGATAGGCAAGACCATGCTTTTCCTGCAAGTCGAGCAGGAGGTTGGAAACCTGTGCCTTAACTGAAACGTCGAGCGCCGAGACAGCTTCGTCTGCGACGATGAATTTCGGATCGAGTGCCAAGGCACGGGCAATCGAGATGCGCTGCCGCTGGCCGCCGGAAAATTCATGCGGGTGGCGCTCCGCCATCGCCGCCGACAGTCCGACCTGTTCCAGCAGTTCGACGACGCGCTCCTTGGCATCCCGCCGTCCCATCAGCCCATGGGCGAGGATCGGTTCAGCAATCGCCGAACCGACGGTGAGGCGCGGATTGAGCGAGGCAAAGGGGTCCTGAAAGATCATCTGCGAGGTGCGACGCATGGTGCGCAGCTCCCTTGTGCCGGCTTTCGTCACATCCTGGCCGCCGATGACGATCGAGCCTTCGGACGGATTGATAAGCCGGATGATGGCACGGCCGGTCGTCGACTTGCCACAGCCGGATTCGCCCACCAGCGACAGCGTTTCGCCAGGGCGAAGATCGAAGGACACGTCTTCGACCGCATGGACGCGGCCGGTCGGCAGGTCGAAGCGGACGGACAGACGATCGACCTTGAGGATCGGCTCGACGCCCAACGCAACGGCAGACATCTCGCGGCCATCGTTTGCCACGCCGGTCGACGCATCGACCTCCGGGAAACGCTTTGGCGCGACCGCGGCTCCCATGGTGCCGAGACGCGGGATCGAGGCGAGCAGCGACTTGGTGTAAAGCGCCTTGGGAGCGGCGAAGATCTCCTGCGTCGGCCCTGTCTCGATCGTGTCGCCGCGAAACATCACAACGGTACGGTCAGCGATTTCCGCCACAACACCCATGTCATGGGTGATGAACAACACGCCCATGTTTTCGTCCTGCTGCAATTCGCGCAGCAGATGAAGGATTTCAGCCTGGATCGTAACGTCGAGCGCGGTTGTCGGTTCGTCGGCGATCAGAAGCTTCGGGCGACAGGCAAGCGCCATGGCGATCATCACGCGCTGGCGCATGCCGCCGGAGAACTTGTGTGGATATTCGTGGAGGCGTGCCTTTGCCGCCGGGATCCGCACCCGCTCCATCAGCCGCACGGTCTCGGCCTCGGCTTGTGCCCAGGACAGGCCGCGATGCAGGACCAGCGCTTCCGCGATCTGGTTGCCGATGGTAAAGACCGGATTGAGCGACGTCATCGGTTCCTGGAAAATCATGCCGATCGAGCCGCCGCGCACTTTGCGCATCTCGGCTTCGCTTGCAGCAAGCAGGTCCTTGCCATCGAGAAGAATACGGCCTTCAGTGCGTGCCCGACCGGCCGGTAGAAGCCGCATTGTCGATAGCGCGGTGACACTCTTGCCCGAGCCGCTCTCGCCAACGATCGCGACCGTCTCGCCGGCATCGACATGCAGGCTGATATTGCGGATGACGGCCTTCCAGCCTTCCGGTGTCTTGAAAGAGGTCGTCAGGCTCTCGACTGCAAGGACCGGCTTGTTTGTGGTCGCGTCGGTCATGATCAGCTTTCCTTGGCGAGACGCGGATCGACAAGATCGCGCAGGCCGTCGCCAAGCAATTGCAGGGAGAGAACGGAGAAGACGATGGCAAGGCCCGGAAACACCATCAGCCACGGTGCGTTGTTCATATATTCGCGCCCCGACGCCAGCATCGTGCCCCAGGTCGGCATGTCGGTGGAAACGCCGACGCCGAGGAAGGAGAGGCTTGCCTCCGCGAGCATCGCCGAGGCAAAGACGAAGGTCGACTCCACGAGGATGGGCGAGGCCAGATT
Organism: Rhizobium sp. rho-13.1; assembly: GCF_007000305.1. Classification (NCBI taxonomy): domain Bacteria; kingdom Pseudomonadati; phylum Pseudomonadota; class Alphaproteobacteria; order Hyphomicrobiales; family Rhizobiaceae; genus Rhizobium; species Rhizobium sp. rho-13.1. The sequence goes on along the minus strand of NZ_SCFL01000009.1, from coordinate 67,178 downwards.
GAGCAGCACGTGACGGACAAGGATCTGCCAGGTTGGGAGCCCCATGGCGACGGCTGCCTCGATATAGGGCAGTTCACGCAGGACCAGCGTCGAGCCACGGATAATGCGGGCCAGGCGTGGCGCATAGGTGATGCCAAGCGCCAGGATGACGGTGGTGAGCGACGGCCCGAGCGCTGCAACGAGCGCGATCGCCAGCAGGATGTCCGGGAAGGACATCATTGCATCCAGCAGGCGAGAGATCGGCGCATCGAGGCCGCGAAAGAACCCGGCCGCAACGCCGAGGATCACCCCGAGCACGGTCGAGATGAAGACGACGCCGAGGCTGACCAGAAGCGAGATGCGGCCCGCAAAGATGGCGCGGGAAAAGATATCACGGCCGAATTCGTCGGTTCCAAAAAAGTGGACCATGGATGGCGGCTTCAGCTTGTTGACAATCGACAGTTTGTTCGGCGCATAGGGCGCGACAAAGGGGGCCAGCAGCGCTGCGAAGACGACGACGACCAGAATGATTGCGCCGAAAAGCATGGCTCGGTTGCCGAGCAGGCGGCGTAGGCCGGAGGACAAGGGCATGGAGACGGAAGCCATGGTGATCATAGGCGCACCCGTGGATCGACGACGATATAGAGCATGTCGACGATGAAATTGATGAGAACGTAAATGGCGGCGACTGTGAGCAACGCGCCCTGAATGACCGGATAGTCCCGGCGCAGGACAGCCGAGACCACGAGATTGCCGACGCCAGGCAGACCAAAGACGGTCTCCGTGACAACCGCACCGGCGACCAGCATGGCGACCGACAGGCCGATGACGGTGATGATCGGTATCATCGCGTTTTTCAACGCGTGCTTGAGGACAACGCGACCTTCCCCGGCGCCCTTGGCACGGGCGGTGCGGACATAATCCTCACCGAGGACATCAAGCATGGCAGCGCGGGTGAAGCGGGTGATCAGCGCCGAATTGACGATGCCGAGTGCGACAGCCGGCAGCACGAGATGATGCAGCCGTTCGAGAAAGGGTGTCTCGGGGCCGCCGTAGCCGGAGGCCGGGAACCAGCCCTGACCGACGGCGAAGATCTGGATGAGCATCAGCCCGAGCCAGAAGCTTGGCACGCTGGCCGCAACCATGGTGAGCGTGACGACGATCTGGTCGAAGATCGTTCCGCGCTTGACCGCCGACAGGATGCCGACAGGCAAGGCTATGCCGACCGCGATCAGGATTGAGAAAAGCGTCAGGAAGAAAGTCGGCTCGGCACGCGAGGCAAGTGCCGTCGTCACCGGCTGATTCAGGAAGATCGACTGGCCGAGGTCACCATGCAGTATGCCCAACACGAACTGGCCATACTGGACGATCATCGGTGCATCGAGCCCCATCTTGGTGCGCAGCTGGGCGATGTCCGCAGGGGTCGCATCCGACCCCAGCATGACTGCGGCCGGATCGCCAGGCGTCACGCGAACGATGATGAAGACCACCGTTACGACGAGGGCGAGCACGACGGCCATGCCCCCCAACCGTGTTAAAAGTGCCTGTGCGATCGTAGCCATGGTCGTTCCAAGCCCTACTTCTTCGGATTGACGTTCCAGAAATGCGGCCAGTAGGTTGGCTCGTATCCGGAAACGCCGTTCGCGAGACCGGAAACCGCATTGAAGTTGCCGACTTTAAAGAGCGAGGCGTCATCATAGATGGCTGTCTGGATACCGTCCCAGGCCTTCTTCTTGGCATCATCGGTGGTTGCATCCATGTAAGCTGCAACAGCCTTTGTCTTCTGGTTGGAAACGTACCAGCCCGGATAGCTGTCGGTGATGGTGTTGATCGTGGTAGGGTCGCCCGGAAAGTTGGAATGGGTGATGAAGATGTCCCACTCCTTTGGATCGGCGCGCCGGGTGGTCAGCGTTGCCCAGTCGACAACCTGCAGGTCGACCTTGAAACCGGCAGCTTCCAGATAGGCCTTGGCGACTTCGCCGATTTTGTAGTGGAATTCGTACTGGCGGCTGGTCATGAGGCGTAGCGGCGTGCCGTCATAGCCGGCTTCCTTTAGAAGCTTGCCAGCGGCTTCCTGATCGCCTTCTCCGTACCGGGCAACGCCGGCTTCGGTGTGCCAGAAGGAGCCCTTCGGGAAAATCGAGCCGTCGACGCTGAAGAAGCGGTCATCTGAGAAGGCGGCCAGCATCATGTCATTGGCGTTGAGGGCTGCTTGCACCGCCTGACGCAGCTGCTTATTGACCAGAAGGCCCTGCTTCATATTCATGTTCATCGAAGCCCAGCCGGCATTCTTGAAGATCACGGGTTTGGCGTCGCCGCTCTTTTCGACACGCTCGTAGGCGCTGACAGGCAACGAATCCGCATAATCGAACTGCCCGGAAATCAGGCCTTCGACGCGAGTGTTGGCATCTGGAACAGGAACGAACCGGATTTCCTTGGCGATCGCCTCTCGCTTGCCGGCATAGTTGCTCGGCGTGCCCTGCGGCGACTTGTAGCCGTCGAAGCGGACGAGCTGGGTGTACTGGTCGGGCTTGCGCTCCTTCAGTTCGTAAGGGCCGGTACCGATGAAATCGGTGAGCGTATCCTTGACCTTTTCGGAGGGCATGATCACGCAGGCCTGCGACAGAGTGGCCAGCAGCGGCGCATAACGCGATTTCAGCTTGATGATGACGGCATGATCACCGTCTTCTACAAGGCTATCGATGATGGCGGCAACCTGCTTGCCCTTCGAATTGATCGCCATCCACCGCTTCAGCGAGGCGGTCACGTCCTTGGCGTCGAAGTCGCTGCCGTCGTGAAACTTCACGCCTTCGCGCAGCGGGATCCTGTAGGTCATGCCGTCTTCGGAAATCGTCGGCATGGCAGCGGCGAGCAGCGGAACCGACTTCCATTCTGCGTCATAGGTATAGAGCGTCTCGAAAATATGCTGGTCGATGGTCAGAACGATATCGGTCGGCGTCTGCATGACATCGAGCGTCGGCGGCTCGCCGATCGTGGCAACGGTCAAGACGCCGTCACTTTTCTGAGCCAATGCCAGATTGCTCGTACCGGCCAATGCCGCAAGCGTCATCAAAACAAGTGCACTGTGTTTCATCCTCATCCCCTTGTTGTTTTCGGTTCGGCCAGTTCTTTCGGCGCGGTTTCTGCCGGTCGAGAATTCAGCTATCCAGCCCCAGCGGATCGGCAACGCGCGGCCAGAGTTCGAGGCTCGCCTTGCGATAAAGCGTCGTTGCAGGATCGGTCGGATAGGAAGTCGGCGCGGCGATATAGACGATGTCTGACGAGACGGGTTGGAAACCGGCATAAAAATGATTGGTCGACTTGATCAGGAGCCAGCACTTCCCGGCGAAATCGATACCCTGGTTGAAGAAGATATCCGGCTCGTAGGTCTGCGTGCGGCTTGTGATCAGGACGATATCGATGTGGGTACCGACCGGCCTGATGACCGCGGCACTGCCGAGCGTGACGCGCGAATTGCGGAAACTCTGCCAACCGGCATCGAAGACTTTTTGCACGGTGACGCGCAGGTCGAGCGGTTCGCCGCCCTCCGGGCCGGACTTGCCGCCGACGCGCAGAGAAAGTTCGGCGCCCTCGCCCGCTGCATGGCAAAAGGTGACGGCGATGGGGTCCCAGATCGTCGCAACGGCGAAATTGTCCATGCCGCGTTCCATCATCCGGCGCAGGACATGGGTGGCGTCACCGGCGACGCCACCGCCGGGATTGTCCCAGACGTCTGCGATGGTGACCGGCTTTTCAAGATGGGCGGCGCGGATGGCGACCGCCTTGTCGAGGCCCGCCTCGGTGTCGACCATCGGCATCGCGGTCTCGCGGCGGAGGCCGTAGAGCTCGCGACCAAGGCCTGCCGCTAGTTCGTCGCCCTTTTGCCTGTCATTGTCGGTGACGACGACGATGCGGGTTCCCATATCGGGCACGTCGCCGGCCATGAAGCCGTGAATGACCGAGGCCGATAGGATGCCGTCCTTGCCCTCCATCGCCTGCATCCGATCGACGAAGGAGCGCATCGGCTCCCGGCTCGTCGGGAAAATCGTGATCATACGACAGTCGAAGGTAGAGATGACCGGCTTGATCTGTCCGCGCAGGGCCTGGAGCGCAAGCTCGACGACATGTTCCCCGCGCTGTTCGAAATCCGTATGCGGGAACTCCAGGAACGCGGCCATGAGATCGAGATTAGCAACACGAAGCGCCGTCAGATGGCTGTGCGGGTCGAATTCGGCAGCGATGAGGACATCCGGGCCGACCATGTCGCGAATATGCGAGAGGAAATCGCCCTCCGGATCGTCATACCCTTGAGCGGCCATTGCGCCATGCAGGCCGAGCACCACGCCATCGACCGGCAGGGTTGCCTTCAGCTCGGCGAGGATCTGGTCGCGCAAGGTCTCGTAGGTCTGCCGCTGGATGAGACCGGCCGGTTCCGCCCAGCATGACGTGCCTTCGATGACGGTGAAGCCTTCCTGCTTGCCGCGGCGGCGCAGGATCGGGACAACGGCGGAGCAGAGCGTCGGTGTGTCCGGATGTTCGCCTGGCCCGGCATAAAATGCCGCCTTGAAGGCGTTCATATCCGTTGGCACGGGAGAAAAGGTGTTCGTTTCAGTCGCCAGCGAGGCGGTGAAGATGCGCATGTCTGTCGCCTAAATACACGCCGGGCTCCGAGCCACCGCAAGGGGGCAGGTACCGACGTTAGATTGTCTATCTGTCTAGTTCCCGCCTGCCGGGCCGCCGTGCGCGACCGTCAGAACTGCAACTATCGAAGTGCCCCCGGACATGGGATTCCCTGTTTTCTGTAAAATTCCCGCTCACCGTTTCGGTGTAATTAATTTTCTCCAATATGCGTCAAAGCCGTTTGAAGTCAATTGACGATCTGATTTTTTGGTTATTTCTGTAATTTATTTTCTAGACAGGGGAAAACTTGGAAAAATTCTCAGACCGCGCTCGCGGCCGCAGAAACGGACATGGCGCTTCGATATCTGCGTCCTATTTTGAATCAACAGGTTCTGCCATTCGCGATAGTCTGTTGAAGAGGGCGCCGATTGACCGAGAATGAAAAGGCCACCAGCCTAAAGCATCTAATTTTCATCACTGAGCCGGGGCTGGGCTCTGGCCGGAGCCGGATGGGGATTGGGCGTGGGACGCTTCGCAGACCTACCCCTGCACTGAGAGCCCAAGCGGCTGGTTCCGGCTACGGAAAACGCCGCGGCAGCAAACGCTGGGAATGCACGCGCGCAACGGCCGGCGATAGGCGCCTGCGTTTATTATCGCCAGGCTGCCGAGTTCGATTGATGCCTACCGACATCATGCTATGAAAAATTCGCGGCGGTGAAACTGATTTTCATCGATGCCTTCTGTTTCCCTGTGGCGTTTCGAGGAAAAGACCCAATGGACCTGTTTCACGCTCTTTCCGATGAAAATGGAAAACTCTCGGGCCTGGACGCCAGGCTGGCGAAATTCTCGCTGGAGAATGTGGATGCCGTCGTCAATTTCTCGATCATCGAGCTCGCAGCACGCGCGGGCGTGTCACCACCGACCGTGACGCGGTTTTGCCGACGGCTGGGCTGCCAGGGCTATTCCGACTTCAAGGTACAACTCGCCAAGATGGCCTATGTCGGCTTGCGATACCTGAAGCCCGATGCACCGACGGCGACCGTTGAAGAGGTTGCACACGATATCGTCTCGAAGGCCCAGAATTCGCTGTTCGAGCTTCATCGGCAGCTTGACCTTGCCGCCATCGAGAAGGCGGCTCAGATGTTGCGGGCTGCCGAGTTCATCCAGGCCTTCGGTGCGAGCGGCAATTCGGCTATGATCGTCAACGAATTGCACAACCGCCTGTTTCGTCTCGGCTGCCGCATCCATTCATCCAACGACCATGGCATGAACCAAATGATCTCTGCCTCGGCACAGCCGGGCACCGTCGTTTTCGGCTCGTCGTTCACCGGTCGCGACATGGAGCTTGTCCGCTGTCTGGAGCTTTTGCGGGAGCGCTCGATCCCGACCATCGCGATGACGCAGGGCGGTTCGCCAGTCGCTGCTGCGGCCGACGTGGTGATCGCGATCGAAATGCCGGAGGGCAAGAACATCTTTCGCCCGACCTCCACCCGCTATGCCTATCTGGCAGCGATCGACATCCTAGCAAACATGGTCGCCTATGCCGACCGGACCACGGCCCTGAAATCGCTGCGCGCGATCAAGGAGCAACTGGTGCGCAATCGCGACGGCGACGACCGCCAGCTTCTGGGCGATTGAAAGCGGCAAGGTGGACTGACCGCTGACGGCATGCTGGAGCAGCCCGACCAGAACTGATCCAGATATCCGACGCTCTCTCGCCGCGACGTCGAACATCGTGTTCAGGAGGACTGATCGGGCCTGCAGGGCCCGATCGGCAACGCTTATTTATTCCGCAGCGACAATCTTGCCGCCGTCCCACTTGAAGAGGGAGAAGCTTTGCGAGGTGAGGTCGCCTGTCTCGCCGTAGGTCAGATTGCCGATTGCGGTCGCGATAGGCTGACCGGACTTGATGGCCTTTGACACCGCATCGACGTCTTCGGCACTGCCGGCCTTCTCGATGCCTGCCTTCAGAACTTGAACGGCGGCGTAGGCGTTCAGGGTGAAGGCCTCGGCAGGAATGTTCTTGGCCTTGAGCGCATCGGATGCGGCCTTTGAATCGGGGCTCCTGATTGCGTCCGCCGCATTCGTGAAGATCGTGCCAGCGGCAGCCTCCGTGCCTATCTTCCAAAATTCCGTGTTGGAAAGGCCGTCGCCGCCGATCAGCGTTGCCTTGACCGACAGATCGGCTAGCTGCCGGACAAGCAGGCCGCCTTCGGGATGGTATCCGCCGAAATAGATCACGTCGATCTTTTCCGACTTCAGGCGCGTGGTCAGGGCCGAGAAATCCTTATCGCCCGGATTGATGGCATCATCGATGACTTCCTTGGTGCCGGCCGCATTTAGCGTCGCCTTAAAGGCATCCGCCAGACCTTTGCCATAGGCACCCTTGTCGTTGATGATGGCGATCCGTTTGCCGCTGAAGTTCTTAAGGACGTAGCGGGCTGCAACTTCGGCTTGCTGGTCGTCGCGTCCGCATGTGCGCAGGACATTCGTCAGGCCACGCTTTGTCAAGTCGGGTGCCGTTGCGGTCGGCGTGACCATCAGGACGCCGTTTTCGGAGAAGACGTCGGAGGCAGGGATGGCAACGCCCGATGTGACCGGACCGACGACGAAATGGATATCCTGGCCGACGAGCTGGTTGGCGCCGGAAACACCCTGCTTGGGTTCGCCCGCGTCGTCAGCGGTTTCCAGCACGACTTTCTGGCCCAGAATGCCGCCGGTCTTGTTGATCTCTTCGATAGCGGTTTCAACACCGTTCTTCACCTGATCGCCGTAGGCGGCGACGGGGCCGGTCAGGGGCGCGATCAGTCCAATTGTTACGTCTGCGTGGGCCAGGGGCGCAAATGCAATCGAAGCGGCGAATGTCGCTCCTGTCAAAGTCTTGAAACCCATTACTCTCTCCTTGGGAATATGATTGCCGAGTTCGAGGCCCTGGCGCTGAAACGTCGAGCGTCGGAGCCAGCGACCGGTGAACGGTCGTTGCGGCCATTTTTGGCTTCGAAACGTCCATGCGCGTTCTATGGCGCCGGTCGGATTTGCGCAAGAAGTTACCCATTCGAATGAATGGCATATATTCAGCGCTTACGAAGGAATGCGACGCGCAACCGGAGGGCAGTGCGGTTAGGGAGCCGAGAGCTTCATCCCTGAGCTTCGCCTTGGGACGTGGAGCACACGAGGCGTTCAGACCGTCTCGCCCGCCCCCATCTCTTGCCAGGCATCGTAGCAAGACAGCACGGTTTCCATCTGCGCCGTGTGGCCGGCGATGAATTCGTCACCATAGATGGTTTCGTCGGGATATTCGGTGATCAGCGTCATCGGTACGGTGTGGCGGTCGTCGACCGAGCACAGGCAGGGAAAGCCGTTGATAATCTGAAAGCCGGTTTCGCCGGCATGGATCTCGTAGAGCGCAATCTGCCGGTCGTTATACGCCAGTAGGCCTGGGATCTGTCCGAGATGGCGTGTAACCCGATCCAGCAGAATTTCAGAGCGCTTTTCCCACTCGGGATGGTGGCGCATGATGAGGAAGAACCCCTTCGGCAGTGTCCACATGCCAAAGCCGCGCGGCACATAGCCGGAGAGCGGCCTTGTCCATTCGTGGCTCGGATAGCCGTGCAGGTTGACATGCAACTGAGCGTTGCTCAGCGCCTGCGCTTGGATCCTGATCTGCTTCTCATTCAGATGGGGGCCGGCGGTTTCCACCGTGCGGTATTCCAGATCGTCACCGAGTGCCGTGTAGCGGGCAGCGTGATGCATGTGGCAGGGATTGTCGTGCCGCAGGCGTTGATGCACCGCGTAGCCATCGGGGTTTTCGAGAGGTGACAGGGTAAAGTGGGCACCTCGACGCGCCTGCAACCGCGCGGCTGCGCGCAGCGCGCCGACGATGCCGGATGTCTCGTTCGGATGCTGGCCGGCACTGATCATGACAGGCAGATCGCGACCCTGGATATATCGCGCCGACACCGCGCGGCCGGAGCGGGCGCGTGCCGCAAACGCCTGCCCTCCAATCGCCTCCAGTCGGTCGGCGATTTCGCGTGCGGCCAGTGGTTCCCGCGCGCTGTCGATCGCCTGATCGGCCCCGTCTTGAAAATCCGTCGACAAGGAGCGCGTCGAGATCGTCACGGAAATAGCTCCCTTGCTTTTGACGATTTCAGGGACGATCTGGCCGGGCTTCAGGCCCCGGTCGCCAAGCGTGCGGCCGGACTTCTGCTGAAAGAACTCCAGCAGGGAAAAATAGAGATCCTCGTGCAGCGCTTCGCGAAGGCTCAGAACCTCGTGGCTGATGTGGAGCGGCTCGTCCTCGGCCGGATGGTCGACGCGGATATTGAGCTCCTCGAAATAGGGCTCTTCCACCCCCCAAGCATGCCCGGTGACGGCGCCGACAGCCGCTTCGAACAGTACCTCGTAATCGGTCTCCAGCCGCTCTCCCGGGTCGGTGCCGGCGTGACGCAGCCAGCCGGTTGGCGACAGGTTGGTTTCTCCCACGGTGTCGCGGTGGACGCGGTTCGGGGCGAGCACGTGGTGGGTTTCCGTCTTGCCAGCGCGCAGCAGCGTGACATTGTAGGCAAGGGTGTCGTCGGTGCTCGGGATGAAATCGATCTTGGCATCCCCGACCAACGCCGCCAGCGGATAGGCTTCCAGCCGAAAACGGTTTTCTGGCGCTGCCGGATGCACGGGGTAGCGGATCTCTATGCTCTCGACGCCGGAAAGATCGACGTCCTCGAGAAAGAATGTGAGCAAGGGCTTGTAGGCACTGCGGATGCGCGCGGTGACGCCCAAGGCGGACAGCCGTGCTTCCTCAGCCCTGCGGCTTTTGGCATCGTCGAAGGTCCAGGCCTCGTAGCGGGCGCCGGGGGTTGCGGGAAGCCGGTCCAGCGTGCGCATGATGCTGTGCTTAAAAATTTCGGTCATGGTGCTACCTCGAGGTTCTGCCGGTCGGATCCAGGCTGTCGCGCAGCCAGTCGCCGAGAAGGTTGAGGCCAAGCACCGTCAGCAAAATGGCAAGGCCGGGGAAGACGCTGACCCACCAAGCGGTCTGCAGATAGGTGCGTCCGTCGGCCAGCATGCCACCCCAGCTCGGAATGGTCGGGTCGACGCCGAGGCCGAGGAAGGTCAGGCTGCTTTCCAGAAGAATGTTGTTGGCAACATTGAGCGTGGTGAGCACGATCACCGGGCCGACCAGGTTTGGCAAAAGGTGCTGGAAGATGATGCGCCAGTCGGCGACCCCGATGGCGCGGGCCGACAGGATGAACTCCCGCTCACGCAACGTCAGCACGGAGCCGCGCACCAGCCGGGCATACTGCACCCATTGCGACACGATCAAAAGGACGATGGTGTTGGTCAGGCTACCGCCGACGATTGCGATGAAGGTGATGGCGAGCAGAATGAACGGCAGGGCCAGCTGGATATCGGCAAAGCGCATAACGAGCATGTCCCAGAAGCCGCGATAATAGCCGGCCACCAGCCCCATCACCACGCCGATGACGACGGCGCCGGCGACTGAGGTAAAGCCGACCAGCAGCGAGATCTTCCCGCCGGCCACGACCCGGGCAAGGACATCGCGCCCCAACGGATCGGTGCCGAAGGGGTGGGCCAGGCTGACAAAGGGCCTCATCAGGCGCGCCATCAGGTCGAGGCGGTCGGCACCACCGGGAAAGAGCACGTCGGACAACAGCACGCAGACGCAGATGATCAGCGTCAGTGCGGCGCCGAGAATGAATTCGAGGCTGGCGAAACGCGAGCGGCGAGATGTGGCGGTGGCCATCTATTACTCCGTACGGATGCGCGGATCGACAAGCCCATAGGCGATATCGACCAGGAGGTTGATGCCCACGATCAGCAGCGACAGGACGGTGATCACGGCCTGCAGGACCGGGTAGTCACGGGCCGACACCGCATCGAAAGCCAGCGTGCCCAAGCCCGGCCAGTTGAAGACCCGCTCGATGACGACGATGCCGCCGAGAAGGCCGCCGAACTGCAGACCAAAATAGGTGATCAGCGGGATGGCGCAATTGCGCAGCGCGTGCTTGTAGAGCACCTTGGTTTCGCTGAGGCCCTTGGCCCGCGCCACCATGACGTATTGCGACTGCAGCGTCTCCAGCATCGAGGTGCGCACAAGACGCACATTGGTGGCGGTGAGGATAATGCCCATGGTGAGCGCCGGCATCACATAGCTTGCGGCCCCCGACATGCCGCTCGGCGGCAGCCAGCCCAGCGTGATGGCAAACAGCAAGACCATCATGGTCGCCAGCCAGAAGTTTGGAAACGACAAGCCGATCAACGACAAGATCCGGATAGCCTGGTCGGCGCCCCTGCCCTTGGCAGTGGCCGCCTTGATGCCCAGCGGGATCGACAAGGCGATCGAGACGGCCATGGTGATGAAGGCAAGCAACAGCGTGGCCGGCAAGGCATTGCCGATCAGAAGCGAGACCGGCGTGCCACCTGTAAAGCTGCGACCGAAGTCGAGCGTCACCAGGCCCTTGAGGAAGTTCAGATACTGGACGATGAACGGCTGATCGGTGCCGAGTGCTGCCCGGATGCGTGCCAGATCTTCGTCGGTCATGCTACCACTTCCCTGGAACATCATCGTCGCCGGATCGCCGGAGAGGCGAATGGCGAAGGAGACGATGAGCGTGATGGCAATCACGACGAAGATCGCCTGCAGCACACGCTTGATAAGGAAACTGGCCACGATTTCTGTCCTTCATGGTAAGCGGCAGGGTGCCACCCGGATCTGGGCGACACTTGGACATCGCTGCCGAGATCCCGATGGATCTTTCTGCAGGATGTCCATCTGCCAGTGCGTCAAACTACTCGACGGTGACGTCGGTCAGTTTCAGGCGGTTGTCTGGCGGTGCAATGAAACCCTTTACGCGCTTGGAAATGCCGTAGATGGACTTGCTGTTGTAGAGCGGCAGTTCAAGCGCCCGGTCGGCTGCGTAGTTTGCTACTTCCTTCAGGATCTTTTCGCGCGCGGCCTTGTCGATCAGCGGGCGCTGCGATTCCAGCAGCTTGTCGAGGGTTGCGTCCTTGTCGTAGGGGTTCCACTTTTCGCCCGAGTGGTACATCGCATAGGCCGTGTTGTCGAAATCGAAGGTCCAGCCTCCCCACTTCTGCTGGAACATGCCGCCGGTCTTGCCCTGCGGGATGATATCGTTCAGCAGCACGTTGGTCTCGTACGGCTTGATGCTGGCGGTGATGCCGACCATCTGCAGGTAGCTGGCGACGACCTGCGCCACTTCATTCATTGTCGTGTCATTGCCGCGTATATCGATCTGCAGCGTGGCACCCGGCTTCACGCCAGCCTCTGCAAGGAGCTTTTTAGCGGCGGCCGGATCGTAGGGGAGACCCTTCAGGTCCTTGTCGTAGCCGAAGGAGAGCGAGCTCTGGAAGCTGACGATCTCCGAGGCCTGGCCGGCCAGAATGGATTTCACGATGGTCGAGCGGTCGACGGCCATGATGATGGCCTTGCGCACCTTGGGATCGGCGGTGATGCCGTCACGGGTGTTGAAACGCAGCGCATCGACGGTCGGGCCGGGAACGCTGACGACTTCCAGCTTTGGATCACCTGAAATCACCGGGATCATGCCGACTGGGATGGTCGGCGGAATGACGAGATCGACGCGGCCGGCCTGCAGTTCGGCGACGGCGGTAGCAGGCTCCGAGATGAAGCGGAATTCGAGCTGAGACAGTTTGGGCGCGCCGCCCCAGTAGTCCGGATTGGCTTCGAGTGCTATGTTGACCTTCGGCTGGTAGGAGACGAACTTGAACGGGCCGGTGCCGACCGGGTGGGTATTAAAGTTGTCCTCGCCCTTTTCCTTGATGTACTTCGGCGGCACGATCATCGCGCCATAGCCCGCAAGCTTTGTCAGCAGCACCGGATCGGGGGATTTCAGCTTCATGTCCACCGTGTCGTCGTCAACGACCGTGACGCTGTCGATGGAAGTGTAGTTGGACCGCTGCGGACCCTTGGCACCCTGCTCGCCCAGCAGGCGCTCGAAGGTGAATTTCACCGCTTCTGCATTGAAGTCTTCGCCATCGTGGAATTTCACGTTGTGGCGCAGCTTGAAGCGGATGCGCTTTCCGCCGTCGAGCTCTTCCCAGGATTCGGCAAGACCGGGGACGACCTTGAGATCGGGGCCGCGATAGGTCAGGCCGTCGAAGATGTTGGTGGCGACCGATGCCCACTGCACCAGGAATGTATCGATCGGATCCCAGCTGCCCGGATCCTGCGGCGACGAGATCGTCATCTTGCCGGCGGCCGCCGCCGGCGCGGCGTAGAAGGCCGTTCCGCAAAGGGCAAGGGCCATGAAGGTTGCGGTCAGGCCGCGCGTGAGACTGTGCATATGCTGTTCCTCTTCAGATGCTTTCAATTGTTCGCAGGTTTCAGGCCTGTCTCGCGATGAAATGGCCTGGGCTTATTTCCTCGTGGCGGAAGATGTCGGGTTCCTCGTCGATCCTGTGGACAGGATTGGGAATTTCTCCCTCGATCAGTGTGGTGCTGCGGCCGCGCCCTGGATCGGCAACCGGCACTGCCGACAGCAGGCGGCGGGTGTAGTCGTGCTGCGGCGTTTCGAACACCTGCCGGCGGCTGCCTATTTCCATGATCTGCCCGAGATAGAGCACGGCCACCCGGTGGCTGATCTCCTCCACGACGGCCATGTCGTGACTGATGAACAGATAGGCCAAGCCCCGCTCGGCCTGCAGGTCCATGAACAGGGCGATGATCTGTGCCTGGATCGACACGTCGAGCGCCGACAGGGCTTCGTCGGCGATGATCAGCTTGGGGTCGGAGGCGAGCGCACGGGCGATGCAGACACGCTGGCGCTGGCCACCGGAGAACTCGTGCGGATAGCGGTCCGCATGGGTCGATGTCAGGCCGACGCGCTCTAGAAGTTCGTCCACCCGCCGGCGCACGGCCTTGCCGGACAGCACCCCGTGAGTGTTGATCGGCTCGGCAATCGAGAACCCGACCGTCTTGCGCGGATCGAGCGAGGCGAACGGATCCTGGAAAATATATTGCACATCCTTTCGCAGGCGAAAGCGTTCCGCTGCCGACATGCTCGCGAACGATTTGCCATTGAAGGCGATATCGCCAGAGCGGCTTTTCTGCAGCTGCTGGATGGTGCGCCCGATGGTGGACTTGCCGGAGCCGGACTCGCCGACCAGCGCCAGCGTCTCGCCGGGATAGATATCGAAGCTGACCTTCGACACGGCGTTCAGCCGATGCGTCACCCTGCCGAGCATCGTCCGGCGGATATCGAAGGTGACAGAGAGATCGTTGACCGATAGGAGCGGCGGTTCGTCGTAGCGCGCCGTGTCCTGCACGCGCTCAACGCCGACGAGAACGGGCTTGCCGTCCTCAAGCACTGTAAACGGCATGCGCTTGGGGAAATCCTGGCCCGCCATGCTGCCCAGACGCGGCACGGCGGCCAGAAGCGCGCGGGTGTAGGGATGCTTGGGATTGGCGAATATCTCGGCCACCGGGCCTTCCTCGACTTTCCTGCCCTTCCACATGACGACGACGTCGTCGGCCATCTCGGCCACCACGCCCATGTCGTGGGTAATGAAGATCATTCCCATCCCCAGCTCCGACTGGAGATCGCGTAGGATGGTGAGGATCTGCGCTTGGATGGTGACATCGAGCGCCGTGGTCGGCTCGTCGGCAATCAGCAGTTTCGGGCGGCAGGCGAGCGCCATGGCAATCATCACCCGCTGCCGCATGCCGCCGGAAAGCTGGTGTGGATAGCGCTTCAGCATCTGCTTGGAGTCGGGCAGCCGGACCCTATCGAGCAGGCGGCGCGCCTCTGATGTGGCTGCCGTCTTGCTCATGTTTTCATGCAGCAGCAGCACTTCGCAGATCTGGTCGCCGATGGTGAAGACCGGGTTCAGCGAGGTCATTGGCTCCTGGAAGATCATGGCGATCTCCTTGCCGCGAATGCGCCGCATGTCCTTGTCGGACGTCTTCAGCAGATCGCGCCCGCCAAACAGGATGCGGCCTTCGGGAAACGTCGCGCCCATGATGTCGGCAAGTCGCATGATCGAGAGAGAGGTGACGGACTTGCCGGAGCCCGATTCACCGACCACAGCCACGGTGCGCCCGGGCGAAACCGCGAAGGAGACGTTGTCGACGACACGGTTGCCGCCGAATTCGACGCTGAGTCCTTCGATCGAGATCAGGGGCGGGCCCGCATTGGTCGGTGTCATGTCAGCGCCTCCGGCCGGGAGCTGGCATCGGGTGGAGATGAAGCTGCGGCCGGGCCCGGCGTGATATGCGCGAGGATGGTTCCGGCGGGCTGGAAGGAGCCGGCTTCGACAGCAATGGTGAGAATGCCGGACCATGGCGCAGTGACGGCGGTTTCCATCTTCATCGCATCCATCATGGCAACCACGCTCCCCTGTTCGACGTGTTCGCCGCTCGACACCGTCCAGTGGACGAGGTTGCCCGACAGGGGGGCGAGAAGGGCCGTTTTGTCCGCCGGGTCTGGTGCAGGATGTTTGCCGTTTGCCGGTGCGCGTCCGAGGAGGCTGAGGAACGACGCAGGCAGACGCAGTTCGACGCGCTTGCCGTCGATCTCGACATGACCGCTCAGCGTTTCCTCAACAGCGACGGGCGCTGGACGGCGCTGGCTTTCCAGATTACCGGCGAAATCGGTCTCAATCCAACGGGTGTGCACTTTGAAATCGGCTCCGGCGAAATCCGGATGCTCCAGAACGGCGCGGTGAAAGGGCAGCACCGAGGGCACGCCGTCGATCGCAAATTCCGCCATTGCGCGGCGGGCCCGGGCAATCGCCAGCGCACGATCCGGCGCCCAGACGATGAGCTTTGCCACCAGCGAATCGAACATGGCAGCGACGTCCGCGCCGCTGGAGACGCCGGTGTCGAGGCGGACGCCTGGACCGGAGGGCGGTGCGAACCGCGTGATCCGGCCGGCAAATGGCAGGAAGCCCCGCGCGGGGTCCTCGATGTTGATGCGAAATTCGATGGCATGGCCCCGCGGCGCCGGCATCTCTGACACCTCCAGGGGCTGGCCTTCTGCAATGCGAAACTGTTCGAGAACGAGATCGAGACCGGTGGTCTCCTCGGTGACCGGGTGTTCCACCTGCAGGCGCGTGTTGACCTCGAGGAAGGAAATGATGCCGTCGGCGCTCAGCAGAAATTCCACCGTGCCGGCCCCGACATAGCGGGCTGCCTGGCAGATATCGCGCGCGGCCTTGTGGATGACATCGCGCTGTGCGTCGGAGAGGAATGGAGCAGGCGCCTCCTCGACCAGTTTCTGGTTGCGGCGCTGGAGCGAGCAATCGCGCGTGCCGACCACGAGCACGGTTCCGTGGCGGTCGGCCAAAACCTGCGCCTCGATATGGCGCGGGCGATCAAGAAACTGTTCGACATAGCATTCGCCGCGGCCGAAGGCGGCAACGGCCTCGCGGGTCGCCGAATTAAACAGGTCTTCGACCTCGTCAAGATGCCGTGCGATCTTGATCCCGCGTCCGCCACCGCCATGGGCGGCCTTTATCGCGATGGGCAGGCCGAAGCGGAGGGCAAAGGCCCGTGCCTCGAAAGCACTGGAAATGGCCCCGTCGCTGCCGGCCACCAGCGGCGCTCCGACGGAGCGGGCGATGTCGCGCGCCTTCAGCTTGTCGCCGAGCGCCTCGATGACATCAGGGTCCGGGCCGATCCAGGTGAGCCCGGCGGCCATGACGGCGGCGGCAAAGCGCGCGTTTTCCGACAGAAAACCGTATCCCGGATGCACCGCATCGGCACCGGCACGCCTGGCTATGGCGATCAGTTTCTCGCTATCGAGGTAGCTGTCCCGGGGGCTCGATCCCTGAAGCGCATAGGCCTCGTCCGCAAGTCCGACGAACAGCGCATCGACATCGACATCCGCATAAACGGCAACCGAGGTAAGGCCGTAGTCGCGGCAGGCCCGGATGAGGCGCACGGCAATCTCGCCGCGGTTGGCTATCAACACCTTCTTCATCACTGCTGTCTTCCTGCTATGGGCTGCGTGGCAAACGGAGCGGACGCAACAAAGCGGATGCGCGTACCGACTGGGATCTGCCCTGCAAGATCGAGATGATGGCCAGCGATATTGGCAATCACCGGATAACCGCCCGTCAGCGGATGATCGACGAGGAACAGAACCGGCTGACCGCTCGCAGGCACCTGAATGGCGCCGCGGATCGTCGCCTCGCTCGGCAGTTCCTTGACGATGGACCGCTCCAGCGCGTCGCCCTCGAGGCGCATGCCGACGCGGCTCGATTGCAGCGAGACGGTCCAGTCCTGCGCGAGGAAGCTTTCGATTGCGTCAGGCGTGAACCAGTCCGTGCGCGGGCCGAGCACGACGTCGAGGCGGACCGTTTCGCCAGCGCGAGGCATGGCAAATTCCGGCTCCTGGAGGAGTGCAACCGCAGAATGAGAGCCAGCCTGCACATTGGATATCGAAATGAACTCCCCGACCCTCAGCGGTTCCGGGCCGATCTGCGCCAGCATGTCCGTCGCGCAACTCTTCAGAACGGGGGCCACATAGAAGCCGCCTCTGATCGCCAGATAGCTGCGCATGCCGGACGTCGCGATGCCGAGCGTCACCAGGTCGCCATCCTCGACGGCAAAGGCACAATGATGCGGAGCCTCGATCGCCGCTCCCTCAGCCGTCGCGACGGAGACCCTTGCCTGCGCGCCTGTCATCGCCATGACGCCTTGGCCGTGCATGCGGAAGGACAGCCCGCCCAGCGGGATTTCCAGCGCGACCGTATTGTCCGGATTGCCGACAAGGCGATTGGCTGCTGCAAAACTTTTCCGATCGGCGGCACCGGAGCGGCCGATGCCCTGGTGTACCAGCCCCGAACGTCCGAGATCCTGAAACAGAACGGGAAGTCCGACGGAGACGATCTCGATGGCGGTCTGGCCATCCGTTGGAACGGTTGCGGGGCGTGTGGCAAACGACGGACCGGAAGACCTGGTCTGAATGGTGTAGGCGTGGTCGGTTGCCATGTCGCAAAACCGCACGCGCTGACCTGGCTGCAGCAGCGAGACCGGCTCGCGGGCAATGTCGAACATGTCGAGAGGGGTTCTCCCGATGAGTTGCCAGCCGCCTGGGCTCGCCTTGGGATAGACGCCGCTGAAGGCGCCTGCGAGGCCTACGGAACCGGCGGGAACCAGCGTACGCGGCGATTGCCTGCGCGGCACGCTAAGGCGCTCGTCGCCCTGGGTGAGATAGGCAAAGCCCGGCGCAAAACCGGTGAAGGCAACCAGATAGTCATGTCCGGTATGCAACCGGACCACCTCCTGCGGAGTCATGCCCAGCAGGGCGGCGACTTCCGGCAGGTCTTCACCCTCGTAACAAACCGGGATTTCCAATAACGGACCCAAGGCGGGCCCGGTCCTCGACAGGTCCAGGTCGGCGATTGCAGCATTCAGCATCGCGGTGGAGAGAACCGACGGATCGAACTCGATCATTAGCGTGCGCGCCGCCGGAATGAGTTCGCGAATCCCCAAAAGATTGCGGCGCAGAAGAGCATCGTAAAGGTCCAGTGCCGCTTCCAGATCGACGAGTTCGACAAGTACGCAATCGGCCCGCATGGGCAAAATCTGTGCATCGCAGGCTTTCTGGGGATCCGCCCCTCCCCTGATCATGCGGCGCCCGTAAAGGCGCGCACGGTCAGGCCCGCTTCTTCCAGGCGCCGACGCAGGGTCCTTGCCATCCGCACTGCGTCGGGGCTGTCGCCATGCACGCAGATACTCTGGGCCTTGATCCGCGTGGGCTTGCCGTCGATCGAGTCGACGACCCCTTCGCGAACGAGCCGCACCATGCGTTTGGCGACCTCTTCGGCATCATGTAGAACGGCGCCCGCTTGCCGGCGCGAAACGAGATGGCCATCGCAGGTGTAGGCACGGTCGGCAAAAGCTTCCTCCACCACCCGCAGCCCGGCGGCTTGCGCCTGCGCCACCAGGGGCGCGCCTGCCAACGCCATCAACACCAGTTCCGGATCGACCGCGCGGATCGCGGCAATCACGTCGGCGGCCTGCCGGGTGTCGGTGGCGATGGTATTGTAAAGGGCGCCGTGGGGTTTGACATAGCTGACGCGCGTTCCGGCAGCTTGGGCAAGACCCTTCAGCGCACCGATCTGATAGATGACGTCTCCGATCAGCTCTTCGCTCGTCGGGTCCATATTGCGGCGGCCAAAGCCGACAAGATCGCGGTAGCCGACATGGGCACCGATCGCCACGCCGCGCGCGGCGGCAGAGCGCAGCGTCCTTAGAATGCCGGCCGGATCGCCGGCATGAAAGCCACAAGCCACGTTCGTGCTCGTCACGACTTCGATCAGGGCATCATCTTCGCCCATTTTCCACGGGCCGAAGCTTTCACCGAGGTCGCTGTTGAGATCGATTGCCCACATCCGACAAACATTTCCATTGAAAACTGACAGGAGGCTATCAAGTGAGGACAATTCTGTCCAGAGTGTTGAACAATATCGATGCATTGCCCTACAGATAGCATATTGCCCATTTGTTGTGCAGCGCATCGGCGTGTCTTTTCCATTGATGTTTTCGCGTGAAAGAGCCTAAGCAGTGAAGACAGGCAGCGACTGACACATGCGTTCCGGCACGAGAACTCAACTGCTGAGAAATGGCAACGCCGCATGGGATGCGCGACAGATAGACGAGACGAGATGAAGGTGATCAGCCAAGCAGCAGACGGGACATCCGGATTGCCAAACGAGCAAACGTTGGGGCCGATATCCAGCCAGCCGGCCAGCCAGACCTTGGCAGAGGCGGTCGCGGGCCGCATGCGCGAGCAGGTAATCTCAGGACGCCTGACGCCGGGTAGCCATCTGTCCGAACTGGCGCTGAGCGAGGAGATGCAGGTATCGCGCAACACGCTACGCGAGGTTTTCCGCATATTGACGAAAGAGGGCCTGCTGCGGCACGAAGCCAATCGCGGCGTGTTCGTGACGACACCTAGCATGTCCACGATCATCGACATCTACCGGGTCCGCCGCATCATCGAGTGTCCCGCACTTGCCCAGGCGCACCCAAGCCATCCCAGTGCCCGAAAAATGCGTGTCGCCGTCGAGGCCGCCCGCCGCTGCCGCTCGGAGGGCGACTGGTTGGGCGTTGGCAGCGCGGATATCGCCTTTCACGCTGCGGTGGTCGACCTGGCCGATAGCCCCCGCCTTTCGGCATTCTTCCGCGAAGTATCGCTGGAACTGCGCCTGGTATTCGGGCTGTTGCGCGACCCCGAGTTCCTGCATGCTCCCTTCGTTGATCAGAACCTCAAGATCCTGACCGAATTTGAGGAGGAAAAACCCACACAGGCTGCCGCCGCCATGGAAATATATCTTAACCAGGCGGAGCGCTTCATCATGGGCGCCTATGGTCGCCTGTCCGGTAAACCCTGAGGCCAGTGGACACAGGCCTTGGAAGAGTCCCTGCTATCCAGCCCGCAAGCCGGTCTCGATGAAGGCCAATCTCTCCCGGTCCTTTGCATGGACTATTGTGCGGACAGATGGTTGCGGCGCGTTGGTAGAGCCGGTCTCCTGAGCTGGCCGACATGGGCTGGATGCGGCATCCCGAGATGGGCGCGTGCAGACAACCGGGCCAGTAGGAGACCTTCATGCCGCCCGCGTCGCGCGCCTCCACAAGCGCGGCCGGCCTGTCGCCCGCGCTCGCTGGCGTTCTGTGCCATCACCGGCCTGATCTCTTTGCCCGCCCTGTTTCCTTCTGGCGGCAGTAGACCATTCCGTCCTCGGGAAAATAGACCTTCTGGTGCGAGCTGCGGGGCTGGAGGAACGGGCCGGCATGATAGGAGGCGGCCAGATTGATGGTGTTGAGACCGGCGCGCTTACGCAGCTCGGCGCTGGCTTGACCGAGCGTCGAAGTCTTAAATCCTTATATAGGTGGGGAACTGAGGAGATCACATCGATTATGGAAAGCGTAGCGCACAGGTGCTTTCGCAAAGCCATCTCAGCATGTGCAGGTCGTCCTGAAACGATGGCGTCCACGATTGCTTCGTGTTCGGTAAGCACGGTTTGCATCTTCCCAGGCATAGGTAAGTGAAGTCGTCGGAGCCTGTCCAGATGGACACTTTGACGTCTGACACTAGCCCAAAGCTCAAGGATGCCGGTTTTCTCATAAAGTATTCTGTGGAACTCACGGTCGATGCTGTCGAATACGTCGTCGGTTTCCTGTGTCGCAACCGCAGCCTGCCGTACCAGCACCTCTCGCAGATCCTTTGCCGTTTCGGCCGACGCATCTGCCGTCAAGCGTCTCACGGCTTCAAGCTCGATTGAGAGCCGCAAGAACTGCGCCTGCCTGGCATGATCAAGGTCGATTTTGGCTACCACCGTGGCATACTGGGGATAAACATCAACCAAGCGTTCCTCTTGCAGTATCGAACTTCCGTCAGGGTAAAGTAATGCGGTTTTGACGGCGGCCTCCGGTTGAACCCTTCCGATTGTCTGTGCCCAATCTCCTCTATATTTGCCCTTTCGAGGCTTTAATAACCTTGCTCAGAACCAAACTGCTCAAGATCACCAACAATAGCTTCAGCCGTCCGTTTGTAATGCTTCTCCAGAAGTTCCGACGCCGTATTCACATTGCCCTTCAGCACTTCCTTCAGGATCGCCTCGTGCTCATCGGTCACGTGACGGGTCCGGAACACCTTCCTGATCGACATCTGGCGGTATCGGTACAGGCGGTCTGCAAGTTGCTCGGCGAATGCAATCAGCGGTCTCGAGCCACAATTGGCAATCAGGACTTGGTGGTAGCGACGATGTGCCCGTTCCCACTCCGGATTGTCTTCGAATTTATCTTCTCTAAGTGAGCGCGGAGTTCGGTCGAGCCGATGATGGGCAACGACAAGGTCTTCTTCCCATTGCGGTGTGCGGTTCGCCATCGACTCGCGCAGGGCGAGCCCCTCCACCCAGCACCTCGTCTTGGTCAACTCCACGAGCTCCGCCCTGCTGACAGGCTGAACGAAGAAGCCGCGCTGATCTCTTCCTTCAACTAGTTCCTCCGACGCCAGACGGTTCAGCGCCTCCCTTAGCGGCGTTTGGCCCGCGCCATAGTGGTCCATCAAAAACCGCAGCTGCAGTTTGCGACCAGGCTCCAGCACTGTGGTGAGAATGTCCGATTTCAGGCGCTCGTAGACGGAGCTGGCCTGTGTCGATGCCGACAAGGCGGGCTTCGTGACTGCAAGAGTATTCATTGGCGATTTTCCCCGACGATGCCGATGTGGGTATTTATATAACGCCGGTCGTCTTGGTGCAAATTTATAAATTATTGTTTACAGAGACTCTATTGTATAATATCCATTTGATGACGATGACATTTCACTGGGAGGGTGCGATGGTTTCCACGCAAAGAGGCAGGCTATGACGAGGCTATGCGGGTGCCGCGGCATCGACGTCCATTGCCATGTCGTACCCTCGGAGTTTGCGCCCTATCTCAAGGGGGCACCGCCTTCGAACTGGCCTTCCATGATGGCCCGGGACGCCTGCCACAGGACGATCGTGATCGACGGCAAGAACTATCGAACCGTCAGCGATGCCTGCTGGGACTCACAGCGTCGCATGGACGACATGGATCGAATGGGCATCAAGACGCAGGCGCTGTCGCCGATGCCCGAATTGTTCAACTACTGGATGGATATCGACCCAGCCAACGATCTTATCCATTACTTGAACGACACCATCGCAACCATGGCAAGCACCTCCGGCGGCCGGTTTGTCGGTCTCGGTTCGGTTCCGCTCCAGGATGTTGACAAGGCAATCGACGAGCTTCGCCGCTGCATGAGGGACCTCGGTTTCTCCGGCGTGGAGATCGGCAGCAACATCAACGGCATTCCGATCGGAGACCCGCGATTCTTGCCTTTTTTCGCCGAAGCTGAAGCGCTGGGTTCTGCGGTGTTCGTCCACGCGGTCAGACCGACCGGAATGGACAGGCTGGTCGGTCCCGGACAGTTGCAGCAAGTGCTGGCCTATCCGACGGACGTCGGATTGGCAGCCGCCTCTGTCATCACGGCGAACCTGATGCTCAAGCATCCAAGGCTGCGCCTGGCGTTCAGTCACGGCGGAGGAACACTCGCCTCGTTGTTGCCTCGGCTCGATGAAGGCTGGAAGGTCTTTCCGGCTCTGCGCGAGACGATCCTTGAGGAACCGTCCATCCAGGCCAAACGCCTCTACTACGACGCCCTGGTGTACGATGAGCCGACACTGCGGCACCTCGTTTCGATGTTCGGCGACGAGCGAGTCATTCTCGGTACCGACTACCCCTTCAACTTCCACGAAAAAGCCCCCCTCGCCCGGATCGAGGCCGCCTTCGGCGACGACCTTACCCGGGATAGACTGACTTTTTCCAATGCCGAAGCATTCCTGGCACTCGAGGCACAGTCATGACACAGTTTCCCGTGACCGCTCTAAAAAGCGTCGAACTTGGCACCCCGGATCTGAACCGTTCGGAAGAATTCTACACTGCTGTATGGGGACTGGAGGTCGTCGCCCGGCAGGGCGGCAAGGTGTTCCTCGCCGCTTCCGGCGACGATCATCACGTTCTCGAGTTGATCGGCAGCGACAGGTCCGAACTGCGCAAGATCACCTTCAGCGTCGGCAGCGCCGATGATCTCGGCCGACTGTCAGCATCAGCCGTGGCGCTTGGCTGCCAGTTGCTGCGTCCTGTCGAGCAAAGCCCCGGTCCCGCCGGCGGCCAGCGCTTCGTCATCCGGGAGCCGCAGGGAAGCACGCTCGAATTTGTCCACGGCGACATGACCAAGACCGGCGCTGCGGTTGCCAACCGGCCGCTTCGACTGGCGCATGTCAACATCAACAGCGCCGACGTCGATGGCCTATCGCGCTTCTACGAGCAATTGCTGGGTTTTCAGCTCACTGACCGATCGAAGATGATGGCCTTCCTGCGCTGCAACGACGATCACCATGCCGTCGTGCTTGCCGAGGCGAACGTCAATGGCCTGAACCATATTGCTTTCCTGATGCCGGATACGGAGTCCGTCATGCGCGCCTCCGGCCGCATGGTCGACAACGGCTATCCGATCGGCTGGGGTGTCGGCCGGCATGGTCCGGGAGACAATGTGTTCGCTTACTTCCTCGATCCGCTGGGCGTCGTCATCGAATACACATCCGATGTTCTCCAGGTGGATAACACCTATCAGCCAAAGGGCCCTGAGCAGTGGACATGGCCGCCCGGCCGCACAGATCATTGGGGTATCGCTCCACCAAAAAGTGACGTGGTGAAAGCAGCTCAGCTCGCCATCCCCTTCAAGGCGTGATCATCCGAACGGGCATTCCATTGCAACTTTGAAGCGGCTCAGAACAATGACGAACACATCAGAACATTACGACGTCGTGGTCGTAGGCTTTGGCCCGTCCGGCGCCGTTGCGGCCTCGCTGCTTGGCAGCCGGGGCATTCGCACACTCGCGATCGACAGGCAGGAGGACGTCTACGACAAGCCCCGCGCCATAGCCATCGACCACGAAATTCTTCGCCACCTGGACAATCTCGGCATTGCGGATGCGATCAAGCCCCATATCGCGGCGTTCCCCGCATCCGAGCATTTCGGCGCAAAGGGGCAGCTGATCCGCCGGATCGACATGGTGCCCGAGCCATATCCCCTCGGCTACATCCCGACAATGGTGTTTTCCCAGCCGCCCGTCGAAGCCATTCTGCGGGCCCATGCGCAAACCTATCCTTGCGTGACCGTGGAACTAGGCACGGAGCTGATCAGTCTTGCGCAGACGGAGGCGCAGGCGACGCTGCATCTGAAGGAGAAGGACGGCACCGCTCGAACCGTCACGGCCTCCTATGTGATTGCCTGTGACGGCGCGACGAGCGGCGTCCGACAGGCGCTGGGGCTCACGCTGGAAGACCTTGTCTTCGACGAACCCTGGTTGGTCGTCGACGTCATCGTCAACGAGACTTCTCTGGAAAAGCTGCCGAAGACCGCAGCGCAGTTCTGCGATCCGGCCCGGCCGACGTCCTTTATCGTTGGCCCCGGCACTCATCGGCGCTGGGAGATCATGCTGCTGCCCGGCGAGGACGCCAGGGAGATGGAAAAGCCCGCGAATGTCTGGAAGCTTTTGTCTCGCTGGCTGAAGCCGGAAGATGCGACACTCTGGCGGTCGGCGAGCTATCGGTTCCATGCGCTGGTGGCGGCCAATTGGGAACTCGGTCGTGTGTTCCTCGCCGGAGATGCCGCCCATCAGCAGCCGCCATTCATCGGCCAGGGTATGTGCCAGGGACTTCGGGATGTCTCGAACCTCATCTGGAAACTTGACCATGTCCTGAAAGGTCGGACGAACCTCGAGCTGCTCGACAGCTATCAGGTCGAGCGGAAGGCGCATGTCACGGAACTGACGACGCGCATCAAGGCGATAGGCCACGTCATCTGTGAGCGCGATCCGGCCGCTGCGGCCGCGCGCGACGAGCGGATCCTCGCCGAAGGCGGGGGTACGGCCCGAACTGTCACCCGTCAGGAAATCGTGCCGCCGCTTCGCGATGGTTTTTTTGCTAAACGAGCCAATCCGGCAAACGGAACGCTCGCGCCCCAGCCCTGGATCTACGGTGAGGAAGAACCCGTCCTTCTCGACAAGCTGACCGGTGCCGGCTGGCGCCTGATTGTGGATGGCCGCGCCGGCGACATCGATCCAAACACGCTCGAACGGCGCGAGATCTCCGTGGCGCAGGTCGGCCGGCGTAACGGCGGCGCTTCATCGACAGACAAGGGGCTCGTCGAGAAGGACGGGGTCATGGCAGCCTGGTTCGATAGCCACAAATGCAGTGCCGTTCTGGTGCGACCCGACCATTACGTCTTCGGGACCGCGAAATCGGCAGACGAAATTCACGCACTTTACGCAGAGCTGGAGGAAGCGCTCGCCTGACGGCGTGGCGTCACGCGATGCGGGGTAATCGAGGCACGTCATGGGGAGGAAAACATGACCAATTCAACGAGCGCAAGTCACGCCGGAAAATGGCGTCCATACACAGTCTTGATCATGCTCTTTCTGTTTCAGACGCTGAACTTCTTCGACAAGCTTGTCTTCGGCCTGTCCGCCGTTCCGATGATGAAGGAACTGTCGCTGTCGCCACAGCAGTTCGGCCTGATCGGCAGCAGCTTCTTTCTGCTGTTTTCCATCTCCGGCATTCTCGTCGGCCTGTTCGTCACCGGCCGTGTTCCGGTCAGGTGGATCTTGGCTATCCTGGCTCTCATCTGGTCCGCGACGCAAATTCCGATCTTCTTCAGCACGTCGATCACCGTTCTTATCGGCTGCCGGATCCTGCTCGGTTTCGGTGAAGGACCGGGCCTGCCAACGGCGATCCACGCCTGCTACGACTGGTTCTCGACCGAGAAGCGGAGCGTTCCGAGCGCAATCATCCTCCAGGGCATCAGTGTGGGCTTGCTGGTTGGCAGCCCGCTGCTGACCTATGTGATTGTCTCCTATGGCTGGCGCAGCGGCTTTCTGTTCTGCGGCGTCTTGGGTCTGGTCTGGCTCGCTGCCTGGCTCTTCATCGGCGGAGAAGGTCCCTATGCCGTCAAGACCGTGGATCATGGCGTGGTCGATACATCGCCCCGCATTCCGGCAACGAAGCTGTGGCTCGATCCGACTGTCATCGGCGTCATCATCATGTCGACGATGTCCTACTGGATCGTCGGCATGTCGGCGACCTGGCTGCCGCCCTACCTGCAACAGGGTCTTGGATATTCCCACAGTGAAACGGGGTGGATCATCTCTGGTGTCTATATCTTTCAGTCGCCCCTACTCCTCGCAGGATCGTGGCTCGCCCAGCGGATGCTGAACGCCGGCTGGAGCAGACGCACCACGCTTGGAAGCGCTTCGGGATGGGCTCTGCTCGTCAGCGGCGCCGCCTTGGTGCTCGGCGTATATGCCTCAGGTCCCCTTCAGCTCGTCCTGATTGCCATCGCCTTCGCGGCGCCGAGCCTGACGACGATCTACGGCCCGGTCACGCTCGGTGCCATCGCCCCTGCGGCCCAACGCGGCAAGCTCATCATCGTCATCTATTCGGGCAACGCTGCTTCCGCGCTCGTTTCGAACGCAGTAACCGGCAGCATCGTGCAGGCATCCGGCTCCGACGGGCCCGGCGGTTATGCCAATGCTATGCTGTTCACCGCCGGCATCCTTCTTATTGGCGCGATCGCCGCGTTTGCACTGATCTTCCCCGAGCGGACGCTCAGTCGGTTTTCAAGCATCCCCGGCCTGAAGGGGCTGGGTCTTCGTCAAGCATAGGGCAGCGCCCGCCTCCAAGGAGACCACAAGATGAAACTCTCAACATTCAGTCACGACGGCCAGACGAGCTGGGGCGTTGTCCAAGACGACCGGGCCTTCGACGTCGGAGCGGCCTTGGCGTCCCGCTACCCCGATCTCAAGGCAGCGATATCGGCTGGACTGGACGGAATCAGCGCCGCGCTCGAAGGCGCAAAATCCTATCCACTGTCCGAAGTGATGTGGCTGCCGGTGGTGCCGAACCCGGACAAGATCCTCTGCGTTGGATTGAACTACGAAATGCACCGCAAGGAAACCGGCCGCAGCGAAGTCGAGCACCCGACGATTTTTGCTCGCTATGCCAACAGCCAGACGGGCCATCTCGCGCCGATCGTCCGTCCGAAAGTTTCGGCCGAACTCGACTTCGAAGGCGAACTGGCTGTTATCATCGGCAAGGCCGGGCGATATATCACTCGCGAGGAGGCGATGTCGCATGTTGCGGGCTATGCCTGCTACAACGACGGCAGTGTGCGCGACTTTCAGCGCCATACCATCCAGTTCACGCCAGGCAAGAACTTCCCGGATACCGGTGCCTTCGGTCCCTGGATGATGACGCCGGATGAACTGGGCCCGCTCGGCGACCTTCGCATTCAGACACGCTTGAATGGTCAGGTCGTGCAGGAAGCCAAGTTCGACCAGATGATTTTCGATATCCCGAAGCAGATCGAATATATCTCTACGTTTACCCGCCTCGAGCCTGGCGACGTGATTGTCAGCGGCACCCCTGGGGGCGTCGGAGCGAAGAGAAATCCGCCGCTCTGGATGAAGGCCGGAGATGTGATCGAGGTGGATATAGAGGGCTTGGCCGTCCTGAAGAATGCCGTTGTCGATGAGTGATTCTGCGCTCGGTCTGTTTTAAGGCATGAATTGAAGCTCGGAGTATAGTGTGAACTTTCCACACCGTACTCCGTTCAAACTATTCGGTGCCTTGATGGGATGAGAACAGTTGACCTGCTGCTTCTGCCACAGAGCCGAGTGGTAAATTTGTGATTGCAATCTAGCATGAAATAATTGTTGCACGCTCTCCCAATTTCTCCTGGGTATAACCACAAACGCGCGCGCCGGTTGCCGTATCAAATGCATGTGCCCTTGTTGAGCAGTTGCTAGCTTGGGCGCGTGCTCAGACGGTCCCTGGATATGATAGTAAGGTGGTGCCCGGCCAGCCGAGCCGTGACGTGCGTTTCCAAACCCGTGGGCTCGTGCGAACGCTTCATCCGCTTGCGCAAGCCTCTCATTAGAACCGCAACCCAGGACGGCTCAGCGGTACTTGGTGTTGATGAGTGTCACAAGAGCAATGAGACCGAAAGGAAATGCCATTCTAGCCCTCTTCTGAGAAACCCAAACAGGCAAAACCGGAAGGCTTTCCCGATCGGCTTTCTGTTAGCCGACTATGGTTTCCAACCTGCCTCGATAAAGCAAGCGCCATTGTCACAAACGTCATATATCCCAATTTCTCTCGTTTAGACAGATAGTTGACCGCGATCGACATTTTGCACGCCCAGTCTTGAGGGGCGACTGAACGACTACCCCGCTCGGACGGATCCTCTCCACACGAATTCGGCATGCAGTCGTTTTGATGTCTGATCGGGGTCGCCTGACGGCTCCGCCGACAGCCATTGGACGGCCTCGCTTGCAATTGCCATCACTGGCTGCGCGAAGGTGGTCAGCTCGTAGGAAGACCATGACGCTTGTTCGATATCGTCGAAGCCAACAATGCTGAGGCTCTCAGGAACCGAAATCGAAAACTGATGACGGGCAGCATCCATAAACCCGCACGCCAACAGGTCAGTCGCGCAAAACACGGCGTCAGGGCGCTCGCTTTTGGTAAGCAGTCGTTGTGCCAGCACCTTCCCGGATTCATATCCGGTGAGACCGTAACGCTCGACGGTGACATCCAGTCCCTGCGCCTTCGCTGCGGCAACGAAACCCGTCTCACGCGCCATCAGACTTGGCGTGCCCGCGTCGGAATTGGCAAATGCAAGCCGTCGGCATCCGGCCCGCACGAATGCGGTTACGACCCTTTGCGCCGCTTCGGTATCATCTAGATTGATCCGCAAGGGGCCCGGCTGGTCGTCGTCGCGATTGATCAGCACAAGCCTTTGGCCGCTGCGCAAACAGAGCTGGGCGATCGACTTGTCGGGTAGACCGGACATGATGATCGATGCATCGGCTCGATATCGGATGGCCTGTTGCAGGGCGCGATCAACGCTGCCGTCCGATCGATCCGTATTGACAAGCATGGCGACCTTGCCTGCCAACTGGAGCTGCTGCGTCAGCTCCCGCAAAAGCGCCGACCGATAGGGTGTGGCGACATCAGAAACGATGAGGCAAACAATCCCACTTTCGTTGCGCATCAGGCCACGGGCAAGATGATTGACATGATAGCCAAGTTCTTCGGCAGCCTGGACCACCTTTTGACGCGTCGATGCCGACACGGACGCGCCAGGTGTAAACGCCCTCGACACGGCCGAGCGCGACACCCCTGCCCGCTTGGCGACCTCGTCCGCACTGACGAAGAGTTTTTGAGACACGCACCTAGCTCCCTGTGTTTTGCACAGATTCATGCACCTTTTTGCAAAGCCGTGCAAGAAGCATGCTGTCGACTTTAATGTTATTTTTATGACAAACATGTTGACAGGCTTAGTATTCGCAGGCAGCATTTGCACACGCTTGCAAACAGCGAACGGCGTGGAGGCGTCGTATTAACGGAGGAAACTATGCGATCCATCAAATTGGCCGCGGCATTGCTTGCCACGGGTGTGTCCCTTTGCGCCTATTCGGCCCATGCGGCAGGCGACCTCAACATGATCTGCTCGGCAGACCCCGAGGTTTGCGACGTTATGAAGAGCCTGTTCGAGAAGCAGTCGGACATCAAGGTGAACATGGTTCGCCTCTCCGCAGGCGAGACCTACGCGAAAATCCGCGCCGAAGCCCGCAATCCGAAGACCGACATCTGGTGGGCGGGGACAGGCGATCCGCATCTTCAGGCCGCCGCCGAAGGTTTGACGCAGGAATACAAATCACCATTGTTCGATCAACTTCAGGATTGGGCCAAAAAGCAGGCCGAAACCTCCAAGTTCCGTACGGTCGGCGTCTACGCCGGCGCACTTGGCTGGGGCTACAATACGGAGCTCTTGAAGAAGAAAGGCTTTAAGGAACCGAAATGTTGGGCTGATCTTCTCGACCCCTCCTACAAGGGTGAAATCCAGATCGCCAATCCAAACTCGTCGGGGACATCGTACAACAGCCTTGCCACGCTCGTGCAAATCATGGGTGAGGATAAGGCCTTCGAGTATCTCACCAAGCTGAACGCAAACATTTCCCAGTACACGAAATCCGGCTCTGCGCCCGTCAAGTCCGCCGCGCGCGGTGAAGCGACGATCGGAATCGTATTCATGCACGATGCTGTAGCCCAGACGGTCGAGGGCTTCCCAATCAAGACAGTCGCGCCCTGCGAGGGCACGGGTTACGAAATCGGCTCGATGTCGATCGTAAAGGGCGCGAGGAACCTGGAAAATGCCGAGAAATGGTATGACTGGGCTCTGTCGGCAGAAGCGCAATCGCACATGAAGGACGGCAAGTCCTATCAGCTTCCGTCCAACAAGTTTGCCGAGGTGCCGAAGGAAGCGCCGAAGTTCGACGACATCAAGCTTATTGATTACGACTTCGCCAAATATGGCGATCCGACTGTCCGCAAGGCCTTGCTCTCCCGCTGGAACAAGGAGATCGGCGCCAAGGCTAACTGAGCCCCAGTGCCGTTGGCTGCCGAACTGATCTTTGGCAGCCTTCACAAAACTTGAGCGGAGATAAATAGACATGACACAAGCCAGTCGCAGGCAGGATGTCGCCTTCATTGTCGGACTTTTGGCCATGATCGTGTTGCCCTGGTACCGGATCGAGGGCGGCTTCTACAGTTTTGGTTGGCTCTCCAGCTATCCGAATGATCTGGCAATAGCCCCTGCGGCTCTCGAAATATTTGGGCGTTGGTGGCTGCTGGTTGCGGCTGTTCCGCTTCTGGTGGCGGGCGCATCGCGCTTCATCGGCGCGCCTGAGCGTCAAGGGCTCGTCCTTGCCTGGGCGGGTGCAATCGGCGTCGCCTATCTGATATTCCAAGGCCTTGCGATCAACTTCTCCGGCTGGAGCTGGTCCGTCAGCGAAACTCTGTTTGGACCTATGTCGGACGGGCAGCCCTCGATGGGCGCCGGCGCCATTGTCACAGCAATCGTGTTTGTCCTGCTTTTTTCGTTCGGCCTTGCGAAACGCGGTGTGATGAAGGGCGATGCGTTTGTCATAGGCTCGATCACCATGTTGATCTTCCTTGTGGCCATCTTTGTATTCTACCCGGTCGGCAGCATGTTCGTCGGGGCCTTCCAGTCTATCGACGGCTCATTCGACGCGACGGGCTTCATCTCCAATATCCAGGATCCTTCGGTCTGGAGCCTGAGTTGCATTGTCGGCGGCGACAGTTGCGGCGTCGCATGGCGGACGCTTTGCCTCGCGATCCTGACTGCGACGGGAGCAACCCTGCTTGGGCTCTGTTTTGCCCTTGTTGCCACCCGCACCCGATTTCCTTTCAAAAAGGGTCTGCGGCTGCTGACCATCCTACCGATCATCACGCCGCCCTTCGTCATCGGTCTGGCGCTGATTCTGCTGTTCGGACGCTCCGGTGTCGTCACTGAATGGGTGGGCAGCTTGACCGGAGCGGAACCCAGCCGTTGGCTCTATGGCCTGACAGGGATCTGGATTGCTCAGGTGCTATCCTTTACCCCGATTTCGTTTCTGGTGCTGATTGGTGTCGTCGAAGGTGTAAGTCCTTCGATGGAAGAGGCCTCGCAAACATTGCGCGCCAATCGCTGGCGGACATTCTGGCGGGTGTCGCTGCCGCTGATGACGCCGGGTCTGGCAAATGCATTCCTGATCGGATTCATCGAAAGCATGGCGGATTTCGGCAATCCAATGGTGCTAGGCGGGAGCCACGGCGTGCTGTCCACGGAAATCTTCTTCGCTGTGGTCGGCTCGCAGAACGATCCGTCAAGAGCAGCCGTGCTTGCGATGATCCTTCTGGTGTTCACGATGACAGCCTTCATCACGCAGCGCTTCTGGCTTTCCGGCAAGAGCTTTGCCACCGTGACCGGCAAGGGTGATTCGGGTGCGCACATTGCCCTGCCGAAAGGCCTGTCGATCGCCGTCCACGCCATGGTTATTCCGTGGATTGCATTCACGCTCGTCGTTTACGGTATGATCCTGTTCGGTGGCTTCGTGAAAACATGGGGGCTAGATAGCAGCCTGACCATCGAACACTACATCAAAGCGTTCTCCATCGGCTTGCGCAACGACGGGGGGCTGGAATGGTCCGGGGTTGCCTGGAACTCATTCTGGACGACGATGGAAATCGCTCTGATCTCCGCACCCTTGACGGCCGCTGTCGGCCTGCTGACCGCCTATATCATTGTTCGCCAGCGGTTCGTCGGCCGGAACATCTTCGAGTTCGCACTGATGATGAGCTTCGCTATTCCGGGCACCGTCATCGGCATCAGCTACATCATGGCATTCAATCTGCCGCCACTGGAAATGACAGGCACCGCGCTGATCCTTGTTGCCTGCTTCGTCTTCCGCAACATGCCGGTCGGCGTCCGAGGCGGCGTTGCCGCCATGAGCCAGCTCGACAAGAGCCTCGATGAGGCATCCCTGACGCTGGGCGCCACCAGCTTCCGGACGATCCGAAAGGTTATCCTTCCCCTCCTTCGCCCTGCCATCACGGCGGCACTCGTCTATTCCTTCGTGCGCGCCATCACATCGATCAGCGCTGTGATCTTTCTCGTCAGCGCCCAGTACAACATGTCCACCGCTTTCATTGTCGGCTTGGTCGAAAATGGCGAATACGGCGTCGCCATCGCCTACTCCTCGGCGCTGATCGTCGTGATGATCGCCGTCATCACAGGCTTCCAGTTCATCGTCGGTGAACGCCGTCTGCGACGCGAGAACCGCGTTGCGATCGCCGCCCCCGTCGTAATCGCACCCACGCCGATCGGTCAGGAGAATCCAACATGAGCATGATCAAACCCGGTTCCGTGGTTTTCCAGAGTGTCAGGAAGATCTTTGGCGCCTTCACCGCCATTCCGGATCTGTCGTTGACCATTGCGCCTGGGACGCTGGTGACGCTCCTCGGCCCCTCTGGCTGCGGCAAGACGACGACATTGCGGATGCTCGCGGGTCTCGAGCATCCGTCCTCTGGCCGCATCCTGATTGCCGGCAAGGATGTGACGATGCTGCCCGCCAACGAGCGCGATGTCTCCATGGTTTTCCAGAGCTACGCCCTGTTTCCCCATATGACTTCGCTCGACAATGTCGCCTATGGTCTGGAGTCTTCCGGGTTGAAGAGGAAGGAAGCGCGTGAGCGGGCCGAAGAGGGCTTGAAGTTGGTCGGGCTTGGCGGCATGGGCAAGCGGCTGCCAGCCGAACTCTCCGGCGGCCAGCAGCAGCGTGTCGCTGTCGCCCGCGCTCTCGTTCTGGAGCCACAGGTTCTGCTCCTCGACGAGCCGCTCTCCAATCTCGATGCGCGACTGCGCAGACGGGTGCGGACGGAAATTCGCGAGTTGCAGCAACGTCTAGGCTTTACGGCCGTCTATGTTACCCACGACCAGGATGAGGCGCTGGCCGTGTCTGATCAGATTATCGTCATGAAGGATGGCGAGATCGCCCAGCAAGGCGCACCGCGCGATCTCTACGAAACACCTGCCTCGGCCTTCATTGCCGACTTCATGGGGGAGGCGAATGTCGTTCCCTGTGATGTGATCGCAATCGAGCCTGGCCACGCGGTGATCAACGTCGAGGGTCTGCAGCACCGGATGCCAACCTTGAAGGCCGCAAAGGGCCCAGCCCAGCTCGCCGTTAGGCCGAACGCCATAACGCTTTCGCCGGGTGCCTCGCCCGGCAGCTTCAGCGGCCACATCATACATGCAGCATATCTGGGAGATCACGTCGAATATGAGGTCAAGACGCGGTCGTCGACGCTGTTCGTTATCGACAGTGCGGTCGAAAAGCCTCTTCCGTCTTCGACCGAGGTGACAATCGGCTTTCGGGAGCGGGGCATCGCCATCATCGGCGCATGAAGCATGCCGCCGTTTCAATTCCGTGCAGTATCCCACAAGGAAAATCGCAATGACCTCCCAAACCGTCTCCGGCCTTGAAGGGCGCTTCACTCTAGCCCAGACCGTTGCCCTTGAAGCTGGAAAGCTCGCGTTCGACTATTTCAACCGTCGCGAAACGCTTGTGATCGAAACGAAGCGCGACCTTCAGGACGTCGTATCGATCGCCGATCGTGAGGTCGAAGAGCTAATCCGTTCCCGTTTCGGCGAGGCATACGGCGCGGATGGCGTGTTGGGAGAGGAATACGGCCTTCAGGCTGGAACCTCTGGTTATACCTGGGTCGTCGATCCTATCGATGGGACGAGCCCGTTCGTCAACGGCATGCCAAACTGGTGCGTTTCCATCGCCCTTCTTCATGACTGTATCCCTGTCGTCGGGGTAATTTACGCTCCCTGCTTCGACGAAGTGTACGCGGGCTGCCTCGGGAGAGGTGCGACACTAAATGGCAAGTCACTCTCGCTCGACGCAAGCCGCACTATACAGAATGCGGTGACAGGGTTTGGTGCCAACAGCCACGTGACCCCCGCCTCCGTGGGCAAGATTGTCGAAGGCATCCTCGAAGCGGGGGGTAATTTCATCCGCAACGGCTCCGGCGCGCTGATGCTCGCCTACGTCGCGGCAGGTCGCCTCGTCGGTTACTATGAGCCCTACATGCACGCCTGGGATTGCCTGGCGGGCTATTGCCTCGTGAAGGAAGCCGGCGGCTGGTACCACCCCTTTCCGACAGAAGGCGAGCGTCTGACCAGGGGCTCCCAGGTCCTTGCCGCAGCCCCGGGCGCGATTGATGATCTCAAAAAGATTGCTGGCTTGTAAATCAGGACTAGGTTGATTGGAACATGATGTACAGGAGATACCGATGATCTTGCAATCGCGACCTCCACAAGTCAGAAGCGAACTGCTCGTCTGTCTGACGAAGACAGGTCTTTTGCAGGAGCAACTGATGCGCCTCGCCGATTGCGCGCTCGGGCATCCAGACAGGAGGGCATTCGGGTCATACAAGACCGTCGCCTTATCTGCAGGTGTCCCTACCAGTGCGGTATCGCGCCTGGCAGTCGGGCTTGGCTTGTCCTCGTTTCACGAGTTGCGGGACAATTTCCGCAATGAACTGAGAGGTATCCCGCAATCCAGGCATGTCGGCGCAAGTGTCCGGGATTGGCCAAGAACGATAGCTGGCTTATAAATATCTCCCTCCATCTGGACGGAGAACCACGCTGCTCTAAATCCCGTGAACGCCTTTGCATCCAGAGCGGAAGCACTGGGATTTTGGAGAGCGTACGGCAGTTGCAATGGTGATCTGGGAGGGTCGCCGTTGCATGTGATTGAAGATGAAGGACAGGGAGGAAACATGACCAATCGTTTCATTATGACATGCTCCATCGCGGCAATGGCTTCGATAGCAGGCGCCCCGCACACGTTTGCAGCGACAGAGCTTCAATGGTGGCATGCTATGTCGGGCGCCAACAACGAAGTGGTCGACAATCTCGCCAAAGAATTCAACGAGAGCCAAAAGGATTTCAAGGTGGTCCCTGTCTTCAAGGGCACCTATCCGGAAACGTTGAACGCAGGTATCGCAGCATTCCGCGCCAAGCAATCGCCGGCAATCCTGCAGGTCTTCGATGCGGGTAGCGGCGTCATGATGGGAGCCGAAGGAGCGATCATGCCGGCGGCCGACGTTCTGAAGAAGGCAGGCTACGAGTTCAACAAGGCAGACTACCTGCCGGGGATCGTCTCCTATTACTCGAAGCCGGACGGTACCATGCTGTCCTTCCCGTACAATTCCTCCTCGCCAATCCTCTACTACAACAAGGACATCTTCAAGAAAGCCGGCCTGGATGCGGCGATCCCGCCAAAGACATGGGCACAGGTGTTCGACGCTGCAAAGAAGATCAAGTCGAGTGGCGCCGCAAATTGCGGGCTGACCTCGACCTGGCTCACCTGGATTCAGACGGAAAATTATGCCGCCTGGAACAACGTGCCCTATAGCACGAATGAAAATGGTCTTGGCGGCACGGACGTCAAGCTGGAGTTCAACTCGGCACCGTTTGTCCAACATTTCCAGGCAATCGCCGATTTGGCGAAGGATGGAACGTTCCGTTATGGCGGCCGCACATCAGAGGCCAAGCAACTCTTTACATCTGGCGAATGCGGGATCCTGACGGAGTCTTCTGGCGGCCTTGGTGATATCGTCAAGGCCGGCATTGCCTATGGCATTGGCCAGCTTCCCTATGACGAGGGAGATGGTCGTCCGCAAAACACCATTCCCGGCGGTGCGAGCCTCTGGGTCCTCACCGGCAAGACCGATCAGGAATACAAAGGCATCGGTGAGTTTTTCCACTTCCTGTCGCAGACCAAGATCCAGGCCCGTCTGCACCAGGTCTCCGGCTACCTGCCGGTGACGATGGCCGCCTATGAGGAAACGAAGAAGTCCGGCTTCTACCAGAAGAACCCCGGCATGGAGACGCCGATCCTGCAGATGATGGGCAAACCGCCGACGGCAAACTCCAAGGGTGTCCGCCTCGTCAATCTGCCACAGGTCCGCGACATCATGAATGAGGAATTCGAGGCGATGCTTGCCGGCAAGCAGGACGCAAAGACGGCCCTCGACAAGGCCGTGGAACGAGGCAACGCAGCGATCGCACAGGCGAACGGTAACTGAATGCAAGAAGCCATGGTCCGCGCGCCCTGTTCGCGGACCGCCCTCCCCTTCGAGGAGATCGCCGTGCAAAACGTCGTCTTTCCAAACAAGATCCTGCCCTACCTCCTGGTCGCGCCGCAGATCATCCTGACAGTGGTGTTCTTCTTCTGGCCGGCCAGCCAGGCACTCTACCAGTCACTCCAGCGTGAAGATCCGTTCGGCATGAAGAGTGGATTCGTCGGTCTGGCGAACTTCCGGCAGGTCCTCGGCGATCCGAGCTACCTCCATTCGCTACAGGTGACAGTCGTCTTCAGCGTGGCGACTGCGGTACTCTCCATGATCGCAGCCCTTGCATTGGCGACAGCAGCCGACAAGGTGGTGCGAGGCAAGACCCTCTACCGGACACTGCTGATCTGGCCCTATGCCGTGGCGCCAGCCGTCGCCGGCATGCTCTGGCTTTTCATGTTCAATCCCGCCATGGGTACGTTCGCATACCTGCTTCGTCGCAATGGGTTTGCCTGGGATCCGTTGCTAAAAGGCGACCAGGCGATTTCGCTTGTCGTCGTTGCCGCGGCCTGGAAACAAATTAGCTACAACTTCCTGTTCTTTGTCGCGGGCTTGCAGGCCATTCCCAAATCCTTGCTTGAGGCCGCGGCCATCGACGGCTCTCGTGGCGCCCGACGCTTCTGGACTATCGTGTTCCCGTTGCTGGCCCCGACGACCTTCTTCCTGCTGGTCGTCAACACTGTCTACGCGTTCTTCGACACCTTCGGCATCATCGATTCCGTCACTAAGGGTGGCCCGGCCAAGGCGACCGAGACCTTGGTCTATAAGGTCTACAATGATGGCTTCGTAAATCTCAACCTGGGCTCATCCGCTGCCCAATCGGTAATCCTGATGGCAATCGTAATCGGGCTGACAGCTTTCCAGTTCCGCTTCGTCGAACGGCGGGTGCACTATGCGTGAGATTCGCTTATGATCGAAAAACGTCCCATCGCCAATCTTGTCGGGCACCTGATGCTGATCCTTGGCATTATCATTGTCGCCTTTCCGATCTATTACACCTTCGTCGCATCAACGATGACCTCTGCGGAAATCTTGAAACCTCCGATATCGCTGCTGCCCGGCAGTCACTTCCTGGAGAACTATGGCGACGCTCTTTCGGGCGGCGTCGAGAAAGTGGTTGGCGTCAGCCTGGAGCGAATGCTCTGGAACACTATCGTCGTCTCGGTCGTGATTGCCGCAGGTAAGATCGTCATCTCATTCCTGTCAGCCTACGCCATCGTGTTCTTTCGCTTCCCGCTTCGCATGGTGTTTTTCTGGATGATCTTCATCACGTTGATGTTGCCGGTCGAGGTCCGCATCCTGCCGACCTACAAAGTGGTCGTCGATCTCGGAATGATCGATAGCTATGCCGGCCTTACCTTGCCGTTGATGGCGTCGGCCACTGCGACCTTCCTGTTTCGTCAGTTCTTCCTCACGATCCCCGGCGAACTGCTCGAGGCCGCGCGGATCGACAATGCCGGGCCGTTCCGCTTCATGCGGGATATTCTGCTTCCGCTATCGAGCACCAACATCGCAGCCCTCTTCGTCATCCTGTTCATCTATGGCTGGACGCAGTATCTCTGGCCGCTCCTGGTCACAAACGACGCCCAGATGACCACGATCATCATCGGACTGCGAAAGATGGTCGATTTCACCGACGCATCGACACCGTGGAACCTCGTCATGGTGACAGCGATTCTGGCAATCATTCCCCCCATACTCGTCGTGGTGCTGATGCAGCGCTGGTTCGTCAAAGGGCTCGTGGAGACTGAGAAGTAATGGCTGCAATCACCCTCAAGAATGTCCGCAAGACCTATGGCAAGACTATCGAGGCCATCTCCGGCGTTTCGCTGGAGATCGGGGACGGCGAATTCGTTGTTCTGGTCGGCCCGTCGGGCTGCGGGAAATCGACGCTGCTGCGAATGATTGCCGGCCTGGAGAGCATATCCTCAGGCGAGATCTCTATCGGCGGCCGTGTCGTCAACGAACTCGAGCCCTCCGAGCGCGACATCGCCATGGTCTTCCAGAACTACGCGCTCTATCCGCATATGACGGTGCGCCAGAACCTCGCCTATGGGTTAAAGAACCGCAATATGCCCAAGGCCGAAATCGATAGCCGCATCCAAAAGGCCGCATCATCGCTGGAGATTGAGACTTTTCTCGAAAGAAAGCCGCGGCAACTATCCGGCGGCCAGCGTCAACGTGTTGCCATGGGCCGGGCAATCGTGAGAGAGCCGGCAGCCTTCCTGTTCGACGAACCGCTATCGAACCTGGATGCAAAGCTGCGCGTCCAGATGCGTGTCGAGATTAAGAGCCTGCAGTTCTCGCTAAAAACGACGAGTGTCTATGTCACGCATGACCAGATGGAAGCGATGACGTTGGCAGATCGGCTGGTCGTGCTCAACGCCGGCCGGATCGAGCAGGTGGGTTCGCCCATCGAGCTTTACGAGAAGCCTGCCACGACCTTCGTTGCCACCTTTATAGGCTCTCCATCAATGAACCTCCTGAACTGCGTCCCGGAAAATCCGGACTTCCGTCTTGGAGATAGGCTCGCAGCCAAGCAGGTCACAACGATTGGCATCAGGCCGGAAGATTTCTTGGTGACCGATGCTGAAGGCCAACAAGCGTTTCGTGCGAAGGTTCGCGTCCTTGCGGTCGAGCTGGTCGGGGCGGAAAGCTACGTTCATGCAGTCTTGCCAGACCGTCAGGCAATCACGTTCCGTGTACCGGGACGTTCCGCCGTCAGGATCAACGATGAAGTCGTGATCGCGGCCCCGGAGACGGCCCTTCACTTCTTTGACCACCAGGGAAAGCGTTGCGAGACGTTATCCTGACGCAACCGCATTTGTGACAAGCGCGAACGAGACCTGCGTTGACATCGAAGATGTTGCCGCGAAAAAAATGGCAGGGTTCAACACAAGGAGGAATGCATGAGGAAAAGACAGATCCACCGCTACGCCGCAAGTACTGCGCTTCTGCTGTTCCCTGGAACTTTGGGCGCATCGTTCGTATCGGCCGCCGATCTGGTCGCAACACAGGCCAACGACAATCTCAATGCGGTTCTGTGGGACCAGACGTCGGTCGAGTCGAAGGGCAACGCGCTTGGAGCCTATGCGCTCGGGCAGGTACGGCTAGATCAGGCACTGGCTGACAAAACGTGGACGGCGGTTACAATAGCCTTCCCATATACCCGAGCGCGCACCAGGAGTTCAAAATAGAGGTGTGAAGCCGCTAGATTGAATGCCAGTATGCGCTCTGAAAGTGCATCAGCACCTCTCCTTCAAGGCGATCTCGGAGAATGGATTGCCGCTTCCCTAAGGGCATCGCAGCAATCTGAAGCGTAGCTCAGCAATTGTTATCGCTGAGAGAAACAGTGTCTAAATAGCTTTGGCATCTAACCATGCGACCACCGCCAGATCGGGAACCGGCTTCCATGGCTCTGAAATGACGTTCGTATCCAACAAGATCATTCGAAAATCATCGGTTCAGCAGGTCCGTTATCGCGACTTTTCTGCAGTGCCTCAACATCGCCATTAGCAAGCCCGGTATCACGACCAATCGCAGCTAGGAGAGAACCAAGTTTAAGGCGCTCAGAGGGACGTACGGCGGCCTCTATGATAGCACGGATCTCGGCTTCAGTGCTTCGGCCATGATGAGCCGCCCGCACCCGTAGGGCATGATGCGTTTCGTCAGACAGATTTCGACTAGTGACAGCAGGCATTGACATCACCTTTCAAAAACGATGGCGTTGATATCAACACAGTCAGAATGATGCCATCTTTCAAGTAGATTTACGAGGGCGAAAACCCCACTTGTCGAAGATTTACGTCTATAAGGGGCTCGTCTCGGTGACCAGCAAAGGACCTGTGTGTCTTTGTATAGCGCAACACTAATTTATTGAACTCAGGTCCAGCTTCACGCGCTAACGAGCTAAATGCATGTTGTGATAGGCGAACTACTATTTTGTGGCTTTGTCTCCGTGTCAATGTCAACTTCCAAAAAGCGTCGGCATCCTAGTAAGATTTCTTCAGGTAGCGTTAGCGTATGCTGAACGGGAAGTATTTGGCATTAATAGTATCGTACGTATCGTCCGCTTCGATTACCTCAATCGCAGAATTCAATTTTTTCAGCAGTTCCGTGTCGGAAGGGCGCACCGCAATCCCCGCGCCATCGCCAAAATACTCCGTATTCTTTATATCGGATCCTTTATACTCGCAGCAACTACCTGCTTTTGTGTTTGCCAGCCAATCGTAGATTGCCAGTTTATCCTCAATAATTATATCCACACTTCCATCGACAAGCGCTTTATAAAGGTCTGGCGATGCATGAAACTCAGTAGTAGACACACCCGCGTAAAACCGTCTCGCATAAGCTTCTTGTGAAGTGGCTGCCGTCACGCCTAGCCGGAGCTTCTTTAAGTCCTCCATGCCTGTACCCGCAATATTGCTCCCTTTTCTAACGATGAATACCGATGGGCTGTCATAGTACTTCTGGGTGAATGCAACGCTTTTTCGTCTTTCCGCGCTCATCGACATGGACGAGACAATTGCGTCAAAGCGATCCGCTAGCAAATCAGGGATCATGGTTGTCCATTCTTGCACAACAAACTCACACTTCAACTCCGCAACCTTGCAAAGCGCTTTTCCAATATCGACATCGAAACCTTGGAGTTGATTGTTGGAATCGACATAGTTGAACGGCGGAAACGCCCCCTCAACGGCGATCCTGATGCTTTTGGAATCTGAAGTTTCTCCAGCGAGGCCAACGCCCGCGGCGAATAGACATCCGAGCGACGTCAGACACACAAATCCCAGTAAGATTTTTATAAAATTCATGTCTCACCAATGCTGATGCGCTCGGCAGTGTTGCCAAAGACCTGACATCGCTTTGGTCATACATATCATGCAACTATTAAGGAGCTTTTTCGCCTGTATGCTAATTTCAGCATGACTTGAAAAGCAATTCGTAATCAATACAAGTCAATGTCCAGTCGACTGGGGGAAGTCGCGTGCTTGGCAATTCGATCCAAAATCTATTTACTTATAGAGTGACGCGAACATCATCTGGATCGATATTGATTCTGCTCGCTGTTAGCGCGCTCGGGATCCTTGCGCTAGTATTCTTGGCTGCCGTTTGGGCCGGTTCGGAAAGCGATGCTGCAGCCCTTGATCGTCAGCGGCAACTTGTCACTGGCCGTTTGAGTGATCAGGTGACGCGTGTCTCTCAAGAAATGCAACTGATAGGCGCTGGCTACGCTTCCTTTTTGATTGGCGATACGGTTTTAGCGAAGGGCGATACTGGTCTTCCAAGCGAAGGCCGTAAACCCGCATCTGCAGAAACCTTCGGAAGGATTGCTACGACAGCCTTTGGTTTCAATGCCGCTTTTCTAACTACCGCCAAGGGAGAGCTTGCCCTCACCTCGGACCCAGAAGCAACGCGCCGTTTCAAGTGGGTCAGGCCGCTGCTCCAACCGCTTGTCGTCGATCTGGAAAAACGGTTGGTGCAACATGATCCGCTAACTGCCTCTGGACGCGTTGGTTTGATGCGACTTGAGGGCCGCCCTTCTGTCGTGGGCGTGATCCCTGTAGTAAGTTCGACGACCGCCAGGGATGAAGAAGGAGAACATTTATATCTCTTGGTCGTTCGTTTCCTCGATGGCGTTACGCTCGACACCCTCAGTCGCGAACAAGGCTTGGCCGGCGCCCGGTACGCGCGTAGTGCGGATCAGGATTCCACTGAAGTTGCTTTTGAAATAGATGCGACGGCAACAGGTGAACCTATAGGCTTCATCATTTGGAAGCCCGACTTGCCAGGTTCAAGAGTTCTAGGACGCCTGATCCCTGTACTCTCCATTGCGGGATTGATTATCGCAGGTTCGTTTTTTGCATTGATGGGGCGCTTGC
Source organism: Rhizobium sp. rho-13.1 (assembly GCF_007000305.1). Classification (NCBI taxonomy): domain Bacteria; kingdom Pseudomonadati; phylum Pseudomonadota; class Alphaproteobacteria; order Hyphomicrobiales; family Rhizobiaceae; genus Rhizobium; species Rhizobium sp. rho-13.1. The sequence goes on along the minus strand of NZ_SCFL01000009.1, from coordinate 24,554 downwards.
GCGGAAGCCTGAATGAGTTGAGTGCTAGCGAGCACCATGCAAAACATCTCTCGCTTCACGACGTGTTGACCGGACTTCCCAATCGAGCTTTGTTCACCTCTCGCTTTGAGGCGTGTCTTGCCTCGATGAAGGCCGATCGTAGCACCGCTGTTATCGCACTCATCGATTTGGACAGATTCAAACAAGTAAATGATACATACGGACATGCCACCGGTGACGAACTTCTGCTTGCGGTCGTCGCAAGGATTTCCAACCTGATAACTTCGAGTGACACCCTCGCCCGTGTTGGCAGAGACGAGTTTGCGTTGCTAATGCCTAAGCGTGGAGGAGATGCTGATCATCAGATCGTCTTTTGTGAAAAAATCATCAGGGCCTTGAGTGATCCCTTTCAGCTTCGCGGCGGCGACATCGTTGTTCGCGTAGGAGGCTCGATTGGCGTCACGACATTCGATGATGACAGACAGACGCTCGATGAGTTCCTTCGCCGCGCAGACGTTGCGCTTTACCAGGCGAAGACGGCCGGTCGAGGCAGAGCTGTTGCCTATGATCATTCAATGGACAGCATAGTCGAGGCACGGGAGGCTCTCAAAAGGGATCTGCGTCTCGTCCTGGAAGGCAGTTCGTCTGCCTCCGTGGAAAGCGGCCGGCCAGACATCGATAAGGGCAATCTGGAGGTTTATTTTCAGGGAGTGTATCGTTCCGACCAAATTTGCGAGCTTTCAAGCGCCGAGGCGCTCGTCCGGTGGAACCACCCGACGCATGGGCTGCTAACGCCTGATAAATTCATTTCGATTGCTGAGGAAGCCGGTATTATCAATCAGCTCGGCGCATGGGTCTTGAGAGAGGCGGCTGAAGCTGCATCAAACTGGCCAACAGAGATATCTATCGCAGTCAACGTTTCGCCTTCGCAAATGCGGCATCCCGAATTTGATCGTCATGTGCTTGAAATACTCGCGGTGACAGGGTTATCTCCATCCCGGCTGGAACTAGAGTTGACAGAAGCAACACTGTTCAACATCAACGAGAACGCTTTGGCCGCGCTAACACGGCTACGGGCTCACGGTGTTCGTATCGCCCTCGACGATTTCGGCACAGGGTTCTCGTCACTCAGCCACGTCATTCAATTTAACATCGACAGAATTAAAATCGATAGATCTTTTGTCAGGCTACTCGGCACGCGCGCCGAGGGTGCGGCTATCATATCCGCGATCGTCGGCCTGAGCCGTACATTGGGCAAGGAGACTACAGCGGAAGGTGTCGAAACTCAGGGTCAACGTGACTTCTTGATCGCAGTGGGCTGCACCGATTTGCAAGGTTTTTTGTTTTCTAGACCTGAGCCCTTGAGTGACTTTAGATCACGGATAATACATCCCATACATAAGGTTGCTGCTCCCCTCGGCTGATGAGTGCCGATTCTGATGAAGCACGCCCCGTTGTTCCGAGATGCGCCCTACAGGTCGCACGTCATATGGCGCTCCGGATGACTCAGCTGCCTCGGCAAACAAGGAAGGTGTCGACACCGAGGATTGCCTTGAGGAGAAACGCGCTTTCGATCAGGACGGTGGAGGCTGCACGGATCACCGATGCGAGCCGTCACACCATCAAAGATCACCTCAAAACACTCGTGAATCAAGGGCACCTCGTCCTGCACGGTGCCGGCCGCGGCGCCTGGTACGGTCTTTCCTAAAGGATGGGATGTCAGGCCTATCTGAATGTGTGCGCTTGATGGGATCCGAACGGTGCACCCCAGACATTTTCAAAATGATCTGATAATGGCCGCAACCTTCGCGTCTGCGGTTTGGGCGACTTTTCGCTGTTCAGCCCGAGCTAGCTCGATCTTCTCCAGCTTGTCCTCCGTTCCGTTCAGCAGCTTCTCGAACCTTGTCTTGGTGTCGCCGCTGCCAACCGATTGCAGATTGGACCTGGCCCGCTGCTGATCCGCCTCAACCAGCGCGAACTGCTGGTTCAGTTCCTCAAGCGTCTTCCTTGCCGCATCCTGCGCAGCCTTCGCCTTCACGAGGTCATCGAGTTTTTCCCGCATCGCAGGGTCGATGGCTGCGTCCTGCCACTGGGTCAATTCATCCGATCCAGCATCCGCCAAGGCAAAGCTTTCCTGATTGACGATTGACAGCGTGGACGTCACCACTTTGGTTTCTCCTGCCTTCACAACCGTCTTGATGCGGTCCTTTGTGGATGTGTCATCAGTCATGCCGTCCGCTTTGAAGGTCCAGCCCGGCCGCTTGATTTGCTCGATCAGCACAACTCTTGATGCGTCACTGGCACCCACGATCCTGTAGACCGTATCCTCGCGGGTCATCGACGAGGTTTTGATGATGCCATCGGCCACCTTGATCTGGGTGATCGTCGTTTCGGACCGGGGTTGTGAAGTGATGGAGACCTTCTGGTCGAGTGCGAAGCTGACGGCCTGCTTCTGCCCTGTCGGCAGTCCCATGGTCTTAGCGTCACCGACATATCCTTGTTTGCCGTCATAAACGGTCACGATGCCCGGAGGCAGGCTGATGCCGCTGTCGTTGTCGATCATGGCGGCGGCGGTCGGGTGCTCACCCCCCGCTTCAGCCTGGTAAAGTGACACCATCTCCGCCTTCACGCCTTGGTGCAGGATCGGAACGGACAGCGTGTCGCCATTCCTGACGTCGTAAGTGCCCGCGAGCGCGAAGGTCGAGGTGACAGAGCCCTCCTCCGTCAGGACGGGATCAGCCGGTTCTGCCATCGAGGCGTCGCTGCTCTTTTCCATCATTGGCGCCGGAGGCGGTGCCGCTATGGCCATCGCTGGAATACTTTTCCTGGCCAGTGGTTTGGCCGCCATGGCCTGATAGACGGCCACAGAGGTGGTGTCGACGGATACCTCCGTGCGCTGCTTCCAAAACAGGCTATGCAGCCGCTGCCTCAGCGTGACCGGCTTGCCGGATGACAGGGTGATTCCGACGCCATTCCAGTCTTCGCCCGAGGCATTCTCGAAGATGGCCCACGCCTGCAGCCGGACTGTACCATCCTGGCCGGGAACCAACCTGTAGGATGTCTTCCAGATCGGAGCGGGAACGACATAGGAAATATAGACATTGCGGCTCGCCGGTCCGTCCAGCTGGATACTGATAGTCCGAGCATTATCGGCGCTTGCTTTCGAGATGACGGCCATCGCGCTTTTGAGCTTTTCCTGAATGGCCGGATCGATGATCGTGATCTGGGTTCCCGGAATCGGGACCATCGAGATCGCGCCGTCGTCGCGCAGGAATGACAGCTGCCAACTCAGTTGCGTCTGGGCATTGCCTGGGATTTCAGTAACGCCGAGCACAACACCTTGCTGCTCACCGGCCTGGATGCGACTGCCGTGGATCGAATTTAACAGTGCCGGCAGGGACGTCAGGTCGGATGGCTTGAACGGCAGCGTTTTAAAGGTCTCATCGACCGGAGTAGGGCCAGCCAGGGACAAGCTCTTGACGTGGCCTTTGTTGTCGCGAACGATGATGCTCTTGAGGATGTCGTCAACCTGGTCCAGCGGGACGTCGATGTTGATCCAGGCATTCTGACCGACGGTGGCAGAACGAACGATCTCTGCCAAGCCGCCAGAAGATAGGGTGACGGACTTGACCGGGTCGCTGGTCCCGGCAAATGCGGTTGAGGCTGCGAGGGACAGGAAAAACGCTGACAAAGTCGCGATCGAAACAGACATGAATTCTCCCCACAAATTCACCGCAAGCGCCCTTTAGCAATCCACGGGCGCACTTACGATCTGATCAACCTCTGAGTTTAGGATAATTGTAGCAAATTTGGGGTGGATAGCCGAACTCATCGGCAGATGGTTCATATATCGAAGCACCTCATGCAATCTAAACCATCGGCCACTCAATGTAGTAACTTCCTGTACGGCTGAACGAGCTAGGATCGCAAGGCCCGGCTCACCAATGTCCGTGCTCGCATCGCTGACCTGCCTGCTTCTCGCCTCCTTGGGCCGTTGCCATCAGGAATAGAAGCGTCGTGGTCAGGCAGAAGACTCGCGGCATCCTGCATCCACATCCTTTCCATCATAGCTCAGATCAACGTCGCCCACACAGCTGGATCTCCCGAAGGTTCACCGTATAGTGTCCTATCTCAAGGCTCACTCGATTGACGAGGATCCACAAGGCCAACTGAGGAGATGCCAACGGTGACTTCGGGATGCAAAGAGAGCTTATGCGTTTGATCACCCTATAGCTTATATCTTGCGGTGCCGCCCCAAGTTCAAGACTGTTCCGCTGGCGGTTCGCTCACCCATCCTTCCGCAAGAGGAGGCCCCTTCGATGAAGAGTTGCGATAACTGCGAACGAGAAATCTCTGATTACCTTGCAGTCTGCCCGTATTGTCACAGGTTTCAAATGTCCGCTGATCATAGGATTAGCCAAAACAGGAGGGTGCTGCTCGTGGCCATATTGACCATCATGCTGTTAAGCGGTTGGGCGCTTTTTCGGTATTATTCACGCGGTGTAATACCACATTTATAATGAAGTCGGTTTGGAGTATGGCGCATAGCCGCGACATCGTCCCCGACAATACAAATTTGGCAGCGGCCGGAAGGTCGTCGCGCTCAAACGAAGGAACGGCTTTGACGCTATGGCGTCGCCGCGGAGATTTGCCTTGAAAAATTGTGATCCGTGAACTCTACTGTTCAAAAAAAAGGTCTTTAAAGGGTCTGAACCGCCGCCCCGTTTGGATTCGTTTTAGTTACGAGAAATAACAAAAAGTGTGTTGCAGCGAATTTGCAGTTATCAAGACGCCGGTGACCATTGTGAACGAATATACGATGATCGGCGCCTGCGCGCCTCGAACCACGAGATTGCCTTACGAGTAGTAGCAGCCTCGCTGCGCTGATAATTCTCCTCCCAAACGCGTCCGCAGTCTGCTTCTCGTCCAGCGCGTGATGGCTAGCCCGGCTAAGATCATTGCCTCCTAGGCCCTCCTCCGTTACATTCTGCGACCAGCCCATAGGAGCATATGGCCATTTCCGACGACCTTCCAACAGCGACAGGCACGCAGAACCAGATCGCATTCCCGGCAGGCTGGCCGCTTGCCACCGTCAAGGTGACGCTTCCCGCGGAACGGGTGGCCGAGGCCGAAGTCATCGCGGACCGGTCTGCCTTGGATGCGATGGAGGCCAGCACCCTTGTGACGTTCGGCCAGGAGGCGGTCTTGGGGTTCGGCGCCAAGCTCGACGCGATCCTCGATCAGATCACAAAGGCGCAGTCTCCCGTACTCTTCGAACTGTTCCGGACGATCCGCGACGGGGTCAAGGGGGCCGATCTCGAGACCCTGGAGGCAGACATCCGTGAAAAGCTCAAGGGCGGCTTCATCGAGAGGCTCCTCAACGCCATAGGCCTTGGGGATCCCGCAGAGAGGTTGAAGCGGGTGTCGGACGAGGTCCGCGGGATGCTTCAGAGTAAGGCGAAGTCCCTCTCCGACCTGGTAAAGCCCATGGAGGCGAAGGTTGAAGAGGAGAGCGCTAAGCTCGTTGGCGAAGTCTCCCGCATGAGCCAGCTCGCGGATGCCTACAGGGAATCGATCATAGCGCTGGGCGTTTTCGTGACGGCGGGACGCAGGATTGTCGAGACGGCCGAGGCCAACTTGGACCGGCTGACCCGCGAAGCTGCAACAGGCGACCCTCTTCTCGTCCAGACGGCGAGAGATCATGCCCAGAAGCTCGACATCTTCCGCAACCGCCTCCTCGTTCTCGAGACTGCCTACGCCAAGGCACCCGCCGACCTAGACTCGATCGGGATTGCCCGTGGGGCGGCACTGGCAACACTGGCGGAGACGGTCTCTGCGGCGAATGCGGAATTCAACGACATCAAGTCCGTCCTCATCCGGCTCCATGTTCTTTTCCAGATGCAATCGATCCAGCAGATGAACGACATGCGCCGCCAACTCAGGTCTTCGCTTCAGAAATACGGTATGAACGTCCTCGAGGACGTTTCGGTGAACGCCGCCCGCGCGTCCGGCGAGAACCGTCTGGAGGATGCAGAGCTGGTGCTGGGCACGGCGCAGCGTCTTCGCGCGATCGCCGACAAGGTCGTCGCCGAGGGAGACAAGAACAAACAAAGATTTGCCGAGGCGCGCTCGAAGCTCGAGCAGGCGCGCGCGCTCGTCACCGACAGACCGATCTGAAGAAAGCGGAGCATGAATGGCCACGTTCAACCTCTCGAAGGGGCAGTCTTTTCAAATAGAAAAAGCAATGGAGCTGGTTCACTCCGGTCTTGTCTGGGATCCGCCGGAGGGCTCCGCCCCTGCCTTCGACCTTGACGTCCATTGCTTCGCCCTCGTGCATCCGGGCGGTGATCCTTCGCGCGCGCGTCTCTACAACGACGGCTCGCATGCGCTTTGCTACGCTTTCGTGCGCGGCCCGTCGAACGTCGAAGGTTCGCTGAAGAAGAACCCCGACGGCTCCTTCCAGACCGAAGACGGATCGATGTGGCACGAGCGCGACGATCGGACAGGCCGCGGTGGGAGTCCCGCGAAGCATGACGATGATGACGGCGACAAGAAGGAAGGCCACCACGGCGAAGGCTTCCGCGAGGAGTTCAAGATTGTGCTCGGCGATCTCCCGGCCGAGGTCGCCGAACTGGCCGTCTGGTCGACGATCCACGACGCGGAGCGCAAGAGACAGGACTTCGGCAAGGTAAAGAACGCCTATATCGAGGTGTGCGACGCGATGGACGACGAACTCTGCCGCTATCAGCTCACGTCGGAATTCGCAGGGATGACGACCATACAGGTAGCCTCCTTCCTGAAGCAGGGTGACGGGTCGTGGAAGTTCCACGCGGTCGGAGCGGGCTCGAACGCCGGGCTGGGCGAAGTCATCAACGCCTATCTGGCCTAAAGGTGGCTCGCGTGCCCCCGGCCGACGATGATGCTCGCTCAGGCCCGAGGGTGCCGTTCGGTCGGGACTCGGTGCGACCCGCGCCGAAGCCTGCTTCGGGTCCGATGATACCGTTCGGCGCAGCAAGAGTTCCCCGCACCCTCGACGACGGTCCGCGGATCGTCGGGGGCGGCATCGTCAGGCTCAGGATATCATGCTCCATCGATGAACTTCGTACCCTCGATCCGGCGGTATCCGACCCGGTTCTGCGGCAGGCCAAGAGAGTCGTCGATGCGGTTAACTTCGACGATCACGAATTTGACGACGTCGTGCGTTTCGGTGCGCCTCTGCAAGAGGAGCATGGGAGGCTTGCCGAGGACCAGCTTGCATTGGCAGGCGACGCACGCCTCGAGGAGGCGAAGCGTCTCTCCTCCGACCTCCTCGCACAACTTTCCCAACTCAATCCGGCATCCCTATTCGATCGGGATCGAGGCCTGATCGGTGGCATGAAGGCGGCGCTCTCCCGGTCCGCCGAACTCGAACGCTTTCAGCAACGTTCGGCAGCAGTTTTGCAGACCGCCCGCCAGATCAAGGAGCGTGGTCAAGAGTTCGACGAATTCGAACGTCGGGCGAACCTTCTGATGAAAAGATGGATCACGCTCGGTGTCGGACTGGACGCTCACCTCCTTGCTGGCAGGTTTCTGACGCGACACATCTCAGAACATCTGCTGCCCGACCCCGAAGCTGCGGTGCATCGCCTGTCACAGAAGGACGCGCTGGAGACGAGGCTCGCGTCGCTTGCATCGACCGCGTCATCGGTAGCCCTTGGCGGACGCGTCCTGCAAGCGATCATTTCCACGATTGGCGGCGCACGGACATTTGGGCAGGACATGGTCGACAGCGACCTGCCCGTCTGGCAGACCGCATGCGCTGCCGCGCTGATTGCCAGATCGGAGGGCCGGTCCTTTGACACGTCGCCCATTCGAAGCCTTTACGAGAAACTTGTGAACACGCTGACACGGAGGCATGGAACATGACGACATTCAGACTCGAGAAGCCCGAAGAAGAGATTCGGAGGGTCGGCTTCGTGCTTGAAAAGCAGGGAATACACGATCGCATTCCCGCGCAGGTTGGACTGAATATCGACGTTTCCGGTTCGATGAAGGGTCTTTATGAGACAGGTGTGGTCCAGTCTGCGCTCGAGCGCGTCCTCCCGGTAGCGCTTTACTTCGACGAAGACGGCCGCATCGACACATGGGTGTTTTCTAACGATGAAAAGACGGCGTCGCTTACGCCGGTAACGGCTTCGACCTACGACGGGTACGTCGAAAGGGAGATAACCGGAAATCCCGCCCTGCAGCGCATTCTTTGGGGCGGCACCGATTACGAACCCGTCATCCGTTCCAACCTCATGGCATACGGTCTGCTCAAGGAGCGAAACGCCGGAGGGCTGCTAGGAATGATCTTCGGGCAGAAGCGGGACAGCTTCGGCGAGGAGACGCGGTCAGGCATTCCGGCGATCAACTACTTCCTGACGGACGGCGTGAATTCGGACCACGACAAGGCCTGGCGGCTGCTTTCGGAGGCAGAGCATGCTGAATCGCAGATCTACTACGTGATGGTCGGCATCGGGGACGAGGACTTCGTGTTCCTGCGGGAAGCCGCGAAGGAATTTCCAAACGTTGGCTTCGTCAGCGCCAGGGACCTTGGGGAATTCATCGGCGGAGACGACGCCTATGAGAAGCTATTGCCCGCCGAGCTGTGCTCATGGCTCAAGCATGAGCATGAGGGCGAGGACGACCATCACTGATCTCAAAACCGTCGCGGCCCGTCAGATGGCTGACGGGCCGGAGAAAGTGCACCGAACCCGGCACGGCGGCCGGGTCTCGTGATCGATGAGTGCGGATGTCAGTCCTTCCACACAGCAATCACACCGAAAAGGCTGAACTAGATCAACGCGGTGACCAGGACGATGCCGCCGGACCCGGCCTTTCTGTGCATCACACTTCCCGGATCGGACGCAGCAGGCGCAGAGCGTTCAGGGTTACGAGAACGGTCGCTCCCGTGTCGGCAAGGATCGCTGGCCACAGGCCTGTAATGCCGAGAATTGTGGTCACAAGGAAAACCACCTTCAATCCGAGGGCAATGGTGATGTTCTGGAAGATATTGCGCATGGTCCGCTTGGAAAGGTCAATCATAAGGGCAACGTCGCCCACCCTGCCATGCAGCACGGCAGCATCGGCGGTCTCAAGTGCGACGTCCGTTCCGCCGCCCATCGCGATCCCAACGTCGGCTGCCGCCAGCGCAGGAGCATCGTTGATGCCATCGCCGATCTTGCCGACGACGTAGCCTTCCTTCTTCAGTTCGCCGACGATCCGCTGCTTGTCCTCGGGCATCAGCTCAGCGCGGACCTCTATGCCGAGCTGTGCGCCGATGGCCGTGGCCGTCCGCTTGTTATCGCCCGTCAGCATGACCGTCTTGATGCCAGCGTCGGTCAAAGCCTTGAGGCCCGTTACGGCGTCGGCACGCGGTTCGTCGCGCATGGCGATGGCACCTGCGAGAACGTCGCCTATCAAAAGTACGGAGACGGTCTTTCCCTCGTCGTTGAGCAACGTGATCGCCTTCGAATGCGCCATCGGCATCGTGACCCGCTCGGCTGCTGCCTTCGACGAGCCGAAGAAGACCTCGACCCCATTTATCACGGCGGTCACGCCCTTTCCGCCGAGCGCCTTCGCGTCGGTCGCGACTGGAACGTCGATGCCGTCCTCCTTCGCCTTGTCGAGAATGGCGACAGCGAGCGGATGGCTCGACCCGATCTCGAGCGCGGCGGCGTAGCGCAAGACCTCATCGACCTTTCGGCCGAAAGGCACCACGTCGGTTACCTTGGGTTTGCCTTCTGTGAGTGTACCCGTTTTGTCAAAGGCGATCGCAGTGAGTTTGCCGAGTCCTTCGAGAACGGCTCCGCCCTTGAGAAGCAGGCCGCGTCGCGCGCCGGAAGACAGCGATGCGGCAATCGCAGCCGGAGTCGAGATAACCAGCGCACAAGGGCACCCGATGAGGAGGACCGCAAGGCCCTTGTAGACCCACTCGCTCCAGACACCGCCCCCGACGAGCGGAGGAACGACGGCCACCAATGCGGCCACGAGGACGACACCCGGCGTGTAGTAGCGTGAAAAGCGGTCGATGAAGCGTTCGGTCGGAGCCTTTGATTCCTGGGCCTCCTCCACCAGCCGCACGACGCGGGCGATGGTGTTGTCGGCGGCAGCGGCCGTGACCCTCACGCGGAGTGCCGCGTCGCCGTTGACGGTGCCTGCGAAGACGGTGTCATTGACGACCTTGCGGACCGGCACGCTCTCCCCTGTGACAGGGGCTTCGTCTATCGAGCTCTCTCCTGCAACGATGATTCCGTCGGCAGAGATACGGTCGCCGGGGCGAACCAAGATGATGGAACCTACCGCAAGGGTCTCGGCCGGAACTTCGCGGATCTTCCCGCCCTCCTCCAGCAGCGCCGTTTTAGGCACGAGCGCCGTGAGGGATTTGATGCTGTCGCGCGCCTTGCCTGCGGCAACTCCCTCTAGCAGTTCACCGATCAAGAACAGAAAGACGACCGCCGCAGCCTCCTCGGTGGCGTTGATGATCACTGCGCCGATAGCGGCGATCGTCATGAGCATCTCAATCGAGAATGGGGTTCCCGCACGTGCCGCCATGAAGGCCCGGCGGGCGATCGGAACGAGGCCGACCAGCATGGCGACGATGAAGGCGTAGGTCGCGATGGCCGGGAACAGATGACCGATGCCGTAGGCAACGACAAGCGCTGCACCCGCCATGATGGTCAGACGGCCTTTCTTGCTGTTCCACCATGGGCCTTCGGTCGGATTATGGTCGTGGCCATGAAGGCCTTCGATCTCCGCACCCGACGAAGCGGATCCGTGATCATGGCCCGAATGGGGGCCGCTCTGGCTCGCTGACGGCGCCGCCTTGAGGATGGGGACAATCGAATAGCCGAGACCTGAGACCTGCTTCTCGACGGCTTTCATGTCCGCGGACTGGCGATGCTTCACCGTCATCGTCCCCGAGGTGACCGAGACGGACACGTCCTCGATATCGTCTATGCGCCTGACAGCCGTGTCGATCTTTGCCGCGCAGGATGCACAGTCCATGCCGCCAATCCGAAAGCGGGCCTGCAGGGTTCCGGGCGCCGTGTCCTGTGGCGGTGCGTTCTGGTCAGGTCCATAGCCATCGTCGGCATGATTATGACCAGAATGATCGTGGTGATGGTCATGGTCCGAGTGGTCGTGGGAGTCGGCATGTTGATGGTCGTGCGCGCAGTCCGAACCATGGGCATAGACGGGTTCCGCAGCGACTGGTTTGGACTTCGTCGGAATAGGTGTCGCTTTGTAGCCGAGACCGAACAGTTTCTTTGGAATCGCGTCGAGATCGCTGGTGTCGTCGTGTTTGACCGTCATCGTTCCGGCAGTGACCGAGACGGACACGTCGGTGACGCCGGGGATACGCCTCACGGCCGTATCGATCTTGGTGGCGCAAGACGCACAGTCCATGCCCCCGACCCGAAATTTCGTCTGCAGCAAATCGCTCATCTCGGAATCCTCACTATCACCGTGAGAGTTCTACGACCTCTAGCGACTAGAGGTGCAAGGGAAAATCTGGCCAATCGATGCGAAAGACTGATACCCCTTATCCCGAGGGGCATTTCGAATTGAACCCATCAGCATCGCTCACTTCCAACTCCGCATCACTATCGCCAAAAGGTGCCAATCCATCGCCTCCTGGCCTTGGATGAGTGATTGAAAAGAGATTGCAGAAAACTCGAATATGAGGGCTTTACCACCAGCATTCGTCGCATCATATCCTTCTCCAAAAGGAGAATGATTATGGCTGTTTCACGCGCCTATACGCCGACTGAAGCTGCAGCTCTGAGCGAGATCGCAGTGAAGTCGGTGCACAACGCGATCGACAAGCAAATCATTGCGCAGTTTATCGGGGGCGAAGGGCGTACGCTCAATAATGACGATCTGTTGCGGCTGAAGCTTTGGTATGGGGTAGGGTCAATCCTATCTGCCGAGCGCCGCAAACGACTGTTCGACACCATCGAACAGAACCCCGACGCGGATACGGTACGGGCGGACGACTATCTCATCGTGGATGTTGCGCGCGCCCGTAAACAGTTAGCAGCACGGGCTGAATCACTGAGGCAGGCAGAGCAGGTGATACAAATCGTCAAGGGAGTCATGGGTGGAGAGCCAGTTTACAAAGGGACCCGCATTCCAGTGAGAATGATCGCCGCGATGAAAGCTCAGGGGGCTAGTACATCGGAAATTCTTGAAGGCTATCCGTCTCTCAGCCCAGGAATGGTTGAGTCTGCTGAAATCTGGGCTGCCGCCCATCCGGCAAGGGGACGGCCGCGAAAGCTGTCTGAACTCGGATTGAAGGCGACATCCACAAAGCGTTTGCGTGTTGGGACGACTTCCAATTCGTCCGGCTCGGCATCGTGAAATTTATGATCGACGAATGCCTTCACACGTCGCTCGTTGCCGTGGCCCAAAGTGCCGGCCACGACTGCTCCCCTGTCAACTGGCTGGGTTTGAGCGGCGAAACGGACTGGGATAATGCCGCGGATCGTGGCCGAGGATTTCACATTCGTAACGAACAACACTCGCGACTTTCGCAAGCTCTATGCAAAAGAAGAGTTTCATGCGGGCTTGGTGATCATTGTTCCGCAGGTCCTACCGGCCCTACAACAGGAATTGTTCGCGCTCATTCTGGAAGAATTCGTCGTGGGGCAGGACTTCGTCAACGAAGTCATCGAAGTGACCATTGAGGGCGAAGACAGCGCGGTGCTCACCTGCTATTCGCTTCCGAAAGTCTGAGCGCAGCCTCCGCCACAGTCCGCCAATCCTGAAGAGATCGATAGGCATCCCGACCAAGGGGTAAGGGTCCTCGTGACGCAACTGTCTCTCTGATCTGGCTGCCTTATATCAAAAAACCTTACCGAAATGCGTAACGCACGATTATGGGTTTCATACCAGTCCCACTCGAGGTTTACAGTTTCGCCTTTGAATACAAGTTTGCCCGACCATGCTGCTAGAAAAGAATATTTCTCTCCGGCGATCACCATGACGTGTTGGTGCCAGGCGCGCTTGTTGCCGCCAGGACTCGGTGAACGCGATTTATCTTTTAGATAAACGCCGTAGCTCTCAATTTCGGCTTTCTCAAGACCCTGACACCTAGTATCCGGAACCCGAGGGACGCTTATATCGACTATTCCTACTATAGCAACCTATACGACAAACCTCCGTTCAGGAATTGCCGTCGAGCCTCACATTGCGACAGGGTTTGTCGTGCAAAAAATGACCCTGTTGCATGGCGAACTTTGCCCCGCGACCGACCTGAGCGGAAATCATGGGTAGCGAGCGATTTTTACGCTCTCTGCCTCTTCGGCCGCACGACGAAGGCGCTTTGCCGCAGAAAGCTTTCTGTGAAGGTCCTAAAACGCACTTGGAACAGCGGGGTTACTGACGCTCATTGTTTATACAGAAAACTATAGGGCTGATGGGAGGACGCACGACGGTGAGCCAACAGACACCATTAGACACCAACAACCAGTCGATGCCGCAACGGATCCTCGGCTATGCTCGCATTGCGAGGACGAGCAATGTGAGGACACACAATTAGCTCCGGACAAGTACGTGTGGCACCGTGAGGAAAACGTGCGAACCAGCAGTGCCAGTTCCGTACAGCGGCATGGGACGCCTGCGCAGTAAAGCTTCACGCCACAGGTTCTATTAACGATGTACAAAGTAACATCGCGCAGTGGGGGTTTCCCTTTGCGTGAGTGCTGAATATTTCATATCTCTTGGATAAATTTTGCAGATGGTAAACGGGCAATACTACTGTCGTTAGGTGATCCAGGTGAAAGCCACGAGATTGAAAACACTCTTCGCGCAAGAAACCCTTCCGCCGTCTATTAAAAAGTCTTTCGTCGACACACTTTTCATGCAGACAGAGACGCTGGTCACGGGCTGGGTTTCGCAATGCGCGGTCTGTCTGCTCGGCTACTTCAACCTTGGCCGCAGCGAATTCCTATATCTGATCGCTGTCCTAACTCTCATTCTCGCCGTGCGGATGTGGGACTCGTCCAACTTCAATAGGCAGATGGCCCGCAAACGCGGGTATGAGGTCACGGACGCCCAGATCCGTATCTGGAGAGCCCGCTATATCATCGGTTCCTGCTCCACGGCCCTTTGCCTGGCTTTTATCTCCTGTTTTACCGTCTGGATCGATCCCGGTTCCCTTGCCACGCTCGCTGCAATTGGTCTGGCGCTCGGGACATTGAACTCGGTGGTCGGCAAGAACTTCGGCGACAAGTTTAACATCGACGCTCTCGTCTTCATCACCTGCGCGCCCATGATGTTAACTTTGGCACTCAAGGGTGTCTTGGCGAATGATAAAATCATGGTCGTCACGGCCCTTCTGCTCCTTCCCGTCATGCTGATTGCACGCCAGATGGCGCGCCAGGTCCGTGGAATCCTGTACAGCAGTTTGACCAACCTTCATCACGCCAATGCTTTTCGGAAGCTGTTCGAAGCGGCTCTGAACTATATGCCTGGCGGCCTCATCATGATCGACGACAACGACAAGGTCTCCATCATGAACTTCAAGGCCGCAAGAATGTTTGGCATCCCGGACCAGGCGGCGGTTGTGGCCAACAGGACGCGCCTTTTGCGACTGGTCACCCTTGGCATGGTCAGCAATCAACTGACCCGTGGCGAAGCGTCCGAGTTAAGGGCGGCAATTGGCGACCTCATGGGTGGCGACTCGGCCTCAAAGACGGTCAACATCGGTGACAAGCATATCCAGTTGACCGTCAACAAACTACCCACGAGAACCCCGAAAGAGGATGAGGCCATTGGCGGTGCTGTCCTTATTTGCGAGGACGTAACACTGAGGGTCGAGGCCTATGAGAGAGCCAGGCTCAATGCGAACTTCGACCACCTGTCCGGGCTGCCAAACCGCCGTTACCTGATCGAACAGATCAACGAAGCCGTGCAAGGGATGGGCGATGAAGAATTGATCGCCATCGGGCAACTCGATATCAACAAGTTCAAGCTCATCAATGACAATTTTGGCCACGCGACGGGCGACGCCGCCATTCGCAGTGTTGGCCAGGCGATCAACGCGCTCGAGACCGAGCGCATGCTGCGCGGGCGCTGGGGCGGCGACGAATTCATGATCGCGATTTTGGGCCTCAAGGATGAGCGCCATATCAAGGAGGAGCTAGACAAAATCTTCACGCGACTTTGCCGCCGTTATGAAATTGCGGACGATGGCGACAATGATGACGGTGTCGTCATGCAGCGCGTGAGCAAGCTTGATATCAAATGTTCGGGCGGCGTGGTCATCTGTAGAAAGGACTCGTTCGTCCTCGAAGATGCTATGAAAAAGGCCGATGTCGCGCTTCTGACAGCCAAGAAAGAGCCTGATATCGGCTGGTTGCAATTCGATGAGGCGATGGCTGCAGAGTATCACAAGGAACAGAAGCTGAAGGATGACTTCAGGATCGCCCTGCGCGAGGGTTACATCACGCCAGTCTACCAGCCAATGTACACGCCCGACGGCGCCAGGCTGGTCTGCTGTGAGGCGTTGGCGCGCTGGCACCACCCGGAACTCGGTAGCATCGTGCCGGCGCGATTTATTCCCATCGCCGAGCAATACGGGTTTATTCACGAGCTGACAGTGTCCATGATGAACCGTGCCTGCAGGGATTGCGCCGGGTGGCACGACCCGACCATATGCGTGTCGGTCAACCTGAGCGCCGTTGACCTTGCCAACCACAGGATACTCGACGTCATAAAAATTGCGCTTACCAGTGCGAAACTTGACCCGCATCGACTGCAAATAGAGGTGACAGAAAGCGTTTTCGTAAAGGACCGCGGCCAAGCCGCAGGCGTCCTGCGCAATCTGCAAGATATGGGGATCAGGATCGCCATTGATGATTTCGGAACTGGGTATTCCAACCTGGCGCTCATCAACGACATGCCACTTGATAAACTGAAAATAGATCGGTCGTTTGTCGAGAACATTGTCACGGATCAGCGTGCCAGAACGTTTTTCACCTCGATGGTCACCTTTACCAAATCCCTTGGGTTCGGGATCGTGGTTGAAGGGGTGGAGACGCTCGAGCAGCTTAATATTATACAGATGTCCAATGTCGATCTCATTCAGGGCTATTTGTTTGGGCGGCCGATGGTGAACGACGACATCAATGCGCGCATAGATGAACTCCTGGCGATTGACAAAGGGCAGACGGGAAAGAAAGTTGTTCGGATCAAAAAGCCTTGATGCCGCCATCGGTGGTCGTATTTGCTCAGATGCACGCACTCGCCTGCCATGATTGAGCGAAGAGAGGTCCGGTCAAAGGCGGCATAAAAAGCCTTATATTGCGTCCGATTGACCTTTTGTCAGACACGATATCGGGGCATCCACGATGACGCGATTTGCCTGTTAGAACAAAAAAACCGACCTGTGCGGTTAACGGGTGTCGCAGGCAATGTTGGAACGAAAGATCTAACGCGCGATCAAAATTGCGGCTTCAGCCGACGGAATGACCGAAACGGATTCCACACCCTCCGGCGGCGTGCTGAAAAGGCGTTTGCGTTCTGAGCTCAGGGATCTGAAGAAAGGAAGTCGACTCAGGATGGAATCGCTGTTTTCGAGTTTTCCATTGGCGTAGAGATCCACTTCATGGGCGAACCAGTCGACCTTCTGGCTGCCTCTCCATTTTTTCATGCCGTAGTAACGCTTATAAAAGCCTGCATGCTCCGGACGAATAACGGACAGCGTGAAGTCTGCGTCGAAAAAGATGCATGCCATCGCCGTCAGCCGTATCGTCATGAAGGGCAGAAATGGAAGGATACCGGACAGGTATGAATCGGCGCAAAAGCGACTGGAATCGATAAATTTGAAACCTCTGTCAAAATGGGAATCCAGAGCGCCGGGAAAATGCGAATTCGTTGGACAAGTTCGCTCTGTGGGTGTCGCGAAATGAATGCGAAGCGAGCTCGCGAGACGATCCTCGAAATAGAGGCCGAAAATCTGGGCATTCGGCGAACTGTCATAGGCGTCCGCGCTCTGATGGGACGCATCGGACTCGATCAGTTCTTCGCGCCGATAGGCGTTGTATCGCAGGCGGAAAATCTCTTCGAGATCGTTACCGGCGACGACGCGTCGGTATTCAATCCGATTGAGTGCGGCAAGTCCTTGAGCCGCAAAGCTTGTCGTGGCAGCCAGAGGGTGTAAAGATTTATTGCGCACCGTCATCGTCTTTTCCTTTGCCCCCAAAAGATCCTAACGATTTATTAAAATCATAACAATCCTCGTCGCGATCGATCGCCTCCACCGTTCACAATATGGTTAATTTGCAAAGGGCCGCGAGCCCCTCGCCACGCAACTTTAGGTTGGCCGCCGGCGTCGATGGCTTGCATTTCTGCTGGTTTCGCAGTGAACGGGCGGCAACAGCAAAACGAGGGCTGCGAGCCGTGCGGGCTTCCACCAGTTTCACACTCTGGTTGTCGCGCGACGGAATAGACGTGCGCCCTATGTACCGGGAACGTTGATGTGGCCGAGTTGGATACCATTCAATACCAGACCCGCCAACATTGGCAAAGCGAGATGGCAGTCGCGGTCTTCACACCGCCAATCTTTTGACATGCTTTTTCGACGGAACGGAAATTCCGGCAAACTGTGGGAAAGGTACGGCGACCTATTGAAACTGCTTGTATTCGATCCTGAAACGATCCGGGACTGTTACGGGAGAGCTCTGTCTTATGATATCGAACACCGCGCCATAACCGCTGTCGCAGACGATCCTCTCGAGCTCCGCATTGGCAAGCATGGCCATGGTCGCCAAATCGCTTTCCGTAACCAAGGCCTCGTCGCTCAGCTCCAGGAATACCACGCAGTCTCCAAAGCTCTCACACCTGAACGTCGCCACCGCCTCTCGCGAATCCTCGGACAGCTGATAGTCGACGCGATCGACATGGGCAGCGTCCGCATAGGAGATCAGTCGCAATTCAATGTCGACGTTCCTGCCGGCTTTAAAACAGGCGCTCATAACTGTCCTTGTGTATCAAAGATGGTGTCGACAAGATACAGGCGTATCCTGCTAAAAACGACGATGCAAGCTCGAGTATTTTTCTAGCAGCTAATACTAAGCGGACCAATAAGAGCGCCGGCCCTTATTCGCCCTATAGTTAACCAAATATTACTCGATGATACAACTGTTCACAAATCGAACGGCCGTTGCCAATTAGTCTTGACGTCATTCGCAGTCACGAACCCGATCTCCGATGCCGCTGAAGACTGATAACGTCGAAATTGTTTCGCGCCGGGTTGCAAATGTCGTCAACCCTCGTCCCGCGCTCTCCGTCTCATAGCGCCAGGCAGGGTGCCAACGCGTCGGCAAAGCTCTCTTGTTTAACATGGAAGAGCATCGTCCATTTAAGATCTGCCGAGGCCGACAGACGAAACACACACCTAAGACGTGCAGGCATGGCAAATTGTGACTGACGATCACGCTGATTGAGACGTTGAGACGTTGAGGCAGCATCAGATCGCTGCCCTGACTTTGCGGGTTGTCGCAACCGCTGTCCGCAAGAGCGTCCGCATCAGGGATTTTCCCCTATCGATCGCCGTCACCCTTTTAGGTTGTCTATCCTCCGGTGTGAGTCAGAGCCCAGAAATGACCCTATCAACGTGAGGAATAACAAGCGTTTTATCATGCGTATCGGCATCGGGACCCCTAGCCGATTTACAGCCTGACTGCGCTGCGCTAGACACGCTACCTTGAAGCAACCTCATCACTATAGCCCTTCTAGGCGGGTATGATTGCAGTTGCCATGCTGGCCGCATTGAGATGCAGTATGCGACAGTCGTTTTGTATGGCGCAAAACTTCCTCTGGTCCAAGCGGGCCGCCATGGCCCATATAAAAGCGCCTCTTCCCGCCCTCTACCATACGGTTTAATTCTCGGGCCACTGCGTGTGGATCGTCTTCGAAAGGCGGACGTATCGCACGGCCCGTGAACGCCACGCCTCCTATGAGAATTCCAGATGCGAGCAGGTCTCCGACCAGGACGTCCTGCGACCCCAGCTCCACAGAGATCGAACCTGCGGTGTGACCTGCCGTGTGGCGTACCAGTCCGTCGACGCCAAAGTTCAGGAGATTTACCGTCTCGCCGTTGGTCATCAGCATGTCGGGCTCGAAGCCTTCATAGGGCTGATGAGGGGCAGGCGTCCTAAAAAACAGCTTTCCCACCAGACCGGTCGGACAGTAGGTCATGGGACGCCGGCGGGTGTAGAAATCGACATCGTCCGCGTGCGCGAGGATTGGCGCACCTGACAGCGCCCGAAGGCGGGCGGCGCTCCCGGCGTGATCCGTATGGGCATGGGTGACAACTATCAGCTTGATGTCACGAAACGACAATCCGTGCCGGCCGAGAACCTGGCCGATCTTGCCCTCCGATCCGGGTATTCCGGCGTCGACGAGGATGCACCCGGCCTCGCAGCGAATGACGTGCGCATTGACCATCTTCAGGGGCAGAATGGGAATGCGGATAATCTCTGTTTCGAACATGGTGGTATCCTCGTGGTCGCTTGCCTAGCCCCAACAGTCGACGCGGCTGGGTCGAAAATATCTGCATGATCAAAACAGCGAACGGATTGGGACCTTGGCCATGGCAGTAGCAAAGGTTCGGATCAATCCGGCCAGCTCCCGCGGCGCTTCCAGCGGAGAAAGGTGACCTACCCCCGGAAGAATGTGCAATGTCGCTTGCGGGATGCGCGGTAGCAGTTCCCTCTGCAGGACGGACGGAGGGTCAACCTGATCGAGTTCACCGGAAATTACCAGCGTCGGGACCGTCACATCGACAACAGCCTTCGTGATGTCCTCCTGGCTGGCGGCGAGCGGCCACGCCGCCTTGGCGGCCGGAGCGCCGCGCATGCTGTCGGTGATCACGCGGACGAGATCGTCAGGATCAAGCGGGCTGCCTGCAAGGACTTGCTCGACCGTTGCGATGACGCTCTCGCGGCTTGTATACGCACCGACCATCCCCTCTCTCACTTCCAGCGGCAGGCCGAGTGGCGACGGCGGCGATGGGGCGACCAGTATCAATCCGACCAGCCCTGTTGGCTGGCGGGCGGCAAGAAGCTGCGCAACCTTGCCGCCCATGGAATGTCCCACCACGATGTATCGATCGAGGCCCAGCACATCGATCACACCAGAGGCATCGTTCGCAAGGTCTTTCAGGGCGTATCCGTCATCGGGCGCATCCGACTCGCCCCAGCCGCGCTGGTCTATCGCGACCGTGCGATAGCCGGGTGGCAGAGCGTCGATGACGTGCCGCCACGTCCGCGACGAACCGCCCCAGTAGTGCAGAAAGACGAGAGCCGGTGCACCTACACCGCGGTCCTCGACATGGAGTCGTATGCCGTTCGAATGGATGTCCATTGCAATAGTCCTTCTATCTGAGGTCGAGCGCCGTCGCGGAAGCCTTCGGTTAAGCGGCAGCCTTGAGGATGAAGTTGGCCACGACGTCCGGATGCGAAAGCATCGGCACATGGCTGGCATCGACATGGGCAACAGTGGCGTTCATACGGGCCGCCATTCGCTCCTGTTCCACGGGCAGGATGGCCATGTCCTGGTCGCCGATCAGGTAGTAGGTCGGCCGGGTGCGCCATGCGGCCTGGGTCAGCGTCCCGCCAAGCGCTGCACCGTTGACCGGTCCCTGGGTGGCATATAGAAGCGCCTGCTCTGCGGCATCGAGGTCCTGTGCGAAGAGCGTCGAAATGCCCACTTGCGTCAGTTTCAGGAAGCCTTCCGCGTCCGGACGGATTTCACCGTTCAGCGGCGCTGCTTCGAACTGTGCGAAGAGCGAACCGGCGGATTCCCCGCCGTCGGGCGCGAATGCGTCGACGTAGACAAGGCTCGCCACCTTCGGATCGTTCCCGGCTTCGCCAATGACTGCGCCGGCATAACTATGGCCGACCAGTATGACCTCGCCGTCGGCCAGTGCAATCGCACGGCGGACTGCTGCGACGTCTTGTTCGAAGCTTGTCAGCGGAAGCTGCACGGCCGTAACCGTGCGATTAGTAGCTGCCAGCAGCGGGATGACCTTGTTCCAGCAAGAACCGTCTGCCCATGCGCCGTGAACCAGAATGACGTTGGAAACCATTGTATTTCTCCGTGATGATTTGGGTATGAATTTTGAGGTTGAGGATGGGTGCGATCAGGCATTCCAGCCTGAGCACCGGATGACGGAGCAGAAATTGCCGCGGCAGAAGTGCGGCTCCTTGCCGGCAATGACGTCCGCCTTGACGTTGCCGAAAGTCGTATCGGGTTTATGTTTGATGCCGTCGTAGAAGGCCTGAATGATATCTTCCTTGAAGGCGGGTTTGCGCGGAAACGCGGCGACTACGGCTTCGCGGATGTCGTCGGCATACTGGTCGTAGGTCAGACCGAGGACGTCCATCTCGACACCCGCCGTAGTCAGCGCAATGACGGGGTGCATGAACTCGGGCACGCCCGGTGTCGTGTGCAGGGCGATGCCAGTCCAGACCTTCTCGATATCGGAAGGATCGACGTTGTGGGCCGTCAGAAAATCGCGGGCAGCGTTTGCACCGTCAACTTCGAACCGTAGGTGAGGGCTACTGTGCGATGGCATCAGACCCACGTCGTGGAACATCGTCGCGGCATAGAGTAGTTCGCGATTGACTGTGAGACCGCGCTTTTGGCCGGCGATCGCGCCGAAGAAGTAGACGCGGCTTGAATGGTTGAACAACAGTTCGGTCTCGGTGTCCCTGACGAACTCGGTGACGGCGCGGCAAAGCGCGCTGTCGAGAATCGAGACCCCGTCGATCTCCGGCTTCGAGAAAAGTGCTTCTGATATCGTCGACGTTTTGCCTTGTGCCATGTCTTCTCTCCGTACCTGCAGACACGCCTCCGCCATCCCAAAATCGGGGTGGTTGCGAGCCTTGCGATCGTTTGTTCGTTGAACGCCTTGTCAGGGCTGAGGCGGCGTTGTGTTCCGCCCCTCCTTGATCGCAGATGGGCGTTCTGACCGCAACGACGGCGGACATTGAGAAACTGCCAACTGTGTGTGATAACCTGCCTCAGCGTAAAATTTGCGATCGGATGGTAGGCCATGGCAATAAGGGAGGTGGCAGTGGTCATTCATGACGGGGTTCAGGCGTTGGACGTCGCGGGACCGCTCGATGTGTTCGCCGCAGCCAATGGGTTTCTTCCGGCTGAAGACCACTATCGATGCCTGCTGGTGGCTGGGAGCAAGACACCTGTCCAAAGTTCGAACGGCATGTGGATGATGCCCGATCTCGACTACGAAGAAGCCAGTCGCGAATTCAATACGGTGCTGGTTGCTGGCGGACCCGGTCTTCCCGGTAGAGCGCCAGACGACGCTATGTCGGCCTGGCTCCAAAACTGGGGAACACAGGCCGAGCGCTACGGCTCCATATGCAACGGCACATTCGCGCTCGGGCACGCCGGTCTTATTGACGGCCGGACGGTGACCACCCACTGGATATGTTCAGCCCAGCTTGCAGCCATGTTCCCGACTGCTCGTGTGGAGCATGACCGGATACACGCCCGTGACGATCGCCTCGTGACGTCGGCAGGTGTCACGGCAGGGATAGACCTTAGTCTCGCTCTCGTCGGCGAAGATCACGGATCTGCGGTATCGCTGGCATGTGCCAAAGGCCTCGTCGTCGTGGCTCAACGCCAAGGCGGCCAGTCCCAGTTCAGTCCGCTGCTGCGAGCGCCAGGCGAGACGGTCACGCCACTGGCCAAGGTCCAGGCTTATGTCATGGAGCATTTCGGCGAGGCTTTCCCGGTCGAGCGGCTTGCTGAGATCGCAGGTGTCAGCTCGCGCAGCATCGCGCGAATGTTCGTACGGGAGATGGATATAACGCCCCACGACTTCGTGGAGGGCATTCGAATAGATCAGGCGCGGAGCCTGCTCGAGGCAACCGACTATCCGCTCAAGGTCGTGGCGTTCGACTGCGGTTTCGGCAGTCCAGATCAGATGCGTAGTGCTTTCCAGCGCAAGCTCGGTGTGACGCCCCTACGATATAGGGAGAGTTTTAGGATTGCGTCATAAGAAAATTGACTTGAACTTTCCTCCAGGGTTCGCGTCGCTAGAGTGCGATGAAGGGCGACTAACGCGACAAACCTTGCGACACCCCGACAGCGCTCGCTATTCGGTCCTAACTGCCGCTAGAGCGATCGCCACCTGAAGACCCTGACACCTAGTATGAGGAGCCCGAAGCACGCTTATATCGACTATTTCTACTATAGCAACTTATACGACAAACCTCCGTTCAGGAATTGCCGTCGAGCCTCACATTGCGACAGGGTTTGTCGTGCAAAAAATGACCCTGTTGCATGGCGAACTTTGCCCCGCCATCAACCTGAGCAGAAATCATTTGTTTCCCGTCACGGTCTCGCCCTGACAAAGCGTTGCTCCCAGACCTCGCTTCCCCATTGGTTGCCGGCCCGCTCCTCTATGAGCGAGAACCCATAAGCTTCATAAAGATGCCTGGCCGCATCGAGCCCTCCAAAGGTCCAAAGATGAGTTTCGACGAATGCCTGAGCGTCTACGAAGTCCAGTGCTGCAGACAACAACTTTCGCCCGGCGCCGGTACCACGTATGCCATCATCGATGATGAACCAGCGCAGATGGGCGATGCCCGCCCCCAGATCTTCTCCGTCGATTGCGACCGATCCGACGATCTCCCCGTCTCGCAAAACTGTCCAGATCGCATTTTGCGGATTGTCCAGTCTGCCACAGAACTCAGCGAGACCACTCGCCACGACGCTCTCGAACCGCTGTCCGAAGCCCGATGTCCTGGTATAGTAGAGGGCGTGCATTTGCGTGATGCGGGCAATGAGACCTGGCTGGTATCCAGCGGCGATCCCAATGACTGGAGCGGGCACGGTCTTCCCGAGTGCCCCGGCGTAAAGTCGCAGCCCGTCCAGCACGATGCGGGCCTGTTGGGGGCGAAGATGGGCAAGAGCATCCGACACTTGCGCCCGCGCAAACGCATGGATGGCCGCAACGCGCTCCCTGCCCAAGGGCGTCAGTGACAGAAGCTTCACTCGCCCATCATCTCTTCCAGGATTCTCGCCCACCATGCGCGACACGATCAGCTTGCGCAGCAGGCGGCTCACGCTCGACTTTTCCAGCTTGAGAGCTTTGCCGAGTTCGACTGCGGTGGCGTTTCCTTTCTCAATCTCGATCAAGGCGTGCACCGCAGACGGAGGGAGTTCAGTACCGGCGAAAGACGCCCCCGTAAAACCCAATTCACGCACCAGATCGCGTGATGCCGCACGAACAGGATCAACAAGAGCAGAATGCTGAAGGGATACCATAGTCACACTCAAAAGGTTGCGTCATACAACTATCGTAACGTCCTAGGGTCGATTGTCAATGATCGCGTGCCCTGCAGTTGTGCACCTATTGTGCGTCTGCTCACACGGACGTCGCTGTCCATCTCGGCCGAACCAAGACCTCGGGGGCCGACCAGATGAAATCGTCTATCGAACTTGTCGGCCGGTCGAGAGCTCGGTGCGGGTTTCACAAAGTCCCGGACAAAGATTTCAGTAAGTCGCGGACACCGAAT
>NZ_SCFL01000099.1:0-367 GCF_007000305.1 Rhizobium sp. rho-13.1 | reverse complement strand
CGGCCAAAGCAGTAGCCCGTTCCGACCGCGCAATCGCTAGCTCTGCTTCCAGGGCTGCAGCATGATCACGGTGATTTCCCGAGCCGGTTTCCATGCTCGAAGTGAATCACATAACCACTGATTTGTATAGCTTTTTTTGGTGCTGCCGCACGCAATCCCGCCAAAAAAACGCTATCCCGCGCTCGTCGGGCGCCATGTCTGCTGCGGGTTTCGCCAGTCAATTCCCTCAAGCAGATAGGACATCTGGCCAGCCGTCAGCGCAATCGCTCCACCCTCCGTCGCCGGCCAGATAAAGCGGCCGCGCTCGAGCCGCTTGTACCTCACAACAGAATGCAGCCACTGCCAACGCAGATACGCAGTTAGTGCG
>NZ_SCFL01000098.1:0-399 GCF_007000305.1 Rhizobium sp. rho-13.1 | reverse complement strand
ATCATGGAGGCCTATAGATTCAGAACTTGTAAAAATACGCAACTGTAATGCTAGGGAATTTCCACGATCATGTCTCAATGCAGCGGGCTCAAAGGAGTTGTTGGAGCCGCAATCTACAGCGATGGGAAGCCCGTTCGCCTCCAGGTCTGGAGCCAGCAGCAAATGCGCTGACGGAAAGCTTGTAACGGTGACATTCCCTTGACCGGTTTGTCACCTGCCTGATCATCGGCAGCACCGCAGTTTTCCGCCCATTTTGACCGCTTGCGTCTCAAGCAACCGCGAGCGTCAGATGCCCGACTGGATCGGCAGTCGGCTTCACGGTAATTTCGATGTCATATCCAAGCCGGCTCAAACATTCCATAAGTTTGCGCTCCGACAGGTTTGCGAAATCGCCTCGAA
>NZ_SCFL01000097.1:0-422 GCF_007000305.1 Rhizobium sp. rho-13.1 | reverse complement strand
TGCTGAGGCCATAAATTCAATGCTGAGGCATCGCCACGGCGGGTCCGCGCTGAATTGGTCTTAG
Source organism: Rhizobium sp. rho-13.1 (assembly GCF_007000305.1). Classification (NCBI taxonomy): domain Bacteria; kingdom Pseudomonadati; phylum Pseudomonadota; class Alphaproteobacteria; order Hyphomicrobiales; family Rhizobiaceae; genus Rhizobium; species Rhizobium sp. rho-13.1. Next base: position 358 of record NZ_SCFL01000097.1, on the reverse strand, counting down.
GATAAACACTAGGGGGAAAATGACCAGAAGGGCGATGGCAAAAAAATAGAACATGTCGTTGAATGCCATGACGGCGGCCTCACGCTTAATAACCTGAAAGATGTTCACAATGGCGAGCTGAACAGACTGCGGATCGCTGCCGGACTGGTGGATGCGTTCCTGAGCAATAACTGAATTGGCGGTGACCCTCTCCATTAGACGTTGCGTATGAACCGAAGTCTGACGGTCGAGCATGAGTCCTATCACGGCCAGTCCGATAGACCCGCCTAGGTTACGGGCAGCCGTGTAGATTCCGGCTGCGTCCTGCGCCTGCTCGCGAGGTACGGAGCTCGTCATCGCCTGGTTCAGGAAGACAAGG
>NZ_SCFL01000096.1:0-427 GCF_007000305.1 Rhizobium sp. rho-13.1 | reverse complement strand
TCGTGAGCGCCGATCTGGCAATTTGTTCTCGTGTTTTAAGCGAGGATCTAATGCCTAGACGGAAGCAAGCGAGACATACTGATGTGAAAGACATTCGATCGATACTGCGGCTGACGTTCGAGCAGGAATTGTCGATACGCGCCGTTTCTGAGCGGCTGAAGATGAGCAAGACGTCGGTCTCAACGTATCTGCTGCGGGCGCGGGAGGCGGGGCTTGCAGCATGGCCACTTCCACCCGGTCTGGATGATGACGAGCTCCTGGAGCAGCGACTATTCCGGCGGATGGGGCGACCTCCTCGAGACAGCGAGGAACCGAACTGGCCGAAAGTGGCCAGCGAGTTGAAACGCAAAGGCGTGACGCTCAACCTGCTATGGCAGGAATACCGGGAGGTCCATCCGGATGGATACGGCTACACCTGGTTCTGCTG
>NZ_SCFL01000095.1:0-496 GCF_007000305.1 Rhizobium sp. rho-13.1 | reverse complement strand
GTATCCATCCGAGGTGAACCGCAGGATTTTTGCTTTTGCGCGTGGTAAATTGGCGGGATGGAGATCGACGAAGGCAAAATCGACGATGCTGTGCTGGCGCTGCTATGGCTGACGCTTCACAACGAGCGTTGCGCCTGGAAGGGTTTTGACTGGGCTACGACGGATCGGTTGCATCAGAAAGGCTTGATTGGCGATCCGGTGAACAAGTCGAAGTCGCTGGTGCTGACGGATGAGGGTCTACGCCGATCGGAAGAGCTTTTCCGGCAGTTATTTACGCAGCAACCGCAATCTCCGCCGCCTTGATCCTCTTCCATTCCCATGGCAACAATTCGTGCAGGTGGGAGACGGGCAGATCGGCGATGCGAGCCAGCACGTCCGCCAGCCAGGCCTTCGGATCGATATCGTTGAGACGGGCCGTGGTGATAAGGGTCAGCATGATGGCAGCCCGGTCTGCGCCGCGATCGGACCCGGCGAAGTTCCAGTTTTTCCTTCCGCA
>NZ_SCFL01000094.1:0-500 GCF_007000305.1 Rhizobium sp. rho-13.1 | reverse complement strand
CGTGCTGGGGCAAAATGCAAGGCATAACCGAACTACTTGCGCACATCTGCTGGAAGTTTTAGCAGGTCTTTTCGGCTACTGCCTATCCATTCAAGCGGGCGTTCGTTTTGGTTCATATTCATTTTATATCTGAACTGGTATAACTTGCAACGGACCTATCTTGGATATTTCATCATGCTTAAATCCGATCCTCCATCACGCGCGTTCTCTCTCGCTTCCGGATAATACGGTTCGGACAAACGTTCAGAGCCTCGGCCACAAGCCGATCCTGTGAAAACAGGCTGCCCTTGAATTCGCTTCTCAAGTTGAATTCTACTAAAACACTTCAGATGCGGGATTCGTGTCAAGGCTTGTGCCGAGTTCCTGAACATCGGTAAAACGCGATGGCGCGACCCTAATTGTCCCCACGGCTCATCACCGCGACGGGCGAATGGTCGCCTTCCAGAAGGCTGATCCTTACGCTTGCGTTTTTTCCGGCGGCGTCCCAGAATCGATCTGTC
>NZ_SCFL01000093.1:0-511 GCF_007000305.1 Rhizobium sp. rho-13.1 | reverse complement strand
TAAAGCCTGTCGCCGTTTTTACGATTCAATCTTCTCAAATCAGCTTATCGGTGATTCTCTTTCGCTTTGAAGGGAGGCCGTCATGGGTAAGTCACATCCGATTGCGTTGCGTGAGCGTGTGATAGGGTTTGTTGAGGAAGGCCATGGCCATCGCGAGGCGGCCCGGCATTTTCGGGTCTCGCCACGTTTCGTGAACGATCTGGTGATCCTCAAACGCGAGACAAATTCGCTTGTCCCGCGCCGGCAGGGGCATGTTGGCGGCGGCAAGCTTTCAGCGCATCACGCGTGGGTTGAAGAGCGGATGATGCAGAATGGCGAACTGACACTGGACGAGCTTTGCGTGGAACTCTGCGGACGTGGCGTCATCGTCCATCGCTCCAGTGTCGGACGGCTTCTTCACAGGCTGGGGCTGAGCCATAAAAAAAAGCCTGATGGCAAGCGAGCAGCAGCGCCTGGAGATCGCGCGGGCGCGTGAACTGTGGACCGGGCGGCGAAAGCCTTTCTTCAACAA
>NZ_SCFL01000092.1:0-533 GCF_007000305.1 Rhizobium sp. rho-13.1 | reverse complement strand
ACAAGCTCGACACCATTTTTAACCTGAGATCCAGATGTCGAGATCAGCGCCTTAATTTCTTTGGCGGCTTGGGCGGAACGCTGGGCCAACTCGCGCACCTCTTGCGCAACAACTGCAAAGCCCTTACCGGCCTCACCTGCTCGTGCGGCTTCCACACCGGCATTGAGCGCCAGTAGATTTGTTTGGAAGGCGATCTCGTCGATTACGCCGATGATGTTGGATATCTCGCTTGAGGATTTTTCGATGCCCTGCATGGCGGCAACTGCGTCGCGCATGACTTCGCCCGACTTCAACGCACCCAATTTCGCGCGCCCGACAAGCTGCCCCGCATCTTCAGCGCGTTTGGTAGAATCTTTCACCGTCGTGGTGATCTCTTCCAAGGCCGCGGCGGTCTGCTCCACCGAGGCCGCCTGCTGCTCCGTGCGCTTAGACAGATCATCAGCCGCCGCACGGATCTCGTTGGCGCCGGAATCGATCGCCTGAGCATTTTCGGCGACGGCTCTGAGAGTGTGCTGAAGCTTGTCCATCGAGCC
>NZ_SCFL01000091.1:0-615 GCF_007000305.1 Rhizobium sp. rho-13.1 | reverse complement strand
TGCGGATTTCGCTAAATCGGGACAGCGGTTTCAGCAAGTCGCGGACAAGCGTTTCGCTAAGTCGCGGACAACGGATGCGATCGAATCCCGGTTGCCTTGTTGCTGTTACGCGTGATTGTGTTCGGTTATTTCGTCGCCGGTCAAGAGCGTCGGCGTTTTTCGTTTGCGCATGCTGTCGCCTTCGAGAGTGATGCGGTGGGCGTTGTGAACAATGCGATCCAAAATCGCATCGGCCAAAGTGGCTTCTCCAATCATTTCGTGCCAGGCGGCCACCGGAAGCTGAGCTGTGATCAGGGTCGATTTCCTTCGATATCGCTCCTCGAAGATTTCGAGCAAATCGAGGCGCTGTCGGTCATTCAGGGTATGGGTTCCCCAGTCATCCAACACCAGCAACTGAACACGTGCCAGCTTGTCGATGAGGCGCGGAAAGCGTCCATCGAGCCTGGCAAGTGCGAGATCCTCGAAGAGCCGCGGCATACGAACGTAGAGGACAGAGTAGTCGAGGCGGGCCGCCTGTCTCGCAAAGGCGCAGGCGATCCAAGTTTTTCCAGTGCCCGTTTGGCCTGTCAGGATCAGGTTCTCGTTTGCCTTCAGCCATGCGCCCTGCGCCAAGGA
>NZ_SCFL01000090.1:0-640 GCF_007000305.1 Rhizobium sp. rho-13.1 | reverse complement strand
AACGCGCTTGCGATTGAAGCCCCTGCGTTTCCGAAATATCTCTGGTTTGCTCCAGCTGTTGCCAGCGGGCTTTTGAAGATCATCATTCCCCTGGCGATCATGGCCTATCTCAGCAGCCGGCTGATAACCCGGCCGTTGGAGCGCATCGCGACGGCGGCCCAGCGAGAAACGGTCCTGAACGAAACCTATGCGGAACCGTTCACGGTCGAGGGTGCGAGCGAGATCCGAATTCTCGCTAACTCTCTCAATACCATGCGCAGCCGTATTCAGCAGATGACCGTCGATCGCACGAGGCTGTTGCGCGCCATCAGCCATGACCTCAGAACGCCCCTCACCCGGCTTCGCATGAGAGCCGAACGGCTGGCAGATTCCGACCTCAAGGATCTGATGCTGAGAGATGTCACCACTCTCGGCTCGATGATCGACGAAAGCCTCTCATTCCTCAACGACAAGGTCGAAAACACCCGCAAAGTCGATCTGTCGAGCCTCCTCCAGACCGTCGCCAGCGATTTCGCCGACACTGGCGTCAACGTTACGTTCGAAGGTCCGCGACGTGTCGTGTACATCTGCAAGCCGCAAGGCCTGACGAGAGCCGTGAGCAACCTGGTGTCGAACTCCGTCCGTTATGCGGATCAGGTCT
>NZ_SCFL01000008.1:0-186312 GCF_007000305.1 Rhizobium sp. rho-13.1 | reverse complement strand
GCCAGGATGTCGGCAAGCTGGTCAAGCTGCTGGCCGGCCACAAGAAGACCGCGACGCTCACCGAAACCCATCCCACGTCCTATCGCCCCTGGGGCGGCTATACGTCGCTGATCAAGAGCGACCGCTTCCAGGTGAAGCGCATCTTCGTGACGCCTGGCAAGAAGCTGTCGCTGCAGAAACACCATCACCGCTCCGAGCACTGGATCGTCGTCAAGGGAACGGCCGAAGTCACCATCGGCGACAAGGTGCAGGTCGTGCGCGAGAACGAGTCCGTCTACATTCCGCTCGGCGAAGTCCACCGCATGGCCAATCCGGGCAAGATCCTGCTGGAGCTGATCGAGGTGCAGACCGGCTCCTATTTCGGCGAGGACGACATCATCCGCCTCAACGACGAATTCGGCCGCACCTGAGGCATACGACCGACTGGGCCGGCGGCGGGCGAAAGCCCGCCGTCAGACTACTGACAAAGGTATGATATAAATCTACAGGTCACTCGGGAATTTGAGCCGGTTGCCAAACTCCCCTCCCATCCTCGCCCCACTCCCCCTCGCCCCACTCCCCCTCGCCCTTGTGGCGGGGATCCGGTCAGCTCAAGTCCTTGAGCTGAAGGAGTCTTTGACCCGACAGACGTCGTATCTCTGGACCCCCGCCACAAGGGCGAGGATCACGGCGAGTGGGGTATCGCCCTCGTCAAACAAAGCTTCTTCAAGTTTGGCAGCCGTCTGACGGCGGGCAAAGGCCCGCTATTGGCGCTTTAGGGCCAGGATGTGGACACGGTCGGTAAAGCGCCTTGCTTTCTGTCGTTGCATTGCACACTATCCCCTCGGGAATAGCTGGCAAAAGAAAAAAATATGTCCATCAAAGCAAGTATCTACCACCTGACGCACTACAAGTATGACACGCCGGTCCGGCTCGGGCCGCAGATCATAAGGCTGAAACCGGCCTCGCATTCGAAGACCCGCGTCATCAGCCATTCGCTGAAGATTTCGCCGGAAAATCACTTCGTCAACCTGCAGCAAGACCCTTACGGCAACTACCTCGCCCGCTATGTCTTCCCTGAGCCGGTCACCGAATTCAAGATCGAGGTCGATCTCGTCGCCGACATGACGGTCTATAATCCGTTCGATTTCTTCGTCGAGGAATCGGCGCAGATGTGGCCCTTCGAGTATCCGGAGGACCTTCGCGACGACTTGAAGATCTACATGCAGCCAGAACCCATGAGCGATGCGTTGGCGGCCTTCATGGCGACCATCGACCGCTCCCCGACCGGGACCACGAATTTCGTCGTCGACCTGAATGCCCGCCTGCAGCGCGACATCAACTACGTGATCCGCATGGAGCCCGGCGTCCAGACGCCGGAGGAGACGCTGCTGGCAGCGCTTGGCTCCTGCCGCGACACCAGCTGGCTGTTGGTGGAAGTGCTGCGCAACCTCGGCTTTGCCGCCCGTTTCGTTTCCGGCTACCTGATTCAGCTGGCTCCTGACCTGAAAGCGCTCGACGGTCCCTCCGGTACGGAAGTCGATTTCACCGACCTGCACGCTTGGTGCGAAGTCTATCTGCCCGGCGCCGGCTGGATCGGCCTCGACCCGACCTCCGGCCTCCTGACCGGCGAGAGCCACATCCCGCTGGCAGCAACGCCGCACTACCGAAACGCGGCGCCGATCTCCGGCGCTATCTTCGGCCAGGCCAACACCGAATTCGATTTCGCCATGAACGTGACCCGCGTCGCCGAGCATCCGCGGATCACCAAGCCGTTTTCAGAAGAGTCCTGGCAAGCGCTGAACGCCCTCGGCGAGGCCGTTGACAAGGTTCTGGTCGACCAAGATGTCCGCCTGACCATGGGCGGCGAACCGACCTTTGTGTCGATAGACGACCTGCAGGGCGAGGAATGGAACACCGCTGCCGTCGGCCCGACGAAGCGCGATCTCGCCGACAAGCTGATCCGCAAGCTGCGCGAACGCTTTGCACCCGGCGGCTTCCTGCATTACGGCCAGGGCAAGTGGTATCCGGGCGAAAGCCTGCCCCGCTGGACCTTCTCACTTTATTGGCGCAAGGACGGCAAGCCGATCTGGCAGAACCCCGCCCTCATTGCCGCCGAAGGCGCCGACACCGGCGTCAAGGCCGAAGATGCCGGCAATCTGCTCACCGCCATCGCCAAGGAACTGGCCATCGAGCCCGACATGGTGCTGCCGGCCTATGAGGATCCGGCTGAATGGATCATCAAGGAAGGCAGCCTGCCCGAAAACGTCGATCCGTCAAATTCGAAGCTGAAGGACCCCGAGGAGCGCAACCGCATCGCTCGCGTTTTCGAGCGCGGCCTGACGGTGGCGACCGGCTATATCCTGCCGGTCCAGGCGTGGAACGCCAAGGCCAGCGGCCAGCGCTGGATCAGCGAAAAATGGAAGACCCGCCGCGGCAAGATCTTCCTCGTGCCCGGCGACAGCCCCGTCGGCTATCGCCTGCCGCTCGGCACCCTGCCCTACGTGCCGCCTTCGAGCTATCCCTACATCCACGAGGCAGATCCCTCGATCCCCCGCGTACCGCTGCCTGATGTCGTGGTGCCGGCCGGCCGCGCCATGCCGGAAGCCTCCTTCCAGACCGACGACAGCGGCCAATCGCGGGTCGAACAGACCCTCGGCGAAATCGGCGGCGCCGTGCGCACGGCCATGTCCGTCGAGCCGCGCGATGGCCGCCTCTGCGTGTTCATGCCGCCGGTCGAGCGTATCGAGGACTACCTCGAGCTGATCGCTGCGGCCGAAAACGCAGCAGCCGAGCTCAACCTGCCGATCCATATCGAAGGCTACCCGCCGCCCCACGACGAACGCATCAACGTCATCCGTGTCGCTCCCGATCCGGGCGTCATCGAAGTCAACATCCACCCTGCCGCCAGCTGGCAGGAATGTGTCGCCATCACCACGACCGTCTATGAAGAGGCACGCCAGACGCGTCTCGGCACTGACAAGTTTCTGATCGACGGGCGCCACACCGGCACCGGCGGCGGCAACCACGTCGTCGTCGGCGGCAAGAACCCCGCCGACAGCCCGTTCCTGCGCCGCCCGGATCTTCTGAAGAGCCTGGTGCTGCACTGGCAACGCCATCCCTCGATGTCCTACTTGTTCTCCGGCCTGTTCATCGGACCGACGAGCCAGGCGCCGCGCTTCGACGAAGCCCGTCACGACAGCCTGTACGAGCTGGAAATCGCCATGTCCCAGGTGCCGGCGCCGGGAATGGGCGAGCCGCCGCTTCCGTGGCTCGTGGACCGGCTGTTCCGCAACGTGCTGATCGACGTCACCGGCAATACCCACCGCTCGGAAATCTGCATCGACAAGCTGTTTTCCCCGGATGGCCCGACTGGCCGCCTCGGCCTCGTGGAGTTCCGTGGTTTCGAAATGCCGCCGAATGCCCGCATGAGCCTTGCCCAGCAATTGCTGGTCCGCGCGCTCATCGCACGCTTCTGGAAGGCGCCGATCGACGGCCGGCTGGTCCGCTGGGGAACGTCGTTGCACGACCGCTTCATGCTGCCGCACTATATCTGGCAGGATTTCCTCGAGGTGCTCGCCGATCTCAAGGCCCACGGCTTCGACCTGAGGCCGGAGTGGTTCCAGGCACAACTCGAATTCCGCTTCCCGTTCTCTGGCGAAGTCGAATACGAAGGCAACAAGCTGGAACTTCGCCAGGCACTCGAACCATGGCATGTCATGGGCGAGGAAGGGGCAATCGGCGGAACCGTCCGCTTCGTCGATTCATCGGTCGAGAGGCTGCAGGTCCGGTTGGAAAGCAACAACCCATCGCGCTACACCGTCGCCTGCAACGGCCGCGCCGTGCCGCTGACACCAACGGGCGTCGCCGGCGTCTCGGTTGCCGGCGTGCGTTTCAAGGCCTGGCATCCGGCCTCCGGGCTGCACCCGGTACTGCCCGTCAACACGCCGCTGACCTTCGATATCTACGATACGTGGTCGCAGCGGTCGATCGGCGGCTGCATCTACCATGTTGCGCATCCCGGCGGTCGCAACTATGAGACTTTCCCGGTGAACAACAACGAGGCGGAAGCTCGCCGCCTTGCCCGCTTCGAACCGTGGGGCCACACTGCTGGCGCCTATCCCCTGCGGCCAGAACTGACATCCCCGGAATTTCCGCTGACCCTGGATCTCAGGCGTCCGACCGGAATTTGAACTGAGAACGCGATGTCCAAGAAACCGGCAACTGTAGGTACGGAAAAGGCAACGGCTGACATCGGCATCGATCCGGCCTTTGCCTATGCCGCCATGCCCGGCGTCGCAGACGAGATGGTCGACAAATCCGGCGCCGTGCGTCCCGTCTGGCAGAAGTTTCTGGCGGGCCTCAGCCGCATGCCGGAAAAGGAGCTGCACGAGCGCTTTGCCCGCGCCGACCGTTATCTCCGCGATGCCGGCGTCTTCTACCGCGACTACGGCACCAAGGGTGTCACCGAACGCAACTGGCCGATATCGCATATTCCAGTGCTTATCGACGAGCGTGAATGGCAGACCCTGTCGGAAGGCCTGGTGCAGCGCGCGAACCTGCTGGAAAAGGTCATCGCCGACATCTACGGCGACAACACCCTGGTCAAGGAAGGCTATCTCCCACCGGCTTTGGTGGGCTCCAACCCGGAATTCCTGCGACCGCTGGTCGGCGTGAAACCGGCGGGCGGCCACTATCTGCATTTCCTGGCTTTCGAGATCGGCCGTGGGCCAGATGGCAACTGGTGGGTGCTGGCCGACAGGACCCAGGCCCCGTCCGGAGCGGGCTTCGCGCTTGAAACCCGTGTTGCCACCACCCGTGCCTTTTCCGATCTCTATGCCGATGCCAGCGTGCATCGGCTCGCCTCGTTCTTCGGCGCCTTCCGCGATACGTTGCAGGCCATGAAGCAGGGCGGTGACGGCAGGATCGCAGTTCTCTCGCCCGGCCCCGCAAACGAGACCTATTACGAGCACGCCTATATCGCCCGCTATCTCGGCTTTATGCTGCTCGAGGGCGAAGACCTGACAGTCGTCAACAATCAGGTGATGGTACGAACCGTCGCCGGACTGAAGCCGATCAGCGTCCTCTGGCGTCGCCTGGACTCCAACTATGCCGACCCCCTGGAACTCGCGCAGCACTCGCATATCGGCACTCCCGGCCTTGTCGAGGCGTTGCGCTCGCAATCGGTGACCATCGTCAATGCGCTTGGCTCCGGTGTCCTCGAGACGCGGGCGCTGCTGGCCTTCATGCCGACCATATCGCGCCACCTGCTGGGCGAAGAGCTGAAACTGCCGTCGATCGCCACCTGGTGGTGCGGCCAGAAGGCAGAACGTGCCCAGGTCGCCCGCAACATCGAGAAGATGGTGATCGGGCCGGCCTATTCCCGCCTGCCCTTCTTCGACGACAACGGCCAGTCCGTGCTCGGCTCGACCCTGCGTGCCACGGCAAAGGAATCGATTGCCGACTGGCTGAAGAGCGACGGCCGCAAGCTGGTTGGACAGGAGGTCGTCACCCTGTCGACCACTCCGGCCTGGATAAACGGCAAGCTGCAGCCGCGGCCGATGAGCCTGCGCGTTTTCGCCGCTCGCACCGAGAACGGCTGGAAGATCATGCCCGGCGGCTTTGCCCGCATCGGCAGCGGCGACGATGTGGCCGCCATCGCCATGCAGGCCGGCGGCTCGGCCGCCGATGTCTGGATCGTCAGCGACAAACCCGTCGAGCGCCACACGCTGTTGCCGGCCGAGGAAACTTTCACGCGCAACATGCCCGGAAGCCTCCCGAGCCGCGCCGCCGACAACCTGTTCTGGCTGGGCCGCTACATCGAGCGGGCCGAAGGCGCGCTGCGCATCCTTCGCGCTTGGCATGGCCGTTTCGCAGAATCCGCCGATCCCAAGCAGCCGCTGCTGGCAGACGTCAGCGACTATCTCGGCATCGTCGACATCGACACCAAGGAGGCTGTGCCGGAAACCCTGCTGCGCAATATCGAGAGCGCCGTCTATTCCGCTAGCAACATCCGCGACCGCTTTTCACCCGACGGCTGGCTGGCCCTCAACGATCTCGCCAAGACCGCCCGCCGTTTCAAGGACCACGTGAAGGCCGGCGACGACGCCAGCCATGCGATGACGATCCTTTTGCGCAAGCTTGCAGGCTTTGCCGGTCTGGTGCACGAAAACATGTACCGCTTCACCGGTTGGCGCTTCCTGTCCCTCGGTCGCTACATCGAGCGTGGCCTGTTCATGACTCGTGTACTCGGCCATATGTCAGGCCCGGATGCGCCGGACGGATCGCTCGACATGCTGCTGGAGATCGGCGACAGCGTCATGACCCACCGTCGGCGCTACAACGTCAACACCGCGCGGCTGACGGTCACCGACCTCCTGGCGCTCGACCCGCTCAATCCGCGCTCGATCCTGTTCCAGTTGAACGAGATCCACCGCGAGGTGGCGCAACTTCCCGGCGCCACCGTCAATGGCCAGATGTCGCCCTTCTGTCGCGAGGCACTCAGGCTACAATCGGGCCTGGCAGTGTTGACGCCTGAAACCATGACGGCCGACGCCTACCAACGGCTTGAGCGCGAACTCGAACATCTGTCGGACCTTCTGGCTCACACCTATCTGGGATAGATCATGCAATACGACCTGTCCCTGAAAATGGGCTATACCTACCAGATCCCGGCCTCCAACGCCCGTCACATGCTGCGGTTGCTTCCCCTGTCGCTGCCGGGCCGCCAGCGGCTGGTAGCGGGTTCCCTGACGATCTCGCCTGTCCCGGAAGAGCAGAGGCTGTTTACCGACTTCTTCCTGCATCCGACGACCTCGCTCCTGGTGCGCAAGCCCCATGAAAAGCTCGAGATCCGCATGAAGGCCCGCGTACACGTCGAAAGCCTCGCAACCACGGCAGATTTCTCGCCGCTTCTGCCGGACCTTGCAGACGAGATCGCCGATTGCTGGTCTGTCGATGCGCTGTCTCCGCACCATTTCCTGAGCGCCAGTCCGCGCCTGTCGGAAAGCACCGAGATTGCCGACTATGCCCGCCAGTGGGCATCGAGCCCGCTAACGGTGATGCAGATCGTCCGCGCAATGTGCTCTAAGATCTACGAGGACTTCACCTATGACGGCAAGGCGACGAATGTCGACACGACGCCGAACGAGGCCTTCAAGCTGAAACGCGGCGTCTGCCAGGATTTTTCACACATCATGATCATCGCGCTGCGCAGCCTCGGCATCCCCGCCGGCTACGTCAGCGGCTTCCTGCGCACCATCCCGCCACCCGGCAAGACGCGGCTCGAAGGCGCCGATGCAATGCACGCCTGGGTGCGCGCATGGTGCGGTGAAACCGTCGGCTGGATAGAGCTAGATCCGACCAACGATATACCGGCAAGCACAGACCACATCGTCGTCGCCTACGGCCGCGACTATTCCGATGTCGCACCGGTCATCGGCGTGGTGAAGAGCTACGGCAGCCAGAAGATCGACCAGGCAGTCGACGTCATTCCGCTCGGCTAGATTCCCAAAACTGGAATATGCGACCGGATCGCTCAAATCGTACCTAAGTTGTCAATGCAATGAAAAGGATTACCCGACTAGGGTACCCAGAGTTGTGGGGCAATACCTTAGGTGAACATGATGAGCACCAATTTCAGATCCGGTTTCGGCTTGCGCCGTTTTTTCAGCGACCGGAGCGGCAATTTCGGCATTCTGACGGCGCTAGCGGTGCCCGTCGTATTTGCCGGCGCCGGAGTGGCGGTAGACGTCTCCAACATGGTGTTGTCGAAGAACCAGGTTCAAAATGCGACCGATGCCGCAGCACTGGCGACAGCCAGCGCTTTGGCCGCTGGCGACATTGACAGCACCACGGCAACGCAATTTGGCAAGGACTTCGTCACCGGTCAGATGGCCAACTATATGGCGGGCGACGCCACAGCCTTGGCAGCGATCAAGTCGAGCACCACCGTCAGTGTGACGCAAGCCGCCAATGGTGCAACAGGCAAGATCTTCAGCGTATCGGTCAGCTCCGGATATAACATGAACGTCAACGGCCTGACCCGTCTCTTGGGCTTGAACACCGTCAAAATCGGTGCGGGCAGTTCAACGTCGAGCGCCACGGAAAGCAAGAACGCGCTGTCGATGTATCTGGTACTCGACCGGTCCGGCTCGATGGACGAAGACACTGCGACCGTCAACGCCACGACTCCGACGAAAACGGTATGCGATTTAGCAATCGGCAACTTTTGTTTCCGCCAACGGACCGTCACCAACTACTACAGCAAAATGGAATCTCTCAAGATTGCCGTGACCAATCTCACCGCGCAGTTGAAGAAAGCTGATCCGAACATGCTCTATGTCCGAACCGGCGGCGATTCCTACAATAACCAGGCCCAAACCGCATCGGCCCTGACCTGGGGAACGTCAGACATCAGTTCCTATGTCAACAAGTTAACTGCTGATGGCACAACCGATTCAAGCGGCGCCTTTAAAAATGCATACGAAGCTCTGATAGCTTCGACCGAAGACACCGCCCATCACAACAAAAACGGCCAGGTTCCAACCAAATATATCGTTTTCATGACGGATGGCGACAACAACGTTGCCAATGCCGATGCTACGACCAAAACATATTGCGATAAGGCCAGAACCGCAGGCTTCCAAGTCTACACAGTAGCGTTGATGGCGCCTTCAAACGGCCAGGCCTTGCTCAACTATTGCGCGACCTCGCCATCAACTTACTTCAAAGCGGAAAATTCCGATGACCTGATTGCGGCCTTCAAGGCAATCGGCGAGAAAGCCACGCTGCAGTTGACGTTGATGACCAAGTAGCGAGTTCGCTCTACCTTATCACCCAACCACCACACCCGCTCCACCCCTCGGAGCGGGTTTTCTTTCGCGTCCAGGGTGTTGCTTGCTGCCGAAATCAGCCCTTTGGCGCGCGCAATTGACGTGCCGCACCAACCTCTCCGGCTATTTTCCGCTTTCGCGATATTCCTTTGTTGCAACTGCTCTATATCGGTGCATAAACTGGAGGCAGAGACGCGTTCGGAAAACGATTTATTCAGATTTAACACTCTGATTACAAATCATAAATGGCGAGACCAACCATGAATACGATTTCAAAGGCCTCACTCCCCGCGCCCGCGCCCCGCAGTTCCCGTCCTGAGATTCTGGCCGAAGAAATCATCGAGCGCCTGACCTACCGTATCGGCAAGGATGCCAAGGTCGCCAAGCCGCACGACTGGCTCACCGCAACCATCCTCGTCATCCGTGACCGGATCATAGACCGCTGGATGGAATCCACCCGCAAAACCTACGCATCCGGCGCCAAGCGCGTCTATTACCTGTCTCTGGAATTCCTCATCGGTCGCCTCATGCGCGATGCCATTTCCAATCTCGAATTGATGGAAGAGATCACCGAGGCCCTCACCTCGCTCGGTGTCGACGTCAACGTCATCGCCAGCCTCGAGCCTGATGCAGCGCTTGGCAACGGCGGCCTCGGCCGTCTCGCCGCCTGCTTCATGGAGTCGATGGCCACGGTCGACGTGCCCGCCTACGGCTACGGCATCCGCTACGTGCACGGCCTGTTCCGCCAGCAGATGGCAGATGGCTGGCAGGTCGAACTGCCGGAGACCTGGCTGGCGCACGGCAACCCTTGGGAATTCGAGCGCCGCGAGAGTGCCTACGAGGTTGGCTACGGCGGTGCCGTGGAAATCGTCGCCGGCAACGAGGATGCGCCGCGCTATGTCTGGAAGCCCGCAGAGCGAGTGATCGCGGCGGCCTTCGATACACCCGTCGTCGGCTGGCGCGGCAAGCGCGTCAACACGCTGCGCCTGTGGGCAGCCCAGCCGATCGATCCGATCCTGCTCGACGCCTTCAACGCGGGCGATCATATCGGCGCACTGCGCGAGAGCAACAAGGCTGAAAGCCTGACCCGCGTCCTCTACCCGGCAGACGGCACGCCGGCCGGCCAGGAACTGCGCCTTCGCCAGGAGTTCTTCTTCTGCTCTGCCTCGCTGCAGGACATTATCCGCCGCCACCTGCAGCAATATGACGACCTGACATCGCTGCCGGACAAGGTCGCCATCCAGCTGAACGACACCCATCCGGCCGTCTCCGTTCCGGAACTGATGCGCCTGCTGGTCGACGTCCACGGCTTCGAATTCGACGCCGCCTGGGACATCACCCGCAAGACGTTTTCTTACACGAACCACACGCTGCTGCCGGAAGCGCTGGAAAGCTGGCCGATCCCCTTGTTCGAACGGCTGCTGCCGCGCCACATGCAGATCGTCTACGCGATCAACACCACAGTGCTGCTCGAAGCGCGCAAGGTGCACAACTTCACCGACGCCGAGATCCGCAGCGTTTCGATGATCGACGAGAGCGGCGAACGTCGCCTGCGGATGGGCAACCTCGCCTTCATCGGCTCGCATTCCATCAACGGCGTGTCTGCCCTGCATACCGAGCTGATGAAGGACACGGTTTTCGCGGACTTGAACAAGCTCTATCCCGACCGCATCAACAACAAGACCAACGGCATCACGCCGCGCCGCTGGCTGATGCAGTGCAATCCGGGGCTGACAAGCCTGATCCGCGAAACCATCGGCGACGCCTTCATGGACGATGCCGAGAAGCTTAAGCCGCTCGACGCTTTCGCCGGCGATGCCGCCTTCCAGGAAAAATTCGCCAAGATCAAGCGCGACAACAAGGCTCGTCTTTCCAATCTGGTCGCCGGCCGCATGGGCATCAAGCTGGATCCGAATGCCATGTTCGACATCCAGATCAAGCGCATCCACGAATACAAGCGCCAGCTCCTCAATATCGTCGAGACCGTGGCCCTCTACGACCAGATCCGATCGCATCCCGAACTCGACTGGCAGCCGCGCGTCAAACTGTTCGCCGGCAAGGCGGCGCCGAGCTATCACAACGCAAAGCTGATCATCAAGCTGATCAACGATGTCGCCAAGGTCATCAACAACGACCCGTCGGTGCGCGGTCTCCTGAAGGTCGTATTCATTCCGAACTATAACGTCTCGCTTGCCGAAGTGATGGTGCCCGCTGCCGACCTGTCGGAGCAGATCTCGACCGCCGGCATGGAAGCGTCCGGCACCGGCAACATGAAATTTGGCCTCAACGGCGCGCTCACCATCGGCACGCTGGACGGCGCGAATGTCGAGATGCGCGACAATGTCGGCGCCGACAACATCGTCATCTTCGGTCTTACCGCCGAGCAGGTTGCCAAGGTCAGGACCGACGGGCACAACCCACGCCAGGTGATCGAGCAGTCCCGCGAACTGGCACAGGCGCTGGCTGCCATCTCCTCGGGCGTATTTTCGCCGGACGACCGCAATCGCTACACCGACCTGATCGAAGGTATCTATGCCCATGACTGGTTCATGGTTGCTGCCGATTTCGACAGCTACGCCGCCGCCCAGCGCGACGTCGACCTTCTCTGGGCTGATAAGGCGACCTGGTACAACAAGACCATCTGCAATACGGCGCGCATGGGCTGGTTCTCATCCGACCGGACCATCCGCCAGTATGCGGATGAGATCTGGAGAGCTTGATGAAGAAACGAAAAGCCGGCGCTGAAGGCACGGCCGCAAAGAACGTCTCCGCCGAGACGATCGCAGCGATACTGAACGCAGAGCATACCGACCCGTTTTCGGTCCTCGGGGTGCAGCAGACGGACGAAGGCTTTGTCGTCCGATGCTTCGTTCCCGGTGCCGAGGCAGTCAGCGCGACCACCATCGACGGTACGTTGATCGGCGAACTCGAAATGCTCGATCCAGCCGGATTTTTCGCAGGGCCGGTAACTCTTTCGAAGCTGCAGCCGGTGCGCTACCGCGCCCGCCGCGACGATGCGGAATGGGCCGTCACGGATCCCTATTCCTTCGGCCCCGTGCTCGGCCCAATGGACGATTATTACGCTCGCGAAGGCTCCGATCTTCGCCTGTTCGACAAGATGGGCGCCCACCCGCTGAAGCATGAAGGCGTCCACGGCTTCCATTTCGCCGTCTGGGCACCGAACGCACGCCGGGTTTCCGTCGTCGGCGAATTCAACGGCTGGGACGGCCGCCGCCACGTCATGCGGCTGCGCAGCGACAGCGGTATCTGGGAAATCTTTGCCCCGGACGTCCGGACCGGCGTCACCTACAAGTACGAGATCATCGGCAAGGACGGCGATCTGCAGCCCCTTAAGGCCGATCCCTATGCACGACGCGGCGAGATGCGTCCGAAGAACGCATCGGTGACGACGCCGGAACTGGTGCAGGACTGGGAAGACGATGCCCACAGAAAGCATTGGTCGGATGTCGACCACCGTCGCCAGCCGATTTCCATCTACGAAGTGCATGCCGGCTCCTGGCAGCGCAACGACGATGGCACGATGCTGTCCTGGGACGAGATGGCCTCACGGCTGATCCCCTACGTCGTCGACATGGGCTTTACCCATATCGAATTCCTGCCCATCACCGAGCACCCCTACGATCCCTCCTGGGGCTACCAGACCACCGGTCTCTATGCCCCGACGGCCCGGTTCGGAGAGCCCGAAGGCTTTGCCCGCTTCGTCAACGGCGCCCACAAGGTCGGCGTCAGCGTCATCCTAGACTGGGTGCCGGCGCACTTTCCGACCGACGCCCACGGCCTCCGGCATTTCGACGGCACGGCCCTTTACGAGCATGCCGACCCACGCCAGGGCTTTCATCCTGACTGGAACACCGCGATCTACAATTTCGGTCGCACCGAGGTCGTCTCCTACCTGCTCAACAACGCCGTCTACTGGGCCGAGAAATTCCACCTGGACGGCTTGCGCGTCGATGCCGTCGCCTCGATGCTCTACCTCGACTATTCGCGCAAGCACGGCGAATGGGTGCCCAACGAGTACGGTGGCAACGAAAACCTCGAGGCCGTTCGTTTCCTCCAGGAGATGAACAAGCGGCTCTACGGCAGCCACCCCGGTGTCATGTCGATCGCCGAGGAGTCCACCTCTTGGCCCAAGGTTTCAGCACCCGTGCACGAAGGCGGACTGGGATTCGGCTTCAAGTGGAACATGGGCTTCATGCACGACACGCTGAGCTATCTTGCCCGCGAGCCCGTGCATCGCAAGCACCACCACAGCGAACTGACCTTCGGCCTGATCTACGCCTATTCCGAAAATTTCGTTCTGCCGATTTCCCACGACGAAGTGGTGCACGGCAAGGGCTCGATGATCGCCAAGATGGCCGGCGACGACTGGCAGAAATTCGCCAACCTGCGCGCTTTCTATGGCTTCATGTGGGGTTATCCCGGCAAGAAGCTGTTGTTCATGGGCCAGGAGTTTGCCCAGTGGAGTGAATGGAGCGAGGAGCGAGCGCTCGACTGGAACCTGCTGCAATACCGCATGCACGAGGGCATGCGCCGGCTGGTGCGCGACCTCAACTTCACCTACCGCAGCAAGCCGTCGCTGCATGCCCGCGACTGCGAGGGCGAAGGCTTCGAGTGGCTCGTCGTGGATGACGATACCAACTCGGTCTATGCCTGGCTGCGCAAGGCACCGGGTGAAAAGCCGATTGCCGTGATCACCAATTTCACGCCTGTCTATCGGGAGAACTATGCGCTTCCACTGCCGGCGGAGGGGCGCTGGCGGGAGATCCTGAATACCGATGCCGACATCTATGGCGGCAGCGGCAAAGGGAACGGAGGACGGGTGCAGGCCGTTAATGCCGGGGGAAGCATCATGGCCAACATCACCCTGCCGCCGCTGGCGACCATTCTGCTGGAACCGGAATTTTAAGAATCGATTGGGAGGATAAAATGGTAGAGAAACGCATTCAGCCCCTGGCGCGCGACGCTATGGCCTATGTCCTCGCAGGTGGCCGAGGAAGCCGCCTGAAGGAACTGACCGACCGCCGCGCCAAGCCTGCGGTGTACTTCGGCGGCAAGGCACGCATTATCGATTTCGCGCTGTCCAACGCGCTTAACTCCGGTATCCGTCGCATCGGCGTTGCGACGCAGTACAAGGCGCACTCGCTGATCCGCCACATGCAGCGCGGCTGGAACTTCTTCCGCCCAGAGCGTAACGAAAGCTTCGACATCCTCCCGGCCAGCCAGCGCGTTTCCGAAACGCAGTGGTACGAGGGCACCGCCGACGCCGTCTTCCAAAACATCGACATCATCCAGGACTACGGCGTCGAATACATGGTGATCCTGGCCGGCGACCACGTCTACAAGATGGACTACGAATACATGCTGCAGCAGCATGTCGACTCAGGCGCTGACGTCACTATCGGCTGCCTGGAAGTGCCGCGCATGGAGGCTGTCGGCTTCGGCGTGGTGCACGTCGACGAGCATGACCGCATCATCGATTTCGTCGAGAAGCCCGCCGATCCACCCGCAATCCCGGGCAAGCCGGAAAGCTCCTTCGCGTCGATGGGCATCTATGTCTTCCGCACCAAGTTCCTGATCGAGGAGCTGCGCCGCGATGCGGCCGATCCAAATTCCAGCCGCGACTTCGGCAAGGATATCATTCCCTACATCGTCAAGAACGGCAAAGCCGTCGCCCACCGCTTCGCCCAGTCCTGCGTTCGCTCCGACTTCGAGAACGAGCCCTACTGGCGCGACGTCGGCACCATCGACGCCTACTGGCAGGCCAATGTCGATCTGACGGCCATCGTCCCCGAACTCGATATCTACGACAAGAGCTGGCCGATCTGGACCTATGCCGAAATCAACCCGCCGGCGAAATTCGTCCATGACGACGAAGACCGCCGCGGCTCGGCCGTATCCTCGCTGGTCGCGGGCGACTGCATCATATCGGGCGCGACACTGTCGAACAGCCTGCTGTTCACCGGCGTCAGGGCGAACTCATATTCGCGCCTCGAAGGTGCCGTCGTGCTGCCGAGCGTCAAGATCGGGCGCCGGGCGCAGCTGAAGAACGTCGTTATCGACCACGGCGTCACCATTCCGGAGGGTCTGGTTGTCGGTGAGGACATCGAGCTCGACGCCAAGCGCTTCCGCCGAAGCGAAGGCGGTATCTGCCTGATCACCCAATCGATGATCGATAAACTGGATATTTGATAATATGAAAGTCCTGTCGGTCGCGTCCGAAGTCTTCCCATTGATCAAGACAGGGGGCCTGGCCGACGTTGTCGGAGCCCTGCCCGGAGCGCTTAAGAGCCACGGCATCGACACCAAAACCCTGCTGCCCGGCTACCGGGCAGTGATGAGCGTCATAAGATCACCCGTCGTCGTACATGTCTTCAGCGACTTGCTCGGCGCCCCCGCCACCCTGCTCGAGGTCGACCATCACGGCATGTCGGTGCTGGTTCTCGACGCTCCGGCCTATTTCGACCGGGCCGGCGGCCCCTATGTCGATGAACGCGGTCGGGACCACCCCGACAACTGGCATCGCTTCGCCGCGCTGTCGCTCGCCGGGGCCGAGATTGCCGCGGGAGTGATCCCGGACTGGAAGCCGGACATCGTCCATGTCCACGACTGGCAGGCCGCCATGGTGCCGGTCTACATGCGCTACAGCGAGACACCGGAAATCCCGAGCGTCGTCACCATCCACAACATCGCCTTCCAGGGCCAGTTCGGCAACGATATCTTCCCGAAGCTGAGGCTGCCGCGCCATGCCCTATCCATGGAAGGCGTCGAATACTATGGCGATGTCTGCTACCTGAAGGGCGGCCTGCAGGCAGCCCATGCGATCACCACCGTCAGCCCCTCCTACGCCGAAGAAATTCTCACCCCCGAGTTCGGCATGGGGCTGGAAGGCGTCATTGCCAGCCGCCAGAGAGACCTCCACGGCATCGTCAACGGCATCGATTCAGACGTCTGGAACCCGGACACCGATGCGATGATCAGCCAGAACTTCAGCCTCTCGAAGCTCACAAAGAGGGACGAGAACCGGCTGGCGATCATCGACCATTTCCATCTCGACAACGACAATGCCCCGATCTTCTGCATCATCAGCCGCCTGACCTGGCAGAAGGGTATGGACCTCGTCGCCACCACGATCGACGAGATCGTCGGCATGGGTGCCAAACTCGCTATCCTCGGCGCCGGCGACGCAGCACTCGAGGGTGCATTGCTCGCAGCAACCGCTGCCCATCCCGGCCGCGTCGGCATGGCCGTCGGCTATAACGAACCGATGTCGCACCTGATGCAGGCAGGCTGCGACGGCATCATCATTCCCTCCCGTTTCGAGCCTTGCGGGCTAACCCAACTCTACGGCCTGCGCTACGGCTGCGTGCCGATCGTAGCGCGTACCGGTGGGCTGAACGACACCGTCATCGACGCCAATCACGCTGCTCTACAGGCAAAAGTCGCCACCGGTGTGCAGTTTGCACCGGTCACGGTAGACGGCCTTTTGCAGGCAGTGCGCCGCGCCATCCGGCTGTTTCAGGATCGAAAACTCTGGACGCAGATGCAAAAGCAGGGCATGAAATCCGACGTATCCTGGGGAAAGAGCGCAGAGCGCTACGCCGCCCTTTATTCCAGCCTCGTCTCGAAAGGCAACTAACCCGATGATCAAAGCGGTTCCGACAACACCCTATCTTGACCAGAAACCCGGCACTTCCGGCCTGCGCAAGAAAGTCCCGGAATTTCAGCAGCCGAACTATGCCGAGAACTTTATCCAGTCGATATTCGATTCGCTGGAAGGCTTTCAGGGCAAGATATTGGTCATCGGCGGCGACGGTCGCTACTACAATCGCGATGTCATCCAGAAGGCCATCAAGATGGCCGCAGCCAATGGCTTCGGCAAGGTAATGGTCGGCAAGGCCGGCATCCTGTCGACCCCGGCCGCCTCCCATGTCATCCGCAAATACAAGGCCTTCGGCGGCATCATCCTCTCGGCAAGCCACAATCCCGGCGGTCCGACCGAAGACTTCGGCATCAAATACAACACCGGAAACGGCGGCCCTGCCCCTGAAAAGATCACCGACGCTATCTTTGAACGCACCAAGGTCATCGACAGCTACAAGATCGCCGACTTCCCCGACGTCAATCTCGACCGCATCGGCAAGGAAGAAATGCCGGGCGGCATGATCGTCTCGGTCATCGATTCGGTCGAGGACTACGCAGCGCTTATGGAAGAGCTGTTCGACTTCGGCGCCATCCGCAACCTGATCAGCCTCGGCTTCCGCATCTGTTTCGATGCCATGAGCGCAGTCACCGGCCCCTATGCCAAGGAAATCCTCGAAAATCGCCTCGGCGCACCCTCGGGATCTGTCCGCAACTTCAAGCCGCTTCCCGACTTCGGTGGCCACCATCCGGACCCGAACCTCGCCAATTGCCATGAACTCTACGAAGAGATGATGAGCGACGATGCCCCCGATTTCGGTGCGGCATCCGATGGCGACGGCGACCGTAACCTGATCATCGGCAAGGGCGCCTACGTGACCCCGTCCGACAGCCTCGCCATTCTTGCCGCCAATGCGAACCTCGCACCCGGCTATTCGCACGGCATCGTCGGTATCGCCCGCTCCATGCCGACTTCGGGGGCTGCGGACCGGGTCGCCGAAAAGCGCGGCATCGGCATGTACGAGACGCCGACCGGCTGGAAATTCTTTGGCAACCTGCTCGACGCCGGCATGGCGACGATCTGCGGCGAGGAAAGCTCCGGCACCGGCTCCAACCACGTTCGCGAAAAGGACGGCCTCTGGGCGGTGCTGCTCTGGCTCAACATCCTGGCGGTGCGCGGCGAAAGCGTTGCCGACATCATGGGCCAGCATTGGGCGACCTATGGCCGCAACTACTATTCGCGCCACGACTATGAAGGCGTCGACACGGAAGCCGCCAACGGCCTGATCGACGCGCTGCGCGAAAAGCTGCCAACTCTTCCGGGCACCAAGATCGGCAACCTGACTGTTACGTCCGCCGACGACTTCTCCTACCACGATCCGGTCGACAAGTCGGTCAGTAACAACCAGGGCATCCGCATCCTGTTCGAGGGCGGTTCTCGCATCGTCTTCCGGCTTTCAGGCACCGGCACGTCTGGCGCAACGCTGCGCCTCTACATCGAGCGCTACGAGCCGGACTCGACCCGCCACAACATCGAGACGCAGGCAGCACTTGCCGATCTGATCGCAGCAGCCCAGTCGGTTGCCGACATCAGCGGACGAACGGGTCGCCCTGCACCGACCGTCATCACCTGATCCGGCAGATGGCAAAAAAGCTGCAGCAGGGCGGCGTCGTCCTCACAACCGACGGCGCCGAATTTGCGGTATGGTCCAGCCGCGCTACCCTGCTCGAGCTCTGCATTTATGATATGGCGGGCGCTGAAACGGCGCGCCTGCCGATGGCGCGGGATGGCGATGTTCACCGCATCGCCTTGCCGGGATTGAGAGAGGGTGCGCGCTACGGCTACCGGGCGCACGGTCCCTACGATCCCGATAACGGCCTATGGTTCGATCCGGCAAAACTGCTCGCTGACCCCTATGCCAGGATCTTCGACCGTCCCTTCGTCTACGACAGCCGGCTCGGAATTTTCGGCGAGGATACGGCAGCGCTGATGCCGAAGGCGGTCGTGACAGCCGACATCGCCGCAAGGCGCGAGGCACCACGGTTCGCGCCCGGTGGTCTCATCTACGAAGTGGCCGTCAAGCCCTTCACCATCCTCAATACCGATGTCCCCGAGGGTCGGCGCGGCACGGTCGGCGCCCTCGCCCATCCCGCGGTTATCCGCCATTTGAAGCGGATCGGCGTCGATGCCATCGAGCTGATGCCGATCACCGCCTGGATCGACGAGCGGCATCTGCCACCGCTCGGGCTGACCAACGGTTGGGGATACAATCCGGTGTCGTTCATGGCGCTCGACCCCCGGCTGGTCCCTGGCGGCATGACGGAGCTTCGCGACACTGTCGCAGCGCTGCATGCAGAAGGCATCGCCGTCATTCTCGATCTGGTGTTCAACCACACCGGCGAGAGCGACCGGGAGGGCAGCACCCTGTCGCTGCGTGGTCTCGACAACCTGTCTTTCTACCGCCACGTGGAGGGACGCCCCGGTGAACTCGTCAACGACACGGGCACCGGTAACACGGTGGCCTGCGACCATCCCTATATCCGCCAGCTGATCATAGACAGCCTGCGTCATTTCGTGCTGCAGGCAGGCATAGACGGTTTCCGCTTCGATCTGGCGCCGATCATCGGCCGTACCGCCGAAGGTTTCCAGCCCCACGGCGAAACGCTCAGCGCCATGCTGGCCGATGACGTACTGGCCGACAGGGTCATGATCGCCGAACCCTGGGATATCGGTCCCGGCGGCTACCAGCTCGGCAATTTCCCGGCGCCGTTCCTCGAGTGGAACGACCGCGCCCGCGACGACACGCGCCGCTACTGGCGCGGGGACCAAGGCATGACCGGCGATCTTGCGACCCTGCTCGCCGGCTCGGCACCATCGTTCGAGCGCGACGGCCGCAAGCAGACCCGCAGCGTCAGCTTCCTTGCCGCCCATGACGGGTTCACACTGATGGACCTCGTCTCCAACACCCAGAAGCACAATGAGGCCAACGGCGAGAACAACCGCGACGGCCATAGCGACAATCTCTCTTGGAACAACGGTGTCGAGGGTGAAACCGACGACAGCGAGATCATCACGAGACGTCGCACTGATGTCATGGCGATGCTGTCGACCTTGTTTGCAACGCGCGGCTCGATCATGCTGACATCCGGCGACGAAGCTGGACGTTCGCAGCGCGGAAACAACAATGCCTATTGCCAGGACAACGCCATCACCTGGGTGGACTGGGCGGCGTTCGACGAGGAACTGGTGAGCCATACCGCGTTTCTTGCAGATGTCCGCAAGCGCTTCGTGATTTTTTCGCAAACCGACTTCCTGACCGACGATGACGTCGCCTGGCTCTCGCTTTCTGCAGCGTCGATGACGGTTGAGCAATGGCAGACACCCGATCTATCCACGTTGACGATGGTGTTGAACACGGTCGACCGTCTCGATCGGAAACCGGCGCGTCTCGCCGTCGTGATCAACCGGACGCATGCGGAGCAGACGTTCACGCTTCCCGTCTCGGGCGACCACCCGTGGCGCCTGCTTTCCGCCGGCAGTGAGGCGGAGGTTGCCGGGCATATTTCGGTCCCCTCACGCATCGTCCGTTTCTTGGTCCAGAGGCGATAAACCTAAAGAATTCATATCGCTTTCATCGCCTGAGCGATGTACGTCTTGGTCATCGATACCGATCGAAGGAGAGACAATGCCACGCGAGATTTCACTATCGGACGTCCAGCATATCGTCGGCACGGAAGTCGGACTGTCTGCATGGATGCTCGTCGACCAGACGATGATCGACGCATTTGCCGATGCCACCCACGACCATCAGTTCATTCACGTCGATCCGGAACGGGCCCGCGCCGAGACCCCGTTCGGCGGCACGATTGCCCACGGTTTCCTGACATTGTCGCTGCTGTCGGCCATGAACTACGATTGCCTGCCGAAAATCCGCGAGCAGACGATGGGTATCAATTACGGCTTTGAAAAAGTCCGCTTCATGTCTCCGGTGAAGCCCGGCAATCGCATCCGTGGCCATTTCATCCTCACTGAAGCCCGCTTCCGCGGCGCCGGCATGATCATGCTCACCTACGAGGTGACGGTCGAGATCGAGGACGAACGCAAGCCCGCCCTCACCGCCACCTGGATCACCATCACCCAGTTCGATCCGAAGGACAGGCCGGAGGACCATGAGTAAACTCATGGACACGGCGCTGTCCCCTCGGCGCAGGCGAAATCACCGAGCCGGGGGCTGAAGGCGATTTTCCAGGAAGGTGCGAATTAACCCGGCGATCTCTAATGCATGCGTCTCCAGCGCGAAGTGGCCGGTGTCCAGGAGATGCACCTCCGCATTCGGAAGATCGCGCTTGTAGGCCTCGGCGCCGGGCGGAATGAACGCCGGGTCATGCCTGCCCCAGACGGCAAGCAACGGCGGCTGATGCTTTCGGAAGTAGGCCTGAAACTCCGGATATCTCGCAACGTTGGAGCGATAGTCCAGAATGAGATCGAGCTGGATCTCATCGGCTCCCTGGCGCGCCATGTAGGCGATGTCGAGCGTGTAGCCATCCGGCGAGACCCGCTGCGGCAGGGTTCCTGTGAGATATTGCCAGTCGCGGATGGCTTCGGGGGTCAGCGACGCCCTGCAGGCTTCCCGGTTCTCCGGCGTCGGTTCGCGCCAATAGGCCTGCCACGGTCCCCACTGGTCGCTGAATCCATCCATGTAGGCGTTGCCGTTCTGGCTGATAATGGCCGTGACCCGCTCGGGATGAGCGAGGGCGATCCGGTAACCGGTAGGCGCGCCGTAGTCGAAGACATAGAGCGCATATGATGTCAGGCCGAGAGCTTCGGTAAAGCCGTCGATCGTCTTTGCCAGGTTGTCGAATGTATAGTCGAACGTTCCACGCGGCGGGGCCTTGGTCTGCCCGAACCCCGGCAGGTCGGGAGCGACGAGGCGATAGCGGTCGGAAAGCAGCGGAATAAGATCGCGGAACATGTGGCTTGATGTCGGGAACCCATGCAGCAGCAGAATCACGGGCGCATCGGTCGGCCCGGCTTCCCGGTACGCCACCTCGACGTCACCCACCTGTATCGTGCGATAGTTGATGTTCATTCTCGACCTCATGGGTGCTTAAGGAAATTGCGTCACACGCGCTTGTCGTTGGCCGGGATCGGCCGGGGCCACACGCAAAGCCCTCCCGCATCAAATACTACCGAACGGTCGGTTTTATCAAGTGGCTATTTCGTTTATTTCGTGCGAGGAAGATCCGTCGACAATCGGGACCGGAAGCCAGGAATGAAAGTGCTGCGAAAAGACATCGTCGCTGCCGCCCGCGAGCTGTTTCGCGACAAGGGATATGCCGGCGCCTCGATGCAGGACCTTGCCGACGTGGTCGGGTTGCGCAAGGCGTCGCTCTACGTCCGGTTTCCGAACAAGGAGGCCCTCGTTGCCGACGTCATCGCCATGACACTCGCTGAGACGTTTGCCGTCATCGGCGATGATCAGAAAGATGGCAAAGCAGCCTATGAAGCCGTGCTTCGTGCGATTGCCGCAACGTTCGCCGACCAGAAGCGATGCGTGGCGCTGCATCTGGCTTACGGCGCAGGAGACGATACGCCGCTCGCGAAGGCATCAGTCCGATCCTTCTTTGCGGAATGCCGGGATCGCCTGGCAGAAACGATCGCCGGCAAGGTAGGCCCGCAGCGGGCCAGCGATCTGGCGACCGACGCCCTGGCCCGCCTGGAGGGAGCAACGATATGGCTCGTGACAGAAAATGATCCCGCACCGCTCGACCGAGCGCTGACCGCCTCGATCAAAGAACTTGATGCCGCACTCGAGCCGTGAACCGGGGAATGCTGGCGGGGTATCGCCGCAACCGTTGAGCAAGGCCGAACGAAAAATCCCCGCACGAGGCGGGGACGATGGCTTCAGCGATATGTGCGCTCAGTGGCGTCTTCCGAGGCTTCGGCCAGAAGCCCGAAAACATACTCCGAAAACGACCGCCAGCACTCGACCTTGAAAGTCTCCGCATCCAGCCGCACCAGCACGATCTCCACCTTTCCGAACAGCGTGCGCGAGCAGGCGCCGACCGGAAAGACGGCGAGCGACAGGTCCTGCGGGCAGCCGGCCGAAAGGCAGGCTTCGGCATCAGGCCCCGACACGACAATGCCGGCGTTGCGGTGGGACACATCGGCTGCCGAATGCAGCACGCCCGAGCCGCCCGCAATGGCAACCAGATCGACCTCACCGTCGTCGATGACCAGCCATTCGTCCGGCCCAAGCCACAGTGCAATCCGGCCTCCCGTCTGCGTCGACGTCTTCGGGCTTGTCGGCAGGGCCAGGCCGAGCGCCGATGACAGGGCTGCAACGGAGGCATCGGGCGCGCGCAGCGATATTCGGCTGGCGGGCTTGGCCGGTGTCAGGCGAACGCCGGCGGAGCCGCCGTGGCGCCCGGCGAGCGGCGATGTGCGAATTGCCTGATCAACCATGGATCCGGCCTCCTTCCTTGTCAAAGAACACCATGTCGGTCACCTCGACGGCGATTGTCTTGTCGGGCATCGGCACATAGAGCGTTTTGCCCATGCGCTCGCGGCCACCGGCCACCAGCGCGAAGGCGATGGACCGACCGCAATTTTCCGACCAGTAGGCCGACGTCACGTGGCCAAGCATAGTCATCGGCTTAGGCTCGTTCGGATCGGCAACAATCTGGGCGCCCTCCTCCAGAACGACGTTCGGATCCTTGGTAATCAGCCCGACCAACTGCTTGCGGCCCGGCTTGACGAGATCCGGCCGCTTCAGGCCACGGATTCCGACAAAATCCGCCTTCTTCTTTGAAACCGCCCAGTTGAGGCCGGCATCATCTGGGGTAACGGTGCCGTCGGTATCCTGGCCAACAATGATGTAACCCTTCTCGGCGCGCAGCACGTGCATGGTCTCGGTGCCGTAGGCGCAGGCACCGAGTTTCTCCGCACGGGCCCAGACAGCTTCGAGCACAGACTGTCCATAATCCGCCGACACATTGATCTCGTAGCCGACATCGCCGGTAAACGAGACGCGGAACAGCCGTGTCGGAACGCCACAGAATTTGCCTTCCGCGACACTCATATGCGGAAAAGCCTCGTTAGACAGGTCGATGCCCTCGACGAAAGGCTCAATGATCTCGCGCGCCTTCGGGCCTTGGACAGCGATGACTGCCCATTGCTCGGTTGTCGATGTCAGCCACACCTTCAGATGTGGAAATTCCGTCTGCAGGTAGTCTTCCATGTGGTGCATCACGCGCGGCGCACCGCCTGTCGTCGTCGTCACGTGGAAGCGGTCTTCGGCCAGCCGCCCGACGACGCCGTCGTCATAGACGAAGCCGTCTTCACGCAGCATGATGCCGTATCGGCAGCGGCCGGGCTTCAGCGTATCCCAGGCGTTGGTATAGATGAGGTTGAGGAATTCCGCCGCATCGGGGCCGACCACCTCGATCTTGCCGAGCGTCGAGGCATCGAAGATGCCCGCCACTGCACGCACGGTTCGGCACTCGCGGTTGACCGCCTGGTGCATCGTCTCGCCGGCACGCGGATAGAACCAGGCGCGCTTCCAGTTGCCGACATCTTCGAAGATCGCTCCGCGCGCCTCTTCCCAGGCGTGCAGAGGCGTCTTGCGAGCGGGATCGAAGTGATCGCCGCGCGAATGGCCGACCAGCGTGCCGTAGGTGACAGGCGTATAGGGCGAGCGGAAGGTCGTCAGGCCCACCTGCGGAATGGGGCGATCAAGCACTTCGGCGGCGATTGCCAGCCCGTGCATGTTCGACAGCTTGCCTTGGTCGGATGCCATGCCATTGGTCGTGAAGCGCTTGATATGCTCTATCGAGTGCATGCCCTCGCGCACCGCAAGCCGGATGTCCTTGGCGCATACATCGTGCTGGAAATCGACGAAGGCCTTGGCGGAGGTATCCGGGCCGGCACCTTCGGCAGCGCCGACCATGCCGCCGGTCCACTCGAAGGCCTGTTCGCCGGTCAGCAGGATCTTGCCGTCACCGGTGGCACCTGTGGCCCGCGCCATCAGTTCGCCTGCAGCCAGCGATTCCTCAATAGTCTGCTGCAGGCCGTCGGTACCGTTGCAGGCGCCGATGGACAGGCAATCCTGCGCATAGGTGCCGGGCAGGAAGCGCTGCCCCTCTGCATCGAACCTCAGCTTTCCTCGCGACTGCGAGAACATATGCACCGACGGGGTCCAGCCAGCCGACATCAAGAGCGCGTCGACGGCAATCTTGCGCTTGGCGCCGCCGCCGTTGCGCGCAACTGTCATCGACGATACCCGAAGCCGGCCCGAAGTATCGATGACCGAATGGCCTGCGAGAACTTCGATGCCGAGACGGCGGGCTTCCGCCAGCGCCGCCTCGCCGGGCCGGGTGCGGCAATCGACGATGGCAGACACAGACACGCCAGCCTTTTTGAGGTCGAAGGCGGCTTCATAGGCCGAATCATGGGCCGTGTAGACGCCGATCCTGGCGCCGACAGCGACACCGTAATGGTTGAGATACTCGCGCGCGGCCGATGCCAGCATGATGCCCGGCCGGTCGTTATTGGCAAACACCATGTGCCGCTCGATGGCGCCGGTGGCGAGGATCACGCGCCGGGCGCGAACCTGGATCAGCCGTTCGCGCGGCAGCTTGCGGTCAGGGCGGGCCATATGGTCGGTGACGCGTTCGGCCAACGCCACGAAATTGTGGTTGTAGTAGCCAAAAGCCGTGGTGCGGGTCAGCACCTCGACATTCGGCATGGCCTTCAACCGTGCCGCGACGGACTGCGCCCAGTCATAGCCATCGACGCCGTCAATCCGCACGCTGGCATCGAAATGCAGCGCGCCACCGACAGTCGCCTGCTCGTCGCAGAGCATGACCTTGGCACCCGCTTCGGCGGCAGCGAGCGCTGCCGACAGGCCGGCAATGCCGCCGCCGACCACCAGCACGTCGCAATGGGCAAATCGGCTGGCATAGTGGTCCGGATCGGCCTCGGTAGGCGCCACGCCGAGACCCGCAGCACGGCGGATGATCGGCTCATAGAGGTTCTTCCAGGCAGCCTTCGGCCACATAAAGGTCTTGTAGTAAAAACCGGCGGCAAAGAACGGTGACAGGAAATTGTTGATGCCGCCGATGTCGAAGCCGAGCGACGGAAAGCGATTCTGCGAAAGCACCTTCATGCCATCGAACACTTCCTGCACGCTGGCCCGCACATTCGGCTGGCGTCGCGCCGAATCGCGCGCAATGTCGAGCAGCGCGTTCGGCTCCTCGGCACCCGACGACAGGATGCCGCGCGGCCGGTGATATTTGAACGAGCGGCCGACCAGGTGGACGCCGTTTGCGAGCAGCGCCGACGCGGCAGTATCGCCCTCAAGCGCGGTGTAGGTCTTGCCGTCAAAGGTGAAGCGGGCGGTCTTGGCGGGCGTCAGGCGGCCGGCGCCCGGGATACGATTGGCGCCGCTCATCGGGCGTCTCCTTCCGTCGCTTCATAGGTTTCGACGGGCGCGTTGGTGACTGCGGTGGCGTCGATATCGGGCTTCGGTTCGCCGGCCTTGTAGGTCTGCAGGAACTTGTCGCTAACGGTATCGCGAGCCGCGTTGAAGAACCGGCCGCAGCCGTGCATATGCCGCCAGCGCTCGAAAATCAGGCCCTTCGGATTATCGCGCAGGAAAAAGAACTCCTCGAATTCCTCGTCCGAGATCGCGGCAATATCGGTCGGGCGCACAATATGGGCATCGCCGCAGTTGCGGAACTCGAGTTCCGAACGCTCTTCCCGACAGTAGGGGCAGTAGATCAGCAGCATGGGGAACTCCCGGCCCGATGGGTATGACTTATGTGACGTGTGGCGGCAGGACGGAGAGTGGCCCGGATGTGGCGGCCTGCCCCCCTCTGTCCCTTCGGGACATCTCCCCTACAAGGGGGGAGATCATTCATTTCCCTTATGAAAACCGGCGTCGATGGTGATCTCCCCCCTTGTAGGGGAGATGTCACCGACGGTGACAGGGAGGGATGGCTCCGAACTCGAGACATCGTTGCCATCAATGCGCCACCGCCGCAGCTGCCGCTTCGTCGATCAGCCGGCCGGACCGGAAGCGGTCCAGCGCCAGGCCGGCGGAAAACTTGTGCGGTTCGTCTCGGGCGATCAGGTGGGCAAACAGATGGGCCGAGCCCGGCGTTGCCTTGAAGCCGCCCGTGCCCCAGCCGCAATTGACGTAAAGCCCCGGCACCGGCGTCCTCGACTGGATGGCCGAGCGATCCGGCGTATTGTCGACGATACCGCCCCAGGAGCGCATCATCTTGACGCGCCGAAACATCGGGAAAAGTTCGCAGATCGCATCGAGCGTATGGGTTATGATCTGCAGGCCGCCAGTCTGGGAGTAGGAATTGTACTGGTCGGTACCGGCCCCAATTACCAGCTCGCCCTTGTCGGACTGCGAAATATAGGCATGCACGGTGTTCGACATGACGACGCAGGGGAAAATCGGCTTCAGCGGCTCGGACACCAGCGCCTGCAGCGGCGTCGACTGCAGTGGCACGCGGACATCGGCCATCTTCATCACGGTCGTCGTGTGGCCGGCAGCGGAAACGCCGATCTTCTTCGTGCCGATCAGGCCGCGTGTCGTATCGACGCCGGTGACCTCGCCGTTCGGCCCGCGCCGGATGCCGGTGACTTCGCAATTCTGGATGATGTGCACGCCACGGTCGGCCGCAGCGCGGGCATAGCCCCAGGCGACGGCATCGTGACGCGCAGTACCGCCACGGCGCTGCAGGGCTGCACCGTTGATCGGATAGCGGGCGCTGGCCGAGATATCGAGCGGCGGACAGAAAGCCTTTGCCTGCTCTGGCGTCATCCACTCGTTGTCGATGCCGTAGAGCCGGTTGGCATGGATATGGCGCTTGAACGACTGCTGGTCGTGGACGTTGTGCGACAGCATCATCACGCCGCGCGGCGAATACATGACGTTGTAGTTAAGCTCCTGGCTCAGCCCTTCCCAAAGCTTCAGCGAGTGCTCGTAGATGTGCATGCTCTCTTCATAGAGATAGTTCGAGCGGATGATGGTGGTGTTGCGGCCGGTATTGCCGCCGCCGAGCCAGCCCTTCTCGATGACAGCGACATTGGTTATGCCGTGCTCCTTGGCCAGATAATAGGCCGCCCCAAGCCCGTGCCCCCCGGCGCCGATGATGACGACATCGTATTCCTTGCGCGGCACGGGCGAGGTCCACTGGGCGTCCCAGCCTTTGTGTCCACGTAACGCCTCGCGAGCCACGGCAAAAACCGAGTATTTCCGCATTCGCACTTACTCCTTGGGGAAGAGCTCTTCCAATGGGCCATACAAATCGCAAATCGAAAACCGACACAACGGTTCTTTTGCGACGCATTTGACGCAGGTGTCGACACGGCGGGAATTGGGGAGGGATTGCGGGGGACTTGCGAGCGGATAGGCTACAGTTTACGAACCATGAACTTGTCTTTAACTGCGATATTACGGCCAGAAACTGCCAGCACCATCATGGATGGATTGCCTACACGATGTGAGGTAATGAGTTCCTTCACCATGCGTGCTAAGACAACCTTGATTTGGAGTCGATCATGGCAGAAACTACCATAGAATGGACAGACGCAACTTGGAACCCAATAGCAGGTTGCACGATAATGAGCGCTGGATGCACAAATTGCTACGCCATGCGGATGGCAGCGCGTCTGGAAGCGATGGGTGTTGAAAAATATCAAGGCCTAACTCGGAAATCAGGCGGCCGAGCAAAATGGACTGGTGCACTCTATCTTGATGAGAACGCTCTCCAAATACCGGCGTCCTGGTCTCGTCCACGGAATGTATTCGTCAACTCGATGTCTGACTTATTTCACCCCGACGTGCCCGCCAGCTTTGTTGGCAAAGTCTGGTCGGTCATGGCGGAAACACCTCGGCACACATACCAAATTCTGACCAAGCGCCCTGACAGGATGGCGAGCATTCTGCGAAACGACTTCCCTGTTCTACCAAACGTTTGGTTGGGTACCAGCGTAGAGGACGGGCGCGTCACTCATCGCCTAGATGACTTACGCTTAGTCCCTGCTGCCCTACGTTTCGTCTCCTTCGAGCCGCTCATCGGGTCTGTATCAGCAGGACATCTGACGGGTATTCAGTGGGCAATAGTAGGAGGTGAATCCGGGCCAAACGCTCGTCCAATGGATTCCGTTTGGATCGACGAAATCTTCGATATGTGCACCGATTCAGATACAACATTTTTCTTTAAACAATGGGGCGGATACAATAAGAAAAAAAACGGTCGGTCGTATCGTGGCCGCACCTGGGACGGCATGCCATCAATTGCGGCTTAAGCACGCTCGATGCTGTCTTCTTCGTCCGGGACTTTTCGTCTTGGATTCTTCAGCCGCCAAGTTTCTTTTATTATCCCACTCCTTCCCAACTCTGCGCAAATCTGCTTAGCATCAGTCTTGCGCAGCATGTATTGGTCGAGCATCATTGGCCAGATTTCAGAAAACGGTTTCGGACAGCTTGGCAATTGGTCACGAAGCCAGCCTTTCGCGTCCTCTTTGATATCGCTAATCTGGGCATCAATAGAAAGTCCTGCCAGCGAGGCGGAAATGTCTGGGCCGAACAAATCGGGCTGTCCCGTCCTGTTCTCGCGGTTGATCTCCCTCGCTGCAGCTCTCCGCATACCGTGACCCTTTAGAGCCTGGTATTCAACTTGCCGATAAGCGGCGAGTCCCTCGACGCTCCGTGTCCCGTACACAATGTGGAAATGTGTTCGGTCAGAAATTTTCTCGATTGGGGTGTTTAGGACGTATTTGAAATTTCCTGCCTTCCAAAACTGCTCACGAAACAGGGTAAGCAGGGCTTCTTCTCGCAACAACTGAGATCGGTCGAGACGTGTCTTCCAGTTCGCGCCGAGGATACCGTCAAATGAACTTAATGTGGTAGGGTCGGACGATGCGGTAAACCGACTGACGAAGTCGTACATAAAGTTAAGCAATACTTCGCCTTGCGAGTGCTCGAAAATTGGCTTTACCTTTGCGAACCCGTACCCAGTCCATCCCGTGGGATCGATGAATGTCAGCGCGAAGGAGTTCGCCATGGTATTTTGAATTTGAGGGACGGCGTCTTCAAACTTTCCGTTGAAAGTCTCGATGAAGAACCCATTGGCGGGGTCGTGATGGGGAGCGACCGCAGCCTGCAGCTTAGCAAAAGAACCAGTGTTCTCCTCGACAAAAAAACACCTGATGATTGGCCGCTTTCCTGTGGCACGGACTTTTGCCTGAACGTCCTTTAGAACCTGAATTGCAATCATGAATGACGAATCGGAGTGGTCCGGTGTTCTTGACTTCCAAGGGCCTGAGAATCCATCAATATAAGAGAGCGTCACCCATCCGCCTTGCAGCGTCTTAAAAGCGAGCGTCTGCAGGTACCGTCGGAGGATGAAGTGCTTAGCCTCGGTCTGCTCTCGATCCTGATATACCGGTATCATGCGGAAATCCTCCCAAAATACATTTTGCACAACTTAACGCTGAGTTGCAGCTAAGCCAACGAGCCTTTGTTGTGCAATGGTATTTTTCCCGCTTCCGGACCATTCTGCCTATTTCCTAGGGAGATGAACCAGGAAATCATGGAGTCAATATCGGCCTTTCAAACTCGGCGCGCGTCACATGGACGGGAAGTTTTAACGTTGATAGCTGGTACTGATGTTTTAAATGCAGAATCCCCATTTTCTCCCGACCCCCACCCCTCCCCCCTCATCTCAACTCCCACCCCCGATCTGCGACCCCCACGACCAGTCGCCCGGCCACAAGCCGGGCGGGCGACACACTTACCGTTACGGTCGGTGACTGGGATCGACAGGTTGGCGGGGTTCAATCGAACCGGGAAACGGTGTTCCCGTGCAGGCATTTGTCAGCGACATCCCGGCTTCCCAACACTTACGCCCCCTATACCCGCAGCGCGCCGGGGGTCAGGCCATCTTCCCGGCGCATGATGGCCGTGAGATGGCTTTGGCTGGAGAAGCCGCAGTTGAGCGCGATCTCGGCCAGCGGCAGCCGTCCATTGACGATCAGTGCGCGGGCCTGATCGAGGCGTAGGCGGGTGAAATACTGGTGCGGGCTCGTCCCCGTCCGGCGCCGGAAAGAGCGCAGCATCTGGCTTGACGAGAGCTCGACCAGCGCGGCCAGCGCGTCGAGCCGGACACCGTCTGTAAGATGCGCCTGCATATGGTCGCGCACCTGTCGGAACTGCCGGTCCGACAGGCCGCCCAGATCCTTCTGAGGCCGAGCCACGCCATATTGCCGGATAAGGTGGATGCCGAGCAGGTTGAGGAGCGAATCAAGCTCGAGGCTCGCCATTGTCCCGTGCGTGCCCGAACGCAGCTCGTCGCGCAGCATGCCGCCGAGCAGCCCGACACGGCGGTCGACGACCGGCAATGCGTCCGCGACGACGGTGGCAGCCGGCAGATCGAGGTCGGACTGGGCGAGGTCATCGAGCCACTTCTGCGACAGCGAGAACGCCGCCACCTCCTTGGGCTCATGCCAGCGCGCCCAGTAGTCCGCCCCTGCCGGCACGATCTCGCAGCACCCGCTAGCAGCCGAAGCGGTGCGGATCCGCGTGCCGCCGAGGCGCGACTCGCGGTTGCTGAAGGGCTTGAAGGACAAAAGCACGAGATGATGGGGGATCGACTGGCTGATCTCGCCGGCGTTCCGCCGGTTCCACGCCGCCGTCCCGAAATCCGACCGGACAAGCCTGCCCCAGTTCGGCACCGGTGTGTCGGTAGTGGCAACATGGGGGGCTTCGGGTGGAATGGCATCTGACATGTCTATTCCCCGTCCGGCGTGCGGATTTACTAACAACGATGCGCGTATCCTGAAAGCCGCACCCCTCCATGTCGCCTATTCCTTGCTCATCAACAAGGAGAAAGACAATGACAACGAACGACATGAGCAAAAACATCGATGGCAAGGTAGCGGTTGTGATGGGTGCAACGCGCAATCAGGGCCGGGCCTACGCCGTCATGCTGGCGCGCAACGGCTGCCGCGGGGTGGCCGTCCACTATCACGGCGAGGCATCAAGGGGCGAAGCGGAAGAGACCGCCGCCGAGATCAAGCATTACGGTGCCGAGGCGCTTCTGTTCAGCGCCGACCTGACAAAGGTCGCCGACGTGGTGAAATTGTTTGACGCGGTCGACGAGACGTTCGGCCAACTCGACATCGTGGTGAACACAGTCGGCAAGGTGGTCAAGAAGCCGTTCGTAGAGATCACCGAAGCCGAGTTCGACCAGAGCTTTGCAATCAACAGCAAGGCGGCGTTCTTCTGCATGCAGGAGGCAGCCAAACGGATCGCCGACAACGGCCGGATCATCAACATCGGCACGACGCTGCAAGCGGCAACGACCGGGCTCTACGCAATCTACGCCGGGTCAAAGGCGCCGCTCGAACACTTCACACGCGCCCTTGCCAAGGAAATCGGCCACCGGGGCGTCACGGTCAACACCGTGGCACCTGGCCCACTCAACACCTCGTTCTTCTACCCAGTGGAGACGGACGATTCGAAAGCGTTTCTCTCCGGCATGAGCCCCCAGAACCGCCTCGGCGAGATCGACGAAATCACGCCACTGATCGAGTTCCTTGTCGGCCCGGGCGGCGGCTGGGTGACAGCCCAGACCCTCTTCATCAACGGCGGCTTCATCGCCCGCTAAACCCATGACCAACCGGCGTCCGTCGCAAGCGGGCGCCGATCCCACATCGAAAAGCGCCGATGAACCATTCGAGCGGGCCATCGGCTGCCTCGATTTCGGGCGGCACCGGACAGAGGCACCGCCTCGGCCTTGTCGCTCTTCGGCAACCACGAACCGGCCGCGCTCAGCGGCTCCGACCAGTTCGTCCGGGCGCCCATGTGGCCCCTCATCCTATGACCATATGCGTCCCGCCGATAGAAAGCGGCTTTCGCATCCGTCGTACGAGCTCAGTTGCCTTGACCAGGCCCTGTCCCGGCGCCGAAGCATACGACATAAAGCGGGCATGTCCGTCCCGAGTTATGACGTCCGGCACCTCTCCTTTTTCCCGGCCTCCCCCATCCCCTCATCTAGACTTCCACCCCCCAATCTGCTATCGCCCACGGCCAATTGCCCTGTCTCAGGCTGGGCTAGCCACACAATTTTGCCTTCAGGGTCGGTGACTGGGACCGGCTGGTTGGCGGGGTGCAATCGAACCGGGGAACGGTGTTCTCGTGCAGGTACTTGTCCGCGACAACAAGGTCGACCAGGCGCTCCGCGCGCTCAAGAAGAAGATGCAGCGCGAAGGAAAGATCGGATAGTCGTTATTTCGACGTTTTCGAATGTATGTGTGGCGGGGCGAATCATTCGCCGCCGCCATCTTAGTTTATGAACAAATCTCTCGGCACAGCCCGATCTGACCGCATGGAAAGCGAAATCCGGAATGGCATTTATGACGCATGAACAGTCCCGAACCCCGATCCGGTCCGCTTCTGTTTGCAGGGCCGGCAAGTCAGCATTGCCGCTTCTGGCGCTCGTCGCCGCGATTGGCCTTGCCGGATGCCAGACGAACTCCACGGACGCGGTCATCCGCATCGACAAGGCGCAGGGTTCGC
Organism: Rhizobium sp. rho-13.1; assembly: GCF_007000305.1. Lineage (NCBI taxonomy): Bacteria > Pseudomonadati > Pseudomonadota > Alphaproteobacteria > Hyphomicrobiales > Rhizobiaceae > Rhizobium > Rhizobium sp. rho-13.1. Next base: position 153,239 of record NZ_SCFL01000008.1, on the reverse strand, counting down.
AGGAAAACATTTCCTCGCTTAGCTCCGTCATCGCCGCCAATCCGTCGGATCCGGAAGGCTACAACGTGCGTGGATCGGCCTATGGCCGCGCCGGCGAATTCTCCAAGTCGCTGGCCGACTTCAACCAGGCGATCCAGCTCAATCCGAAATTCTACCAGGCCTATGCCAACCGCGCGCTTGTCTACCGCAACATGGGCAAGCAGGCGGAAGCCGCCGCCGATTACTCCTCGGCGCTGCAGATCAACCCGAACTACGATGTCGCCTATATCGGTCGCGGCAATATCTATCGCCTCGCCGGACAAGACGACCAGGCCTTCAACGACTTCTCCAAGGCGATCCAGCTCGGCACGACGGACGGACGCGCCTATCACGGCCGCGGCTTGATCTTCCAGAAGCGCGGCCAGCAGGAAAAGGCGATCGACGATTTCTCCAAGGCGATCTCGCTGTCGCCGAATTCGCCGGAGCCCTACAACGGCCGCGGCATCTCCTATATCGCCAACAAGGATCTCGACAACGCCTTTGCCGACTTCAACCACGCCATCGACCTCGACAACAAGGTGGCGGAATCCTGGTCGAACCAGGCGCTGGTCTATGAACAGCGCGGCGACAAGGCGAAGGCACAGAAGTCCTACCAGCACGCGCTCAATCTCGACCCGCGCTTCCAGCCGGCCAAGGACGGCCTCGCCCGTCTTCGCGGCTGATAGAACGATACCCCGGCGCAACCAGCGCCGGGCATCCCCAGGCATTGCGGAAGGCGTCGTTTCGCAATGCCTCATTGCAAGACCTGCCTGAGTGACACAGTCTTCCCGAAGGCGCCGCAGACTTCCTCAGGACGCCACTGACATGCGAGGCACCGCTTGGCCCAGCTTACATCCGCGTCCCCTAAAATCATCGTCATCGGCGCCGGCATCGTCGGCGCCTCCATCGCTTGGCATCTAGCGATGCGCGGCGCATCCGTAACAGTTGTCGCTACGAAGACCGGCGGCGACGCGACGCCGAATTCCTTTGCATGGATCAATGCCAGCTGGGGCAACCCGGAATTCTATTTTCGGCTGCGGCTGCGCGCCATGCAGGAATGGAAGCGAATGGCCGAAGACCTGCCAACGCTGCCGCTGCAGTGGACCGGCGCCCTGTGCTTCGACTTGTCCGTTGGTCAGCTTGAAGCCTATGCCGTCGAGCATGGTGGCTGGGGCTACGATCTGCGCTCCGTCGCCCGCGACGAGAGCCGCGCTATCGAGCCGCATCTGGCAGACCCGCCGGAATTTGCGCTGTTTGCGGCCGAGGAAGGCTCCGTCGAGCCCGAAATCGCTGCCCGCTGCATGCTCGGCGATGCCTTTCGCCTTGGCACGACATTCCTGCCCAATCTCGTCGTCGAAGCGCTCATCGAGAAAAACGGTCGCATCGTCGGCATCAGGACGGCCGATGGCCCGGTCATGGCCGATCATGTTGTGCTGGCTGCCGGCACGGGGTCGGCCGCCATCGCTGCTTCCGTCGGCATCCATCTGCCGATCACATCGCCGCCTGGCCTCATCGTACATTCGAAGCCGTATCCAAAGCGCCTGAACGGCCTCGTCATCGCCCCGCATCTGCATATGCGCCAGACGACCGAGGGCCGCATCATTGCCGGCGGTGATTTCGGCGGCAGCGATCCCGGCAGCGATGCGCAGGGCGTTGCCGACCGCCTGTTTGCCGAGGTGCGGACGATGCTGGACAATGCTGCGGATCTGGAACTCGAAACATACACCGTTGGATACCGCCCGACGCCCGTCGATGGCTTCCCCATCATCGGCGACACCGGGCAAGCGCCGGGCCTATACCTTGCCATGATGCATTCCGGCGTCACGCTGGCGCCACTGGTCGGACTGCTGGCTGCCAACGAAATCATCGGTGGCACGCCTGACGCCTCCCTGGCGCCGCTGCGTTTCAGCCGGTTCACGTCCGGCACACCTCTGATCAAGCACGGACGCTGATGCGCACCGGCGAAATCGGCGCTCAGCGGGTCATGATATAGCCGACGAAGGCGACAATCACGAAGATAAGCACGCCACCTACCAGTCCCGCATGTCCGAAAAACCCGCCGGCCATGGCAATCAGCAGTGCCGCCACGAACACGCTCAGCAGCTTGGCGCCGTTCAGGAACAGGGAATAGGTCTTCTCGTGCTCGTTATAGTCCATCGGAGCGCCGGTTTCGGATGGACTGGTCGGATGTTCTGCCATGATGATTTCCTCCTCTTGCGCGCCTATCGACCAATGCCCTTGCAACAAGGCGCGGTCGATGGCCCTCCCGCGCAGATGCTCTCATAAAGCGAGACAAGAGGCAATGCGTGACGCCTGGGCAGCAGGAGATCAGGTCAGGCCTGCCGCAGAGTTCCGGCTCGGTTGGCAGCAGCAAAGCGGGCCGTCGGCAGAATGGTCAGCGGCGTCGAGCCCATGGCTTTCGAACGCTGGAACATCATGCGACGCTCGTAGGGCTCGGAGATGAAAAACGGGAAGCGTTCGTAGAGAGCGGTTCGCACTTCCCGCGTGCGCGTCGCCATCAGCGTCAGCGGTATATTGTATTTTCCGACGCCCATTTGCGCCGGAACGACCGTATCGGCGGAAAATACCCGTTTGTAGAACGGCGCATGTTGCGGACTGACGAGTTGCAGCACCCTGTCGGCATCGAAGTAATCGGCTGCCATTGAGGCGATCCGCAGGGTGAGATACGGCAAGGCCGGCATTTCACCGATGATCTCGGGGTCGGCGGCGAAACGGACGGGATCGATCAGCGTCATGCCGCTGTCGAGAAAAGCATCGATTTCCTTCGGGTACATATCGCGGGTGATGCTGATGCGGTGGTCCGGCGTGACGTGGTGAATACGCACCGTACTGATCAGCCGTTCGTCGAAATAGACGCCGAAGACATAGGCATGATCGTCGAAATCGACGGCATCTATAAGCTTGGCGCCATCGAGTGTCAGGATGTTGGCGAGCTTGTAGGCGCGGTATCGCATCCTTGCGACCTCTTCCATGTCTTCCTGTGTCTCGACGCGGCGGTATTCGATGTGATCCAGAACTTCGAGAAGCTTGTTTGAAAAACTGCTTTGAACAACTTCGTTACGCATGACGCCAACGCCCTGAATTCCTAATAGGAGATTAATGCGTGAGCGCGATCCATCTCGCAATGAGCGATTAAAAATTAATTAAGATACATTTTATTAGGGTTAACGTCTTCTAATAACGCGAATAAAATCAATGACATAGAAACTTCAGTGTATGAAAATGTGATTTTTTAGCGAAATTCGATATCTTTTTACGCGACATATTCCACGACCGTGGTGGCACGTTTTGCATCGAGAACGGCCACCATCGACAGCAGCGTGGCGTTCGAAACTGGCTTCGAAAACACGTAGCCCTGCACAAAATCTGCACAGTAATACTGGTTGATGAGGTGGAGCTGGTCCTGCGTTTCGACGCCCTCGACAACGATCTGAAGGCCCAGTTCGCGGCAGAGATTGACAGTACCGCGCAGCAGCTTGAGCCGCCTTTCGTCCTCGGTGATGTTGCGCACGAACGAGCGGTCGATCTTGACGACATCGATCGGCAGCGAATCGAGGTAGGACAGGCTGGAAAAACCGGTGCCAAAGTCATCGATGGCAATGGTTATACCCATGCTGCGCAGCTCGGTCAGGATGGCCCCCACCGTCGCAAGCTCATCCATAAGGCAGCTTTCCGTCACCTCGAGATGCAGGCGCGCTGGCGGCAGGCCCGATGCCGCCAGCGCCTTGCGCACCACGGAGACGATAGCATTGCTGCGCAGGTCCTGGACGGAAAGGTTGACGGACACAGAAATCGTTTCGGGCCAGGCCATGCAATCGTGGCAGGCGAGGTTGAGGATGTGGTGGGTTATGCCGGAAACGATACCCATGTCTTCGGCAATCTGCACGAATGTGTCAGGCGGCACCATACCCCGTTCGGGATGGTTCCAGCGGGACAATGCTTCGCAACAATCGATGCGGCTGCCGTCGGGCAGGAACATAGGCTGGTAGACGACCTGCAATTGGCCCTGCTCTATCGCCTCGCGCAGCTCCTCCTTGAGCTTCTGGCGCTCTATGTAGCGCTCGTCCATCTCCTCCTCGAACTCCGAGCAGCTTCCCTTGGCGCGGGATTTCGCCTCGAATAGCGCAAGGTCGGCCTTGATCTGCCATTCTTCCGGGCGGAACTCCTGGCTGCCGATGATCACGTAGCCCGCACTGACAGAGATCCGGAAGGTGGTGTCGTCGACCTCGTAGTTGCCGCCGATGGCCGCATGCAGTGTCCGTATGCGCTGGCCGAGATCTGCGACATCGTCCTCGTTCGGAAAGAAAACCACGAATTGGTCGCCCATCAGCCGCGCCACGAGCGCGACATCTTTCGCCTCCCGTTTTAAACGAGCTGCGATCTCGGCCAGCAGGTGGTCGCCGACGATATGTCCCTTGATATCGTTGACATGCTTGAACTCGTCGATGTCGAGAACGGCAAACCCGATCGTTCCAGGTTTCGCACGCGCGACAAGACTTTCCTTGACGCGATCAATAAAATATTCGCGGTTGGGCAGGCCTGTCAGTGCGTCGTAGCGCACCATATGCAGGATCTTGCGCTCAGCGCGGATGCGGGAGGTCACATCCTCGAAGATCAGGATGACGACGCCATCGCCACGACGGCTGGCAGAAAATTCGAGGAACAGGTTTTCGCTGAACTGGATCAGCGTCCGCGACAGCGAACCGTCGACAAGCTGCGCCAGCTGCCGCTGGATCAAGCTAGGTAGCGAGCCGTCGATGAAGGAATTGCGCACGCCGTAGCGCAGCACGACGTCGAGTTCGCAATCCTTGAGCTGCTCCTGGTTTGTTAGATGCAGCAGTTCGCAGGCTTTGCGGTTGACGACCAGAATGCGATTGTTCGCATCCAGCATGAAGAGGCCGTGCGTCATGTTGTTGAGCGCCGTGTCGAAGCGATCGTTGATCAGCGAGATTTCGCGCGCCGCGATCACGTTCTTGTAGAGAAACTCCCGCACCCCTGTGGCCATCGACCGCGTCGTCAGCACGAAGGGGATGAGGGTCACCGACAACAGCTGCATATAGGGATCGCGCAAAAGCAGGAAGCCGAGGCTGATCGGCAGCGATGCGGAGATCGTCTGAAGGTTGACCGCCTTCGAAGATCCGTAATTGCGTCCGACAACCGCCACCATCGAGGCAAGCGTGACCGCAACGCAGGCGATCTCGGCGAACATGTCCTGCAGGACAAACACGGCAAAGCCGCTGCCGATACCAAGGAGCGTGGTGGTGGAGACGCCCCCGTACAGATAGCGGCGCTCCCACAGCGCAATATCCTCACGGCTCATCGCCGACTTGTCGGCGGTATCGAAGCGATGAAACCAATAGATGCGATAGGCGCAGACGGCGATGAAAACAGCTGTGAGGTAGAGATAGAAGTGCGACCCGGATTTTGAAAAGACGGCAGCATAGGTCATGATCTGCACGATCATGCCCGTGAAAAGCGTGCTGCGATTTCCAAACAGTGAACTTACGAATGACAGGTAGACATCTGTCGGAACGCCGTTCGGGTCTTGAGGCTTCATCCACAGTCCCCCTGATACGCGGCGGACAATAGGTCAAACCCCTTAAAAAATAATTGCCCATTCGCCTGACATTGGACAGGCATTAACGATTGCAACGTCTATCGAACACCGGCGACAGTATTAAAACTTCGCTTTTACCGCGACTTTTTAATGTGCGATCTCGACCTGCCTATAGGCCAGCAACATGGCTCAAAGCTTGCCCGCACGTTGCTGGATCATCATGAACGTGTCGAATGTGTACTCGGAAAGCTGCATCCAGAGATAGGCATCCTTTTTAAAAGCAACCTGATCGTCATAGATCTTCTTGAAATATGGATTTGCCTTTGAAAGATCGGCGTAGATGGCCGCGGCTGCCTGAAAGCAGGCTTCCATGATTTCTTGGCTGAACGGCCGCAGCGTTACGCCTTGGCTGACGACCGCCTTCAGAGCCTGAGGGTTTTTCACATCGTATTTTGCCAGCATGTTGGAGTTGGCAAAGGCGCAGGCGTCGGCAAGGACGGTCTGGTATGACTTCGGAAGCGCATTCCATTTTTCGAGGTTGAAGAGCGCGTGGATGACCGCGCCACCCTCCCACCAGCCTGGATAATAGTAGAACTTTGCAACCTTCTGGAATCCAAGCTTCAGGTCGTCATAGGGACCGACCCACTCGCACGCGTCAATCGTGCCCTTTTCCAGCGCCGAATAGATATCGCCGACAGCAAGCTCCTGCTGCGGGACGACGCCCACTTTCGAAATCACCTTGCCGGCCAGCCCCGAGATGCGCATCTTGAGCCCGCGCAGGTCGTCGAGCGTATTGATCTCCTTGCGGAACCAGCCGCCCATCTGCACGCCGGTATTGCCGGCCGGAAGACCGTAGAGCCCCTGCGTCGCATAAAACTCGTTCATCAGCGCATTGCCGTTTCCCTGGTAGTACCAGGCGTTCGTCAGTCGCGCATTGAGACCGAACGGCAGCGTCGTACCGATGGCGTAAGTCGGATCCTTGTTCCAGAAATAATAGGAGCAGGTGTGGGCGGCGTCGACAGTTCCCGCGCTGACCGCATCGGCAGCCTGCAGGCCCGGAACGATCTCGCCGGCTTCGAACGTCTGGATGGTGAAATTGCCGTCAGTGGCATCCGAAACCCGGCTGGCAATGTCATCGATGCCGCCATAGATCGTGTCGAGGCTTTTCGGAAAGGACGAGGTCATACGCCAGGTGACCTTCGGCGTCTGCTGTGCAAGCGCTGGCGCGGCCAGCGCCGTCGAAGCGGTGGCGGCAGCCCCCATCAAACCCGCTTTCCTGATGAAGGAACGACGATCCATCACAATTCTCCCCCGTGGACAAACCGGCAGGGCGTCCACCCGTGCCGGTCTCGGTACGGCCGGTTCGAACTAAACATTTCAACCCCCGCGTTTCAACCCTCAGTATCCCCGCAGACAGCGCGGAATCTTGACTTCGCTAGCATTCTACGTTCCTAACGATCTTATAAATCGGGCATTTTTACCGGAGCCTTGCATGTCCAAGCCAATCATCGCCATTCCTGCCGACTTCCGGACGATGGAGGGCGGCGGATGGCACGCGGTCCAGCACCAGTATATCCGCGCCGCTCTCAATGCCGCAGGCCTGATGGCGCTGATAGTGCCCGCCATGGAAGAGGGCTACGACACCGACGCCATACTCGACCGCGTCGACGGCGTGCTGGTGTCCGGCGCCGCGAGCAATGTCCACCCGTCGCTCTATGGCACGGAGCCGACCGAGGAACACGGGCCCTTCGACCCGGCCCGTGACGCGACCTCGCTGCCTCTGATCCGCCATGCCATAGATCGCGGCATGCCGCTGCTCGCCATCTGTCGCGGCATCCAGGAACTGAACGTCGCACTCGGGGGCACGCTTGACAGCGAAATCCAGGAGAAGCCCGGCCGCGACGATCATCGTAAACCGCCGGTACCCGAGCGCGACGCCATGTATGCCATCCGCCAGACAGTGCGGATCAGGGAAGGCTCCTGCATCGCCCGCTATCTCGGCAGTGACGATATTCTCGTCAATTCGCTGCATCGCCAGGCCATCGCCACCCCGGCTCCCCGCCTGCAGGTCGAGGCGACGGCGCCGGACGGAACGGTAGAGGCCGTCTCTGTGATCGATGCCAAGGGCTTCGCTGTCGGTGTCCAGTGGCATCCAGAATATTGGGCCGAGACCGATACGCCGTCGCGGCAGTTATTCGAAGCCTATGGGGACGCGGTACGCGCCTACGTGGCAGTCCGCACTCCCCGATAGAACAAGCGTCCGCATCAACGCTTGAGCGGTGTTTCCGGGACGGGCGTGACCGCATGACCGTTTTCCAGCCATGAGATGATATTGCCGGCCACCAGGTCCGCCATCGCATCGCGGGTCTGCACCGTCGCAGAACCGAGATGCGGCAGCAAGGTCGCATTCGGAAGGGCTAGCAGCGCTTCGGGAACATGAGGCTCATTGTAAAAGACATCCAGGCCGGCTGCACCGAGCATACCGTTGCCAAGTGCGGCAGCCAGCGCATCCTCATCCACGGACCAGCCTCGGCCGACATTGATCAGCACGCCATTCGGCCCAAGCGCCGACATGATCTCGGCATCGATAACCTTGTGGGTCGCGGCAGTCTTCGGGACGATGGCAATCAGCGTGTCGACCGCCTCGGCCATCTCCCTGAGCGTCGGATAATAATCGTATTCGACGTCAGGATAGCGGGTGCGCGTATGGTAGCTGATCTTCACCTTGAATGGCGCCAGCCGATGGGCGATCTCCTTACCGATGCGGCCAAGCCCGAAAATACCGACATGACGTCCTGTCAGCGAGAACGGGGCCAGCGGATAGGCGCCGTTTTTCCAGTTCCCCTGGCGAAGCCACTGTTCGGCCGTGGGGAATTGCCGAAGCGTGTTCAGCAGCAGGCCGATCGTGGTATCGGCAACCTCGTCGTTCAGCACATCCGGCGTATTGGTGACGACGACGCGCCGCGCCACGGCATGCGCAACGTCGACGCCGTCATAACCGACCCCGAAACTCGCAATCAGTTGCAGGTTTGGCAGCTGGTCCATCCAGGCGGACTCGAACGTGCCTGACGAGGCGACGGTGTGGATCCGCTCGGCAACCGCCGGCTCGATCGCCAGTCGCTGGCTGCGCCCGACGACCAGGACATCGAAACGCTCCTTGAGTTTTTCGGCAACACGAGGATGAACGTCGGAAAGAACGAGGACGGTGGGACGCGTATCTGGCATGGACTTCTCTCGGTGATGGTTCAGGAGCGCGGGCGATAGGGCTCGGTGGATTGGCGGATGCGCATCTCGGGCTTTATGAGATGGATACCGTCCGGTTCGTGGCTGCCCGCCAGCCTATCCAAAAGCGCGCGCGCTGCAAGCCTGCCGACCTCTGCCTGGCCGTTCCAGACCGTCGTCAGAGCAGGCGTGGCGATGGCCGCTTCCTCCAGATCGTCGTATCCGGTGACGGAAATATCCTTGCCGGGGACCAGTCCGGCACGGGCGATACCGTTCATCAACCCGATTGCCACCAGATCGTTCCAGCATACGGCGGCGGTCGGCTTTTGCGGCAGGGAGAGAAAGTGGACGGCGGCCTCGAAGCCGCCCTGCTTGGAGCGGGGCCCCGGAATGCGCAGGTCCGGATCGACCTCGATGCCGGCCTTTCGCAGCGCGTTGACATAGCCATGATAGCGGTCGCGGCCGGTCGAGGTCTGGTCGGTGCCGCCGATCATGGCGATGGAGCGGTGGCCGAGGCTGATCAGGTGATTGGTCGCCAGCGAAATACCGTAGCTGTCGTCGCCCCGGAACGTCGGCAGACCGAGCGCCTCCATCGAACGAGCCACGAGGATGGCCGGCATGCCGTTTTCCTCGGCGAGCGCCAGATCTTCCGGCGGCGTGCCGATGGCCGGCGACATGATGACGCCGTCGCCGCCGAGCTGCAGCAGCGTCTCGATGAAGGTCCGCTGCTTCTCGACCGAATCGTAGTGGTTGGACAGGATGAAAGTATGGCGGCTGCGGTCGAGTTCGGTCTCGATAGCCTTCAGGATCTCGCCGTAGAATGGGTTCATGATGTCGTGCACGACGACGCCGATGATGCCGGAGCGCGAGGTCCGCAGGCTCGCGGCACGGCGATTGTAGATATAACCGAGAGCCCTCGCCTGGTCCTTGATGCGCTCCCGCGTGGTAGCCGCGACAAGCGGGCTGTCGCGCAATGCCAGAGATACGGTCGCCGTCGAAATTCCCAGCGTTCCGGCAATCGTCGATAGTTTTATTTTTTGTACCACATCATCTCCCCGGCACGCCGTCATTCGCGTCACCGGGATTTAAAATATTTAGTTCGCGATTAAAATCAACGTTATTTTGACGATATATTTGAAATCAGTCCTCGGCTTCGATCTGCTCCTCGCCCTCCCCGGCCAGCAGATTATTGTCTATGGCTTTCAGCAGGCGCACCGCGGTCCTTATTTCCTTTTCGGAAAACCCGCGCGTTGCCAGCGCGTCGCAGGCTTGCGCCGAGGCATTGATCTGCGCCACGGTGTTGCGACCGCTGTCGGTGAGATAGACCTTCGTCAACCGCGCATCGTCAGCATCGGCGCGGCGTTCGACGAAACCCTGCGCCTCCATCCGGCCGATGGTCCGGGTGATCGTCGGCGCCTTGACCCCGAGCTTGTGGGCGAGGCTGCCCGCCGGCAGGCCGTCTTCCTCGGCAAGCGCCAGGATGACACCGTCCTGCCCGGCATAGAGACCGCTATCGCCGAGATTGCGGGTGATGGCCGTGCGCATCGACCGGGCCGCCTGGGTCAGCGCCGGCGACAGATCGGCCAGCGTGTACTCAGCCTGATCCTTTTTCTTGGCCGACTTGGTTTTCTTGCTGTCCTTGTTCTTCTTCGCCATTGTGTGTCCGCCGTCTTTCCGCTCGTGCATCACCGGGATATGACATCGCAAACGACGTTGACATAAACAAGGGGCACATTCGCACATGACGCGACCGTCATTTCGCTTCGCAGACAATAATACCGACCTGCAGCCGCGGGAACGCGCCGGCTGGATCGCCATCCTGCCACTCGGCGCCCACGAACAACACGGCCCGCACCTGCCGCTCGAGACCGATACGCTGATCGCCGCAGGCATCGTCGATCGCCTCGAGCAACGCCTGCCTAGTGACCTGCCCGTCACGGTGCTGCCGGTCGAACCGGTCGGCTACTCCCCGGAGCATCTGCATGTCGCCGGTACCCGGTCCCTCGCCTATCAGGATGCCATCGAACGCTGGCTCGGCATCGCCGCCGACCTCCATCGCCTGGGCATCCGCAAACTCGTCCTGCTCAACGCCCACGGCGGCAACGCGCCGCTGATGACCATCGTCGCCACCGAGGCTCGCATCCGCTTCGACATGCTGGTCGTCGCCACAAGCTGGACGCGCTTCGGCGTGCCCGATGGCGTGATCTCTCCGGAGAACAAGGCGATTGATATCCACGCCGGCGATGTCGAGACGTCGGTCATGCTGGCGCTTCATCCAGACGCCGTAGACATGACCCAGACCGCGGATTTCCCCTCCCGCCAGTCGGGTTTTGCAGGGCGCTTCCGCCACCTTCGCGCCTACGGCCCGCACGCATTCGGCTGGAAGATGTCCGACCTCAACGAACAAGGAGCCGCCGGCAACGCGGCGGCAGCCACAGCGGAAAAAGGCGAGGCGCTGATCGCGCATGCAATTGGCGGACTGATAGAACTGCTGCAGGATGTGGATGCTTTCGAGGTCGCTGAGCTGCGCTAGCCAAAACTTGCGCTACTGCGGTAGATCGCCCATATTGCCTTAGGCTGTATCGCCGAACAGGAGGCGGATATGCGCATTTCCATCGCCGAGGCAGAAGGGCAACTCACCGAGCTGGTGCGTCTTGCGGCACAGGGCGAAGAGGTCGTCCTGACCCAGGCCGGAGGCCCTGCCGTGAAGCTTGAATTGGTGCCGGAGGTGAGGGCATCGATGACGCTCGAGGAAAAATCAGAATTGGTTGCCCGTCTTCAGGCAGAAGTTCGCCGCAAAAATCTTCCGCCGGGACCGGATGCGGCCCGCAGCCAAGACTTTCTCTATGATGAATTCGGTCTGCCGATATGATCGTTATCGACACTTCGGCTCTTGTCGCAATGCTGCTGCTTGAGCCGAAGGCATCGGTATGCAGTGAGGTCTTCAATCGCGAAACCGAGATCTTGATATCTGCAGGAACAGTAGTAGAGGCATTGATTGTCGCCAGACGTCGCAACATCTCTGAACAGATGACAGAATTATTAGCATCGCCTTTCATCACGATCGTGGATGTCGATAGGGATCGCGCGCGACTGGCCGGCGAAGCATTTGACCGCTGGGGGAAGAGCATCAACGCCGCCGCCCTCAACTTCGGCGATTGCTTCTCCTACGCCACGGCCCGGGAATTCGGCTGCCCCCTGCTCTTCATCGGCGATGATTTTGCCCGCACCGATATCGTCCCCGCCATCGCGCCGTGACGGGAATGTGATTCTATTACAATAAAAGCCTTTGAACTGCCGGAACCGTATCCTTATATGGTGACCGACCCCATTTCCGCCCTTGCGGCCCCCTCCAGTTTTCGAGGCTCCCATGACCGAACCTGTTGCTCTCAAGCCAATCCCCGTCACCGTGTTGACCGGCTATCTCGGCGCCGGCAAGACGACGTTGCTGAACCGCATCCTGTCGGAGAGCCATGGCAAGAAATACGCCGTCATCGTCAATGAGTTCGGTGAAATCGGCATCGACAACGATCTGATCGTCGAATCCGACGAAGAAATCTATGAAATGAACAACGGCTGCGTCTGCTGCACGGTGCGCGGCGACCTCATCCGCGTCGTCGAGGGCCTGATGCGGCGCCCCGGCCGCTTCGATGGCATCATCGTCGAGACCACCGGCCTTGCAGACCCCGTCCCGGTTGCCCAGACCTTCTTCATGGACGACGACGTCCGCACCAAGACTGAACTCGATGCCGTCGTCACGTTGGTCGATGCCAAGCACCTGCCGCTGCGCCTCAAGGACAGCCGTGAGGCAGAGGACCAGATCGCCTTCGCCGATGTCGTCATCATCAACAAAACCGATCTCGTCTCGCCGGCCGAGCTTGCCCAGATCGAGGATGTGGTGCGCGCAATCAACCCGGCCGCCCGCGTCTACAAGACCAGCCGCTCCGGAGTCGATCTCGCCCACGTGCTCAACCAAGGTGCCTTCAACCTGGAACGGGCGCTGGAAAACGACCCGCATTTCCTGACTGCCGGTGACGAGCACGTCTGCGGCCCGGATTGCGACCACGACCACAGTCACGATCATCACGATCACGACCACCATGATCACGGGCATCATGACCATGGGCACGACCACCATGGACATGATCATCACGGCCACGACCATCATAACCACGGCCCCTCGCCGATCCACGACGTCACTGTCCAGTCTGTGTCCCTGCGCGGCGGCGAGATGATCGCAGACCGCTTCTTCCCGTGGATCCAGAAGATTACCCAGACCGAAGGCCCGAACATCCTGCGCCTGAAGGGCATCATCGCTTTCAAGGGCGATGCCGAGCGCTATGTCATCCAGGGTGTCCACATGATCATCGAGGGCGACCACCAGCGCCCGTGGAAGGACGGCGAAATCCACGAAAGCCGCCTCGTCTTCATCGGTCGCGAACTTGACCGCGAGAAGCTGGAAGCCAGCTTCAAGGCCTGCCAGGCGGCCGCCTGATGCCGACAGTTGCGCCGATTGATATCGACGGCCATGTCCTGGCCGTCGAGTTCCTGAACGATGCTCCCTATTTCATTGGAGCCGACGGCACAGTTCGCAGGTTCGAGGGCGGCGAGAAGGTGACGGAAGCCCATCAGGGCCTGCTCACCTGCGTCCGCGACACCCGTAGCGAAAGCCTGATCGTCGGTGGCGAAAGCGGCAAGGTCCAGCGTATCACCTCCGACGACGACATCACGCAGATTGCCGAAGCCCCGCGAAAGTGGATCACCCAGGTGGCATCAGGTCCCCAGGGCGCCATCGCCTACGCCCACGGCAAGACGACCTATGTCGTGCTGGCCGATGGCAGCACCAAGGAATTCACCGAAGAGCGCACGGTCGAAGGCATCGCGTTTGCACCGAAAGGCCTGAGGATCGCCGTGGCGCGCTACAACGGCGTGACGTTGCACTGGGTCGGCACGTCAGGTGCGTCTGTCGATCTCGATTGGAAAGGCGCCCATAACGGCGTTACCTTCTCGCCGGACGGCCAGTTTGTCGTCACGACAATGCAGGAAAATGCACTGCATGGCTGGAAGCTAGATCCAAAGGCAGGCTCAGACGCCCGCCATATGCGCATGACCGGCTATCCCGCCAAGGTAAAGTCGCTGTCCTGGTCCGCGAAGGGCAAGTGGCTCGCGTCCTCGGGCGCTCCCGCCGCCATCGTATGGCCGTTCCAGGGAAAGGACGGGCCGATGGGCAAGGCGCCTCTGGAGCTCGGCACCCGCGCCAACATCATGGCGACCTGCGTGCGCTTTCATCCCGCCGAAGACATCGTCGCCATCGGCTTTATCGACGGCATGATTCTGGCCGTCCGGATAGCCGACGGCAAGGAGGCGCTTTTGCGCCGCCCGGGCAACGGCGCGATCACCTCGATGAGCTGGAGCAAATCCGGCAAGACGATGGCTTTCGCATCGGCTGCCGGCGATTGCGGTGTCGTCGACATAGCGGCATAGCTGCCAAACGTATCAGTCGGACGCTCCGTCGAGCGTCCAGACTATGGCACGGAAGCCTTATGGTCTTCCTTCGGCAATTCGAAGGTCGTCCCCTTCTTCTCGTAGCCGAAGCCGGCGAGTAGAGCCACGGCGGCAGCCACGATGACGGCCACAAGCAGCAGCGCATAGGCGTAATTGCCGTTCCAGTGGCTGGCCAGGCCCGCCTGCAGCGTGGCGTTGCCGGAGGCGAGCAGGTTGCCGAGCTGATAGGCGAAGCCCGGAAAGGTGCCGCGTACCTCTGACGGCGATAGCTCGTTCAGGTGCGCCGGTACGACACCCCATGCGCCCTGGACGAAAAACTGCATGAGGAAGGCGCCCGCCGCCAGCATCACCGGTGTCTGCGCCAGCGTCCATAGCGGAGCGATCGGAATGGCAATCAATGCAGCGATGACGATGGCCTTGCGACGGCCGATCCGCTGCGAAAGGCTGCCGAAGAACAACCCGCCAAGGATCGCGCCTATATTGTAGACGATGGCGATTGCGCCGACTGTGTGGGTGGAATACCCGCGCTGGGTTTCGAGGAAAGTCGGGTAGAGATCCTGCGTCCCGTGACTGAAGAAATTGAACGCGGTCATCAGCACGACCGACCATATGAACAGGGGAATGTTTTCGCGCAGGACAGTGAGGAAAGGCCGCCGTGCCCGATCCTTGTTCTTAAGGAATGACGGCGATTCCTCGACATTCCGGCGGATATAGAGAACCAGCAGCGCCGGAAATGCGCCGATGATGAACATCCCACGCCAACCGATCACCGGGAACAGGAAGAAGAACACAAGCGACGCAATGAGATAGCCGCATGGGTAACCCGCCTGCAGCACGCCCGAGACGACGCCGCGCGCCTTCTCCGGGATCGTTTCCATGACGAGCGATGCACCGACGCCCCACTCGCCACCCATGGCGATGCCGTAGAAGACGCGAAAGACGATGAGCATCGTGAGGCTGGTCGAAAAGCCCGACGCCAGCTCGAACACGGAATAAAGCAGCACGTCGACCATGAGCGTCGCCCGCCGGCCGAACTTGTCGGCAGCAAAGCCAAAAATCAGTGCGCCGACCGGCCGCATTGCCAAAGTCAGAAAGAGGGCGACGGAGACCGCCGAAATATCCGTCTTGAACTCCTCGGCAATTGATTTCAGGACGAAAACGAGAATGAAGAAATCGAATGCATCGAGCGTCCAGCCGAGAAAGCTGGCGATGACGGTGTTGCGCTGTTGTGGGGTAAGCGAGCGGATATCATCTATGGCGGACATGGGGCCTCCGGTCCGAAGATGGCGGCAAGGCGGGCATTGTCCGGAAGCCGTCTGGTGAATGAACGGGCCCGTATGATATCGGCTGTCGGCGGCTTTTTGGCGCGATCTTTGCTGGGCCAACAGCACGTCGATATCAAACGCGCTACCGGACCTCAAACATCAGGGATAGAAAAAAGGTTCCGCCGAATGCGAGGTTGACGCGATTGTGATACCCCGAGCGAGGCAGGTAGTACACGCAATCACATGCGGGGGAAGCGACGACGCTGTCCATGCAGCGTCGTCACGTCATCTATCCGAAATCAGGCCGCGCGGCGCGATTTGGCCTGCGTGAGCCTGCGGCCGTTGGCGACCAGCATGCCTGCAGCACCTTCCAGCCATGCGTCCTTCAGTTCCAGCGCCAGGAAACGATGACGCTCGAATGGGCCGGGCATGACGAGATGGCACGCTTTTTCGGCAAAGAAGCCAAAGCGTTCGTAATAGGCGGGATCGCCGACCAGCAAGATGGCACCATGGCCGCGCTGCTTCGCCTCGAGAATGGCAGCCCGCATCAGGGCCGCACCAATGCCCTTGCCCTCGTGGTCCGAATCAACAGCGAGAGGCCCGAGCAACAGGGCATCGACGGCCTGTGTTTCGCGGTTCACACCGGCCTCGATGTTCCAGAGACGCACGGTCCCGATGACATGGCCGCTGCGGTCGCGGGCAACAAGTGCCAGGCCTTCGGCCGGAATGCAGCCGCGACGCAGCTTTTCGGAGGATTTCCGTGTGCGACCGGCACCCATGGCGCGGTTCAGCAGGTTCTCGCGGGCAACGACGTCGCCTGCGTTTTCGTGGTCGATTGCGAAAGTGGACGGCGCAAAGAGTGCGCGTACAGAATCAAGAACAGCGGCCATATCGGCCTCCCGTACCCAATACCGTTATGAGCGGCGGTGAATGAAAATTGTGAAGGTGCCGCCCCGGTCTTTCCCGGGGCCGGCGAAGTCGACCTAGATGACGTAGGACTTCAGCGGGTCGAACCCGTTGAAAGCCACAGCCGAATAGGTCGTCGTATAGGCGCCGGTGCCTTCGATGAACACCTCGTCGCCGATCGTCAGAGACAATGGCAGCGGATAGAGGTTCTTCTCATAGAGCACGTCGGCCGAATCGCAGGTCGGGCCGGCAATGATGCAAGGCTCCATTTCGTCGCCGTCGCGCTCGGTGCGGATCGGATAGCGAATGGCTTCGTCCATCGTCTCGGCGAGACCGCCGAACTTGCCGATGTCGAGGAAAACCCAGCGGGCTTCGTCATTGTCCGACTTCTTCGAGATCAGCACGACTTCCGCCTTGATGACGCCGGCGTTGCCGACCATGCCGCGACCTGGCTCGATGATCGTCTTCGGGATCTGGTTGCCGAAGTGATCGCGCAGGCTCTGGTTGATGGCCTTGCCATAGGCTTCGGCAGCAGGAACGTCGCGCAGGTACTTGGTCGGAAATCCACCGCCCATGTTGACCATCTGCAGGTGGATGCCCTGCTTGCCCAGCGAAACGAACACGCGCTTGGCATCGGCAAGAGCCGAGTCCCAGGCATCGACCTTGGTCATCTGCGAGCCGACGTGGAACGACACGCCATAGGATTCAAGGCCGAGCTGATGTGCATAGACGAGGACGTCGACTGCCATCTGCGGAACGCAGCCGAACTTGCGCGACAGAGGCCATTCGGCACCTTCGCCATCCGTCAGCACACGGCAGAATACGCGGGCGCCAGGAGCGGCTCGGGCCATCTTCTCGACTTCTTCATGGCTGTCCACGGCAAAAAGGCTGACACCGAGTGCATGCGCACGGGCGATGTCGCGTTCCTTCTTGATCGTGTTGCCGAAAGAGATGCGAGCAGGCGTTGCGCCAGCGTCGAGCGCCATTTCGACTTCGGCGACAGACGCGCAATCGAAGTTGGAGCCCATGCCGGCCAGAAGCTTCAACACTTCAGGAGCCGGGTTTGCCTTGACGGCATAATAGATCGAGCTGTCCGGCATGGCGTGGCGGAAAGCATGAAAATTGTCGCGGACCACGTCGAGATCCAGCACTAGGCAAGGGCCGTCGGGACGTCGGGTTGCGAGAAAGTCGCGGATGCGCTGAGTGGTCATGGTTAGTCCCTTCAATACAGGCTCCGGCGGTCAGACCGGAGGACAAAGGGCATACGCGAATCCACGCTAGGACCCAGCCGGTGGAGACCCCGGATCCTTGACGAACGCACGATGCTCGATCAGTGAACCAACGCCACAGGATGGCATAGGTTCGGCTTTGTCTGCCTTGGATTGGAGGTTTCCCTACCGCACTTCCGGCAATGATGGTGTGCCTCTTCAGTAACCCCGGCTGATGGAAAGCCGGAAGAGAACAAAAAGGCCCGCACCGTCGTTGCTTCAGATGTCCTCGCATTTCTCGGAAGGCCGAGATAGCGACTGGAGGGGTTAATTCCAGGTACCTTACCGTATCCTCACCAATTAGAGGACCAGCGGACACCCATGGGCACGTGCGACTTTGGGCTGACCGGGAGATAAGAACATTCGTTGTAACAATCAAGAATTTTCTTGGCTAAAGGCAAAAAAAATGCGCGGCGTCAACTGGATGCCGGAAATCCTTGCTGACGAGGGCGAAAAGCCCTCCGAATGATGGAGCAAAGTGCTGGCTCCAAGACCGCCACGCTTGGCTGAGGGCATATGGTAAAACTTGACACCAACCCGGGATTCGTCATGGGTCTATCCGGTTGAAGAACAGGATTACCACGAAAAATGGACACCCTCACCCGCATACGCGCCTTCATCGATGTCGTCGAAGCCGAGGGTTTTTCGGCCGCCGCCCGCAAGACCGGGCGCTCGAAGGCGTTGCTGTCGAAATATGTGCGGGAACTCGAAGACGAACTCGGCGCGCTGCTGCTGAACCGAACCACCCGGCAATTCTCGATGACGGAAGCTGGCCACACCTATTTTCGCACCGCCTCCGATATCCTGAAAGAGATCGACAATCTCGCCGACCTCGTCCGTGAAAACAACGTCCAGCTCAAAGGGCGGCTGAAGGTCTCGGTGCCGCGCACCTTCATGGATGCGGATGTCGGCCAGTCGCTGATCGACTTTGCCAAGGAAAACCCGGATCTTTCGCTGGAGATCGCTGCAGAGGACCGCTTCGTCGACCTGATCGAGGAGGGCTTCGATGTCGCCGTCCGTGTTACGAAACTCGAGGATTCCGGCATGATCGCCCGGAAAATCTCGGATTTTCGCGTGCATATCTGCGCCACGCAGGAGTTTCTCGACCGCCATCAACCCCTCGATCATCCGAGCGACCTTTCCCGCATCCCCTTCATCATCGACACCAACAACCGTGCGCAGGGCAGCATCCGATTTTGCAACCCCGACAGCACCTGGTTCAATGTCCCCATCACCGGCCCGATGGAGGTCAACAGCCCGCATGCAACATTGCGCGCCGCGCTGGCCGGCATCGGTTTTGCCATCGTACCAGACTTTATCGCCCGCAAGAGCATCGAGAGCGGCGCACTGGTGACATTGTTCAACGACTACATACCGACAGATCGCGGCATCTACGCCGTCTACCCGCATCGGCGCTACCTGCCAGCAAAGGTACGCATCTTCGTCGACTACCTGCACAACTGGTTTCGCAAGAACGGCTAGGCTCCCTGCCACACTTGGACCGGTCCCAATTCCGTCTCATTTTTTCACGAAGTTGCACCATGAACGATGACCTGCGATGCGCCGAGGGCTCATGAATAAAACAACCCTCCTGCTCGCCGCAATGCTGTTGCTGGCGCCCGCCGCAGCATTTGCCCACCCGCATATTTTCGTGCAGGCGCGGCTTGAGGTGGTGGCCGGCGATGACGGCAACGTCAAGGAGCTTCAGAATGTCTGGCGGTTCGACGAGGTATTCTCGTCTTCGGTGCTGATGGATTTCGACAAGAACGCCAACCTGAAGCTCGACCCGGACGAACTGACTGCAGTCGGCGCCACCGTGCGCGATTCGCTTGCCGACTACGATTACTACGTGAACATGTCGTTGAACGGAAAGGCGATTAAGGTGAACAAGCCTGATGTCATTCACGTCGACTACAAGGACGGACAGTTGTTGATGTTCTTCAAGGTCTCGCCGGCAGAGCCGATGCCGATGAAGGGTAACCGACTTTCCTTCGGCATCTACGACCCGACGCTCTACACCTCGATCGACTTCCCGACAGACGGCGACCTCGTGACCATCGGAAGCACCTTCAAATCCTGCACCACGAAGGTCGTGCGCCCCGACCCGGACGAGGTTATCGCCGAGAACAAGTCATCGCTGACCGACGCCTTCTTCAACGACCCCACCGGGACGACCATGTCGAAACTGTTTGCAACACGGATCGATGCCCAATGCTGAACCGCCGCCTTGCCTTTGCGTCGCTTGCAGTTGCGCTCCTCCTCGCCGCAACCGGCCTCGCGCACGCCACCGGGTCGCCTCTCGGCATCGGCACCGCTGAACCGAGCTTCCAACCAATCGGCGGCCCTCTTGCGCCAATCTTCCTTTACGTCAACGACCAGCAACAGGCGTTTTACCGCGCCCTGACCCAATCGATCGGCGCCATGCGCAAGGATCCTTGGCAGCTCTCGACATTGATCGGATTATCCTTCGCCTACGGAATTTTCCACGCGGCCGGTCCCGGCCACGGCAAGGCGGTGATCTCGTCCTACATGGTTGCGAACGAGATCCAGTTGAAACGCGGCATCGCGATTTCCTTCGTGTCCGCCTTCGTCCAGGGCGTGGTTGCCATTGCCGTCGTTGGTGCCGCCTATTTCGTGCTGCGTGGCAGCGGCATCACCATGACCGAGGCGACCAACGCCATGGAGATCTCCTCCTTCGTGATGGTCATATTGTTCGGCTGCTGGCTGCTGTTTCGCAAATTGCGCTCAATGATGCGCGCCATGCCCGAGCGCCGCATGGAAATGGCGACCCCTGCCGGCCCTGTCAGCGTCGCGCTGTTCGACAGCGGTGCCTTCGCCCGCAACGACGCAACCGTGGCGTCTGCCGGCCAGTTTAACTGCGATGCCCCGACCCTTGGAACGGCCGGGGTGGTCTGCGAGGATTGCGGACGTGCGCACCTGCCCGATCCCTTGCTTCTGAAAGCGGAGCATTTCAGCGCGCGTGAAGCCTGGTCGGCCATTGTCGCCGTCGGCCTTCGCCCCTGCTCCGGCGCCCTGCTGGTCATGACCTTCGCAATGCTCAACGGGCTCCTGCTCGGCGGCGTGCTGTCGGTGTTCGCCATGTCGCTCGGCACGGCCATCACCGTGTCGATGCTGGCGATCATGGCAGTCACTGCCAAGGGGCTCGCGATGCGCCTTGCCGGGCCGGGATCGGCAAAGTCCACCTGGGTGGGCAACGGCATAGAGCTTCTCGGCGCCGTCTTCGTGATTGTAACGGGTATCGTCCTGCTGGGCGCGTCGCTGCAGACCTAGAGATCAGGACCGGTTGCGTCGCTGATATCTAGCCCGCAGCCAGAAGATCAGAAAAAAGCAGAGAATGACGGCGGCGCCGAAACCCGTCGCCAGCCAGGGTGAAAATTGACCGATCCACAACACGGCATCCGGCATCAGGTACAGCACCGTACCAGCGCCGAGCAGGATGATCGCTGCAGCGATTGCTGACGATTGGTCTTCCGACTTTTTATCGGTCAAGCAGCTTACCCCTTGAAGCGCCGATGGCGCGACTGCGCGTCGGGAGCCGATCGATGGCGAACTGCCGGTCCGACACGTGCCGGCAGTCTCGAACGTGTATCAGCCGCGCAGTGCCGCAGCTTCCGCCGCAAGCTTGGTGATGCCCGCCCAGTCGCCCGAAGCGATCAGTTCCTTTGGCGCCACCCAGGACCCGCCGACGCAGATGACGTTCGGCAACGACAGATAATCGCGGGCATTCTTCAGAGATACGCCGCCCGTCGGGCAGAACATCGTCCCGGCCAGCGGCGACGAAAGCGCCTTGAGATAGCCAGCACCGCCTGCCTGCTCGGCGGGGAAGAACTTCAACACCTGATAGCCCTCTTCGCGTAGCGCCATGACTTCGCTCGCGGTCGCCGCACCCGGCAGCAAGGGAACGCTCGACTGTCTCGCGACATCGAGCAACTCCTGCGTCGTGCCCGGGCTGACGATGAATTTCGAACCGGCTTCGACGGCCGCTTCCCAATGGGCGACGTTGAGGATGGTACCGGCACCAACCTCGGCGCCTTCGACTTCGTCGGCCACGGCGCGCACCGCATCCAGAGCTGCCGCCGTGCGCATGGTGATCTCGATCGCCTTCAGTCCACCGGCGACCAGGGCCCGGGCAAGCAAGACTGCCGACTTCACGTCGTCGACGATCAGCACCGGCACGACCGGTGCATATTGCAGGATGGCTAGCAGCTTTTCGGTTTTTTCACCCATCGCCGACACTCCAGAAAACGATTGAATTTCAGACTTCGATAACCCTCCTGAACATCCTTGTCGAGACAAAAGCGGGCAACCGCCCGCCCGGGTAGGAAATGCCGCAGACATCGGTTAGCCTGCCTGAAACAGGACGAGGCCGGGGGAGGCTGACACCATTGGCAAAAGAGATTGAACGCAAATTCCTGGTCCGGCACGACGGATGGCGGGATCTGGTGGCCGAAACGATCGGACTGCAACAGGCCTACATCGCCTCGATGGAGGATCGATCCGTCCGTATCAGGCTTGCCAACGGCACGCAGGCGACGCTGACAGTCAAGATCGGCAAGCGCATGACCCGCGACGAATTCGAGTATTCCATTCCCTTGGCCGATGCGGAGGAGTTGATGACGAAAGCCGTTGGCGTGCCGATTATCAAGACCCGCCACAAGGTGCCGTACAAAGGGTTTACCTGGGAAATCGACGTGTTCGACGGTGTGCATGCGGGCTTGCAGATCGCCGAGGTCGAGATGGGGCACGAGGATGACAATCCCGAGCTGCCGGATTGGCTTGGCGAAGAAGTCACCGGCCAGCACCGCTATTCCAACCAGGCACTGGCGATGCGCTCCGAAGTCTAGGATGCCCGCCCTCGACCACTGTAGAGCCAGCTTTGCCACAGGGGTCGTAAATCGACATTGCGTCAAAGGGCTCAAGGCTGTATTTCGACCACATGACCGACATCACCTCGTCCACGCCCTCAGGCGTCAGCTCCTTTCTGGTGGCAGCGCTCTATCATTTCGCCGATTTCTCGCGGTTTGCCTCCATGCGCGACCCGCTGCAGAGGCTTTGCGAGGAACAGGGCGTCAAGGGCACGCTGCTGCTCGCCCATGAAGGGATCAACGGAACCATCGCCGGCACGGACGCTGGTGTATCCACGGTTCTTGCTTTCCTGCGCGCCCTGCCGGAATTTTCCGCGCTGGAGCACAAGGAGAGCCGCGCGTCGAAGATGCCATTCGTGCGCATGAAGGTGAAGCTCAAGAAGGAAATCGTCACCATGGGCGTCGAGGACATCGACCCCAACAGCATCGTCGGCACCTACGTCGCGCCTAAAGACTGGAACAGCCTGATTTCCGACCCCGATACCATCCTGATCGACACCCGCAACGACTACGAGACGGCCATAGGCGTCTTCAAGGGCGCAATCGATCCGAAGACCAAGACCTTTCGCGAGTTTCCGGAGTGGGTTCGGCAGAACACCGGGCTGCACAACAAGCCCAAAATCGCCATGTACTGCACCGGCGGCATCCGTTGCGAAAAGGCGACGGCCTTCATGAAGCAGCAAGGCTTTAACGAGGTCTATCACCTCAAAGGCGGCATTCTCAAATATCTCGAGGAAGTGCCCGAAGAGCAGAGTCTCTGGGAGGGCGCCTGCTTCGTCTTCGACGAGCGCGTCTCTGTCGAACACGGGCTGAAGGAAGGCGAGCACAAGCTTTGCCATGCCTGCCGCACGCCGATTACTGCCGAAGAGATCACCTCGCCCTACTACGAGGCCGGCGTCTCCTGCAGCCAGTGCTACGATGTCAGAAGCGAGAGCGACCGGGAACGGTTCCGAGAACGCCAGCGCCAGATCGAGCTTGCCCGCAAGACCGGCCGCGCCCACCGCGGCTAGAGTTTCCAGCAAAAGTGCGCAAATGCGCCAGGCCGGATATCAGCCCGAAATAGCGACCCGTTGCCCGTTTTCCTCGGCATCGCGAAGCTCGGCCTGATAGCGCTTTGTAATGTCGGCGGCCGTCATTGGCTTGCCGTGGAAATATCCCTGCAACTCGTCACAGCCGAACAGCCGCACCGCGATCCCCTGCTCCTCGGTCTCGATCCCCTCGGCGGTCACCGGGATATCCAGCGAGCGGGCAAGAGCCACCGTTGCCTGCAGCATGTCGCGGGCGCTCTTGCCTTCCAGCACGCCCATGGTCAGCGATTTGTCGATCTTGATGCGGTCGAAGCCGAACTGGCGGAGATAGCCGATCGATGAGAAGCCCGATCCGAAATCGTCGAGCGCCACCTTGACGCCGAGCGCCTTCAGACGCTCGATTGCGACGCGTATTCGCTTCGGGTTCTGGATGATGTAGCCTTCGGTGATCTCCAGCGTCACGCGCTCGGGATCGATCTCCGTCTGCTTGAGCACATAGCGCACATAGTCGGCGAAGGCCGGGTTGCGGAACTGGCTCGGCGAAACATTAACGGCGATACGCATGCCTGGCCAAGCGACGGCCGCCTCACAGGCCCGCCGGAGAACCAGCAGCCCCAGCCCCTCGATAAGACCGCTGGTTTCGGCCACCGGGATAAAAACTTCAGGAGATATCGGCCCGTAGCCGGGGCGATCCCAGCGCACCAGCGCTTCGACTCCGATCATCGCATGCGTCGCCGCGTCGACCAGCGGCTGGTAGACCACACCAAGGGTTTCCCCTTCGATCGCAGCACGCAGATCGAGCTCCATGGCATTGCGACCTTCGCGATCGGTGTCCATGTCGCTGTCGTAGCACATCATGCGGGAGCGGCCTGCTTCCTTGGCCTTGTACATCGCGAGATCGGCGCGGCGCACCATTTCCTCACGACCGACGCGGCCTTCGGGAGACATGGCGATGCCGATGCTGGCGCCGACCACGATGACGCGGCGGCCGATTTCGAGCGGTTCCGAGAGGAAATCGAGCACCTGTTCGGCAAGGCCGAGGGCTGGGCCGTCATTCAGGTCTTCGCCGGGGAAGGCAACGGCAAATTCATCGCCGCCCAGCCGCGCAAGAATGGCGTTTCCCGGCACCAGGACCTTAAGCCCGGCAGCGATGGCGCGGATAAGCTGGTCGCCGGTACCATGGCCGTAGGAATCGTTGATCTCCTTGAAGCCGTCGAGATCGAGATAAAGAAGCAGCACGTTGCTGCGATCAAGCGATGCCTGCTCGATCATCTGGTCGACATGAACCCGCATGCCTTCCCTGTTTAAAAGCCCGGACAGCCGGTCCTGCAGGGCCGCCTCGCGCGCTGCTGCTTCCTCTGCCCGCAAACGCTTGTTGGCAAGCGATCCAAGCATCAGCAGCACCACGAAGAACATGCCGACCAACCCGAGGGCGCCGGCCACCAGCGGCCGCGCCTGCTGGTAGCTCATGTCGCCGGGAATGCTCGACTGCCAGACCATCTTTCCGAGCGTCCGGCCGAGCGGATCGACGACCGGGACCGCATTTGCCGACGCCGTGTCCGCTGAAACCAGATGCAGGCCGTTGATGACATAGTTATCTGCCATCGCCTTGATTTGATCGGCGTCAAGGTGGCGAATGAAAACGAGGTAACGCCGCTGGCCTACGGGCACCGGGACAGTCCCCGATTTCTGCCGGACCAGCGCCACGCCGGCAACCGCCACGCCGTTGCTGGTGTCGATAAAGCCGGCCGCTTCCGGCATTGCTCCTGCGGGCGCTGAACGGGCCGTGTCGAGCAAAGACCAGATCGCAGGGTCGAGCATGCTCTTCATAGGTTCGGTGCTGGGCTTGCCGTTCTGGTACGCGAGGACAGGCTTTCCGCTCTCATCGACAACGATCACACCGTCGAAAAGCGGGTTGTTCGCAGACATCCCCCCGAAGTTGCTTGCCACCCAATCCATGCCATCGGGCGCATAGACGAATTTCGCCGCATCGTCCCACGCCGCATAGTCGTTGAGCGTTGCTTTCAGCTGGGTCTGGAATGTCTTCAGCGCGCCAGTCGTTGTCTGGAAGGAGCGCTTCTCATCGAGCCTGTTGGAGTAATCTGCCACTCGGGCAACAGCCGTCAGAACCATCAGGGTCACGACAGCGACCACGAGCGCAAACGAAAACAGCACGGCCATCACGATCGAATGACGGTCGCGTCCAATATCCCGCTGAAACAACTTCGAAAACGCGCCCATACGGCACTCCTTAAGCGCGGAATATGCAGAACAGGTCTTCAAGAACCGTTAAGGAAATTGAGAACGCGCGTAAAGACACAGGAACAATACAACCTTTTGCTGCATTTCCCCGCACCTCTACCCTGGGACCAAGGGGTTAGCATCCCTTGGCGTCGGTGATCAGGTCGCGGTATGGTTGCCTTTTGGAAACAGCGCCGCCAGTTCGGAATACCATTTTCCGCTGCTCTTGACGGTGCGCACCTGCGTCTCGTAATCGACATGGACCAGGCCGAAGCGCATGCGATAGCCCTCCGCCCATTCGAAGTTATCCATCAGGCTCCAGGCGAAGTAGCCACGCATCGGATATCCGTCCTTGATGAGATCAGCGACGATATTGAGATGGTCGATGTAATAGTCGAGCCGCGGCTGATCGTCGACCACACCGTCCACGACGCCCATGTTATAGGCGGCCCCGTTCTCGGTGATGTAGCATTCCGGCATCTCGTAGCGCCGATAGAGGTCCTCGATCAGCAGCTTCAGGCCGGGTGCGTAGACTTCCCAGCCGATATCCGTCTTGACGTCGCTGACCGGCGGCGCCTCTTTCGTCCAGGGAAAGTCGCCCGATTTCTCCGCATCGTCGAAGACACGATCCGGCTTGTAGTAGTTGATGCCGACCCAATCGAGCTTTTGATTGATCAGCGCCATGTCGCCATCGGCAATCTCGGGCATGCGATCGCCCAGCGCTGCCAGGAAGGCCTCCGGATACTGGCCCTTGAAGACCGGATCGAAGAAGGCCCCATTGTGGAACTCGTGCGCCCGCTCTACAGCCGCATGATCGGCCGCACCGTCCGAGCCTGAGATGATCGACGCGGCGTTGAGCACCAGCCCGACCGGCACCTTCGGCGCCTCGGAGCGGATCGCCTCCACGCCGAGCCCGTGGGCGAGATTGATATGGTGCATGGCCGCAAGCGCCGCTTCCATGTTTCGTTCGCCCGGCGCATGGATGCCCCAGAGATGGCTGAGCCAGACGATGCACCAGGGCTCGTTGAATGTAGCGACCGAATCCAGCCGGTCTCCGAGTCGTGCCATAACCGTCTTGGCATAGCGCTGGTATGCATAGGCCGTCGAGCGCGCCGTCCAGCCGCCGTCACCCATCAGCGAAAGCGGCAGATCCCAGTGATAAAGCGTCGCGAAGGTCTTGATGCCGCGTGCCTTGCAGCCGTCGACCAGCCGGTCGTAGAAATCCAGCCCCTTCTCGTTGATCGGCCCGGTGCCTTCCGGCACGATGCGCGGCCAGGCGATCGAGAAGCGATAGGCCTCAACGCCCATCTCCTTGATAAGATCGAGATCCTCGTCCAGCCGGTTGTAGTGATCGCAAGCGACATCGCCGTTGTCGCGCTGGAAAACTCTGCCCGGCATGTTGCAGAACGCGTCCCAGATCGACGCCTTGCGTCCATCGGTCCTGGTGGCACCCTCGATCTGGAAAGCGGCCGTCGCCACGCCGAAGGTAAAGTCACCGGGAAACCGCGCGGCCATCGTTTTTGGATCGATCATGGAATGTCTCGTTTTCTTGAACTGATGGTGGACGATTTAGACCGGCAACTACCCGGTTGTACAGATGATGAATGTCAAAACTGCAACGTTGCAGACAAGCCCCGCGCGTCCACCTGAAATCCGGCCTTCCATGACCGCATCGGTTGCCCATCGGTATCGCACCCCTCAATTGATGTCGGTCAATCCGCGCGCCCCAACGGTGGGTTACCTTGACGCCTCTTGCGCTAACCGGGCCTGGAGGGATCGAGGCCTCAAACTGCGGTTCTGAGCCTCCAATGGGAACGAGAGATGTCCATGACCGCTGAGAGAACAGACCGTTTGAAGACCACGCTGCTCCTCGTGGCGATGTTCACACTCGCACTCGGGCTGCTTCTTTACGTCCTAGATCACCCGGATGCTGCAAGGCTTGCATGGCAGGTCGGCGTCGTCCCGGTTCTGGCGGCATTGATCTTCGAAATCGCGCGCAGCGTCTGGCGTGGCGAAGTGGGCCTCGACATCGTGGCCGCATTGTCCATGACCGCAGCGCTTCTCTTCGGTGAGACGCTCGCCGCAGCGGTGGTCGCCGTCATGTATTCCGGCGGCACATTTCTGGAAAGCTTCGCGGAAGGCCGCGCCCGGCGTGAGATGAGCGCGCTGCTCGCCCGTGTCCCCAGAACCGCGACGCGTTATGCCAACGGTGGTCTGGCAGACGTTGCGCTGGAGATCATCGAACCCGGCGACCTGCTTTTGATCCACCAGGGCGGGATCGTGCCTGCAGATGGCGACATCGAAAGCCCGCAGGCGATCCTCGATAAGTCGGCCCTGACAGGCGAGTCGATGCCGGTGCGGCTGGACAAGGGCCAGGAGGCGATGAGCGGATCGACCAATGCCGGGGAAGCATTCGACCTGCGCGTGCGGCATCGCGCCGCCGACAGCACCTATGCAGGCATCGTGCGCCTGGTCGAGGCCGCGCAGGCATCCAAGGCCCCGATGGCGAGGCTGGCCGACCGCTATTCGCTGTGGTTCCTGCTGGTGACGATCGCGCTGTCTGCAGCCGCATGGTGGTTCACCGGCGATCCCATTCGCGCAGTGGCTGTCCTTGTCGTGGCGACCCCCTGCCCGCTGATCCTTGCCGTCCCGGTGGCTTTGGTGGCCGGTCTTTCCCGTGCAGCCCATTTCGGCGTTCTCATCAAGGGCGCAAAGCCGCTGGAAGCCCTGGCGCGGATCAGCACCTTGATTCTCGACAAGACCGGAACCCTGACGGACGGGCGCCCGCAAATCGTTTCGATCGAGGCGCACAACGGAATGTCGGACGGTGAGATCCTGTATTTCGCGGCCGCACTCGAGCAGGCCTCGAAACACCCCATGGCACAGGCCATCGTTGCAGCGGCGCTTCGCCAGAGCGTGGTGCTGCCATTGCCGGAAAACGTCGTCGAGCGCCCCGGTGAAGGCGTCATCGGAACGATCTCCGGCCGCCAGGTATCGGTGGGAGGCATCGCATTCGTCAGCAAACAGGCCGGCGTGGTGTCCGCAGCCAGTCCGATCATGGACGTCGGGACGGTCGTTGTCGCTCTCTCCGTCGACAACAGGATCGCAGGCTACATCACCATGGCGGATGCATTGCGCACGGGAACCGTCGAACTCATTGCCAACCTGCGCCTGCTTGGCATCAAGCGGATTTTGCTGGCCACCGGAGATCGGCGTGCGGTGGCGGAAACGGTGACCAAGAACCTTGGCCTCGACGCCGTCAGATCAGACCTGACGCCCGACCAGAAAGTCCTTCTGGTGCTGACCGAGCGCAAGAACGGGTCGGTGATGATGGTGGGTGATGGGGTCAACGATGCCCCGGCATTGGCCGCCGCCGACATCGGCGTTGCCATGGGCGCCCGCGGAGCCGCCGCCTCGGCTGAAGCCGCCGATATCGTGCTTCTTGTCGATCACCTGGATCGCCTGCTGCCCGGCATCGAAATTGCCAAAAGCTCCCGGCGTATCGCCATGGAAAGCGTCATCGCGGGCATCGCCATGTCGGTTATCGGAATGATCGCCGCAGCACTGGGTTACTTGACACCTGTGCAGGGAGCCGTGCTCCAGGAACTCATCGATGTCGCGGTGATCCTGAATTCGCTCAGAGCCCTGCGGATCACCCCCAGGATCGCGCCCGTCACGGCAGAGGATTGATTACAGGCTGCGCCGCCGGACTATCCTTTTCGGGCACGGACGGACTGCCTGCGAGCTTCTCATGCTTGTCAAACCTGACCTACTTACCCAATCCGAGGATCGGGTAAAGCGAGGCTACGAGCAAGAGAGCCATGACTATGTTGAATGCCCTTAGGCGCGCGGAGTTCGACAACCATTGCCGGATCACCGTTCCGAGCCATGCCCATACCGATATCGCCGGAAAGCAGACGAGGGCGAAGGCGATTGCCACGACAAAAACCGAAACCAGGGAGCATTCCGGAGCATACAGCGTGATCGCCGAGAGCCCCATGGCCCATGCCTTCGGGTTTACCCACTGAAAGCCAGCGGCTTGAAGGAATGTCATCGGGCGGCCCTTGGAAGCACGCTGTTCGACGGATGCAGAGGTCGCTATCTTGTATGCCAGCCACAACAAATAGGCAATCGACACCACTTTGAGCGCGCCGTACATCATCGGTAAGATGTCGAAAAGCGCCATCAGGCCAACGCCCAGCAGAAGCGTCATGATCGAGACGCCTGCCACAATTCCGAGCATGTGAGGCAGCGTTCGGCGAAATCCAAAATTTGCCCCCGACGCCATCAGCATGAGGTTGTTTGGGCCCGGCGTTACCGTTGTGACGAAGGCAAAGCCCAGCAAGGCGACGATCACCGTGAAATTCATCCAATTGCCTCCTCTAATTTTCCTTCGCAATAATAAGGGGAGACGGCTGCAATTAATCGTCTAATATGCGTTGAACACCAACTTCAACGCAATGAATGATGACGATGGATCAGATAGACGACAGTATATTGCGAGAGCTGCGACGGGATGGACGCATCACAAACGTCCAGCTTGCGGAACGGGTTAACCTTTCCCCTTCGGCCTGCCTGCGTCGCGTCCAAGAGCTTGAGCGGACGGGCGTCATCCGGGGCTACCGCGCGGTCACGGATCCTGTGCGTCTGGGTCGCGGCTTCACGGTCTATGTCATGGTAGGCTTGTCATCGCACACCAAGGCGGCACTTGAGGGCTTTGAGCGCGCCATGTCGATCGCACCCGAGGTCGTTGAGTGCCACAATATAGCTGGCGCATTCGAATATCTGCTGCGCGTGGAAACCGGCGATCTTGCCGACTTCAAACGATTTCACACGGATGTCCTGGGGACGAGATCGTACCTCAGCTCCATCACTTCCCTGATTGTCATGGACTCACCGAAGGACGAGCGCGCAGTCTGACATCATGACGCCTGACTGAGCCTTCGGATCGCCGGCGGAACGCTCCTTCGGTTTTCGCTCCGGAGGAACAGCTGCCGCAAGTCCGGCACTAGGGGAAAGCTACCCGTCTAAACGGCCTGCGCCAGAACGGTTTTGGAGAGGGCACGCTGCAGGGCTTCGATGCAAATCGGATCGTGCGATTGCCCTGCGCCTTCCCAGAGGATCGACATCGCCTTTGTAACGGACATCGCGGGCCTGTATGGCCGATCTGCGGTCAGCGCGTCGAACACGTCAGCCGTCGAGACGATCCGCACTTCCATCGGGATATCCTCTGCGTGCAAGCCACGGGGATAGCCCTTGCCGTCCAGTCTTTCATGATGCGCGCCACCGACGACCGCCGCTGCTGAAAAGGCACCGATGTTCGAGAGAATTTTCTCGGACAGCTCGGCGTGGCGCTTCATCTGCGTCCATTCCTTTTCATCCAGCTTGCCGGGCTTGTCGAGGACGCTGTTGCTGACGCCGAGCTTGCCGATATCGTGAAGCAAGGCGGCGCGTTTCAGCAACCGGCGCCCGACGAGATCGAGGCCCATCTCTTCGGCAATCAGATCTGTAAACAACGCGACGCGATCGCTATGGCCCGAGGTGAAAGGGCTCTTGGCGTCGATCACCCTGGCAAAGCCGGCTGCGATATCATCCAGATAGTCCTCGTCTGCCATGATCAGCTGCTGGCCGGGTTCCAACGCCAGAACGAATTCCTCGACGTCGTCGGCGTTCAGGGCCTCCCAGAAGCCTTCTGTCTGGGCGACGCGGGAGAACGCGTCGATCAACGACGGATCGAACCAGCGGCCTTTGCGCAGGCGAATTTCCTTCAACGCATTCTGTGGCCCACCGCTGCGCTGGAAGACATCGATCACTTGGGCCAGCAAGGCTATGCGAGAGAAGAGCGGGATGTCCTCGCCGGCCAGGCCCTCCGGTTTGCCGCCACCGTTCCAGTGCTCGTCGAGCCCCATGATGCCGTGTGCCACGCTCTCCGAGAAGCGCATCTGCCGGGCAATTTCGGCCCCACGCTGACAGCGGGTCTGGATGAGTTCGGTGGAAAAGTCCCCGCCGTTCTGAAGGACATGGACAATGCTGCGAAAGCGTTCCGCGAGGCCTGCCTGCATGCCGGTGTGACCGATGACGAAACGCAGCATCTGGCCGAGACTGCTGTCCACCAGTTTGAAGTCGCGCTTGAAGCTCAGGTCATCGGCGAGATAAAGCTCGCATATCCGGGCCGCATTGCTGCTGCAGCCGAGATCTTTCAGGAGCAGCGTATAGTAGAGGTCCTGGAGCTCGCTGTCGCCCAGACCGATTTCGCGGCCTATCAGAGTACCTATGTAGCAGCAGCGGATGCAGTGCCCCGGAGGCTGTCCTTCCGTCATATCGAGCGCCTGGCTGAGAGCCTCTATAATTTCTGCCAAACGAATGTTGATGCCGGCCATCGGATCAGTCTCCTCCGGGCCGCAGATTAGCAAAGGAAAATTGACAAAAATTGAACCCGGCGCCAGCGCCATGTGTTGCGGCACTCTCCCGCTCCCACCTGGACGTCATGGGGCAAGGGTGATCGTCGCTTCGTTCGCTGGTTTCAGTTTGTGATCCGCGTCGGGTTGCAGCATGTCGGTAATACGGTCGGCCGCCAATGCTCCGCTGACGAAGAACCCCTGGCCGCTATCGCAGTGGATCGACCGCAGGAATTCCAGCTGATCTTCTGTTTCGATGCCCTCTGCCACCACTTTCATTCCGAGAGTGTGTCCAAGCTCGACGATGGCGTTGACGATTGCGGTATTCTGCAGCTTCTTGCCGAGCCCAGCGACAAACGACTGGTCGATTTTCAAAGTGTCGATGGGAAAATCGCGGAGATGGGTCAGCGAGGCATAACCAGTGCCGAAGTCATCAAGCGACACGTGCACTCCGGCTTCGCGCAACTCGGTCAGCAGGCGCCCTACCAGCTTCGGGTCGTCCCCCCAGAAGACCGTCTCCGTCACCTCCACCTCGAAGCTTGACCGGGGAATTTTCATTCCGTCGATTTTTCTGATCAGGGAGCTCGCAAAATCGGGATCCTGAAAACTGTATTCACAGGCGTTGAAGCTGATCGTGCCGGGATCGATCCCCATGGCCCGCCATCGGACGATGTCGCTGACGATGCCATCCAGTATGTGTCTGGTTATCGTCTTGGAACTGGTCGGATCCGCAAAGGCCGGCCAGAAATCCGAGGGCCCGCTGATCGTTCCGTCCTCATTCTCGATGCGAGCCAGCGCTTCGAAGCCATAGACGGACAGATCGTCGAGCCGGAATTTTGGCTGGTAGTAGGGTACAATGCGGTTTGCAGCAGCCGCGCTGCGCACCTTCTCCAGTGCCATGCGACGTGTGTCGAAGATCGTCGCGATTTCCGGGCCGAAGAAGCCGATGCTGCCACGGCCGGAGCGCTTGATCTTGTAGAGCGCCATATCCGCACATCTCAGCAATTGGTCCGGTGTGTTAGCGTCGTCCGGAAAGCAGGCAATACCGATCGACGCGGAGACGTGGATCGCTTCGCTCTGAAACCGGATCGGCGATTTCACCTGGGACATGACCTCTTCTGCAAGCGTACGCAGGTCGTCCGTCGCGATCGGTCGTTCCAGGACCAGCGCGAATTCGTCACCGCCGAGCCGGGCAACGAAAGAGCTCTCGCCAGCCACCAACTGCAGCCGCTTTGCGATCCTGGCAATGACCTCGTCTCCGGCCTGGTGACCGAGCGTGTCGTTGACTTCCTTGAAGCTGTCGAGATCGATCAGCAGAAGCCCGACTTTCTGGCTTTCATGCCGGGCCTTCGTCAGCCGCTCCGCCAGGTCTTTTTGAAACCAGTGCCGGTTTGCAAGACCGCTCAGGTGATCGACGTGGGCACTATGCCAGAGCGTGCGCTCTGCATCGTGCCGTTCGGTGATGTCCTGGAAGATGCCGATGATATGGGCGGGCACCCCGTTTTCCATCTCGACATCGCCGCTGCAGCGAATGCGGCGCTTGCGACCGCGTGCCGTTATGAAATTTGCCTCGACCGCAAAGGCACTGCCCAGCTTTACCGCCTCTTCGACTGCGTGCCTGACACGTGTGCGGTCCGGCTCGGGATAAAACTTGAGCCCGTCTTCGAGCGTCACCGTCTCGCCGTCCTCGAGTTCATGGAGAATACGGATCTGATCGGACCAGATGACGGCGTTCGTCGCTATATCGATGCGCCATGCGCCGATGGCAGCCATTCTCTCGACCTGCGTCAGCAGCGCTTCGCGGCGACTTGCCTCCCTGGATTGACGATGGGCTTCGGCGGTCGCCGCCTGGGACGTAACAAGATGACGGTGCGCCAGTAAGAGGCCTTCGACAGCACGCCCCAGACGGACAAGCTGCTGGATTTGCTGTTCGCTCGGCTCCCTGGGGTCCTTGTCGATAACGCAGAGCGCCCCGAGACAAAGTTCGCCATCGAGCGAGAGAGGCACACCGGCGTAGAACCGGATATGATTGTCGCCCGTGACCAGCGGGTTGTCTTTGAAGCGAAGGTCCTTCGACGCGTCGTGAACGACAAGCGGCGCATTCTCTTTGATCGTGTAGTCGCAGAACGCGATGCTGCGGGACGTGCCATCGAAATCGATGCCACATTTAGCCTTGAACCACTGGCGGTCCTCCGCCATCAGCGATATCACCGAAGTCGCACAGCCGAAGATAGTCGCTGCGACTTCGACAATCGCGTCGAAAGCAGCGGTTGGTGCCGTCCCGATGATCTGCAGATCCTGAAGGGCCGCTATGCGCCTCGTTTCTTCCACTATGCTTCGCTGAACCATCGCGACGCTCCTCATTCGATAGTCCTTCGGATCAATATTGGGGGTCTGGATGTATTTGCAGGCGCAGTAACGGCATCCCTGCCATCATATGCAGTATCTCTAAAAAATTCATTTCGAAGGCCCCTAAGTCAAAATAGGCATTTTCGATGTATTTTGACAGGGATTTTGAAGACGAACGCGACCTTCGTCCCTACAGATATTTCCTGTGTGGCTAATGACCGGTTTCTTTTGGAGCTTAGTTGATGATTGTCGCGAGACTGAGTTGGCAGGGGCACTCTAGAAACTGTCTTTGGAAAATCCAAAATTTAATAATTAAAACAACATTCGTTTGCTTGAAATTGAGTTCCACATCGGGGTCGGAAATTCATTTGAATTTGCACTGCTAACGCGGCACGAAAATAAAATACCGCAGTCTGGCAACCCAAAAATCTCCAACGTATTTCCCGCAGACTTGCATGAGAAGAATTTAACCTTCTTTCGCGGCGGGTCAAAAACCTGGCATCCGGCTTTACTGGCGAACCAACACTGTTTCTGTCCAAAAGATCACAAGCCCAGGCCCTGCCGGCGTGGGCCGACACACCGATCACGCCTGATCCGATTGCCATTTCCCGGCGTACCGCAACCCAAGAAATTGAGTAAGGAAATCTGTCTTGGCCGCCGCTGAAGCATCGATCAATGAGCTGTCGTTTCCGCTGACGCGCACTGCCGCGTTGCAGCGCCTGCGCGAATTTGTACCCGATGCCGGCGCAAGCTATGCCCGCCTGAGAAATTTCGACCACGGGCCAGGTGGCCACGTGAATGTCTCACGCCTGTCAGCCGCGCTTCGGCGACGCCTGATCGGCGAGGACGAGGTCGTCCGCGCCGTCTTGGCAATGCATGGACCCACAACATCAGAAAAGTTTATCAGCGAGGTCTTCTGGCGAACCTACTGGAAAGGATGGCTGGAACAGCGGCCGACCGTCTGGACCGGTTACCTGCAATCGCTGGACCGGGCGCGCGAGCACCTCGATGCCGATACGGCTCGGGCGCGGCGCTTCGCAGATGCCTGCGCTGGCCACACTGGAATAGACTGTTTCGACGCCTGGGCAGCAGAGCTGGATGCCACCGGCTATCTCCACAACTGGGCGCGGATGCAGTTCGCATCGATCTGGGTCTTTACCCTCGGCCTGCCATGGGAACTCGGAGCAGCCTTCATGCTGGACCGCCTGATTGATGCAGATCCGGCATCGAATACCCTGTCGTGGCGTTGGGTGGCGGGACTTCATACCGCAGGAAAAGCCTATCTGGCCGATGCCGAAAGGATCCGCACAATGACCAGCGGCCGGTTCGCGCCCCGCAGGCTCGCCCAACACGCCAGCATAACTGCCGACACCGTCTCGGTTCCGCCCGCCTCGCAGCCCAGAATTTCGCAAACGCCCGACAACACCTCACCTACCCTGCTGCTGGTCACCATCGAGGATCTGTCGCTCGAAACCTTGCCGGCCTTCGACACCCTCAACGTCAAAGCCATCGCCTTTCTGTCGGAGGACGACGCTGCCGATCGCACGTCGCTGGAAGATGCCTTCGCGCGCCTTGGGTTGCGCTGGCCCGACGCGGTCGTGCTGGGAGCACTCGGTCCCACTGCGTTTCACGACGCGAAAGCATCGGGATGCCGCCAGGTTGCGACCGGGTTTGCGCCCGTCGGCCCGACAGCGGATCGGTTGCAACGTCTTCAGAGGCAAGCCCTCGACGAAGGGCTTTCGTTTGCCGAAAATCTCCGCCCCTGGGATCGTCGCGCCTGGCCGCATTGTCGCAAGGGCTTCTTCGGGTTGAAAGAAAGGATCCCCGAACTCCTCAAAGCCGCAGGCCACCAAGCATGACGCGGCAGCGTAGCGTCACAGTGCTCAGTTTACGGAGACATTTCCGATGAAAGACCGTTTTCGCCCCGTGCCCCAGAGCCGTCTTGGCCGTCTGGCGGCCCTTGGCCAGATCGCCGGCGGCGTTGCCACGGGGATGCTGGGCGAAGGCTTGCGCCGTCTGGCAGACGGCGAGCGACCGCATCTGAGCGACCTGCTTTTAACCCCCTCAAACGCCTTGAAGGTTACCGAGCAGCTGTCGCGCATGCGCGGTGCAGCGATGAAGCTCGGCCAGATGTTGTCGCTCGATGCGGGAGACATGCTGCCCCCGGAATTGACCGCAATCCTCGCCCAGCTGCGCAACGACGCCCACTTCATGCCCACATACCAATTGGAACGCGCACTCTCGGCGGCATGGGGACCGGGCTGGCGACGACACTTCGCGGAGTTCGACACGCGGCCTATCGCAGCCGCCTCCATCGGCCAGGTCCACCGCGCCCGCCTCGTCTCCGGACGCGAACTGGCGATCAAGGTCCAGTATCCCGGCATCGCAAAAAGCATCGACGGCGACATCGACAATGTCGCCACCCTCTTGCGGATCTCGGGCCTCGTGCCCGCCGGTCTCGACATCGCGCCTCTGCTTGCCGAAGCCAGGCGCCAATTGCACGAGGAGGCAGATTACCTGCGCGAAGCGGCACAGATGCGCCGCTATGGCGAACATCTCAAGGGGGACGGTAGATTTGCGCTGCCCGAGCCTTTCGAGGAGCTTCTGAGACCCAACGTCCTGCCAATGGATTTCGTGGCCGGGGTCCCGATAGAAAGCCTGGCAAATGCCTCCCAGATGCAGCGAAACGCCGGCAGCGAAGCGCTGTTTGACCTCCTGCTGCAGGAACTGTTCTCGTTCGGGCTCATGCAGACCGACCCGAACTTCGCCAACTATCGCTGGCAGCCCGATAGCGATCGGATTGTCCTCCTCGATTTCGGCGCCACGCGCGTCGTCGAGCCGGAAACCGCCGAGGGCTACCGCGATCTGCTGCGCGCAGGCATCGCTGGCGACGCGGACCGTGTCCGCAATGCGCTGGTGGCGATGGGGTTCGTGTCGGAGGCGCAGATAGCCCGTCACCGCGTGGCGATCGATGCGATGATCGGCATCGGCTTGGAGCACGCGCATACGAGCAAGGATGGCCTTTTCGATTTCGCCGATCGGCAGTTTGTCACCGCCATAAGGGAGCTGGCCGCACCGGTGGTTGCCGATCGAGCCAGCTGGCGCCTGCCGCCGCCCGACAAGCTCTTCCTGCAGCGCAAGATCAGCGGGATGGTTCTGCTGTTCACCCGGCTGCAGGCGCGCCTGCCGCTCTTGGAAAAACTCGCTGCCTATACCTGATCGAAAGCTTCGCTCACGCGCTACCGCGCACCTATCCGCGCTCCATCCCCTTGCTTCATCAATCAATATACATTATACTTAAATGTATATTGATTGATGAAGGATGCCACGATGGCAATGACAAGGGTTACCGACAAGCTTTCAGTGATGCCGCAACCTGACTTGGGGGACTTCAAGCTCTTCGCGGATCAGGGATTTACGACGCTGGTCAATGCCCGGCCGGATGGGGAGGAACCATCGCAACCGGGAACGGACGCCGAAGAAGATGCCGCGCAGCGTGCGCATCTGAAATACGCATTCGTGCCCGTTACCGTCGCGACGATCACGGAAGCCGATGTTCGGGCATTTCAGCGGGTCATGGATCAATCGCCTGGCCCTGTCGTCGCCCATTGCAAATCGGGCACCCGCGCATTGCTGCTGTACGTCATCGGTGAGGCCCTGGACGGGCGGATGGCAGTTGCAGATGTCACCGCGTTCGGACAGACGCATGGCATCGACACGTCGGCGGCAGCCATATGGCTGACCACGCATATGGCGCGGCGTCCCGTGGTCAACGGCTTCTTCGACGAGCGCACCTCCAGCATACAGTATGTGCTGTCGGACCCTGAGACGGGCAAGTGCGCCATTATCGATCCGGTGCGCGATTTCGACGAAAAGGCCGGTTCGACGGGAACGGCAAATGCCGACATCATTCTCGATTATGTCAGGCAGAACCGACTTGAGGTGGAGTGGATCCTCGACACCCATCCCCACGCCGATCACTTTTCCGCAGCTCAATACCTAAAGGAACAGACCGGCGCTCCGACCGCCATCGGCGAAAAGGTCGTCGACGTTCAAAAGCTCTGGAAATCGATCTACAACTGGCCGGCTCTGGCGACCGACGGCTCCCAGTGGGACAGGCTTTTCGCGCACGGAGAAACATTCCGCGTCGGCTCGATTGACGCAAGGGTCATGCTCTCTCCCGGCCATACCCTTGCATCGGTTACGTACGTGATCGGCGACGCTGCCTTCGTGCACGACACATTGTTCATGCCCGACAGCGGCACGGCACGGACCGACTTTCCGGGCGGCGACCCGCATATGCTGT
Source organism: Rhizobium sp. rho-13.1 (assembly GCF_007000305.1). Lineage (NCBI taxonomy): Bacteria > Pseudomonadati > Pseudomonadota > Alphaproteobacteria > Hyphomicrobiales > Rhizobiaceae > Rhizobium > Rhizobium sp. rho-13.1. The sequence goes on along the minus strand of NZ_SCFL01000008.1, from coordinate 114,269 downwards.
GGCGCTCGATCGGCGAAATTCTGGCGCTTCCCGACGAGACCCGGATTTTCACAGGCCACGACTACCAGCCGAACGGCCGCGCGCCCCGCTGGGAAAGCACTGTAGGTGAGCAGAAGCGAGCCAATTTCCACATTGCCGGCGTATCGGAGGAGGCGTTCGTCAAACTGCGCAGGGAACGCGATGCGACACTTCCCATGCCCAAGCTGATCCTGCACGCCCTGCAGGTCAACATTGTCGGCGGAAGGTTGCCGGAGCCGGAGGCGAACGGCAGGCGCTACCTCAAATTTCCGCTGGACGCTCTCGAAAGGACGATAGCCTGATGACCGTGGATCCAGGCAAATCAGCAGCACCGGCAATGACGCCGCAGGATATGGCAGCCCGCGCAGCCACAGTCGCAGGCCTTATGAAGACGCTCGCGCACCCCGCAAGGCTGATGATCGTCTGCACCCTGGTGGAAGGCGAGCGCTCGGTCGGCGAACTCGAGGTGATGCTCGATCTCCATCAGCCGCATCTCTCCCAGCAGCTGACTGTGCTGCGTGAGGCCGAAATCGTGGCGACCCGCCGCGAGGGGAAGCAGGTTTTCTACAGCCTGACAGAGGAAAAGGCCGCCCAGCTCGTGGGCGCTCTCTACGAGATATTCTGCAAGCCGGAGGCCGGGCAATGACAGTCTACCTTCCGTCGCTTATCGGAGGCATGCTCATAGGCCTGTCCTCCGTCACGCTGCTGCTGCTCAATGGCCGCATCGCCGGCATCAGCGGAATTGTCGGTCGCCTTGTCCAAGGAACGGGCATCGCCACGAACATCGCTTTCGTAGTCGGCCTTTTCCTCGGCCCTGTCGTCTACCTCACTCTCGCCGACAGGTGGCCGGCTGTCGAGATTTCAGCCGGATGGCCGCTTCTGATCGTCGCCGGCCTCCTCGTTGGTTTCGGATCGCGGATGGGGTCCGGCTGCACCAGTGGCCATGGCGTTCTCGGTCTCGCGCGTCTCTCGCCCCGCTCGATGGTTGCCGTCGCCACATTCCTGGTGGCCGGTGTCATCGCGACGACGGTGCTTCGAGGGTTCGGACAATGAACAGCCCCCTCCTCCGTATCCTCGCGTCTCTGGCGTCAGGCATCGTTTTCGGTTCCGGCCTCGCCCTTTCAGGCATGCTGAACCCGGCGCGCGTGCAGGGGTTCCTCGATGTCTTCGGCGCCTGGGACCCCAGCCTTGCCTTCGTTCTCGGCGGCGCCGTCCTCGTCGCGTTTATCGGCGTGCGCATCATGAAGCGCATGAAACGCCCCGTGCTCGACGACAGCTTCCACCTGCCATCCAGCACAGCGATCGACGCGCCGCTGATTGCCGGTTCTGCGCTGTTCGGCATCGGCTGGGGGATCGGCGGCTTTTGTCCCGGCCCGGCGCTTGCCTCGCTGACGGTCGGCTTCTCCGGGTCTTTTGTCTTTGTGATCGCCATGCTCGTCGGCATGGCGTTGCACGACCGGGTGTGGAGCAAACCGGCGTGACCTATTCGATCGTTTCCGCGGTCGGTTCGGGCAGCCTCGTCGGCTTCATGCTCGGGCTGCTTGGCGGAGGCGGGTCGATCCTCGCCACGCCGCTGCTTCTTTATGTCGTTGGCGTTGCCGAGCCGCATGTCGCCATCGGGACCGGAGCGCTGGCTGCTTCGGTCAATGCCTTCGCAAACTTCGGTATACACGCTGCCAGGCGCCATGTCTGGTGGCGCTGCGCCATCGTCTTCTCAGCTCTGGGCATGGTGGGCGCCCTCGCCGGATCGACGCTCGGCAAGTCCATGGACGGGGACAGACTGATGCTGCTTTTTGGCGGCGTCATGGTGGTGATCGGTGCACTGATGCTCCGGCCCAGGAAGCTGAACACGGAGACGCCGCGACCTGTCGATGCCAGGATGTGCCTGATGACGGCAGGCGTGGCCTTGGTCTCGGGACTGGCGTCCGGCTTCTTCGGGATCGGCGGTGGTTTCCTGATCGTTCCCGGGCTTATGCTCGCCACAGGCATGCCGATGATCAATGCGGTCGGATCATCGCTTCTGTCGGTAGGCGCCTTCGGACTGGCGACAGCCATCAACTACGCGGCATCCGGCTTGGTCGACTGGAGGCTTGCATCCGAATTTGTCGGCGGCGGAATAATCGGCGGCGTCTTCGGCATGCTGCTATCGACGCGGCTAAGCGTTTACAAAAGCCTGCTCAACCGTATGTTCGCTCTGCTGATCTTCGTCGTCGCCGGGTACGTGCTGTATCGGAGCATGCCGGGGCTGACGAGCCGATAGCACCGGCGGGCGCCGATATGGTACCCGATACACTGATCCCTACGTCCAGCGACGCACCACAAGACGAGCACTTGCATCAGCCACCATTCCGCAGGAAAACGGTTTGCATGAGCGTTCCGACAACTTACCCCTTCGACTTCGACCCCACCTACGGCATGCGGCTCGACGACTTGCTGGCGATCAGGCCACCGCCATCGCCGCCCGGTTTCGACGCGTTCTGGAAAGCCCGCTATCGCCGCGCCATCGCTGCCGATCCAAAGCCGATATTGCTGCGGAGCAAGGCGGCGCATCCGGACTGGCATGTCCTCGATATCACCTACACCTCGACAGGCGGCTTTCCGATCGGCGGCTGGCTGCTATTGCCTCGGACCGGACCGGTTCGCCGTGGCCTTGTCGTCGGCCATGGCTATGGCGGGCGCGACCAGCCGGACTACGACCTGCCGGTCGAGGAGACCGCCCTGTTGTTTCCCTGCTTTCGCGGCCTTTCGCGGAGTTCACGGGCTCCCATTCCGGCCGATGCTGCGGGCCATGTGCTCTACAATATCGACAGCCCCGATCACTACATCATCGGCGGCTGCGTCGACGATCTGTGGCTGGGGGTCTCGACCCTGCTGGCCCTCTACCCGTGGCTTTCGGGCCATATCGGCTATAGCGGCATCAGCCTTGGCGGCGGCGTCGGCGCGCTCGCGATCCCTTTCGACACGCGCATCGCCCGTGGTCATCTGGTGGTGCCGACATTCGGCGACAGGCGGGCATGGCTGACACTTCCGACCGTCGGCAGCGCCCATTCTGTGCAGGCTTACGCAACCAGCCATCCGCATGTGCTGGAAACGCTGACCGTCTTCGATGCAGCCGTGGCAGCCTCCAGGATCACCGTGCCGATGCTGACAGCCGTCGCGCTTTTCGACCCGGCGGTGGCTCCGCCCTGCCAGTTTGCAATCGCCAATGCGCTGCCAAAATATAATGAAACTTTCATCCTCGATGCTGGCCATTTCGACTATGATGGCAGCGAGGCTCAGGAAGCCGTCCTGCGCGATAAGGTGAGACAGTTCTTCAAGGACCTATGAACCGCGAATATTTGCGCTGGTATAGCCCGCGCCTGCATCGAGACATGGAGTTGCTGGTGTTCGGGCACGCCGGCGCCAAGGTCCTGATGTTTCCAACGCGCGACGGACGGTTCTGGGAATACGAAGCGCTTGGGCTCGTTGCCAGCCTTGCGGACAAGCTTGAGGCCGGCCAGTTGCAGCTTTACTGCATCGAGGGGCTCGCGAGCGAAAGCTTCTACAACGCCCACCGACGGCCAGCCGAGCGCATCGGCCGCCACGCCGCCTTCGAAGACTATATCCTGCATGAAGTGCTGCCACTGATGGCCGCGAAAAATCAGGATGGCTGCACGATCGTCCACGGCTGCAGCCTCGGCGCCTTCCAGGCAGCCAACCTCGTCTTCCGCCACCCGCACCTGTTCCGCAAGCTGGTCGCATTCTCGGGCCGCTACGATCTCACCATGAAAGTCGATTCTTTCGGCGATCTGCTGGACGGCTATTACGACGACCGGGTCTACTTCAACACGCCGCTGCATTTTCTTCCGGGGATGACCAACGACTGGCGCCTGGACAAGCTACGTCAGGTCGAGATCGTGCTGACCATCGGCAAGGATGATCCGTTTCTCGACAATAACCGTCTGCTCAGCCATGTCCTGGCAGACAAGCAGGTCGGCCACCAGCTTCACCTCTGGGATGGCCGCGCCCACCGGGGAAGCGCCTGGCGAAAGATGGCGGCGCTCTATATTTGAGCGACAGTCGGCGCCGCTGCAGCAGTCAAGCCACGTGAGGAAGCGCATTTCTGCGCCACCGCACCGGCAACGACATCGCCGACCTGTTCAACCTCTGGGCTATCCTCAGAGCTTGATCCAGGCGCCGTTTCGCTTCGACGAGGCAACGCAGGCATCGACGAAGGCCACGCCTTTCACGCCGTCGTCAACAGTCGGATAGACGACATTCTCGTCGACAGCCTTGCCGGCCTTGGCGGCATTGATGGCGTGGGCCGCCTCGGTGTAGATCGTCGCAAAGGCCTCGAGATAGCCCTCGGGATGGCCGGCCGGAATGCGCGAGACACGGGCGGCGGCCGGACCGGAGCCGGCACCGTTGCGGGTGATCAGCCGCTTGGGCTCGCCGAACGGCGTGAACCAGAGATAGTTCGGGTCCGCCTGCACCCATTCCAGCCCGCCCTTGGTGCCGTAGACCCGGATCTTCAGCCCATTCTCATGGCCCGGCGCCACCTGGCTGCACCACAGCATGCCCTTGGCCGGCTTTTCCGTGCCCCTGGCCTTGAAGCGCAGCATGACATGGGCGTTGTCGTCGAGCGGACGGCCGTCGACGAAGCTGTCGAGATCGGCAGCCAGGCTGTCGAGTTCCAGCCCCGAGACGAAGCAGGCGAGATTATAGGCGTGGGTGCCGATATCGCCGGTCGAGCCGCCGGCGCCGGACTGTGTCGGATCGGTGCGCCAGACGGCCTGCTTGGCTCCGGTCTGCTCGACCGCCTCGGTCAGCCAGTCCTGCGGATATTCGGCTTGCACGACGCGAATGTCGCCAAGCTCGCCATTGGCCACCATTTCCCGCGCCTGGCGGACCATCGGATAGCCGGTGTAGTTGTGGGTGAGCACGAACAGCGCACCGCTCTCATCGGCGATCTTCTTCAGTTTCCTGGCATCGGCAAGATTGGATGTCAGCGGCTTGTCGCAGATGACATGGATGCCGCGCCGCAGGAATTCCTTGGCGGCGTCGTAATGGACATGGTTCGGCGTGACGATCGACACCGCCTCGATGCCGTTCTTCAGCTTCGCCTCGCGGATCGCCATCTCGCGGTAGCTGCCATAGGTCCGGGATGGCTCGAGGCCGAGATCGAGCCCCGATGCCATCGCCTTTTCCGGTGTCGACGACAGGGCGCCGGCCACCAGTTCGAACTGGTCATCGATGCGCGCAGCGATCCGGTGAACCGCGCCGATAAACGCCCCCGCCCCGCCGCCGACCATGCCGAGCCGGATGCGCGGTGCACGGGCCTGTTGCTTTGAACCTTCGATTGCCATGGGTTTCTCCTGGAAAATATCTGTTTTCTCTTCTCCCCAGCGGGGAGAAGATGTCCGAAGGACAGATGAGGGGGTGGGCGACGCGAACGCCTCGTGCCCTCATCCGGCCCTGCGGGCCACCTTCTCCCCGCTGGGGAGAAGGGGAAATGGACTAAAGCCCCAGCATCCGCCGGTTTGCCGCATCGTCCGTGCCCCCGGCGGCAAAATCGTCAAAGGCGTGCTCGGTGACACGAATGATATGCGCCTTGACGAACTCGGCACCTTCGCGCGCGCCGTCTTCGGGGTGCTTCAGCGCGCATTCCCATTCGACGACAGCCCAGCCGTCGAAATCATTGGCGGTCATCTTGGAAAACACCGCGCCGAAATCCACCTGCCCGTCGCCCGGCGAGCGGAAGCGGCCGGCCCGGTCCACCCAGCTCTGGTAGCCGCCATAGACGCCCTGGCGGCCAGTCGGGTTGAACTCCGCATCCTTGACGTGGAACATCTTGATGCGGTCTTTGTAGATGTCGATGTTGTCGAGATAATCGAGGCACTGCAGGATATAGTGCGAGGGATCGTATAGCATGTTGGCGCGCGGATGGTTCTTCACCCGCTCCAGGAACATCTCGAAGGTGACGCCGTCATGCAGGTCTTCGCCCGGATGGATCTCGTAGCAGACATCGACGCCGTTTTCCTCGGCATGGTCTAGGATCGGCGTCCAGCGCTTGGCCAGCTCCTCGAATGCCGTCTCGACAAGACCCGCCGGCCGCTGCGGCCATGGATAAATATAGGGCCAGGCGAGCGCCCCGGAAAAGGTCGCATGCGCCGAGATGCCGAGGTGTTTCGACGCCGTCAGCGCCATCTTCACCTGCTCGACCGCCCATTCCTGCCGCGCCTTCGGATTGCCGCGCACTTCCGGCGCCGCGAATCCGTCGAAAGCCTCGTCATAGGCCGGATGCACCGCCACCAGCTGGCCCTGCAGATGCGTCGACAGCTCCGTTACCTCGACGCCATTCTGGCGCGCCACGCCGGCAAATTCGTCGCAGTAATCCTTCGAGCTGGCAGCCTTCCTGAGGTCGATCAGTTGTCCGGCCCAGGTCGGCACCTGCACACCGACATAGCCCACATCGGCCGCCCACTTGGTAATCGAATCCCACGAATTGAAAGGTGCAGCGTCGCCTGCGAACTGGCCGAGAAAGAGGCCAGGCCCCTTGATGGTCTTCATGTCAGATTCCTCCCTGAACAGATACCGTAAACGTTTCCAATGCGGTCCTGCTGCGCCCGGGGGCACGCAGAGGGCTCCTCAACCCACCGCAGAGACTCCAGCCTGATGGCCAGAAGTCAACGTGCAGCGAACTAATCACGGGCGTCCGACATGCGCAAGAGGTACGTACCGCATTTATGGATGCACGACTGTGGGTACGTGGGAATTTTGACCGTGCCGCTTACAACGTCGATCACTCTCGGGCTTCTGGCTAACCACTCAAGAACAGGAGGCAATCACGAAATCGCAAAAGCTGCATTAAATAATTTTAAAGCCTATAGATGTAATTCAGAAAACGTGTTTATATGCCTTGTCGCAACCTGAGGTAATAATCATGCAACTCAACACAACATCCGTTAACTTAATGTCTGCTTCAAAGACCCCCGAAGATGCCGCGAAATTTTTTCTTGGCGCGGTTAGTCAGGGCCTCGCCGCCGTCGTGGCGGACGCGCTTTCCAAAGCAGTGTCGAATACGGTATCGATTTCCACAAAAAACGCATCAATTGTCGGCTGGGAAAGCCTGATTGGCGGGCTCGTAATGGAATTGGCTTGGGCTACGCCACTTGTTGTCGATGCGAAACCCATGGCGAGAGTGACAGGCTATGCACCATGCGTGCCCGCAGGAACCGTGTCGTCGCTCGGCATCAGCGTCGGCATTGGGGTTAGCATCTCAGCAACATTCTAAACACAATGGTAGTGACGATACCTGTCGCCACTACCATCCTCCCAATCGCCCGCTGGGTCCCCGTTGTTCACCAGACCCATCGAGCATCGTCAGCACCTACAGGTCATCAACGCGGCTTTTCCACCAAACCTGATGGAACATGCCCGCAAAAACGGGAGCGTTGTTCACATCTGTGCCGCGTCTCATCCTCTCGCAATAGCGCCCTCCAGGCTTGGCTTCCGTCGATCTAGGTTGCTCGCGGCTATGGCTGTACGCGACTGGCCAAGGCAATTTGCACGACACTTGACAAGTCCCCTGTGCTCCTTAGGGCTACGGTCTGAATTTCGCTTTCAGGAGACCACGGAAATGGCGCACGAACTCAATATCCCGCACGGTACACCGACCATCCTGCGGAACGCGTCGCTGGACACGCCGGAAATCTGGGAGGCTCGCGTCGATCTCGCTGCTTGCCTCAGGAGCGCTGCGCGGCTGGGCCTCGAAGAGGGCATCTGCAACCATTTCTCGGCGCTCGTTCCCGGCCATTCGGACCTGTTTCTTGTCAACCGGCTGGGCTGGGCTTTCCAGGAAGCAACGGCGTCGTCGCTTCTGATCTGCGATTTCGACGGCCATGTGGTCGCAGGAGACGGTGTACCGGAGGCAACGGCTTTCTTCATTCACGCCCGCCTGCACAAGATGCTGCCGCGCGTCGGCGCTGCCTTCCACACCCATATGCCGAATGCCACTGCGCTCAGCATGGTCGAAGGCGAACCGCTGGTCTGGGCCGGCCAGACCTCGTTGAAATTCTATGGCCGAACCGGCGTCGACGAGCACTATAACGGCCTGGCGCTCGACGAGCGTGAGGGCGACCGGATCGCGGCGGCGCTCGGCGCCAACGACATCCTGTTCATGAAGAACCATGGCGTCATGGTCTGCGGCCCGAACATCGCCGAAGCCTGGGACGATCTCTATTATCTGGAGCGTGCCGCCGAAGTGCAGCTCAAAGCCATGAGCACCGGCCGCCGTCTGGTCGCCGTTCCCGCCGAAGTCGCCTCTGCCGCCGCCCGCCAGATGCGCGAGGGCGACCCCGAAAGCGCCCGGATGCATCTCGAGAGCCTGCGGCGGGTGCTGGACAGGCAGGAGCCGGAATATCGGAGTTAATAACCGCGCTGCTAGGGTGCGGCCCCCTCATCCGGCCCTTCGGGCCACCTTCTCCCCGAGGGGAGAAGGGGAGGTCTCCGCATGTTGCGTCCATTGCGGTCAACCGCCGGCTGATTAAGTAGCAACCCGGTTCCGAGAAAGAGATTGCCCTTCCCCTTCTCCCCCTCGGGGAGAAGGTGCCCGGAGGGCGGATGAGGGGGGCACCCCCCCTCAACACTCACTTGTGGACAATGACCTCAGAAAGGCGAGTCCGGGAAATAGAAGTCCTTGGCATTATCCTTGGTGACCAGCGTCGCATCGACCAGATAGGTGCCCCGCACCGGAACCTGCCCGTAGAAATTGGCGACCGTCAACTCAAGCGCCGTTCCGACCATGGCCGGCGGATAGAGCACGTCGACGGGGATCATCTTGTCGCCGTCCATGACCTTCTTGATCATGTCCTTCGAGCCGGCACCGGCGATCACGTATTTGATATCCGTGCGCTTGGCCTGATCGATGGCCTGCAGCACGCCAACGGCCATGTCGTCGTCCTGGCACCAAACGACGTCGATCTTCTTGTACTTGGTGAGGAAGTCCTGCATCACCTTGAAGGCGTCGTCGCGGTTCCAGTTGCCGTACTGGCGATCGAGCACCTTGACCTTGGAGCCGGCAATGCCCTTGTCGAAGCCATCCTGACGCTGCTGGTCGATGGGGATCGGCAGGCCCCTGATGACGACCACCTCAGCATCCGGAGTGTTGGCCTTGATATATTCGCCGGCGGTCTGGCCGAGCGCCGGATTGTTGCCGGCAACATAGAGGTCGCGGATCGTATGGTCGTTGACGCTCGGCGCGCGATCGACGATAGCGACGAACTTGCCCTTGTCCTTGACCTCCTGCATGGCGTTGACCAGCGGATCCGGATCGGATGGCAGGATGACGAGGGCGTCGATGCCCTGCGTCGACAGGTCCTGCACGGCATTGGCCTGGCTTGCCGGATCAGCCGAGGTCTTGACGATGATGTTAAGGCCCGGATGTTGGGCCATCAGCAGCTTGGCGACACGGTTGGCATGGAATACCACGCCGGACGTCCAGCCATGGTCGGCGGCCGGGATAGACACGCCGATGGTGACTTTCTTGTCTTCCGCATGGGCAGCGCCCACCAGCGCGGCAAGGGCGACAGTCGTCGCCAACAGGATTTTACGCATATCTGTTCTCCTCCCAGAGAGTATCGGGGTCGATATCGCAGAAGACCGGGCGACCCCACCACCCGGTCCTTTTTCACGACTTGCGTATCAGCGACCGCTGAACGAGCATCGCAATGATGATGATCGCGCCTTGGATGGCGCCGATCAGGTATTCGCTGACGAAATTCGACAACAGCATGATGTTGCCGACGATTTCGAGAATGAAGGCGCCGCAGACCGTGCCCCAGATGCGCCCGACCCCTCCCCGGAGCGCTGTACCGCCGACGACGACGGCCGTGATCGCCTGGAGTTCCCAGAGGATACCGGTGGTCGCCGATGTCGACCCCAGCCGAGGGACATAGAGCAGTACGGCAACGGCAACGCAGATGCCCTGAATGACATAGGCGGCGGTGCGTACCCGGTTGACCGAGATGCCGGAATAGCGCGCCACATCCTCGTTCGAACCAACGGCGGCAACATGCCGGCCATAGCGGGTGCGATAGAGGATGAAGGCGCCGATGGCAGCCATCGCAAAGATGACGATCACAGGCACGGGCACGCCGAGCAGCTGGCCGAAATAGGCCGGCCGGTACATCTTGACGATCTCCGGGCTGCGCACGGTGATGGCACCACCTTGCGACAGCCAGGTGGTCAGTCCACGAAAGATGCCCATCGTGCCAAGCGTCGCGATGAACGGCTCGATGCGGCCGACTGTCGTGATGAGGCCATTGGCCAGCCCGCAGGCACCGCCAAGAGCGATGGCGAGCAGCATGGCGACAATGAGCATGCTGGCGGGATCGGCGATAGCGCCGCTGTTGATGAACAGGATCATCAGGCTGGCAACAAACGCCACCATCGAGCCAACAGACAGATCGATCCCGCCTGCCGAAATGACGAAGGTCGCGCCGATGGCAATGATGGCGATGAATGCACTGCGTGTGATGACGTTCAGCAGATTGTCGATGCTGATGAAATTCGGATTGGCGAAGGCGCCTAGCACCAGCAACAAGGCCAGCGCCACGAACGGAGCCACGGCGCGTAGATCGATATCCTTCCACGAGCGTTTCATCTTGACGGATTCGGTTGTTGTCACATTGCTCATGGTTGCTCCGCTCAGGCGGCCTCTCCGGCACTGGCACCTGTGGCCAGCACGACGATTTCGTTTTCGGCCATCATTTCGCCCGCCACCTCGCCGACGATCCGGCCGCCGCGCATCACCAGTATCCGGTCGCAGATGCCGATGAGTTCGGGCATTTCAGACGAGACGACGATGATCGAGCGGCCCTGTTCGGCAAGGGCTGCGATGAATTTGTAGATCTGTTCCTTGGTGCCGATGTCGATGCCGCGCGTCGGCTCGTCGATGATGACGATATCGGGATCGAGCAGCATCATCTTGGCGAGCAACAGCTTCTGCTGGTTACCGCCCGATAACTGGCCGGCCAGCATGTCCTTATCTCCAACCCGGATATCGAACTCCTTGATGGCGGCGTCGAGCGCGGCACGCTCCTTCGCCCGATCCACCTGGAATCGGCGGGCAAACTGGCCGAGCGCGGCAAGCGTCAGGTTGACGCGGAGGTCCTTGGTGAGCAGCAACCCCTTGCCCTTGCGATCTTCGCTGAGATAGACGATCCCGGCCTTGAGGCTGGCATGCACGTCGGCGAAGTGCACCGACTTGCCGTTGAGCTTTACCGCTCCCTGCCCCGTGCGAAGCCCGACCACGCCCTCCATCAGCTCTGTCCGGCCGGCGCCGATCAGCCCGGCAAAACCGAGGATCTCGCCACGATGAAGGGTGAAGGACGCGCGCTCGGCATAGCCCGGAACTGAAAAATTCTCGACGTTCAGCACAGTTTCACGAACCGCCGCCGCGTGCCGGTCGGGATAGAGCTTGGCCACATCGCGACCGACCATCAACCGCGCCATATCGGCAGGCTCGAGATCGGCAGCCGGATGGGTAGCGACCAGCCGCCCGTCGCGAAGGATAGTCACCCGGTTGGCGATTTCCTTCACCTCTTGCAGCCGGTGCGAAATATAGAGGACCGCCACCCCCTTGGCGCTGATATCCCGGATGACCTTGAGAAGCGCCCTGGTCTCGGTTGGCGTCAGGGAGGCGGTCGGCTCGTCGAAGATCACCAGCCGGTGCGGCACAAGCAGCACGCGCGCGATCTGCACCAGTTGCCGTTGGGCAATCGACAGCCGCCCGACCACAACAGTGGGTTCGATATCGGCACCGAGATCGCGGATGGCGCGGCGCGCCCCGTCGTTCATGGCGCGGTCGTCGACAATGAAGCCGCGGCGCAGTTCACGGCCGAGATAGAGGTTTTGCGCCACCGTCAGATCGGGAGCGAGCAGGATTTCCTGGTGGACGAGCACGATGCCGCGCGTCTCCGCATCCACAGGTCCGGACAAGTGAGCGGGCTCGCCATCGACCCGTACCTCGCCGCGCGTTGGCTGCAGATGCCCGGAAAGGAGCCGCATCAGCGTCGACTTGCCGGCACCGTTCTCGCCGATGATCGCATGGACTTCGCCAGCCATCACGGAAAGGTCGATGTCGCGCAGGACCTCGACAGGCCCGAATGATTTCGAGAGGCCAACGGCTTGCAGAAGCGGCATGGAGACATCGATGCGCGGGTTCATTGCAGCGCGTCCTCTGCCGCCACTGCCACCCCTGCGGCGCATAAACCTTCGGCCCCGCAAAGGGCGACAAGGCTCACGCCATCGTCCTCAAGAACTCTCTCCACCCCGGCACTCCTCCAAGCAAGAGGCTAGCGTATATGATGAGGTACGTAAAGCAGTGGGCGAATGTTTTTTATGGATTACAAACAGGACGTGCATGATGAGACGGGCGATGCCGGCTTGATGACTTCTCGCGCCAACTGCTTTATACTTATCCTATGAGCGAAGGCACTCGGACAAATTTCGTACCAGATCGCAGCGATATGGCTCTCGATGCACTGGTGCTTGGGACCGTCAACGCTCCTTATCGACGCTCTGTGTCCTCCACCGAATTGGTTTCAGTTCTTGCCACCGGCAAAATAGACAGCTGGCTCGTGCACATCTCGACGTTTTTCACCGACGTTCGCCCGGATCTGGTGATCGACTTCGCTGATGCCCACGGCATCGGGCATTCCCAACTGCAATTGATGTACGCCCTCGTTAAAGGTGCGACTGGGGAAGCGAGCAAGGAGATGGAGGAAGCCCTTGTCGAACTGGCACAGCCTGCTTGATCGTGCCATCCGTGGACTTGAATCCCTACCGCAAATAACGGTTACTCAGGAGGATTGGACGCTCGGCGGAGGCACCGCCCTGATGCTTCAACTACAACACCGGCTGTCCAAAGACATCGACATCTTCTTCCACGATGCCCAGTATCTGACATTCCTTTCACCCCGCGTCGGAGGCGAAGAAATTTGGGGAGCCGATGCCTATGACGAAGCGGCGCACTATGTGAAATTGATCTACGCGGAAGGCGAGATCGACTTCATCATATCCTCAAATATTACCAACATTTTACCGCACAGGATGAGCGTGGAGGGCGACATAAACGCCGGAATTGCGGCCTACGTTATTCCCATCGAGCATCCCGTAGAGATCGCCCTCAAGAAGCTGTGGCATAGGGGACCGGAACTTAAAATCAGGGACGTTTTCGATATCGCTGTCGTCGCAGAACATCATGAGGCGCTCCTGGTTGCCAATCTTCACCATGTCAAATCGAAAAAGAATGCGATTGTCAGCCGCTTGAGCAATATCGACGGCAATTTCTTTCGCGCATCCATGGAAGAGTTGGACATTCTGCCTGCCTACGCCAGCACTGCGAAATCAGCATTGGCAACAGTGCGCACGATTTTGGATCGTATTTAACGAGCGTCTCCCCGCAACCAGCGGAGAGACGCCCCCAACCATCAAACGTAACGGTTGACGATGTTTTCCAGCAGTTCCTGCTTGCCTGAACGAGGCTGCGGGTTGATATCGTTCCCTTCCACCCATTTGGCGATGTCGTCGAGCGCGTATTCGCCGCGCAGCAGCTTCTGGGGCTCGGCGGCATTCCAGCCGGCGTAGCGGTCGTCGAGCGGCTTGGACAAAGCCTTGTCCTCGATCATCTTGGCTGCCGCCTTCAGGCCGCGCGCGCAGCAATCCATGCCGCCGATATGGCCGATCAGCAGGTCTTCCGCATCCAGCGACTGGCGACGCAGCTTGGAATCGAAGTTCGTGCCGCCCGTGGTGAAACCGCCGCCGGACAGGACCTGATAATAGGCCAGCGTCATTTCCGGCACGTTGTTCGGGAACTGGTCGGTGTCCCAGCCGGACTGGTAGTCGTTGCGGTTCATGTCGATGGAGCCGAAAACGCCGAGTGCGTTCGCAAGCGCCAGTTCGTGCTCGAAGGAATGACCGGCGAGGATGGCGTGGCCCTGCTCGATGTTGAGCTTCACCTCGTTCTCGAGGCCGTATCTCTTGAGGAAGCCATAGACCGTCGCGACGTCGTAGTCGTACTGGTGCTTGGTCGGCTCCTGCGGCTTAGGCTCGATGAGGATGGTGCCCTTGTAACCGATCTTGTGCTTGTACTCGACGACGAGGTTCAGGAAGCGGCCCATCTGATCGAGTTCGCGCTTGAGGTCGGTGTTGAGCAGCGTCTCGTAGCCCTCGCGACCGCCCCACAGGACGTAGTTCTCGCCGCCGAGCTTCTGCGTCGCGTCGAGGCAGGTCTTCACCGTGGCCGCAGCAAAAGCGAAGACGTCCGGATCGGGATTGGTTGCAGCGCCGCTCATGTAACGGCGGTGGGAGAACATGTTGGCCGTGCCCCAGAGAAGCTTGACGCCCGTATCGGCCTGCTTCTGCGCAAAGTGGTCGACGATCTCGTTGAGGTTCTTGGTGTTCTCGGCAAAGTTATTGCCTTCCGGCCGGACGTCGGCGTCGTGGAAGCAATAATAGGGAGCGCCGAGCAGGGTGAAGAATTCGAAGGCGACATCGGCCTTCAGGTTGGCAGCTTCCATGGTGTCGCTAAACCACGGGCGCAAAAACGTCTGGCCGCCGAAGGGGTCGCCGCCTGGCCAGGTGAACGTGTGCCAGTAGGCAACGGCAAAGCGGAGATGGTCCTCCATCCGCTTGCCCAGCAGCATCTCGTCCTTGTTGTAGTGCCGGAAGGCCAGCGGATTAGTGCTGTCGGGGCCCTCGTATTTTACCTTCTGGATATCTCCGAAAAATCCTGTGGTCATGGGTATTTCCTCCTTGGTTGGTCTGGTGTTGGTTCTGTGGCTCCCCCTCATCCGGCCCTTCGGGCCACCTTCTCCCCGAGGGGAGAAGGAAAGACGAGGCCTCCGCAGTTTCCCCCTCTCCCCTCGGGGAGAGGGTAGGGTGAGGGGGTTTTGTTGCTAATGCGCCAGCGACTTGATCGCCGGATAGAGCGCCCGGTAACGCCCGTAAGCCTCCTCGTAGGCACCAGCGAAGGCGGATACGGGCTCGATCGTCCCGGCCGTCGCCGGCGGCGTGCAGACGGCAACCGGATCGGCCCCCGTGGCCGCAATCAGCCCGAGCCGGGCAGCACCGAAGGCCGCGCCGAAATCGCCGTCGGCCGGCAGGTCGACGGGCACGCCGAGCGCGGTGGCGATCGAGGCCAGCCAGTAGCGAGAGCGCGAGCCGCCGCCGATAGCGGTGACGCGGGAGATTTGGGTGCCGGCAGAACGCAGCGCCTCGAGGCTGTCACGGATGGCGAAGGATACCCCTTCGAGCACGGCTTGGGTCAGCACGACGCGGCTGCTCTCGTGGCCAAGGCCGATGAAGGCGCCACGGATCGCGACATCGTTATGCGGCGTGCGCTCGCCGGAAAGATACGGGAGAAATGTTACGCCCGACGGCGCCTTCAGCGTATCGCCGAGTTCGCCGGTGAGGTCAGCCGGCGACTTACCGGTGATCTCGGAATGCCAGTTGAGCGCATCGGTGGCCGACAGGATGACGCCCATCTGGTGCCAGGTGTTGGGAAGCGCATGGCAGAAGGCATGCACGGCGCTCTCCGGCTTCGGCAGATAGGAGCCGTTGGCGGCAAACAGCACGCCGGAAGTCCCGAGCGACACAAAGGCTGCGCCATCGCTGACGGTTCCCATGCCGCAGGCCGAAGCCGCATTGTCGCCTGCCCCGCCGGCCAGGACGACGTCGCCGGACATGCCCCACTTCGCCGCCAGTTCGCCACGAAGTTTGCCGCCAACCTCGGTGCCTTCGACCAGTTGCGGCATCTGCGCTTCGGTAAGGCCGGTGGCGGCCAGCAATTCAGCCGACCACTTGCGCTTGCCAGTATCGAGCCAGGATGTGCCCGCCGAGTCCGACATTTCCGAGATGTGTTCGCCGGTCAGCCAGAGGCGGAGGTAATCCTTGGGAAGCAGCACGTGGGCCACCTTGGCGAAGATTTCCGGCTCGTGCCTGGCAACCCAGGCGAGCTTGGGCGCGGTGAAGCCCGGGAAGACGATGTTACCTGTCAGTGCGCGAAAACGCGGATCGGCGTCGAGCGCGGCCGCCTCGACATGGCTGCGCGTGTCGTTCCAGAGGATGCAGGGGCGCAGCACCTTGTCGGCAGCGTCCAGCAGCGTCGCGCCATGCATCTGACCGGAAAGGCCGATGCCGCGCACCGCAGAAAGCTCGTTCGGATGAGAAGCCTTGAGGCCCGCAATCGCCTCCTCCGTGGCACGCACCCAATGCGCCGGATCCTGCTCTGACCAGCCGGGATGCGGCCGCGAAACGTCAAGCGCGCCATTGGCGGAGCCGACGATCTTCTGATCGCCGTCGATCAGCATGGCTTTGACGCCGGAAGTGCCGAGATCGAGACCGAGATACATGTGGTTTACTCCTGTTGCCGCCCCTCAGGGCAGATTGTCTTTCAAGAAAATATCGAGCCGGATGCGCTCCTGGGCCGCGATGACAGCCAGCCCGTCGGCCTTGGCCTTGAGCACGCGGACAGCGCTGCGAACCTCATGGCCTGCATCCTGGTTAAGCACCACGTCGATCAGCCCATCCTGCAGGGCCTCGCGGGTGTAATCGGTCAACTCGTGCGCAACGACTGTCAGAGCCTTGCCTGCAGCCCGCGCCCGCAAGGCTCTGATCAGGCCGCGGTTGCCGGCGCCAATACTATAGATGCCGATCACGTCTGGATTGTCCGCCAGTGCTTTCGTGACAAGCCCGTTCACCGTCTCCGGATCGTCGAGCCCCTCCAGCACCGGCAGCAGCGTCAGGGCGGAAAACTCCTGCTCCATCATCGCCGAAAAGCCCTCGAGCCGTTCGCGATGGTCCCGTACCAGCAGCGAACCTGCGAGCACGAGGACTTCCCCCTTCCGTCCGCCGAGAAACCGGCCGAGCAAGCGCGCCGCCGTCCGCCCTGCCGCGATGTTGTCGATGCCGGCGTAATGATGACGTGCGGAACCGGTCAGGTCGGAAACCAGCGTCACCACGGGAATTTTCGCTTGTACCAGCCTTTCAACGGCATCCCGGACTTCGGGCGCATCGACGGCAACGAGCGCCACGCCGGCAATATCGGCGCCGGCAAGGCTGTCCAGCGCCGCCACCAACGCTGCGGGGTCGAAAGCCTTGACCTCGATGATGCGGATAGAGCACCGCTCCGATCCCGCGCGTGAAATTGCCTGCCGCGCCTCGGCGTGCAAGCTGTGCATGAAGGAATTATCGCTGGCCGGAAGGATGAAGACGAGCGGATAGAGGCGACCCTTGGCCAGATTGGCGGCCGCCATGTCGCGCACATAGCCGATATCGTTGATGACCGCTTCGACCCGCTGCCGAGTGACGCTGCGCACGCCGGCACGCTGGTTAAGCACCCGGTCCACGGTCGCAAGGCTAACGCCCGCTGCAGCGGCGATATCGTGAACGGTTGGCCTCATGTCTCCTCCTTCGAAGACACTTAGCGCCAAATCTGACGTACGTAAATCAGATTTTTCAAGGCGAAGGCTTTCGACGCAAGCTTGCCGCCGAAAGACCGGGCTCAGACGTTATTTTTCGCGGTCGTTGGCGATCCCCGCCTCGACCCGCCGGGCGATAGCCGAGAGATCGCGCTTCTCGCCGCCGAGGGTCTCGATAGCACCCACCGCGACGTCGCTCGCCACGTAGTCGGATTTGTGACCCATATTGTGGATTGAGATCAGTCGGGCGCCGCTTATGGCTTTTGCCAGTTGTCCTGCGTGGATTGTGGGCGAGACGACACTGTCGGTATCGCCTGTTATGATGATGGTAGGCTTTTCTATCTCGGGGTAGCGCGGCGATGTCTTGGCGGTCCAGTCCTTGAGATTGGCAACATCGACGGCGTTGTTGTGAAAAGAACCGGGACGGATCGCCATCAGCGCGTGGGTTTTCGCCACATAGTCCGCAGGCGCGACGTTCGGCGCAAAAACGCCCTTCACTGCACTGTCGATCATCACCACGCCGGCTGGCGGTGCGATTAACGTCGAAAACAGCCAGCCCGTCACGGGCGTCGAGGCCGCGCGATAATACCAGGCGATGCCGCCCGGCCAGGGATAGACGGCGGGCGAGAGAAAGACCAGGCCGATGACCTTGTCGGGGTGACGCAGCGCAAAGCTGGCAACCACGGCACCACCGAAGGAATGGCCCACGATGATCGCCTTCCTTATCCCCCGTTTATCCATGACAGCGGCTATGGCATCCGCCTGACCATCAGGATAGGCGTTTTCCGCACCGCCACGGTCCGAGCGTCCGTAGCCGGGGCGATCGACGAACAGCAGATCCGCCCGGCCCTCCAGCTTGCCACGAAACGACAGCATCGGGTCGAACAGGTTGGCGCTGGCACCATGGACGAAGACGACCGGCGGCAGGTCGGGATGACTGGCGCGCAGGTAGACGCTGTTCATCCTGTAGCCACCGACATCGATCAACTCCTGCGGCACGGAATCTGCAGTCGCCGAGGTCGCGCAGGAAGCTCCGCAAGCGAACAGTGCGAGAAGCACGAGTGCCCGCCTGATGGTGCAGAAAGTCGTTTTGAGCATGTAAACGGGGTCCGGCATGGAGGAACGAATGAAATGTCGATACGTCGCCGACGGCGCGCCGGTTCACCGGCCGGCACGAAAACGCCGCCAGACAGATACGTCGTGGCGGCGAAAAGGTTTCGGTCGAAGTTGCTAGTGGCCGCCGGCCGGCGCACCCTTGGGTGGCGGCTTCGGCTTGCTGATCATCGCAACGCCGATCAGCATGAGCGTGAACAGCACCGTCAGGATCATGAACACGTCGCTGAACGACATCACCATCGCCTGCTTGGTGGTCAGGTTGACCATCGTGCGTACGGCGACATTCGAACCGTCCATCCCGTGAGCATTGTAGTTGGCGGCCATGCTGTTCAGCTGATCGACGGCAACCGGATTACCCCAGTTGATATTTTCGCGCAGGCGCATGTAGTGCAGGTCCTGCCGGGTGGTCAGCACCGTGTTGATGATCGCAAGGCCAACGGCACCGCCGAGATTTCTCGTCAGGTTGAACAGGCCCGAAGCGCCGCGCATGCGCTCCGGAGCCATCGTCCCCAGCGCGATATTGTTGATCGGCACCATGCACAGCATCAGACCCACACCGCGCAGGATCTGCGGGATGAGCAACTCCCAGAAATCCCAGTCGGTGGTAATCGACGTCATGATCCATGTGCCGGCTGCAAAGAAGATAAACCCGGCCGCCATGATAATCCGCGGATCGAGCTTGCTCGACAGCATGCCGGCGACCGGCGCCGTACAGAACATCGCGAGGCCGGAGACAAACATGGTCTCGCCGATCATCAGCGAATCGTAGCCGCGTATGCGACCGAGATAGAGCGGATAGACGTAGGTCAGGCCATATAGCCCGATGCCCATGACGAAGGAAAATACCGAGCCGAAGGAAAAGTTCTTGTTGGCGAAAGCCTTCAGATCGACAATCGGAAAGGACGCTGTAAAGGCCCGGAAAAAGAATATTACCCCGCCTATCGCCGAAGCAATGGCGGCGATGACGATGTAGCCGTCGTTGAACCAGTCGTTGGTGTTACCTTCCTCGAGCACATACTCCAGCGCACCGAGAAAAACGGCCATGCCCAACAAGCCCCACCAGTCGAACTTCTTCATCAGCGACAGCTCAGGCTTGTCGAAGTCGATGAAATTCCATGTGACGAGCGTCACGAGAATACCGGGGCCGATGTTGATCAGAAACAGCCAGTGCCAGGAGAAGGCATCGCTGAGATAGCCGCCGACCGTCGGTCCGATGGTCGGTGCCAACGTGGCGATCAAGCCGATGATCGGCGATATGACATTGCGCTTTGATGGCGGAAAGATGGTAAAGGCGGCAGCAAACACGGACGGGATCATGCCCCCGCCGATAAAGCCCTGCATCGCCCGATAAACGATCATCTGGTCGATATTGGTCGCAGTGGCGCAGAGAGCGCTGGATGCGGTAAAGCCGGCAGCGCAGATGGCGAAGAGATAACGGGTGGAGATGATCCGTGCCAGCGTGCCCGACAACGGGATCATGATGACTTCGGCTATCAGGTAGGCAGTCTGCACCCAGGCGATTTCATCGGAACCGGCACTGAGGCCGGCCTGAATTTCAGCCAGCGATGCCGACACCACCTGGATGTCGAGGATCGACATGAACATGCCGAGCACCATCGCGATGAATGCGATCATCCGGCGCGGATCTACGCGCTCCGAATCGGGAGCGGCAGAACCGGCAGCCGGTCCTGCAGTGGGTGTTGCGGCAGCCATGGATGCTCTCCGAGCGTTACTTGTTTGACTGCGGCGCAGTGCGCGTATCGACGTCGACGACGACGCTGAGGCCGGCACGCAGGCGACCGCTGTCGAGTGCTTCCTGCGGCAGGGCGATGCGGACCGGCACGCGCTGGATCACCTTGGTAAAGTTGCCCGTCGCATTTTCAGGCGGCAGCAGCGAGAAGACCGAGCCGGATGCCGGCGCGATAGACTCGACGATACCGACAATCGGCTCGTCGCTATAGGCATCGACATGCACCTCGACCTTGGAGCCCGGAACGACGTGCTGGAGCTGGGTCTCCTTGAAGTTGGCGTCGATGTAGAGCTTGCGGGTCGGGACGATGGACATAAGGCGCGTTGTTGAAGACACGTAATCGCCTTCCTGGACCGAGCGGTTACCCACGATGCCATCATAGGGGGCCTTGAGGACCGTGAAGCTCAGGTCGCGGGCGGCCTTGTCCCGCGAGATTTCGAGTGTCCGGACCGTGCCTTCAGCCTGCCTGCGCTGCGCCTGCAGCAAGGCAATATTCGCCTGTGCCGAGGCAATATTGGCATCGCCGGCGACGAGGTTGGCGTTGGCCTGGTCGAGCGCGATATTGGCGGAGTCGACGTTGGCGGCGGTGCCAGCAGACTTCGATTCCAGCTGGGTCGCGCGGCTCTGGGTGATCTGCGCGCCACGCACCGTTGCCTGCAGCGCCACCTTCTGGGCCTGCGCCTGGGCAAGCGAGGCCTGCGCCCCTACGATTTGCGCGTCGATGGTCTGCAATGCCAGCTTCTCTGTATCAACCTGCGCCTGCGCCTGGTCGAGTGCGTTCTGGTAATCGCCGTCGTCCAGTGTCAGCAGTACATCGCCAGCCTTGACCTGCTGGTTGGCAACCACGTCGACCTTGGCGACATAGCCGGCAACCTTGGGCGAGATGACCGCCATGTCACCGCCGATATAGGCATCGTCGGTCGACACCATGAAACGTCCGGTCGTCCACCAGTTATACCCGTACCAGCCACCGCCGATCAGCGCGATCACGACGATGATCGGAAGGACGAAGCTGCGGCGCTTTTTGCCGGCTTTTGGCGGATCGACTGTCGTTGTAGCCGAGGGCTCAGCTGGCGCAGGGGTGCTGCGTGCTTCGGCCGCTGCCGGCTCCGCTTGCACAGCCGGGTCAGACTGGGCAGAATTGGCGTCTGCGGGTTCGCTTACAATGCGTGCAACATTGTTCTTCTGAATGGACGACATGTAGAGAGCACCAGATTTTTACGGAATTTGTCGAACCGAACGGTTCGGTTCAGTTGACATAGAGCGTTTAACACATCATATCAAGTCATACCGAACCAATCGGTTCGATTTGGTTAAAGAATCTTCGTTGAATGACAGTGTCTGACAATATAACGGTCAAAAACAATTTGGCGCCTGAGGATAACTCTTCTTCGGCAGGCGGTCGCTGGGCGGCTGGCGAAGATCCGACGAAGCGCGAGCAGATCCTGGATGGCGCCCATCGCGTCTTCATGCGGCTCGGCTTCGACGCCTCGAGCATGAACGATGTAACGCGCGAAGCTGGCGTTTCAAAGGGCACGCTCTACGTTTATTTTGCCAACAAGGAAGAGCTGTTCACCGCAATCATCGAGCGGCAGCGTGCTACATTCATCGCCACGATGCGCATGGCTCTGGCGGAGCATGACGATCTCGAAGGGGGCCTCTACGACTTCGGCGTCACGTTCGTGCGGCATATGACCGACGAAAAGGTCATCACGGCGATGCGCACGGTGCTGGGTGTCCGCGAAAGAATGCCTGTCCTCTGCAAGCGGTTCTTCAAGGGACCAGAAAATCTGCGCACTGTCCTGCAGGACTTTCTGCTGCGGCACATGGCGGATGGCAAGCTGGAGATAGACGATCTCGACCTCGCGGCCGGGCAGTTTCTCGATCTTTCCAGCGGCACTTTCTTCAAACTTCGCCTGTTCGGAAGCATGGATGAGCCCCCTGAACAAGCGGAAATCGAGCGTGTGATCAATGGCGCGGTGAAAACCTTCCTCGCCGCCTATGGAAAGTCTTCAAAGCCTTCGTAAACCAAGGCGCCCTCGCGGCGCTTGCGCTCGAACTTCCAGTTCCTACATTAGCCCGGGTATTTTTCGCCGGTTTAGTCAATGTGGGGAACACGATCGATGCAGACACTGATGCCATTGCTACAGGATCCAAGCGCCTGGGTGGCGCTCGTCACACTCGTAGTGATGGAGGTGGTTCTCGGCATCGACAACCTGATCTTCATCTCGATTCTCACCAACAAGCTGCCACCTGAAAACCGCGACAAGGCCCGCAAGATCGGTATCGGCCTGGCTTTGATCATGCGCCTTGCGCTGCTGGGCACGGTCGCCTGGATCGTGCGCCTGACGGAACCGGTCTTCGATATCATGGGCCATGGCTTTTCCTGGAAGGACATCATCCTGATTGCCGGTGGCCTGTTCCTCCTGTGGAAGGCCACGAAGGAAATCCATCACAGCGTTGATCCCGTCGATCAGAACGGCGATTTCATCGCAAAGTCGACCACGACGGGCTTTGCCGCTGCCATCGGCCAGATCCTTCTGCTCGACCTCGTCTTCTCCGTTGACAGCATCATCACCGCCGTCGGCATGACGCCGCACATTCCGATCATGTTCGTGGCCGTCATCACCGCGGTCCTGGTCATGCTGCTGGCTGCAGCGCCGCTTGCCAACTTCATCGAGAAGAACCCTTCGATCGTCATGCTGGCGCTCGCCTTCCTGCTGATGATCGGCACCACCCTTATCGCCGACGGCATGGGCTTCCATGTACCGAAGGGCTACATCTACACCGCGATGGCATTTTCCGCCCTGGTGGAGATTCTCAACATGATGGTGCGCAACCGCAGGGAAAAATCCAAGACCCGGCACTGAGCCTACGGACCTTCCCGCAATAGACCGGCTCGGCGCTCGAAAGACTGCCGATCCGTCAGGCCAGCATGCCGCTCTGGCGCACCGGAAATCGGCGGTTTTTCTTGACCTCGACGGTTGAATATGTCCTAAGGCCAGCCAGACGGAAAATGGCTGGCCTGGCAGTGTTTTTGGCGCTGTTTTGAGGCTGTTTCCGAAACTCCGATCCGTGGCGCCGGCCAGTGCCCCGTCTGGATCTCCCGCACGTCATTACGGATAGACATCATGACCACTTCAGGCGTCCGCGTCCGCATCGCACCCTCCCCGACCGGCGAGCCCCATGTCGGCACGGCCTACATTGCGCTGTTCAACTATCTCTTTGCCAAGAAACACGGTGGCGAGTTCATCCTGCGCATCGAGGATACCGACGCTACCCGTTCGACGCCGGAATTCGAGACTAAGGTTCTGGATGCGTTGAAGTGGTGCGGGCTGGAATGGTCGGAAGGCCCTGACGTCGGCGGACCCTATGGGCCTTACCGCCAAAGTGACCGCAAGGACATGTACCAGCCCTACGCCGAGGAGCTTTTGCGCAAGGGCCACGCATTCCGCTGCTTCTGCACGCCGGAGCGCCTGACGGCAATGCGCGAAGCCCAGCGCGCAGCCGGCAAGCCGCCGAAATATGACGGTCACTGCCTTAACCTGTCCGCCGAGGAGGTAACCTCGCGCGTTGCATCGGGCGAAGCCTCCGTGGTGCGGATGAAAATCCCGACGGAAGGCTCCTGCGACTTCCACGACGGCGTCTATGGCGATGTCAGCATTCCGTGGGACAGTGTCGACATGCAGGTGCTGATGAAGGCCGACAACATGCCGACCTATCATATGGCAAACGTCATCGACGACCATCTGATGAAGATCACCCACGTCGCGCGCGGCGAGGAATGGTTGGCGTCCGTGCCGAAACACATACTGCTCTACCGCTATTTCGAGTGGGACCAGCCGGTGTTCATGCATCTCTCCCTGATGAGGAATGCCGACAAGTCGAAGCTGTCGAAGCGCAAGAACCCCACCTCGATTTCCTACTACACGGCACTCGGCTATATCCCGGAAGCGCTGATGAACTTTCTCGGCCTGTTTTTTATGCAGATCGGCGAAGGCGAGGAACTGCTCGATATCGAACAACTGGCTGCCAACTTCGATCCAGAGAACCTGTCCAAGGCCGGCGCCATCTTCGACATCCAGAAGCTGGACTGGCTGAACGGCCGCTGGCTGCGCGAGAAAATGTCGGAAGAGGAATTCAGCCGGCGCGTGCTCACCTGGGCGATGGAAAACAACCGCCTGCAGGACGGCCTGAAGCTGTCGCAGTCGCGCATCACCAAGCTCGGCGAGCTGCCGGACCTGATGGGCTTCCTGTTGAAATCCGATCTGCACCTCGATGCATCGGCCTTCGCCAAGATCAAATCGACGCCTGAAGAGCTGCTGGAAATCTTCAACACGGTGCAGCCGGATCTCGAAAAGATCCTCGAATGGAATGTCGAGTCCATCGAGGCCGAGCTGCGTGCCATCGCCGATCGCATGGGCAAGAAGCTGAAGGTCATCCTGGCGCCGCTCTTCGTTGCCATGTCCGGCTCGTCACGCTCGCTGCCGCTGTTCGACAGCATGTCGATCCTCGGCCGCTCCGTCGTGCGCCAGCGCCTGAAGCTCGCAGCCACTGTGGTGGCGACGATGGCCGGCAGCGGGAAATGAATGTGCTGGGAGGAGACACCTGTGTGTGTCCTCCCTCATTCCTGTGCTTGTCACAGGAATCCAGCCACGGCGCGTCTGCGCTGTGAGAGAATGAACGAACCATCCCACGTCCAAGGACTTGGACGTACTGGATTCCTGTGACAAGCACAGGAATGAGGGATACCGAAAGCAAAGCGCGCCCCGGCTACAGGAAATAGAACAATGTCCGACAACAAGACCGAAACTGCCCTGTCCTCCGATGCGACCGAAGTGCGCGCCCAGAAGCTGAAGCTGCTGCGCGAACAGGTGGGCGATGTCTATCCGGCGCATTTCCACCGGACCATGACGAACACCGAGCTGGCGGAGAAGTACAAGGACCTGGAGATCGACGTCGAAACGACCGACACGGTCACGGTCGCCGGTCGCGTCTACTCCTCGCGCAATTCCGGCATGTTCATGGACATCCATGACGCCGGCGGCAAGATCCAGATTTTCAGCCACAAGGACACCACGCCGGAAGAAGCCCGCGCCCTGCTGCCGATGATCGATATCGGCGACATCATCGGCGTGACCGGCGTCGTGCGTCGTACCAAGCGCGGCGAGCTGACGATCTCGGCCCGCGAGATCACCATGCTAACCAAGTCGTTGCTGCCGATGCCGGAAAAGTGGCATGGCCTGTCCGACATCGAGACCCGCTACCGCAAGCGTCACCTCGATATCATGACTAACGAGGACAGCAAGCTGCGCTTCCAGCAGCGCTCGAAGATTGTCTCCGGCATCCGCCGTTTCATGGAAAATGACGGCTTCATGGAAGTCGAGACGCCGATGCTGCATTCGGTCTATGGCGGCGCCACGGCCGAGCCCTTCAAGACCCACCACAACACACTGAAGCTCGACATGTACCTGCGCATCGCGCCGGAACTGTTCCTGAAGCGCACGCTGGTTTCAGGCCTGACCGACAAGGTCTTCGAGATCAACCGCAACTTCCGCAACGAAGGCGTCTCCACCCGGCACAATCCGGAATTCACGATGATGGAGTGCTATTGGGCCTATGCCGACTACGAGGACATCATGGACCTCGTCGAGCGGCTGTTCGAGACACTCGCCCTGTCCATCCACGGGACGACCGAGTTTGCCTTCGGCGACAAGCAGATCTCCTTCAAGGGCCCGTTCAAGCGCGTGCCCATGCCGGACGCCGTCAAGGAGGCCACTGGCATCGACTTCCTCGCCATGAAGACCGACGAGGAAGCCCGCAGCGCCGCCAAGGTTGCCGGCTTCGCCGTCGAGAAGGACTGGACCTGGGGCGAGTGCCTGGCTTTCATCTTCGAGGAGAAGGTCGAGGGCACACTGATCCAGCCAAGCCACGTCACCCATTTCCCGAAGGACATCTCGCCCTTCGCCAAGGAAGTGCCGGGCGAGCCGCGCCTTGTCGAGCGTTTCGAGACCTATTGCAACGCCTGGGAACTGGGCAACGCCTTCTCGGAACTGAACGATCCGGAAGAGCAGCGCAAGCGCATGGTCGAGCAGCTCGAGCAGGCCCATGCCCGCGGCGAAAAGGACAAACAACTGGACGACGAGTTCCTGGACGCAATCGACCAGGGCATGCCTCCGGCCGGTGGCCTCGGCATCGGCGTCGACCGCCTGATCATGCTTTTGACCAACGCCCCGTCGATCCGCGACATCATCCTCTTCCCGGCTCGCCGCGCCAAGGCTGACTAGATAACGCATATGTCGAAGCGCAGGGGGGGGGCGACCCCTGCGCCAACAGTCTATCGGCTTGTGCCTGTCACCTGCGGATCGGCCGGCAGGGTGGCCGCAACGGCTTCGCTCGTTGCGGGCAAGGCAGCGTTTACCTGCAGCGACGTGGGTATGATCTTCGGCTCGACCTTCACACCTATGAAACTGCCGGTACTGCCATGCTCCGGCTTGACGTCGGCTGCTGCAGGCGGATGCTCGGCTGGCGGTGCAACAGCCTCCGGTGATTTTTTCTCGCTGCTCTCGCTCTTCGCAGCGCCCTCGGCTGTCGGCGGGGTCTTCGGATGCTTGCCGCCTTCTGGCACCTTGGCAGCTCCCGTGGTGACCGGGTCGGTACAGTCGCTGTGGTCTTTCAGGGAGGCCATCACGCCGTCGATATCCGTGCTCGTCATATCGACCCGGTCTCCGAAGAACAGGCCTTCGTCGCTGGCACCGCCATTGTAGTAGCGCGCTGTTATCGGCACCTCGACCGAGCCATCGGCAATCTTCTCAGGGTGGGGAATATAGACCACCGTGGCGCCAAGGGCGCGGCCGTGAATGTCGGACTGCAGTGTCGGTCCCTTCTTGTCGAGCACCACGACCTGAACCAGGTCCGGCTTCTGCGCATCATAGACGGCCTTTGCCACGCGCAATGCTGTCTTGACGCGCGTCAGACCGTCAGTCGCATCGGAGGTGATGTACTTGCGCAGCCAGACACGGTGATTCTTGCGGATCGTCACGAGATTGAGGTCGGTGCACTGCATGCCGTTGACGGATGTAGCGGAGGGGCCAAGCAGTCTGTCGCGACCGATATAGAGTGCGAATGCGCCGGAGGAGCCCATCAACAAGGCCACTCCGCCGACAATCATAACCAGCTTCCGGGGTCGCCGGAAAATGCGCAGTAAGGCCTTCAAGCCAACTGCTCCACCATAAAGCACTCCAACACCGCGATAGACACTCGCAAAGCTAGAGATATGACGTTTCAGAATACTTAAGGAGAGCGTAAAACGCCCCTCCATACAGCCACATTTCGATAAAACAGTCGCCGGAATTTCAGAAACGAAACCAATAGCTTCAAGTTTGTGCCGGATAGACGCATCCACCTGAGGCTGCTTCATTTCGAGGCGATTTACAACCTTATGATGCGTCGATGGCTTGCTTGCATTCGTTGATAGGTGACGCTGCGCCCTCCATCGCTCGTTGTACCGCGATCAGGCCGACCGACATCATCATACCGGCGCTGTTCTCAACCGCGCACGGTCCCGGCGGATAACGCGGTGCTGGTCACCTTGCTGTCGAATGTGGCATCCTAATATCTTGACCCCAGGCGACGGCCAGATCGCCGACGGCGGCAACCAATGAAAAGGGAGAACGTCATGGACACTGCAATGCTGATCGGGTCACGCTTCGAGGCCGGCACGGAAAATGAAGAACACGTTCTCAACCCGAAGACCGGCGAGACCGTGCTCGACCTCCCCGAAGCCTCGCTCAGTCAGGTCGACAAAGCCGTGGATGCTGCAGAAGCCGCCTTCAGGACATGGTCGCAGACCACGCCGGCCCAGCGTTCGGCTTACCTGCTGCGGATCGCCGACGCGATAGAGCGGGATGCCGAGGGCTTTGCAGCGCTCGAAGCGCTGAATTGCGGCAAACCGATCAACGCAGTCCTCAATGACGAGATACCGGCGATCGTCGATTGCTACCGCTTCTTTGCCGGTGCCGTGCGCAACCTGCACGGACCTGTGGCGGGTGAATATCTGCCCGGGCACACCTCGATGATCCGCCGCGACCCTGTCGGCATCGTCGGCTCCATCGCGCCCTGGAACTATCCCCTGATGATGATGGCATGGAAGCTTGCACCGGCGCTGGCCGGCGGCAACACGGTTGTGTTCAAGCCATCTGAACAGACACCGTTGTCCGCCCTGAAGATGGCGAAGCTGTTCGCCGAGATTTTGCCCGAGGGCGTGGTCAACGTCATCCTTGGACGCGGGGAGACGGTCGGCAGCGCGCTGATCAACCATCCGAAGATCGGCATGGTGTCGATCACCGGCGATATTGGCACCGGCAAGAAGGTTTTGGAGGCAGCTGCCAAGACGGTCAAGCGGACCCACCTCGAACTCGGCGGCAAGGCGCCAGTCATCATCTTCGACGATGCCGATATCGATGCAGTGGTGTCGGGCATTCGTACCTTCGGCTACTACAACGCCGGCCAAGACTGCACTGCGGCCTGCCGCATCTATGCCGACGCGAAAATATACGACAGGTTCGTCGCCGACCTGACCTCCGCCGTGTCATCCATCAAATTCAATCTTGCCGACGACACCGAGAACGAGATCGGACCTCTGATTTCGAAACGCCAGCGCGACAGGGTGGAAAGCTTCGTCGACCGTGCAGCGGAGCACAAGCACATGGAGATCACCACCGGGGGCAAGGTATCTGGCGATAGGGGCTTCTTCTACACGCCAACCGTCATCGCCGGCGCGACCCAGGCAGACGAGATCGTCCGCCGCGAGGTATTCGGGCCTGTTGTCTCCGTCACCCGCTTCACCGACGTCGACGACGCCGTCGCCTGGGCTAACGACAGCGACTATGGCCTTGCCTCATCCGTCTGGACAAAGGATATCGGTCGCGGGATGCAGACGGCGGCACGGCTGCAATACGGCTGCACCTGGATCAACACCCACTTCATGCTGACAAACGAGATGCCGCATGGCGGGATGAAGCAATCGGGCTATGGCAAGGACATGTCGATCTACGCGCTGGAAGACTACACCACGGTCCGCCACGTGATGATAAACCACGGATGAAGCGGCGATCTCGGCGCACTCCACGTCGGGTGCGCCGGTTGAATTCAGAGACAGTTGGAACTTTTCTTTCGCTGGCGCGTATCCCTGCGACAATTGGCGCAGAGGAAATTTTTCATGCTGAAATGGGCTCTTATATTCTTCGTTGTTTCGGTGATTGCCGGCTTCTTCGGTTTTTCAGGCGTATCCGCCGCGACGGCAACCATCGCACGCGTGCTGTTCGGCATCGCCCTGATCGTGTTCCTGATCTTTGTCGTTCTGGCCATCATGGCCGGCAACGCAATAGTCTAACGACCTGACTTTGCTCCGCCCCCCGGTTGGTCGGGCGGAGCATCTGACCTTCAAGGCAGGCAAGCGTCGAAGGTCAGCGTGAACCGCGTTTCTTCCGCGGAAGAGGCAACTGTCAACTCACCGCAATGAGCGCGCGCTATCTCGGATGCAATATAGAGCCCGAGACCAAGCCCCTGGTGGCTGGAATTTGCCGAAGCCCGCACAAAGGGCTTAAACAAGTGCTCGGCGATTTCGCCCGGTATGGGATCTCCGGGGTTTGCGACGGTGAGCTCGAACCGGCCATTCTCGACACGGGCGCCCACGTAAATTTCCCCATCCTCCGACCCGTGCGTCAACGCATTCGCAAGCAGGTTCGACAACAGCTGGCCTATGCGCGCCGGATCGCAGCGTACGCTGACGGCGCTTATGTCCGCCCGGATAATCCGGTCGGGATGGGTGGACGCTAGCTCGCTTATGACCTGCTCGATCATCGGCCGCACTGGCACCACCTGCATGTTTTCCACCAGCAGACCGCTGCCGAGACGTCCGCGTGCAAAGTCCAGTACGTCGTCGATCAGTCCGGACATGCGGCTGACACTCGCCTGCATCAGCTTCAGGATCGAACGCGACTTGTCATCGAGAGGCGAGCGCTGCAGGATTTTCGCACCGGCTTCGATTGAGGCCAGCGGGTTACGAAGATCGTGCCCGAGGACAGCGATGAATTCCTCTCGAAGTGCCGTATTTTCCTGCTCTGTCCGCAGCCTGTCCTCGCTGTCGAGAACGCGCTGGTTGGCATCGAGATGCAGCGCGATCAGGTCGGCGAACAGCCGGAACATGCTGATCGTCGATTGCGTGCTCAGTGTTCTCGGCACCCGGTCGATAGCGCAGAGCGTCCCAAAAAACGTGCCGTCGGGCAGGATGATCGGCATCGAGATATAGCTCTGCAGCCCGTACATCTGCGGCGTATGATGCATGGAAAACACCGGGTCTCTGGCAACGTCGTCGATAACTACCGGCTGGCGGTTCTCACGGATGTCGTGGCAGATCGTTGTCTCGACCTTCAATTCGCCGCCCGGCTCCAGGCCAAAGGCAATGTCGTCCCGCACGCCGCAGGCAATCCAGCGATCTTCTGTGACCCTGGCGACTGCCGCAAATCCCATGCCGGTGGTCTTGCAGACAACTTCGAGAATGGTGGGAACGGCATCGATCCGCGAGATGGCCCGGACTGAGGAGGTCGATAGCTCGTCTGACATTCCACGCTCACTCGCCACGCTTGAACAAGGCGCCTCCCGTTACGCTGCGGGAAGACAAACCAAATTTGACCTACACAGAACATTGGCCCTTGGATAGTAGTCAAGCCCGACAAATTGTTTGCCGGTACAGGGTCAAGCAAGTCTAGCGCTGCATTGCTGAAGTCGCTGCCCAAACAAGCCTAGATGAGGCTGGCACCGACATTGATCGCCAGTGCCAATATCGTGGTATTGAACAGGAACGACAATACGGAATGCAGCAGCGCAGTCTTGCGCATGGATGTCGTGGCAATAGCGACATCGGCAGTCTGCGATGCAACGCCGATCGTGAAGGTGAAATACAGGAAATCCCAATAATTGGGTTCCTTGATATCGTCGGGAAAGCGGATCGGCGGCTTGCCGCTGCTGTCTGCATAGAAACGGTGGGCATAGTGGGTGGTGAACAGCGTGTGCAGGAAGACCCACGAGATCAGGATCGTCAGAAACGCCGTCCCGGCATTCTCCAGGGCCTGCGCAGGAGAAGCATTCTTGACGCCGCTGAGTTCGATGCCGATACCCCCGATGCTCGCCACTGCGGCGGCTATCGACAGGCAAAGCACCAGAACGTCGGAAAAGTCGCAGTCGGCCGATCGCTGCCGGATGCGGCTGACGTTGGAGCGCAGCATGCAATACCAGGTGAAGGCGATGTAGACGACCGCGCCCCAGTTCCAGCTTGCCAGAAAGTTGCTGGCATTGAACTGCCGGGACGTCGTCAGCGCGAAGACGACCAGGCTGGTCAGGACAGCGAGTACGACGTTCAGATGCTTGCGCACCAGCATAACGACGGGCGATCGCGCCGCCCTTCGCTTTACACTCTGCTGCATGCCGGCGCTCCGTTCCTGGTCACATCGTCCTGATATACAGTGGCGGGGCAATCTGACAAGCCATCCGGCTCAAGCCACCGCACCAGCAAACATGTGCTGTCATCAGCAACTTCAGGGTCTACATCGGCCACCTACTGTCAGCCGGTCCAGCCGCCGTCCACAACCAGCGCCTGGCCCGTCGTGAAGCCCGATTCATCCCCGGCGAGATATGTCACCAAGGCAGCGATCTCTTCAGGCGTGGCGATGCGCCCCATCGGTTGGCGGGCAATGAAATCGGTCATGGCCTTGTCGTAGTCGCCGGTGGCCCGAAGGCGCTCATGAAGCGACGGGCTATCTACCGTGCCGGGGCAAATGGCGTTGGCACGAATGCCCTTGGCCACGAAATCGGCGGCAATAGACTTGGTCAGGCCGATCACGGCAGCTTTGGAGGCACAGTAGGCAAAGCGGTTCGGCACGCCCTTAACGCTTGAGGCGACCGATGCCATGTTGACGATGACACCCTTGCCCTTCTCCAGCATGCCCGGCAAGAATGTACGGCATGTTGTGTACATGGCCTTGGCATTGAGGTTGAAGGAGAAGTCCCAGTCTTTCTCCTCGCAGTCGAGGATGCTGCCCGCGTGGACGAAGCCGGCACAATTGAACAGCACGTCGATGGCGCCGATCTCGCTGGCAAATTCCTTGACGCGATCGCTGTCGAGCACATTGAGGACGTGGGTTTCGGCTTCCTCGAGGCTCGCCAGAGCCGCCTCGTTGATATCGGTCGCAATGACCCGGGCGCCAAGCCCGAGGAAGCGTTCGGCCGACGCGCGGCCGATGCCCTGCGCCGCCGCTGTGATCACGACGGTCTTGCCTTCCAGTCCGTGTCCCATATCGAATTTCCCTGTCCTAAGATCTGCCGGAACGCCTTAGCATCAAGCCGGGATCGTTTACACAATGAACGACTTGAGCCAGCCAGTTCGAACTCTATGCCCGCTGACGCGACAGCGTCCAGAGACATTCGCACGCCCGCTCAACAGCGATAATATCCACATATGCATGTTTGATTTATCTGTAAACGCCACATTGTCCAGCGTCAAGGTAGCAGCCCATCGCTTGCAAACGCCATCCATTCATATATGAAAGTTTTCAGTCAAAATTGCAGTGACAGGGATGAGATGGCCAGCGCTGACGAGGAAGGTGACCGGTACAGAGCCCCGGCACTCGACAAGGGTCTCGATATTCTGGAGCTTCTGGCACGCATCGACGGCGGCCTGACACAGGCGGAGATCGCCAAGCATCTCGGCAAGAGCCCCAACGAATTCTACCGCATGCTTGATCGACTGGTGCGGCGCGGCTATGTCCAGCGACAGGAAGGCGACCGCTTTTTACTGACGCTGAAGCTGTTCGGGCTGGCACATTTTCATGCCCCCGTGCGCCGGCTTGTGTCGTTCTCGACGCCGCTGATGCGCGAATTTGCCAACCGCGCCGAACAGGCCTGCCACCTGGCGGTCTTTGATCGCGGTTCCGTCGCCATTATCGCCCAGCAGGATTCGCCGACCTATTGGGGGATCTCGATCCGGGTCGGCGCCCAGATCAGCTTGTTCAACACCGGCTCCGGCCATGTGCTGCTCGCTTTCCGCGACGAAAAGCAGCGACAGATGATGATCGACGAGCAGCAGCGCCGCGACGATGATGTCGCCATGCCCGGCGATCTCATCGGGCGGCTGCAGGTCATCAGGGAGCGCGGCTTCGAGACCATGGACAGCCTGCAGACGACAGGCGTCCGCAACATTTCCGCGCCCATATTGGCGCGAGATGGTAACGCGCTGGCCGCTCTTACCTGTCCCTATATCCAGCCGGTCAGCGACAAGGCACCCAGCTTCGACCAGGTCATAGCGTTTGTACGCGCAGCAGCAGCGGAGATTTCCGAGACGGTTGCCGGAATGGTGGACGAGGCAGGTTGATAACTCTTATATGAATACCCTATTCTTCCGTGAAAAGCCTGACGGCACATCCGGAGGAAACCATGCTGTTCGATAGCCATCTTCATATCGTCGACCGGACAAGGCTGAACTACCCCTGGCTCGCCGGCTCAGGCGCGCTCAACCGTGACAGTCTCTACGACGATTATGCCCTCGAAGCAAAACGGTGCGGCATCACCGGCGTCCTGCACATGGAGGTCGACGTCGATCCATCCGACATTGAGCCGGAAACAGAGTATGTGCGCGAGCTCGGCGCTCGGTCGGACAGTCTCATCCGCGGCGCGATTGCAGCTTGTCGCCCGGAGGACACCGACTTTCCGGGGTACCTCGAGCGTGTGCTAGCCGATCCTTTCGTCAAAGGCCTGCGTCGCGTCCTGCATGTCGTTCCCGACGAGTTGTCCACGCGTCCGCTCTTTCGCGAAAACCTCAGCCTCATGGCGGAGACGAGGCTGACCTTCGACCTCTGCGTCCTGCCGCATCAGATCGAGCATGCGATAGCACTCGTCGACCTCAACACGGAAGTCCGCTTCATCCTTGATCATTGTGGGGTCCCAGCCATCAAGGATAGCATGAGCGAAGCCTGGCAAAACGGCATCCGGGAAATTGCACGCCGTCAGAATGTCAGCGTGAAGATTTCCGGCGTCGTCGCCTATGCCGATCCGCAAAGCTGGACGGTGGAGACTTTGAGGCCCTTCATCGAGCACTCGATTGCATGTTTCGGATGGGATCGTGTCATCTGGGGCAGCGACTGGCCAGTCTGCACCCTCGGCGGAGGGCTATCGACCTGGGTGGCTGCAACCCACGCCCTCATCGCCGGCTGCAGCGAAAGCGAGCGGGCACGGCTCTATCGGCAGAATGCCCAACGGCTCTGGAACCTGTGAACCGACCGCAAAGAAACAGGCCTGGCTGCGTGCTGCGACCAGGCCTTCGAGATCATAGTTCAGTCGTGACGCTTAAGCGGCCTTCAGTTCCTTGGAGACCATTTCACGCAGTGTCACCAGATCCTTGCCGAACTGGCGAATGCCTTCGGCAAGCTTTTCAGTGGCCATGGCGTCTTCGTTCATCATCCAGCGGAAAGTCTTTTCATCGACGTTTAGCTTCGGCGTTGCCTTCTTGACATCCGGCGAAAGCTTGCGCTCGAGCTTGCCTTCGTCCTTTGCGAGTTCGTCGAGCAGGTTCGGGCTGATCGTCAGGCGGTCGCAGCCGGCAAGTGCCGCCACTTCCTCGGCGCTGCGGAACGAAGCGCCCATGACGATCGTGTTGATGTCGTTGGCTTTGTAGTAGTTGTAGATTTCACGAACCGAGATGACGCCTGGATCTTCTTCCGAGGTGTAGTCCTTGCCGGTCGACTTCTTGTACCAGTCGAGAATACGGCCGACGAACGGCGAGATCAGGAACACCTTTGCATCGGCGCAGGCAGCAGCCTGGGCCATGCTGAACAGCAGCGTCAGATTGCAGTCGATGCCTTCCTTCTGAAGGACTTCGGCAGCCCGGATGCCTTCCCATGTGGACGCCAGCTTGATCAGGATACGATCCTTCTCGATGCCGCGCTCCTTATAGCCGGCAACGATGGCATGCGCCTTCTCGATCGAGGCCTTGGTGTCGAACGAAAGGTCGGCGTTGACTTCGGTAGAAACGCGGCCGGGTACCAGCTTCGACAGCGCGGCGCCGACGGAAACCGCCAGGCGGTCGGCAACAGCTTCTGCAACGGCCTCGGACGAACCCGACTGCTTCTTGCCCCAGGCAACGGCTTCCTTGATATCGTCGGCAAACATCGGCGTGCCGAGCGCCTTCAGGACGATCGATGGGTTTGTCGTGCAATCCACTGGCTTCAGGCGCGCGACGGCCTCGATGTCGCCGGTATCGGCGACGACGGTCGTCATTTCGCGAAGTTGGTCAAGCTTGGAAGTCATGATGAATATCCTTGTTGATTTCGAACTGAGGACCGACGCCGTCTTGCGTGGCGAACGGTAAGGTTGGCAGGCCCTCCCCGACGCAAGTAAACGAGAGGGCAGTGACGATGTTCCCGCGGACGCAAGGGTTTCGCAGATGTATGGCGCGGGCTTTAGGATATGCCGGGGGAGCCATGCGGTGCAAGCGCGGAACTATGTTCCCGGCATCGCCGCTCCAGCACGCAATCATAACATCTGCCCGCAGATTGCCCTCCTCGCTGGACAAGAGACTAGGTTTTCCAAGGTGGATATCACCGCTCCACCAATGAAAAGTCAAGGACATTTGTGCATTTCAATTGACATAAGTCTCATGTCGCCCAATATCAACCCTGAAAAGCCGGCGTAGCGGCAAACAACATGCACGCGACGTCCGCCAATGTCATCGTGGCGGCAAATTCTCGGCGGCCTTGTTGCCGGAGGACATATGGCCAAGCTCAGACGTGGAACCCACATCGCCTATTCAGAAACGGCATCGCTGCGCCTGAGGGCTGCCTGGCTCTACTACAACCAGAGCCTGACGCAGAAGGACGTAGCCGAGCAGCTCGGCATCAGCCGCACCACCGTCATCCGCCTGCTCGACGAGGCGCGACGGCGCAGCGAGGTGCAGATCTGGATCAACGACGGCATCGACGATTGCGTCGAGCTGTCCATCAAGCTGGAACGTGCTTTCGGGCTGGACGAAGCGATTGTCGTGCCGACGCCCGCAGGCGGCGGCGTCGATGCCCAGGCAAAGTGCGTCGGCCTGGCGCTCGGACAGTTCCTGACCGAAGCCATCCCCGACGATTATACCATCGGTGTCGGCTGGGGCCGGACGATGACGGCATCGCTCGGCAGTTTCCGCCCACCACGCCGCGACAATTGCAAGGTGGTCTCGCTGCTCGGCGGCATCGTTGCCGTCCAGCAGACCAATCCGATCGACTATACGTGGCGACTGGCAAGCCAGCTCGGCGCCGAATGCTACATGTTTCTAGCACCGCTGCTGGTCGACTCGATCGAGACGAAGAGAAACTTGATCGAGAAATGCGGCCTCGAAGCTATCTACCGGCTGGCGGAAAACCTAGATCTGGCCATCGTCAGCTGCGGCGATATCGGCCCGCACTCCACATCGCTCTCGGAAGGCTTCATATCCAAGGCCGAACTCGATGAGCTCATCGCTGCCGGCTGCGTCTGCGACACCATGTTCAATTTCCTCGATGCCGACGGAAACTCCGTCGACCACACCATTAACAGCCGGGTGATGTCCGTCGATCTCGATACCCTGAAGAAAGCAAAGCACATCGTTCTCGCCTGCGGCGGCGCGCACCGGGCGACGGCCATCCATGCCACGATCAGGCGTATCGGCTGCAACACGCTCATCACCGACGAAAGTGCAGCGCGAGAGCTGCTCGGCCGCATGGAGCCGGTTGCCGCCTGACCTCAGGCCTTGCCGGCTTCCCAGCCGAGCATCGCACGTTTGCGCGTCAGCCCCCAATGGTAACCGGTCAGCGCCCCGCCCTTGCCCAGCGCGCGATGGCAGGGAACGACGAACGAAATCGGATTTCGGCCGATTGCCCCACCGACTGCCCGCATCGCTGTCGGCTGGCCGATATCCCGGGCGATGTCCGAGTAGGTCATTGCCTTGCCGAAGGGAATTTTCAAAAGACTTTCCCAGACGCGCACCTGAAAATCGGACCCGATCAATACGACACGCAGCGGCTGGTACGCAGACCATTGGCTCGGCTCGAAAATACGCTTGGCAAAGGGCGCCGTTGCCTGGCTGTCCTCGACATACCGGGCGTTCGGCCAGCGGCAGGTCATGTCCTCGAGACAGGCGGCCTCGCTGCCGGTATCGCTGAACGCCAGGCCGGCCAGACCTCGATCGGTGACCATGACCAGCGCCATGCCGAACGGGCTGGCATGGAAGCCGTAGCGGATGGTTAGCCCCCCGCCCTTCGCCTTCCATTCCCCCGGCGACATCGCCTCGTGGGTGACAAACAGGTCGTGCAGCCGGCTCGGGCCGGAAAGGCCGACCTCGATCGACGCCTCGAGCAAAGGCAGCGCTTCCTGCCGCAGCAGCCGCTTGGCGTGATCCAGCGTTACCGCCTGCAGGAAGGCCTTGGGCGACAACCCGGCCCACCGGGTGAATGTCTTCTGCAACTGTGTCGGCGATTGCCCCAGCCGCGCGGAGAGATCTTCCAGGGACGGCTGGTCGCGATAATCCTCGGTGATCAGCTCGATGACGCTGCGCACGACCTCGTAGTCGGATCCTTCCGGGGTAAAGTCTTTCGTAAGCAGCGGCGCCATGTTCATCATCGGTCTCCTTGCGGCCATGATGAGGGTTCGCCACCCGTCTCGCCACCCGTTTCTTGCACCGACGCTAAATTCGACGTTTCACGGTCGCAAGTGCTGCCCGGAAGGCCTTGGCAAAGCTTTCGCGATCCTCTGGGTTAAGAAACGACCCGACATCCGCCCGCCGCCCCTCGCCCGACACATGCATGGAGCGGATACCGACGCCGGGCTCCCGCCGAACCAGGAAGCGTAGCCAGAACGGGTTGAAACGATGCTCGACGGAGCGACCGGAGGCCAGCACCTTGCGGATGGAGACATCGGTGCGGGACACCTTGACCTCTTCGCGGACACCGCCCGACCGATAGTTCAGCCAGAAGGCGCCATAGAGAAGCAGGAAATCCGCACCGAGGAAAAAACCGATCGGCCACGCGCCGCTGGCAACGAACAGGCCGCCATAAAAGAGGCTGAGAAAGCCGGCCATGGCGAGCATGACCTTGAAGCCCTTTCGGCCGAGCGAGCGATGCGGAAAAAGCTCCGCAGAAAAAACCAGCTTTTCTTCCGGCGCCCCGCCGTTGCCATCCGTCATAATCCGCGATTATAGGTCTTTGATGGCAAATCCCAAGATCAAATCCGGCCTTCCGGCCCCGAAAAAGGCCCTTGCGACAGCACGCCGCAAGCCCTCGTTCCGCAGCGTCTATCCGAAGACGGAAATCGACGAGATCTTCCGTCGCTTCTCGATCCAGCGGCCTGAGCCAAAGGGCGAACTGGAGCACGTCAATCCCTTCACCCTGCTCGTTGCCGTGGCACTGTCAGCGCAGGCGACTGATGTCGGTGTCAACAAGGCGACACACGCCCTGTTCGCCATCGCCGATACCCCCCAGAAGATGCTCGACCTCGGCGAGGATCGAATCCGCGACTATATCCGCACGATCGGCCTCTATCGCAACAAGGCGAAAAACGTCGTCGCCCTGTCTGCAAAGCTGATCAGCGATTTCGGCGGCGAGGTGCCCCAGACCCG
Source organism: Rhizobium sp. rho-13.1 (assembly GCF_007000305.1). NCBI lineage: Bacteria > Pseudomonadati > Pseudomonadota > Alphaproteobacteria > Hyphomicrobiales > Rhizobiaceae > Rhizobium > Rhizobium sp. rho-13.1. Next base: position 75,238 of record NZ_SCFL01000008.1, on the reverse strand, counting down.
CGAAGAGCTGGTGACACTGCCGGGCGTCGGCCGCAAGACCGCAAATGTCGTGCTATCCATGGCCTTCGGCCATTCCACCATGGCCGTCGACACGCACATCTTTCGTATCGGCAACCGCATCCGGCTCGCACCCGGCAAGACGCCGGACGAAGTCGAGCAGCGGCTGATGAAGGTTATTCCAGACCACTATCTCTACCACGCCCACCACTGGCTTATCCTGCACGGTCGCTACGTCTGCAAGGCCAGGCGGCCGGAATGCGAACATTGCATCATTGCTGACCTCTGTCGCTCGCCGGAAAAAAGCTGCGACATCCCGGCGCCGCTTGTACCCCTACCGCCGCAATTCGTCGGAGAATGAGGGGTCGCGGAGGGTCAGCCGCTTGTGCAGATGAACCATCATGGCGCCAGCAAACAGCGGCGTCAGCAGGTTGACGAACGGAATGGTCAGAAACGCTGCAATCACCAGCCCGGCCAGGAAAACCGTGGACGCATTCTTCTTTCGAAAATTCCGGGCCTGCTGCGGCGAGCGAAAGCGGCTGGCGGCGAATTCGAAAAATTCGCGGCCGAGTAAGTAGCCGTTAACCAGGAAGAAGGCGACGAGATTGACCCCCGGCACGATCAGCAGAATAAGCGCTATGCCGTTGCCGACGATGAGCACGCCGAGGAACTTGATCGAACTGACCATGGCAGGGCCGAAGGGCATCGCTTTGCCGGGGGCATCGAGCGGATAGTCCTGGCGCTCGACGACCTCGGCGACGTCATCCAGGAACAGCCCGGCGACCAGCCCCGCCACCGGCGCCAGCAGGAAGGCCGCGCCAAGGCCCACGACTGCCGCCAGCGCCACGGCCAGCCAGTCGACCCAGGCAGGCAGTCCTGAGAAAAAGTAGTGCAGTAAAGACACCCCGTAGGTGGCGACAAGCGCCTGCAAAGCTAGCCAGAAGCAGATCAGGACGGCGATGGAGAGGCCGAGTACTTTCCAGACCACCCGGCGCATGTCCGGTGCCAGCAGATTGGCAACCGCCAGGCGTGCAGATTCTATGATCATGGATGACATTCTCGCGTAAAAGGCTTTTGATCTATGTAAGGGAGGCTAGGCACTCCGACAAGAACTCGGTGTGTACAAGCAACGCCAACATTGTAATAAAGGCTGCACTAATATAAAATGAATGATATTACACGAGACAAACCTTACTTTTGACGAACCTGAAAATTAGGCATTGACGCGCGCAGATTGTTTTGTTTGGACAGTGATGGCGCAATAACATTGCGAGGCAGAATGGACGACCTCAGCCAGAAGCTAAAACAATATATCAAATCCGGCACGCCCGCCGAGAGACGGATTGCGCGGTACTTTTCAGACCATATGAGCGAACTGCCATACGAGACTGCATCGTCCGTTGCCGACAGGCTGGAATTGAGCCCGATGACCGTTGGCCGCTTTCTGCGGGCGCTGGGCTACCAGGGGCTGGATGGCTTCAAGGTTCACCTGCGCGAAACGGTTCCGCCGACCGCGCTGCAGAAGAACCCGACGACCGTGGAGCAGCTCCACCAGGACGCCGCCGCAGGCCTGCCGTTGGCAGCATTGATGGCAGAGCAACTGGACATGCTGCACCATGTCTACAATCTCTCGTCCCAGCCGCAATGGGCAGACGCGGTCTCTTCCATCCTCGGTGCAAGCGACGTCTTTGTCGCGTGCCATCTGACATGCCCGATCGGCCAGTATTTTTGCGATCGACTGAGCTTTGCCCGCGACAACGTACGGATGGCCGGCAACGGCAATGCCACCTATATGGAGCTTCTGGCACCATCCACGACGAATTCGTTGCTCATCATTATCGACTCGCACCGCTTCGCGAAGTCTCGACTGCTAGCCCGCTCGGCACGTCGCTCGGGCCTGAAAGTTCTGCTGGTCACCAGCCAGTACACTGACTGGGCCCATGAATTTTCCAACACCACGCTGTCCGTCCCGCCGCCCCGTGTCGGGCCACGCGATAATCTGACCGCGATGTCCGCACTACTGGAGTTCCTCGCAACCGCTGTAATCCACGCCGCCGGCCAGGACGCCGAAGTCCGCGCACGGCGACTGGCAGAACTCGAGAACATGTTTGCCGAAGCACCGATGCGGTAAATCCGAGAGGCGGGTGGAGCGGTTACAGCGAGGGCGCGTATCGCTTTGGCGCTAGAAGTGCATAAAAACAAAGAGATAGAACATTTTTGCATCACCATGAGATGCTGAAATGTTCTAATCCATCATTTCGAGTTCAGCCCTATGGCGGATCATCGCCAGGAACCGTCTGTACTCCCGGTCATAGCCGGCCTTTCTGCTGGCGTCGGGCACCCGCTCGTTGCCGCCCGGATACATCGCCGCCCCGGCCGTTGCCAGCGTCTCGTGCATCCCACAGGCGACCGAGGCCGCAATTGCAGTGCCAAGCAGCACGGCTTCGTTCATCTTCGGCATGATCACCGTGCAGCCGGTGACGTCGGCATAGAGTTCCATCAGCACCGCGTTCTTCACATGCCCGCCTGCGACATGCAGTGTGTCCGGAACGTGCCCGTGTTCCCGCATCTTGTCGAGGATATGGCGAATGCCAAGGGCAATGCCGAGGCTTGTCCGCCAGTAGAGCCGGCATAATCCGTCAAACGAAGTATCGAGCGTCAGGCCGCTGATGACGCCAACCGCATGCGGATCGGCAAGCGGCGAACGGTTGCCGTGGAAATCAGGCAGAACGTGAATACGGGCACCGAAATCGGCACCCTCAATATCACGCAACTCCAAGATCCTCGCGACGATCTGGGCATGCAGGGCAGCGGTCGGCGCGCCACCGGCAGCGTGCATCCGGACGATATGGTCCAGAAGCCCGCCGGTTGCCGACTGGCCTGCTTCGACCAGCCACCAGTCAGGATAGACAACATCGAAATATGGGCCCCACATGCCTGTGCTGCCCGGCATTTCGCGGGAAAAGGCAACGACGCAGCTCGACGTTCCCGCGATCAGCGCGAGTTGTCGCTCTAGTTCCTCCGGCTTGCCGACATGCGCGGCAAGCGCGCCCAATGCGCCCGCATAGGCATCGATGACCCCGGCGGATACACGGCAACTGCTGTCGAGCCCGAGGGCTTGCGCCGCCTCCACGCCCAACATGCCCATGCTCGAGCCGACCGGCGCCGTCTCCTCCGGCAGGTGTCCACGCTCGAGGAGGTCGGAGAGACCGATCTGGTCGAGAAAATCGTGCTGCCAGCCGGGGCTGCGATGCGCCAGGTAATTCCATTTCGCCGTCAACGTGCAACGCGAGCGAGCCAGCGATCCGGTCGCCTTATAGGTCATGAAATCCGCCAGATCGAAGAAGTAGCCGCTTCGTGCCCAGCTCTCCGGCAGGTTCTTCTTCAGCCACATCAGCTTCGGCATCTGCATTTCCGGCGACATTACATGGCCGGAATGGGCAATGACCCGGTGCTGCGTGGCGGTGCAGAGGTCCGCTTCCGCCAGCGCGCGGTGGTCGAGCCAGACGATGGTGTCGAAACGCGCCTCGCCCCCGGTCGATACCGTCAGCGGCTGGCCATCGCGGTCGCGCACCACCAGCGAGCAAGTGGCATCGAAGCCGATGCCGGCAATCGCGTCTGCCGCCACGCCGGAAGCGGAGCGTGCAGCCCGGACGGCAGCACAGACTGCCGACCAGATATCCTCCGAGCTATGTTCCGCATGATTTTCCTGCGGCCGGTTCATGAGGATCGGATGCTCGCCCTTGCCCAGCATCCGCCCATGCGAATCGAACACGCCGGCGCGCGCGCTGCTCGTGCCGATATCGACCGCAATCACATGATCACGCATTAAGTCCCGGTCCTGTCCGTCCTGTGTTTTTGGACAAGGTGTATCAAATCCGGCATGGCGTCAAACACCACTTCGGGTGCCAACCGCTCCAGTTCCGCCCGGTAATGGGCCGAGGTGGCATGCGCTCCGCCGGTGAAGGCAAAGACCGTCATTCCGGCGGCCCGTGCAGCGACGATGCCCGCAGGACTATCCTCGACGACGATGCAGTTTTCCGGTGGGACGCCCATCTGCTTCGCCGCATAGAGAAACAGGTCCGGCGCCGGCTTTCCGCGCTTGACCATGCTGGCGCTGAAAATATGCGGCTCGAGCCGATCGAGGAGGCCTGTCAGGCCGAGCGACAGCTTGATCCGCTCCAGCTGGCTGGACGATGCCACGCAGCGCCTGATGTCGAGCCTGTCGAGAGTTTCGCCAATACCGGTAATCGGCTGCAACTCGCTGCGAAACCGGGCGTAAAGGTCCTCACGGATACGATCGAGAAAAGCCTGGTCGGCCTGAACGTTAAATTCCGTATCCAACGTGTCGATCAGGGTTGCAAGGCTTTTGCCGAGAAAGCGCTGGTAGGCACCTTCAGCATCGATTTCGATCCCGCTGTCCCGCATCGCCTGGACGACGACGGCGATGGAGAGCGGTTCGCTGTCGACGAGAACGCCATCGCAGTCGAAGATGACAAGCCCGTTTTCCGCGTCAATCATTGCCGGTCCACCTTCATCCAAAGGGATGCCGGCGCCTCTCGGGACGCCGGCCGATGTTTAATCAGCCAGATTGTTGTCGAGGTAAAGCTGCAGCGTTTCGCGCGTACCCTTTTCCCACAGCGTCTTAAGTGCGTGCGCAAAACGCTTGCGGAAAAGCTCGGACTTGGCGACCTCGCCGAAAATGTCGTCGAAAACGAGGAAAGCCGCCGGATCTGTCTTCGCCTTCAGTGCCGCTGCGTGCAGTCGATCCGAACTGGCATCGTTGAAGACGATTTCCTTGCCGCTGTCCGTCGTGCCGGCGAAATAACGGCACCACAGCGCGGAGACCAGCGACAGGCCGACAATATCCCTGCCCTGCGCCAGATTATCGAGCGTCGATGGCAGGATGAATTTCGGCTGGCGATTGGAGCCGTCCTGCGCCAGGCGCGGAATGGTATCGGCAATCTTCGGGTTCAGCAGCCGGTGCTCGATCAGCGCGAAATAGTCCTTCAGGTCGGTGTTTGGCACAGGCGGGATGATCGGGATGATTTCCTCGTTCTCGAGCTTAGCGAGAAAAGCCCGGATCAGTGGATCTTCCATCGAATCATGGACGAAATGGATGTCCATCAGCGCCGCCGGATAGGCGATCGCTGCGTGGCCGCCATTGAGGATGCGGATCTTCATGTGCTCGTAGGGCGTGACATCGGGCACGAAGGTGACGCCGACCTTTTCGAGCGCCGGGCGGCCAGCCGTGAACTTGTCCTCGAGTACCCACTGCTTGAATTCTTCGCAATAGACTGGCCAGTTGTCCTCGATGCTGAAAACATCCTTCAGCAGGTCGATCTCGCGCTGCCCGGTCGCCGGCGTGATGCGGTCGACCATGGCATTCGGGAAGGCAACGTTGGCCTTGATCCAGTCGGCAAGGTCAGGGTCCGAAAGCCGCGCAGTGCCAACGACGGCGTTGGTCGCCACCACGCCATTGTGCGGAATGTTGTCGCAGGACATGACGGTGAACGGGACGAGGCCCTTGTCCTTGCGCGCCTTCAGCCCGGCAACGATCAGGCCGAAGACCGTCTTCGGTTCGCCAGGATTCTGGCCGTCGGCGATGATGGCCGGGTGGGCCGGATTGAACTTGCCCGAGGCATCGATGAAATAGCCGCCCTCGGTAATGGTCATGGACACGATACGGATGGCCGGGTCGGCGAGCTTTGCAATGATCGCCGCGGAATCGCCGACTGGCAGGATGTCGATCATCGGACCTGTGACGCGCGCCGACGTCGAGTTGTTGTCCTGCTCGACAACGGTCGTCAGAAAATCCTGCGCCGCAAGCTTTTCACGCATGCTGGCGTCGGACGGCAACATGCCCGCACCGACGATTGCCCAGTCATGATCATGGCCCGCAGTGAACAGGTCGTCCAGATAAACCGCCTGATGGGCACGGTGGAAATTGCCGACGCCGAAATGGACGATACCGGCCGACAGCTGAGACCGGTCATAGGCCGGGATGGCGGCCGTTTCCGAAATGGCTTTCAGGGTTGCCAGCGAGAGTTTGGTCATGATCGAAAGTCCTTCCGAAAGGTCCTGATGGTCCGTATTATCGTTGCGCCCGTCGGCCACTGCGCTTCCCCGGCTCACTCGCCGGGACGTGCGTCATCGCTCGTCGCGGGTGCGGCGTGGCCAGCCTAGGAGGCGATGGCCAGGCCCTTGTCGTCGAACTTGTGGATGCGGGTGCGGTCCGGGGTCATGTAGACGATCTCGCCTGCCTTGACCGGGAATTCACCGGTACCACGCGCCGTGATGTGGCCGATACCTTCGACATCGACGTGCAGGAACGTATCGGAGCCGAGATGCTCGGCAACCGTGACCTTGCCCTGCCAAACGCCGCTTTCGGTCGACAACACGATATGCTCGGGCCGAACGCCAACCGTCGGCGCGCCGAACGGCTCTGCATAGACGCCGGTGACAAAATTCATCCTCGGCGAACCGATGAAGCCGGCGACGAAGAGATTTGCCGGGTTCTTGTAAAGCTCCATCGGCGAGCCGACCTGCTCGATGTTGCCGCGGTTGAGGACGACGATTTTGTCTGCCATGGTCATGGCTTCGACCTGGTCGTGGGTCACGTAGACCATTGTGGTCTTCAGCTGCTGGTGCAACTCGCTGATCTCGAGACGCATGTTGACGCGCAGCGATGCATCGAGGTTTGAAAGCGGCTCGTCGAACAGGAAGGCCGATGGCTGGCGCACGATGGCACGGCCGATGGCGACGCGCTGGCGCTGGCCGCCAGACAGCATGCGCGGCTTGCGGTCCAGATAATCGGTGAGGTTCAGCACGCGGGCGGCTTCGCTCACCTTGCGGTCGATCTCGTCCTTCGACATGCCGGCCATCTTCAGCGGGAAGGCGATGTTGCTGCGCACGCTCATATGCGGATAGAGCGCATAGGACTGGAACACCATGGCAAGCCCGCGCTCGGATGGTCCGAGGCTCGTGCCGTCCTTGCCGTCGATGATGATCTTGCCGCCGGACACATCTTCCAGCCCGGCGATCAGCCGCAACAGCGTCGATTTTCCGCAACCGGACGGCCCGACGAAAACGACGAACTCGCCGTCCTTGATTTCAAGGTCGATGGAAGGGATGACCTTGGCTTCGCCAAAGACCTTCGAAACCTTCTGAAGGGTAATGCTGCCCATGTCTCTCTCCCAGATATCTTATTTGACCGCGCCAAAAGTCAGGCCGCGAACGAGTTGCTTTTGGCTGAACCAGCCGAGGATCAGGATCGGCGCAATCGCCATGGTCGAGGCGGCCGAAAGTTTTGCATAGAACAGACCTTCGGGGCTCGAGTAGGAGGCGATGAAGGCCGTCAGCGGCGCCGCCTTGGAAGCAGTGAGATTGAGCGTCCAGAACGCCTCGTTCCAGGCGAGGATGACGTTCAGCAGCAATGTCGAGGCGATGCCCGGTATTGCCATCGGCGTCAGCACGTAGATGATTTCCTTCATCAGCGAGGCACCGTCCATGCGGGCTGCTTCCAGGATCTCACCCGGAATTTCCTTGAAGTAAGTATAGAGCATCCAGACGATGATCGGCAGGTTGATGAGTGTCAGCACGCCGACGAGACCGATGCGGCTGTCCAGCAGGCCGGTGGCCTGGAAGAGCAGATAGATCGGAATGAGGGCGCCGACCGGCGGCATCATCTTGGTCGAGAGCATCCACATCAGGATGTCCTTGGTCCGCTTCGTCGGCGAAAACGCCATTGCCCAGGCGGCCGGAACCGCGATGATCAGCCCGATGATGGTCGATCCGACGGCAATGATGACCGAGTTCGAGAAGTGCAGGAAATAGTCCGAGCGAGACTGCACCTCGACATAGTTCTCGGTCGTCCAGTGGAAGAACAGGAACAGCGGCGGCGAGGCGACGGCATCGCCTTCCGACTTGAAGCTGGTGAGGAAGGTCCAGAGGATCGGGAAGAAGATCAGCAGGCCGAGCGCCCAGGCGACGACCGAGACGATGACCTTGTGGCGGGTGGAAACGCTGCGAGCCATCTCAAGCCTCCAGATTCTTGCCGACGATGCGGACGAGGAAGATAGCGACGATGTTGGCCAGCACGACGGCGACGATACCGCCCGCCGATGCACCACCGATGTCGAACTGCAGCAGCGCCTGCGAATAGACCAGATAGGTCAGGTTCGTGCTGTCCGTGCCCGGGCCGCCATTGGTGGTAACCAGGATTTCGGCAAACACCGACAGCATGAAGATGGTCTCGATGAGAATGACCACCGTGATGGCGCGCGCCATGTGCGGCAGGATGATGTAGATGAATTTCGACACCACGCCGGCACCGTCCATCTCGGCTGCTTCCTTCTGCTCTTCGTCGAGCGACTGGAGAGCTGTCAGCATGATGAGCGTCGCAAACGGCAGCCACTGCCAGGCGACGATGACGATCACCGAGGCCAGGGGGGCGTTGGCCAGAAAGTCGTAAGGCTGGAGCCCGACAGCCTTTGCCGCATAGGCAAAAAGGCCGTTCACCGGGTTCATGAACATGTTCTTCCAGATCAGCGCCGCCACCGTCGGCATGACGAAGAACGGTGCGATCACCAGGATACGGACGATCCCCTGGCCGAACATCGGCTGGTCCAGCAGCAGCGCGAAGGCAATGCCGCCGACAATGGTGATGAGTAGCGCACCGCCAACCAGCAGCAGCGTATTCATCAGCGCCTGCAGGAAGGCCGGATCGGTGAGGAAGTACTCGTAATTGCTAAAGCCGATGAATGGATGGTCGCCCGGCATCAGCAGATTATAGTTCAGCGTCGAGAAATAGATCGTCATTGCCAGCGGCACGATCATCCACGCGAACAGCAGGATCACGGAGGGCGCCATCATCAGGCGGGCAGCGGAACGGGTCTGTAAGGTCGCCATGGGAAGGACCAATCTTGTCTTGAAGCGGGGAGAGTGGCCGCAACAGCGGAATTTTTAAAAGGCCGCCAAGTGACGCTTGGGGCGATCGCCGGCGAACAGGAGGGAGGCGCGCAAGGCGCCCCCACTCCCTAGCCCAGCCGATATCTTACTTGGGATAACCGGCCTTCTTCATTTCGCGGGTCGTCAGTGCCTGCGCACTCTTGAGAGCCTGGTCGACAGTGACCTGGCCGGCAAGCGCTGCAGAGAACTGCTGGCCAACGGCAGTGCCGATACCCTGGAATTCAGGAATAGCGACGAACTGAACGCCGACATAAGGAACCGGCTTGACAGTCGGCTTCGTCGGATCGGCGGAGTTGATGCTGTCCAGCGTCATCTTCGCGAAAGGAGCAGCCTTCTGGTAATCGGCATTCGCATAGAGCGAAGCGCGGGTACCGGGAGGTGCGTTCAGCCAGCCGTCTTTCTGAGCAACAAGGTTGGTGTATTCCTTGCTGGTTGCCCAGGCGACGAACTTCTCGGCAGCTTCGATCTTCTTGGAACCGGCCGGGATGGCGAGATTCCAGGCCCAGAGCCAGTTGCCGCGCTTGCCGAGACCGTTGTCAGGAGCAAGTGCGAAACCGACCTTGTCGGCAACCTTGGACTGCTTCGGATCGGAAACGAAGGAAGCAGCAACCGTGGCGTCGATCCACATACCGCATTTGCCGGTCTGGAACAGGGCGAGGTTTTCGTTGAAGCCATTCGAAGAAGCACCTGGAGGTCCGTCTTCCTTCAGCATCTTCACGTAGAAGTCGAGGGTCTTCTTCCACTCAGGCTGATCGAACTGTGCAGTCCACTTTTCGTCGAACCAGCGTGCGCCGAAGGAGTTGGACATGGCTGTCAGGAAAGCCATGTTCTCGCCCCAGCCGGCCTTGCCGCGAAGGCAAATGCCGTAGACTTCGTCTTTCTTGTCGGTGATCTTCTTGGCTGCGTCTGCGATGAAGTCCCAGGTCGGGGCATCAGGCATCTTCAGGCCGGCCTTGTCGAAAAGGTCCTTGCGATACATGACCATCGAGCTTTCGCCATAGAATGGCGCAGCATAGAGCTTTCCATCCGTGGTCAGGCCGCTGCGGATGGCCGGAAGAAGGTCATTCACATCATAGCTGGCGCCGAGATTGTCGAGCGGCTGCAGCCAGCCTTGCTTGGCCCAGATCGGAACTTCATAGGTACCGATCGTCAGAACGTCGTACTGACCGCCTTTGGTGGCAATGTCGGTCGTGACCTTCTGGCGGAGGATGTTTTCTTCGAGCGTCACCCACTGCAGGTCGATGCCCGGGTTCTTGGTCTTGAAATCATCGGTAAGTTTCTGCATGCGGACCATGTCGCCGTTGTTGACGGTAGCAATGGTTAGCGTCTCTGCAGACGCCATTCCGGCAAGCATCATCACTGAGCAGGCGCTCAGGAGTAGAGTCTTCAATTTCATAATCTTCCTCCCAGAAGAGAAAATATGAGCATTCGCTTAGCTCGAGGGCAATTACTCATAACATGCGACAAGTTGTCAATGCTTAATCGTTGCTGCGACGCCGAACGAAAAAATAAGTCGTTGAAGAAAATGGGTTAAATTTGCCTCAGTCGTCGATCAAGAATGCGGCAGTCGCCTCATCCGTAATCAGGCCGTTGATCAGCCGGCCTGTCAGCGCCGCTCTGATAGCCTCAAGTTTGCGTTGCCCCTTGGCAATTCCGATCACGGTCGATGTTTCGCGGCTGGGTATCGGCGCGCTGGCGACACGCTCGTTGACGGCGTTTTCGAGCAATTTGCCCTCCCCGTCGAAGATCCAGCCGCAGATCTCCCCGGTCGCGCCTTTGGCGACAAGCCCGACCATTTCGTCCCGGCCGAGAAAGCCGTCGACGCAGAGTGGCGCGTCGACGCCCATCTCGCCGATCCCGACAAAGGTCACATCGGCAACGGCGCTGATATCGAGCGTCGAGCGCACCAGCGCCTGCGCGTGCAACAACTCACGCTCAGAAGCAGCCGATACGAGAACCGGCAACGGCATGGGATAGTGACGGGCCTTGATCGCGTCCGCCATGCTGAAGATGACGTTGTAATAGGCAGCGGAGCCGTCCGGACCGATGTTGCCGGTGAGCGAAACGATCCGATGCTGCGTGCAATCGATGGAGGGCAACTGGTCGACGGCAGCCTTCAGCGTGCGCCCGGTGCCGATGGCAAGCACGATGGGCTCCGGTCGCTTGAGCCAGCGTTCGATCTCGGCGGCGGCGGCCTCCGCGATGCCGACAGTCGTCGACGTCGATCCGGGATCGCTCGGCACCACCTCGACATGGGAGAGGCTGAATTTCCGGCGCAGATCCTCGGCCAGCTGCAGGCAGGCGGCGATTGGATGGTCGAGGCGGACCTTGATCAGCCTTTCGGCAACCGCGAGCGACACAAGCCTCTGTGCCGATTGCCGCGAAATCCCCATGGCCCCGGCGATCTCGTCCTGGGTCCGGCCGGCGACATAGTACAACCACCCGGCTCTTGCCGCGTCATCGAGCCTGCCCTGGGTTTCCGACTTCCTGGCCATCCTGTCCCTTCTGTGGCGCTGGCCGCAACATCCCCGACATCGGGTCGAACATCGCTGCAGCCAGAGGCACGATTGTGACGACGCGAACCTTACGCTGCGTCGGGCGGAATGACGCCCTTGGTCAGGGTGAAGCAGCCGTAAAACCGGCGCTCGCCTGTCTGGATGACGCAATAGGCGCTCTTCGCACGCTCATAGAACGCGAAACGCTCGACCGGCACAAGCGGCCAGTGCTTGCCTTCGGCGCGATCGATCTCTGCCTGCATCTCGACCTGAACGGCCGGCAGTTCATCCGGGGAGCCGACCACTTCCATGCGGGTGGCTGCGTCGTCGATGAACGTATCGAGCGGCATCAGCGACAGGATGGCGGCAGCAGCCTGTGGAGAGGTGACGTTATCAATCCGCAGCAGATGGCCAAGGCTCGTTTCGAGCGCCACCGACTCAGCCGGGAAGTTGGTATCGACGATGACAAGCATGTCGCCATGGCCCATGGAGGCCAGCGCGTGCAACACGTCGGCATTGAGAGCAGGTGAAATTCCCTTGAGCATGATAAAGCCTCCTCCAGGCACTTCTTTCAGAATTCGCATTGGTGGCGGGAGACCCCGCACTTTGCGCAGCAGACAAGTAAACGCGACGCCGCAGTCTGTCCAGAGACGCCGTGGATGCGCGTCCGCAAGCGAAGCGCCGACGCCAGCTTGATACACGGCTTATTTAAGCCCCGATTGACCGCATAGCTCCCGCCATATTAGGACAGACATCCCCGAGCGTTGCGAGGCAATTGTGAGAATTCTCCTGGTCGAAGACGACGATACCCTCGGCAGCGCTGTACGCGACCACATTGCCGCGAGCGTCCATGCCGTCGACTGGGTGAGAAACCTCGGAGATGCCGAAAGCGCGGCGAACTCGGTTCACTACGGCCTCATACTTCTCGATCTGCAATTGCCGGATGGCACTGGTATCGATTTTCTGAAGACACTCCGCAAGAATGCCAAGGAGACACCGGTCATCATCCTGACGGCACGTGACCAGATTTCAGACCGGATAGAGGGTCTGAACAGCGGCGCCGACGACTATCTGGTCAAGCCCTTCAATCTGGGCGAACTCTCCGCGCGCATCATGGCGGTTGCCCGGCGTTACTCAGGCAGTCCGCAGCCGATGCTCAAGATCGGCGACCTCGAAGTTGACCAGACGCAGCGCCGCCTTATCGTATCGGGCAAGGACGTCGTGCTGACCGGCCGCGAATGGGCGGTTCTCGACCTGCTGGTCGCCCGCCCCGGCGCCATGGTCTCCAAGGACCAGGTCGAGGAGGCGCTCTATGCCTTCGGCTCCGAAATCGAGAGCAACACTGTCGAGGTCTATGTCAGCCGGCTGCGCAAGAAGATCGGCCGGGACCGCATCCGCACGGCGCGCGGCGTCGGCTACTCGCTCGGAGAACGATAATGCCGGAGACACTCGGCCGCCTCAGCCGCATCAGCATCACCCGTCGGCTGATCACCACGCTCACAGGGCTCGTCGTGCTCTTCTGGCTGATCGCGGTGGGCCTGGGCGCCTATGTGATGAACCGGGAATTTGCCGAAATCTTCGACGGAACGCTGCAGGAAACAGCGGAAAGACTGATGCCGCTCGTGCTCGACGACCTCGCCCAGCGCGACGGCGCCACCGATCCCCAGGCTTTGCAGGCCGTGCAGCAGGGCCTGAACAAGGAATATCTCACCTATCAGGTCATCGATTCCAGTGGCAAGGTCATCATCCACTCACAGGAAGCGCCGGCCACGCCCTATGACGTACCCCTGAAGGTCGGTTTTCACGACACGCCGAAGCACAAGATCTACACAGAATCGGCGCTCAACGGCACCTTGTTCCTGCATGTAGCCGATGCCTTCCGAAACCGTCGCGAGGCCCTGCGCGAAGGCACCGTGGCGCTGCTCTGGCCGCTGCTGCTGCTGATACCGACGAGCATACTGCTGATCCAGTTCATCGTCAGCCGCTCGCTGGCGCCCATCGACCGCCTGCGCGACGAGATTGGCACCAAGGACAGCGGCAATATGGCGGCAGTCGAAGGCGATACACTCCCCCGCGAACTGCGGCCGATTGCCCGTTCCGTCAACCTGCTGCTCGGAAGGCTGCGGTCGGCACTGGAAGCCGAGCGGGAATTTACCGCGAACAGCGCCCACGAGCTGCGCACGCCGATAGCCGGTGCGCTGGCGCAGACACAACGATTGATCGCCGAACTGCCCGAGGGTCCCTTGACCGTCAGGGCCGGACGCATCGAGACGGCGCTCGCCAATCTCGGACGCCTTGCAGAAAAGCTGCTGCAGCTGGCGCGTGCCGAAGCCGGGATCGGCGCATCCGACAAGCCGCTGGATCTGACGCGCATCGTTGACGCTGTCGTCGGCGACTACGACCGGGACAGTCACACCGCCGGTCGCGTCACGCGAGACTATGCAGCCGGGGTGACCCTCGCGCGCTGCGTCGACATCGACGCCTTTGCCATCGTCGTCCGCAACCTGATCGAAAACGCACTCGTCCACGGACCGCACGATGGGGTCGTCACCATCTCTGTCACCGGAGATGCCGTCAGCGTCGTCAACGGCGGCAATGTCGTCGCGGCCGAGGAGCTCGCCGGCCTCAAGCGCCGGTTCCGTCGCGGGGAAACGAGCGCCGCCGGCTCAGGCCTCGGCCTCGCGATTGCCGACAAGATCGTCACACAGATGGGCGGCCGACTGGACCTGCTGTCGCCGGCCTCGGGTCAGCCAGATGGCTTCGAGGCCCGCATCGTCCTGACACCGCCGGCCGGAAGCTGATCTCTTGCAATGGCTGGAAAAGGATGCGAGCAACGTCGTCTCAGTGCCATAGCGAGTGACGGATGATCGTTTCTTTTGACATCGGCGGGTCCGCCATCAAGGGCGGTTTTGCCCGCTCCCAATCCGACATTACGACGCTGCCGCGCCGGGTTACGCCCGGCCATGATTTCGAGGCCTTCGTCACGGTGCTCCGCGAGATTATTGCCGAGGCCCCGGAAAAGCCTGATGGCATCGCCGTCTCCATCGCCGGCGTCGTCGATCCGGACACGCAGACGCTGACCTGCGCCAACATTCCCTGCCTCCACGGTCGCAAACTTGGTAGCGATCTGGAGACGGCACTCGGCTATCCCGTGCTGATCGCCAACGATGCCGATTGCTTTGCCATGGCAGAGGCCTTTTCCGGCGCGGGTCGCGGTCACCGCATCGTCTTCGGCGCCATCCTCGGCACCGGGGTCGGCGGTGGACTGGTTGCCGACGGGCGGCTGGTTAATGCATCCGGCGGCTTTGCCGGCGAATGGGGCCACGGACCGATCGTCGCGGCCTTTGCCGGCACACCGCCTGTGGCCATTCCCGCCTACCCTTGCGGCTGCGGCCAAACCGGATGCGTCGACACTATCGGTGGCGCGCGGGGCATGGAACGCCTGCACGCGCTGCTCCACGGCACCAGTCTTTCCAGCGAGGAAATCATCGGCTTTTGGCTCGGCGGCGACGATAAGGCGAGTGCAACGCTCGACGTCTACATCGATCTCGTCGCGCCGCCCCTGGCCCTGACAGTCAACATTACAGGCGCCACCATCGTGCCCGTGGCAGGCGGTTTGTCGAATGTCGAGCCGCTGCTGGAGCGCCTGGATATAGCCGTGCGCCAGCGTATCCTGCGGAAATTCGACCGCCCCCTCGTCGTCCGCAGCCAGTGCCGCATCGAGCCCGGCCTGATCGGCGCCGCCATTCTCGGGCTGCGCGATGTCGAGGAGCGCCGCCATGTTGCTTGAGGTCTGCATCGAGGACAGCGCCGGCCTTGCCGCCGCCATCGACGGCGGCGCGGATCGCATCGAACTGTGCAGCGCGCTTGCCATCGGCGGCCTGACGCCGAGCGCCGGCCTGATGCGCGAAGCCGGCCAGCGTCAACTGCCTTGTTATGCCATGATACGACCACGTCCCGGCAACTTCGTCTGGTCCGCGGAGGACATGGAGGTGATGTACGGCGATATCGACATCGCACGCAGCGCTGGATTGGCCGGCGTGGTACTAGGTGCCTCCCTGCCCGATGGCCGGCTGGATCGCGAAAGCCTCGACAAACTCGTCCGCCACGCCGAAGGTCTCGGCCTGACGCTGCATCGTGCCTTCGACCTCGTGCCCGACTGGCGCGACGCCGTCGAAATCGCAATCGATCTCGGTTTCGAGCGGATTTTGACCTCGGGCGGAAAAGTGGCGGCTCCGGATGGGGTCGAGGCGTTGGAAACGCTGGTAGCACTTGCATCCGGCCGGATATCCATCATGCCTGGCTCCGGCATCAATCCGCAAACCGTGAGCACCTTGATCCCGAGATTGAAGATCACCGACATCCACGCCTCCTGTTCTTCCAGCGCAGCATCCAGCGACCCGCGGCTTGTCTCCCTCGGCTTTGCGCCTGCGCTCGAGCGACGTACGGACGGCGCGGTGGTTCGCGCCCTGAAGGCGCTAGTCGCCTAAGACGGGCTGCGTTGCCGACATGGCAAGCCCGATTGCCACTGGGCGACAAAGAGGGCATGAATGCATCTGTTGCGTAAAAGCGTCCCTTCCGGAAAGTCGGGAACTGCGGCTGCGCGAAAACGATGCTTTCACGGCTTGAGTCTCGACAGTGATTTCGCAGAGAGCATGAAATGACGGTTTCACCCCCGCGACGGAAAAGCCGCATCGTTTTCTGGCTGGCCGCGATCCTCATCCTGACGGGCATCGTCGCCACCGCGCTGCTTGCCAACGACCGGCGGAACTTGCGGTTTCTGGCTGACCGCTACCATATCGGCTGGCTCGGATATGAAACCGTCATGCCGCCGAAGAAGCTACCGCAAGCCAAACAAGGCCCGCGGCCGTTTGCGCCACCGCCAAGCCCGCCTGCAGTGGTAAAACCGGTCGCGACGCGGCTTTTTACCAACCTGAATTCCGCGCCCAGCTTTTTCCTACGCCGCTGGAAAATCGCCGGCGAGAAGGCCTGCAACGCAATCTCACGAGCCGGCTTCCCCGTCAGCCCTTGGCATCAGGGCGTCATCGACAATTCGACATTCGAATGCAGCTACCAGACGCCGGTGTCGGAGACAGCAGAAGAAGAACAACCTTCGCTCTTCGTCATCGTCCGCGGCACGCCGAAAGGCGAGGTCAGCAGTATCCGGGTCAAGGCGATCCTGCCCGAGACTGCCGCCGGGCGGGAGCTGCAGGCAAAATTCCAGGGCTTGGTCCACGCCATCGTCCAGGCTGTCGGCTGGGGCGACCTCAGCGATGCCACGGACCGCATTGGAAGGCTCGAGAACGTCACACAGTCGAGCTTCGGCGCAAGGATTGTATTCTCGCATGAGTTCGCCGATCCGCGCCGTTTCAACCTCATCCTCGACATCGACAGACCCACCGGCGACCGCATCCTCGCGGCCAATTTTTTCGACACGTCCAAGTGGTTGCCGCTGCCCGAAATTATCGCGCGCAAGTGATCCGAATTGGTACAGCAGCGGAGTGCAAACAAGGACAACGCAATTGCTGCGTTGCAACATACTGCCATTGCACTAAGATGGCCTCGTTCTACATGTTCGTTTCACCGTTCATTCCGTAGGGGATTTCGATGAGGTAGCAGGCGTGAAGCCAGCCGGTAAAGCTCTGGCATCATTCATGAAACTGATGACATATCAGTTTATCTGTTTCTTGAGCGATTACGCAGGAGCCGGAAATCTGGCCACGTCAGCAACTTCAAATCGACCAACAGAACGCGTTTGCGTTGTCTGAAAAAGAGGAAAATCGATGCGTATCACGATGATCGGGTCTGGTTATGTGGGTTTGGTGTCAGGCGTCTGCTTTGCGGATTTCGGCCATGACATCATCTGCGTCGACAAGGACGAGAAGAAGATTGCAGCCTTGCGGGCCGGCGAGATCCCGATCTTCGAGCCGGGGCTCGAAAGTCTCGTGGCGGAAAATGTCCGCTCCGGCCGCCTGTCGTTTTCGACGGAAGTGGCAGAAAGCGTCGCCGCCAGCGATGTCGTCTTCATCGCCGTCGGCACCCCGTCGCGCCGTGGCGATGGCCATGCCGACCTGTCCTATGTCTATGCTGCTGCCCGCGAGATCGCCACCCACGTCAAGGGCTTCACCGTCATCGTCACCAAGTCGACTGTCCCTGTCGGCACCGGCGATGAAGTCGAGCGGATCATGCGCGACACCAACCCGGACGCTGACATCGCCGTCGTGTCCAACCCCGAATTCCTGCGCGAAGGCGCCGCCATCGAGGACTTCAAGCGTCCGGACCGCATCGTCATCGGCCTCGACGACGATCGTGCCCGCGCCGTGATGACCGAAGTCTACCGGCCGCTCTACCTCAACCAGGCGCCGCTGCTGTTTACCTCGCGCCGCACGTCCGAACTGATCAAGTACGCCGCCAACGCTTTCCTCGCCATGAAGATCACCTTCATCAACGAGATGGCCGATCTCTGCGAAAAAGTCGGCGCCAATGTCCAGGAAGTCTCCCGCGGCATCGGTCTCGATGGCCGCATCGGCGCCAAATTCCTGCATGCAGGCCCAGGCTATGGCGGCTCCTGCTTTCCGAAGGACACGCTGGCTCTGGCAAAGACCGCACAGGACCATGACAGCCCGGTGCGGCTGATCGAAACGACCATCTCGATCAACGACAACCGCAAGCGGGCCATGGGTCGCAAGGTGATCGCGGCTGTTGGTGGCGACGTTCGCGGCAAGAGCGTCGCAGTTCTCGGCCTGACCTTCAAGCCCAACACCGACGACATGCGCGACAGCCCTGCGATCTCGATCATCCAGACCTTGCAGGATGCCGGCGCCAAGGTGGTCGGTTACGATCCGGAGGGCATGGACAACGCACGCGGTCTGATCGAGGGCATGACGTTCGCAGCCGATGCGTACACCGCCGCCGAGGGCGCAGACGCTCTCGTCATCGTCACCGAATGGAACCAGTTCCGCGCGCTCGATTTTGCCCGCCTGAAGCGGGTCATGGCCGCACCTGTGCTCGTCGACCTCAGAAATATCTACCGCCGCGACGAGATCACAAAGCACGGCTTCGAATATTCGAGCATCGGACGGCCGAACCAGACCAACGATCAGCACTGAACGTTGTCAGCAATCAAAAAAAGGGGCATAGCTTGGCGCTATGCCCCCTATTTTATGCGTTACCCAAGCAGCATTGGAAACAACGCCAGCAGGTCTACTGCTTATCTCACACTCACATAAGGTTTGGATTCGCGTATGTGGTGGCGATAGTAGGAGCCCGGAGAATCGGCCGAGATCAGATTGCGGTAAATCTGTTCCGGCACGTTGCTGTAGGGCTCAACTTTGCCATTGTGAAACTCGATTTCCATGCGCGACGATTTCAGATCGTACGCAACAGCCGTAATGAGGCGCGATTTTATTTGAATGCGTTCCATTCCAAAATTCCCTTAGTTGCAAGAAATCAAAAACCAGAGCATGGGCACTGCTTCTACATCCCGGTCAGACGAACTTAGTATCTTTTACCGCTTATATTAAGTATTTAATAATAATAGCAATTCACAAATAATCAACGATGTTTACAGTTGCACTTCGCGGATAACGATTAACAACCTTGAGATGCGAAATGTCTCCGACTATCGAGATGAGTGCTCAGGCTACAGGAAGCAGATCCTGCAATCAGCCTCTCCAACTCGCTTATGAAGAGCCCGACAGACCGTATTTCTCGCTATGCTGGGGCAATTTTACGGCAAACGAAGTGCTCGCCAAGAGTTGATCGGTCGCGCCCCTGCGTTGCAGCGTTTTTCTTGCGCCGCGTGCGCGCGGTGGTGATATTCACCCTTCCTCCTTGTGCATCATCGCCGACGCCGAAAATGCGGAGCCAAGCCGCGACGGAAAGCCTGAATCAACAGCATGACACAGACTGAAAACGCCCCCTCGGACCCAGGGTTCGCCACCGAGCGCGATCCGCGACTGCGCTTCATCATCCCGGCCGTCGTTGCCGTCGCCTTCCTGATGGAACAGCTGGATTCGACGATCATCGTCACAGCTATTCCCGCCATGTCCCACAGTCTTGCCGTGACGCCACTCGCCATGAACCTCGCGGTCACGGCCTATATCCTGACGCTTGCGATGTTCATTCCGGTCAGCGGCTGGTTTGCCGATCGATTCGGTGCACGCCGCATCTTTGCGCTGTCGCTGCTGATCTTCACTATCGGCTCGGTGCTCTGCGGGCTGGCAGTCAATTTCCCGATGCTGATCGCGACGCGCGCCCTGCAGGGCTTCGGCGGGGCGATGATGACGCCGGTCGGCCGGCTCATCCTCATTCGCAGCTTTCCGCGCAGCCAGCTCGTGACTGCCATGACCTACATGACCTTGCCAGCTATCCTCGGGCCTTTGGTTGGCCCCATCCTCGGCGGCGTCCTGACGACCTATCTCTCCTGGCGATGGATATTCTACGTCAACGTGCCCTTCGGTATCATCGGCATCGTCATGGCGCTGCGCTACGTCGAGGATACCCACGCCGACACCTCCAAACGGTTCGACGTTCCGGGCTTTCTGATGGTCGGCTCCGGACTGGTGCTGCTGCAATACGGCATCGAGAATATCGGTCGGCCGGCCATTCCCGTCCCGGCCATCATTGCCGTCCTTGTCGCCGCCTTGCTGCTGCTCGTCTTTTTCGTCCGATATGCGCGCGCCGTGGCTGCGCCGGCTGTCGACCTGACGCTGTTTCGCCTGCGCTCTTTTCGCGTCGGTACGCTTGCCGGAGGCATCTGTCGTGTCGGATTGAACGGCGTGCCCTTTCTGCTGCCGCTGATGCTGCAGATCGGCTTTGGCGTCAGCCCCATCGTCTCGGGCTCGCTGACCTTCGCCAGCGCCTTCAGCGCACTCGTGGTCCGGCCGATCTCGCAACGGCTGCTGCGGGCATTCGGCTTCGATCGGGTGCTGACCTGGAGCGCCGTCGCAGGCTCGCTGACAGTCGCAGGCTTTTCACTGATGACGCTTCAGACACCCTATTGGCTGATTATCGTCTGGGTGTTTGTCTTCGGCCTGACACGGGCCGCACAGTTCATGACGTCGAACACGCTCTCCTACTCGGACACGCCAGCAGCGCAGCTCAGCAGCGCCACAAGCCTCGGGGGCGTGCTGCAGCAGCTGAGCGTCAGCTTCGGCGTATCGATCGCCTCCATGCTGCTCGGTCTCGTCACAGCGGGCAGTGGCGCCCTGACGCTCGGCAGCTTTCATATCGTCTTTCTGGTCATGGCTATCATTCCGCTGCTTGGCCTGCCCGGCTTCCTGCAGCTGAAACCAGAAGACGGCCAGCAGGTCAGCGGCCATGTGCGAAGAATAGCCCCGGACTAAGCGGAGTTACACGGTATTCAGGCTGCCACGGCAACCTTGCGGGGACTGACCAGGTGATCCTTTAGCACGATACCCGCCCTGTCGATCTCCTGCAGCACGACATCGTAGCTCCAGAGATCCGCCAGATGCTGCAGCACCTTCCGGGTGTCGCCCTCCTCCAGCAGACTGCCGTTCATCACCGTGTGCCGCAGGATCAGCCGACGGTCGCCGGGCAGGTCGACATCGACGACCTCGATATGTGGATCGATCCAGCCGATGTCGTATTGCCGAGAGAGTTCTCGCCGGACGCGCCGATAGCCGCGCTCGTCGTGGATTGCCGCCACCCGCATCCCTTCCTCCTCAGCCGGATCGTCGGTCAGGTGGAACAGCCGCAGCTTGCGCATAAGGTTGGGGCTGAGAAACTGGGCAATGAAGCTCTCGTCGCGATAGTTGGCCCAGAGATCGCGGAGCACCGCCAGGGCATCTCCGGTTCCGGCAATCTCCGGGAACCATTCGCGATCCTCCTGCTCCGGCTTGGTGACGATACGTTCGATGTCCTGCATCATCGCAAAGCCGATGGCATAGGGATTGAGGCCGGAATAACGCTGGTCATCGAACTGCGGCTGGAACACCACATTGGTGTGGGATTTCAGAAACTCGAGAAAATCACCGTCGCCGATACCGCCGCGCTCGTGCAGACGTGTCATGATCTCATAGTGCACATAGGTCGCCGTGCCCTCGTTCATCACCTTCGTCTGACCCTGCGGGTAGAAATACTGGGCCACGTGGCGGACGATTCGGAGGATTTCCCGTTGCCACGGCTGCAGGCGGGGCGCTGTCTTTTCGAGGAAATAGAGGATATTTTCCTGCGGCAGCCCGGTGATTGCCTGCCGGCGCTCGAGGCTGAGATCCGGTGCGCTCTTGCCGGCCTTGGTCGGCACGGTTCGCCAGAGATCGTTGAAGATGCTTTCGTCATGCGCTCGCCGCTCCTGCAGCCGGACCTCCTCCATCCGCAGATCGAGCTTCTTCTTGCCGGCATAGCGGTGCACGCCGTGCGACATCAGTGCATGGGCGGAATCGAGCGTCCGCTCCACGGCCGCATGCCCGTAGCGTTCCTCGCAATTGGCAATATAGCCCTTGGCGAAATTCAGGTAATCGAGGATGCCATCGGCGTCTGTCCACAGCTTGAAAAGGTAGTTGTTCTTGAAGAAATGGTTGTGGCCGAAGGCGGCATGCGCAATCACCAGCGCCTGCATCGTCGCGGTGTTCTCCTCCATCAGGTATGAGATGCAAGGGGAGCTGTTGATGACGATCTCGTAGGCTAGCCCACGCAGGCCCTTGCGATAAAATGCCTCGTGATGGGCGAAATGCTTGCCAAACGACCAGTGCTTGTAGAAGAGCGGCATGCCGATCGAGGAATAGACATCGAGCATCTGCTCGGCAGTGATGATCTCGATCTGGTTAGGATAGACATCCAGCCCAAGCTCGTTGACGGCGATGTCCTGGCAGGCATCGTGGATGCGCTGCAACGCGGCGAAATCCCAGTCGGCACCGTCGTAGAGACGCTTCATTGCCTTTGCCATTATCAGCCAGCCCTTGTCTCCGCAGCGCGGCGTTGAAAGAGATCATGGAATACCGGGTAGATCTGGCTGCGGTCGCTGACCTTGCGCATCGACAGCACCGGCCAGCCGGCCGAAATCCGCTCATAGAGCTGCCAGACCGCCGAGCCGGACGAAATCGCCCCGCTGCGCCCTTCGCCGACTTCGAGATAGGCGAAATATTGCGTCGCCGGCAGAATCCAGTCCTGCATGAGAGCTGCTGTCGTGGTGCTGTCGGAATAGGCGTTGTCCCCATCGGATGCCTGCGCCGCATAGATGTTCCAGTCGGACGGTGGAAAACGCTCGGTCATGATCCGTCGCATCGCATCCAGCGCGCTCGATACCTGCGTACCGCCCGTGGCGGGGCTGCGGAAGAATGTTTCCTCGTCGACCTCCTCGGCCGTGTCGGTATGGCGGATGAAGACGATCTCGACGCGCTTGTACTGCCTCGTCAGGAAGATATAGAGCAGCATGTAGAAGCGCTTGGCGAGATCCTTCATGTGCTCGGACATCGAGCCGGAGACGTCCATCAGGCAGAACATCACCGCCTGGGCGACCGGCCTCGGCTCGTTTTCGAAACGCCGATAGCGAATGTCGATCGGATCGATATACGGAATGCGCCGCACCCGTGATTCCAGCGCCGACACTTCAGCCTCCAGTGCCAGCCGCCGATCCTCGTCTACGCAATCGGCGATCTCGGCATGCAGCATGGCCACCGTCTCCGCCTTCGGCCGGTTAAGCGCAACGCGGCGCATCATGGCCCGCTTCATGGTCCGGTTGATGGCGAGATTGGAGGGAGAGCCGTTTACGGAATAGCCTGCCCGCACCGGGTTCGGCTGTTCGGATGTGGCGAGCTTTTTCTTGGCCAGATCCGGAAGCTCGAGGTCGTCGAGGAAGATGTCGAGGAATTCGTCGCGGGTCAGGACGAAGCGGAAGGCATCCTCGCCGTTGCCATCGCCACCGTCGCGCGGCTTGCCTTTTCCGCCCGGCGGGCGGGAGAGAATATCGCCTTCGATGAAGGTCTTGTTGCCCGGCAGGACGTGTTCGTGGATGCCGGCCGGGCCTTTCCGGAAGTGCGGCTCCTCAGTGCCCCCAAGGGGAATACTGATCTCGCCGCCTTTGAGAACGTCTTGAATACCGCGGCTTTGCGAGGTCTCGTAGACCGCTTTCTGCACCAGCGCCTTTGCTCGTCGCAGGAAGCGCTGGCGATTTTCGAGACTCTTGCCGCCTGGATTCAGGCGCCGGTCAACAATGTGCATTCCTACTCCTCTGTTGGGACTAGTCTAGCCTGCCTGTTTGACGCGCATGTACCACTCTACCAACCGGCGAACCTGGCGCTCCGTATAGCCGCGCGAAGTCATGCGCTCGACGAATTGCCCATGCTTCTTCTCCGTGTCGCCGTCCTTCTTCGAGCCGAAGGAAATCACCGGCAGCAGGTCTTCCACCTGGCTGAACATCCGCTTTTCGATGACTTCGCGGATTTTCTCGTAACTCGTCCAGGATGGATTCTTGCCGCCATTGCTCGCCCGCGACCGCAGGCAGAATTTTACCACCTCGTTGCGGAAATCTTTCGGGTTGGCGATCCCGGCAGGCTTTTCGATCTTGGTCAGTTCCTGGTTGAGCAGATCCCTGTCCAGCATCTGGCCGGTATCCGGATCCTTGAAATCGACATCCTCGATCCAGGCATCGGCATAGTCCACATAGCGGTCGAAAAGGTTCTGGCCGTAGTCGCCATAGGATTCGAGATAGGCCTTTTGGATCTCGTGTCCGATGAATTCCGCGTAGCGCGGCGCCAGCTCCCCTTTGATATACTCCATATACTGCTTCTCGACCTCGGCCGGCAGTTGCTCCCGCCGGATCGACTGTTCGATGACATACATCAGATGCACCGGGTCGGCCGCGATCTCTGTCGTATCGTGGTTGAACGTCGCCGCCAGAACCTTGAAGGCAAAGCGCGTCGAGACGCCGTCCATGCCCTCGTCGACGCCGGCTGTGTCCCGATATTCCTGCACGCTGCGGGCCCGGGGGTCCGTTTCCTTGACGCTCTCGCCATCGTAGACGCGAAGCTTGGAAAACGGCGTCGAGTTTTCATGCCGCGTCAGCCGCGACAGAACCGTGAAGCGCGCCAGGGTTTCCAGCGTCGACGGCGCGCAAGGCGCCTGGCTAAGCTCGGACTCCTCGATCAGCTTCTCGTAGATCTTCTGCTCTTCCGTGACCCGCAGGCAATAGGGCACCTTAACGACGCAGATACGATCGATGAAGGCCTCGTTGTTCTTGTTGGCCTTGAAGGTCTGCCACTCCGCCTCGTTGGAGTGGGCCAGAATGACGCCTGAGAACGGGATGGCGCCGATATTCTCGGTGCCAATGTAATTGCCCTCCTGCGTCGCCGTCAGCAGCGGATGCAGCATCTTGATCGGCGCCTTGAACATTTCAACAAATTCAAGCACGCCCTGGTTGGCGCGGTTGAGGCCGCCGGAATAGCTGTAGGCGTCGGCATCGCTCTGGGCGAGGCTCTCGAGCTTGCGGATATCGACCTTGCCGACGAGCGAGGAGATATCCTGGTTGTTCTCGTCGCCAGGCTCGGTCTTGGCGATGGCGATCTGGCGCAGCCGCGACGGCTGCATCTTCACCACCTTGAAGCGCGAGATATCGCCGCCGAATTCTTCCAGCCGCTTCAGGCACCAGGGGCTCATCAGCCCTGTCAGCCTTCGCTTCGGAATACCGTAGCGTTCCTGCAGCATGTCGCCCATCGCAGCCGGATCGAACAGGCTGAGCGGGCTTTCGAAAACCGGGCTGAGTTCGTTGCCGGCCTTCAGCACGTAAATGGGATGGACCTCCATCAGCGCCTTCAGCCGTTCGGCCAGCGACGACTTGCCGCCACCGACAGGGCCGAGCAGGTAGAGGATCTGCTTGCGCTCTTCCAACCCTTGCGCCGCATGGCGGAAGAAGGCGACGATTCGCTCGATCGTCTCTTCCATCCCGTAGAAGCCCTCGAAGGCGGGATAGGTCCGGATGGTGCGGTTCAGGAAGATACGCCCAAGGCGGGAGTCCCTCGACGTGTCTACAAACTGTGGTTCACCCATCGCGGCAAGTAGTCGCTCTGCCGCATTGGCATACATCAGTGGTTCGCCCTTGCAGGCTTCCAGGTATTCAGAGAAAGACATCTCGACTTCGCGCCGCGCTTCAAAGGAACGGGCGAAGGTGTTGAATAGTACATCCGTGTTGTACATGGCGCCTCATCGAGGTTGCTATTGCAAATACGCCTGGTCAGCTGGATAACAATCCGCTGTATTCATATTTCGGTGACGTTTCTATGAAAGTGAAATGCGACCGTGAATCAAATGCTACGCTTGATTCGGCAATGCAGCAATATCCGAGGCAATCCCAAGTCACCGATTTAATGATAAAGATGCTCAGGGTTGCGTAATAATGAATGCGAATATACCTGAAGTGGCGGATGTGAGTGTATGGTACTCAAGCGATATGCGCCATAAAACCGGTACCAAGCCATTGATTTCATAACAATCAATGCGAGTGGCACCGATAGCGGACGGCAAAATTGCCACATGCCGTCCGATTTTTTTCCACAGAGCCCGTTTGTTATCAGGCGTTCATCTGGGAGATGAGGCGCGTTTCCAGATAGGAATCCACCGCCTCTGAGCCGCCTTCCGTGCCATAGCCGGAATCCTTCATGCCGCCGAACGGCACTTCCGGAATGGAAAGGCCGTTGTGGTTGATGGTCAGCATGCCTGCTTCCATCCGCTGTCCCAGCGCATGCACCGTGCCGACTGACGTTGTGAAAGCATACGAGGCAAGCCCGAACGGCAGGCGGTTTGCCTCGGTGATCGCATCGTCGACAGTCGCGAAACGATTGATGATGGCGACGGGACCGAAGGGCTCCTCGTTCATGATGCGCGCATGGATGGGCACGTCGGTGATGACGGTCGGCTCGAAGAAATTGCCTTCGTTGCCGATCCTGCGGCCGCCGGTGCGCAGCGTCGCGCCCTGCGACACGGCATCGTTGATCAGCGCTTCCAGCGCCGGGATCCGCCGCTCGTTGGCAAGCGGCCCCATCTGCACGTCTGCCTCGAGCCCGTTGCCGACCTTGATCGCCTTGGCGGCGGCAACAAACCCATCAGTGAACTGGTCCATCACGCCGTTCTGCACGAGGAAACGCGTCGGCGCGACGCAGACCTGGCCGGCATTGCGGAACTTCGCCAGCGACGACACTTCGATGGCCTTGGCGATATCGGCGTCATCGAAGACGATTGCCGGCGCGTGCCCGCCGAGTTCCATCGTCGCCCGCTTCATGTGCAGGCCGGCAAGCGAGGCCAGTTGTTTGCCGATGGGGGTGGAGCCGGTAAACGAGATCTTGCGGATGACGGGGTGCGGGATGAGATATTCGGAGATCTCTGCCGGCACGCCATAGACGAGGTTGACGACTCCGGCCGGCATGCCCGCGTCGGCAAAGGCGCGGATCAACTCGGCCGGCGAGGCCGGCGTCTCCTCGGGCGCCTTGATGATGATCGAACACCCGGTCGCAACCGCTGCCGACAGCTTACGGACGATCTGATTGATGGGGAAATTCCAGGGCGTGAAGGCCGCAACCGGGCCGACCGGCTGCTTGATCGT
Source organism: Rhizobium sp. rho-13.1 (assembly GCF_007000305.1). Taxonomy (NCBI): domain Bacteria; kingdom Pseudomonadati; phylum Pseudomonadota; class Alphaproteobacteria; order Hyphomicrobiales; family Rhizobiaceae; genus Rhizobium; species Rhizobium sp. rho-13.1. The sequence goes on along the minus strand of NZ_SCFL01000008.1, from coordinate 48,220 downwards.
CATCTGCAGCACGCCGGTGTGGCGCGCCGGGATGATCTGGCCATAAGTGCGGCGCGCCTCTTCGGCAAACCAGTCGATGGTATCGGCAGCCCCGAGCGTTTCCGCCAACGACTGCGCCAACGGCTTGCCCTGTTCACGCGTCATCACCCAGGCGATCATGTCCTTGCGCTCGCGCAGGAGATCGGCCGCACGACGCATGATCTTCGAGCGCTCGAAGGCAGATGTATCGCGCCAGACCTTGAAGCCCTTGTCGGCCGCCGCCAGCGCAAGATCCAGATCGGCGCGCTCCGCATGGGCGATCTGCCCGATGGTCTGGCCGGTCGCGGGGTCGCTGACAGGGATCGTCTTCTTCGAAAGCGCATCGCGCCATTCGCCATCGATGAAGAGTTTGACGTCGGGATAGGTATGCATGGGGAACCTCTTTGGATGATCAGGCCGGCTTTCAGCAGATGCCGCAGGAAGCGGCGGTGCGACAAGCCTCCAACCGACCGGCGTCGATCGATAATGCTTTTATGGGAGCGCTGTACATGGTGTCAACGACGGCACAATTCCAGCCACTGGTCCAGCCACTGGTCCTGCCACTGGCGGCACCAGCCGAGGATCACGAAAACGCGAACAACTCTGGATTTCATTAGAAGAAGCGCCATATTCGTCTCACAAAAGGAGCGAGAACATGAAAAGACTAGCAATTATCGCGGTGTCGCTGATGACGGCATTCACCGCCATCACGCCTGCCGAAGCATTCCCCGTATCCGCTGCGCCGGTAGCCACGATCCAGAATTCGGATGTCGTGAACGTGCAATACAGCGAGTACAGGCACCATGGACGCCGAAACGGCGATCGGCGCAATTACTATCGCGGCCGCGGCCATGATCGCCGCTATGACCGCGGCTACCGTCGCCACAACAACACGGGCGCCATCATTGGCGGCCTCGCAGCCGGCGCCATCATCGGCGGCATCGTTGCCGGCTCCCGCTCGAACGGCAGCTCCCATGCCCAGTCCTGCGCCAACCGCTACAGAACATACCGCGCTTCGGACAACACGTATCAGCCGAACAGCGGCCCACGGGTGCAGTGCCGGTAAGCTATCGGTTCGATTGAGTTTGTGTGATGTTAGGCCGCCCGTGACGAGAGTTGCGGGCGGTTTTTTGTGTTTAAATACAAGTAGACGCGTACTAAGCGTAGCGCAGGTGGAAATAGCGCTTCCCAATTTTTAGGACTTCACCATCTCGTACCATTAAACCAAGAACCGCATGAGACAGGAAATTTTTGCCCGTCTCTTTACCGTCGACAAGGGAGGAATGGGACTGCAAATCCAACGCATTCGCCATGTCGGTATTTGTTGCGCCCTGCGGCTTTTCTTCCAAGTGACCACGGATAGCGGCTTTCAACATATTCAAGCCCGCGATGGCATCTTCTTTTGGCGTCATGAATCAATCCTTTGAAATAGACTGAATAACACGTCCGCCAAAAACGCTCTAAACATAAATTTATCGCGGTAGAATCGTCCAAATTTATTGAGAAATTTGATGGTGCCCGGAGGCGGATTTGAACCACCGACACGCGGATTTTCAATCCGCTGCTCTACCAACTGAGCTATCCGGGCATACCTGCTTCATCCCGAAGGATTTGCCTCGCTTGGAGGCTTGGGGAGCTTGGTTTTCCCCGGAAGCGTGGGCGTTATAACATCTTGTTCGGCCATGTCCAGCATCAATCGCTACTTTTTCGACAGGAAATGCAAGACCGGTAATTGTCGAACGTCCTCAATGCCTTGCCGTTCGTTTCCGACAGGTTTGTGACTATTCCTCGTCCTCGTAGTCAGCCTTTGTCTCGTCGTCGGCAACCGGAATGGCATAGGAACCGCTCAGCCAGCGCGACAGGTCCATCTCGCGGCAGCGGTCCGAACAGAAGGGATAATGTTCGCGCATCGACGGCCGGCCGCATTCGGCGCAGGCGCGCGGCTTGCGCAGGGGCTCGACCTTGGCGCCGAGCTTAATCTCGTTTTCCGACATGGATCATCCTTCCTGCCAATGGGCGTGAACGTCGAATCCTTCGCCTGAAAGCAGCAGCATGGTCTCGTAGAGCGGCAGCCCGACGACATTCGTGTAGGAGCCGACCAGTTTCTGGACGAAACCGCCCGCCAGCCCCTGAATGGCATAGGCGCCTGCCTTGCCGCGCCACTGGCCGGAGGCCAGATAGAATTCCATGTCGTTGCCCGAAAGCCGCTTGAAGCGGACCTTCGTCTCGACGACCTTCTGGCGCATCTTGCGATCAGGCGTAATCAGGCAGATCCCGGTATAGACAGTGTGGCTGCGGCCCGAAAGCAGGTGCAGCGCCGCCGATGCTTCCTCGACGAATTCCGCCTTCGGCAAAATGCGCCGCCCGACGGCCACCACCGTGTCGGCCGATAGAAGATAGCTTCCCTGCCATGCGACGTCGCCCTTCAGCGCGGCATAGGCAGCCTCCCCCTTTTCAGCCGACAGACGACGGGCCAGCGAGCGCGGATGCTCGGCCTTTTTAGGAGTCTCGTCGATATCCATCGGCATGAGGCGCGCGGGTTCGATGCCCGCCTGGTGCAGGAGATCAACGCGGCGCGGCGAACCGGAAGCCAGTATCAACGAATGTTTCAGCGCCATAAAACCTCGACGTCAGCGGGAAGACGGGGGAGCCGGCGTCAGAACCCGCCGGACTACTTGAAGCGGTAGGTGATGCGGCCCTTGGTCAGATCGTAGGGAGTCATTTCCACCAGAACCTTGTCGCCAGCCAGAACGCGGATACGGTTCTTGCGCATGCGGCCCGCCGTGTGGGCGATGATTTCGTGTTCGTTTTCGAGCTTGACGCGGAACGTTGCGTTCGGCAGCAATTCGGTCACGACACCGGGAAATTCGAGGACTTCTTCTTTAGGCATGTAAGACGGTTCTTCCTGTCGTTTGACGCCGGGGCTGATGCCGCCGGAAAATTTGCGCGGAAACTACACAATCGACGCGGTCTTGTGAACCTCGTTGATCAGGCTTTCTGCATTTGTTTCATGCCGATTGCGCGGCAATTCCATTTCGCCGGGCCAGCCGGCTGTCGATCAGCCCGTACAGATGGTCGCGCACGCCACGATAGGCTTCGACGATCTGTTCGCGCGTTCCGGATATAACCGTTGGATCGAAGGTTGGCCAGTAGATGACCTCGACCGCCTGCGACCGCGTCAGTTCCAGCGCCGTGTGGTGGGCTTCCGGCGAGAGCGTGATGATAAGATCGAAGAAGTCGTCTTCCAGCTGCTCCAGCGTTTGCGGCTGGTGGCGACCGAGATCGAGGCCTATTTCGTCGAGCACCGCATCCACGAAGGCATTCCGCTCGCCGGCCCTAACGCCAGCCGACATGATATAGGTGCCCGATGGCAGAATGCTACGGGCGATGGCTTCCGCCATGGGCGAGCGGATCGAATTCATCCCGCACATGAACAGCAAGGCCTTGGGCGTATGGCTTGGCGTCGGAAAGCGATCCTGCGTTTCCATTGGCGCTTAACCCCGCCAGTAGAGAACGCAGACGAGCGTGAAAAGCCGTCGCGATGTGTTGAAGTCGATGTCGATCTTGCCTTTCAAGCGGTCGCTCAGCGTCTGCGACCCTTCGTTGTGGATACTGCGGCGACCCATGTCGATGGCCTCGATACGGCTCGGCGTTGCCGACCGGATCGCCTCGTAGTAGCTCTCGCAGACCAGGAAGTAGTCCTTGACGATGCGCCGGAATGGCGTCAGCGACAGGATATGCGTGGCGACCTGGGGCTCGCCTTCGGCACTGATATCCAGCACGAGCTTGGAATCCAGCAACGACAGTTTCAGGCTGTAGGGCCCACCGGCATGACCGATCGGCTGAAAGAAATTTTCCTCGACCAGGTCGAAAATGGCAACGGCGCGCTCGTGTTCGACGTCAGGGCTGGCGCGGCCGATCGTATCGTCGAGGACCACATCGGTCAGCCGGAAGTCGCCCGCCGCCATCGCCTAGCCTTCGAGGTTGAGCCGGATCGCCACCGAGCGGGCATGAGCATCGAGACCTTCGGAATTGGCAAGCGCGATGGCCGCCGGCCCGAGCGCCCGGAGCTGTTCGGCCCCGAGCTTCAGCACCGAGGTGCGCTTCATGAAGTCAAGCACCGAAAGGCCGGATGAAAAGCGCGCCGAGCGGGCGGTCGGCAGCACGTGGTTGGAGCCACCGACATAATCGCCGATAACCTCAGGCGTGTGCTTGCCGATGAAGATGGCGCCGGCATTGCGGATACCGAGCATCAGCGCATCGGGATCGTCGACCGCAAGCTCCAGATGTTCGGCAGCGATGCGGTTGGCGAGCGGGATCGCGTCTTCGAGGCTCTCGACGATGATGATGGCGCCGAAATCCCGCCAGCTCGCCGCTGCGGTCTCGACGCGACCAAGCGTCTTCAACTGCCGCTCGACGGCCTGTTCGACGGATTTGGCAAGCAGCGGATTATCGGTAATCAGGATCGACTGGGCGCCTCGGTCGTGCTCGGCCTGGGCAAGAAGGTCGGCCGCGATCCAGTCGGGATCGTTATCCTTGTCGGCAATGACCAGCACTTCGGAAGGACCGGCAATCATGTCGATGCCGACAGTCCCGAACACATGGCGCTTGGCGGCCGCCACATAGGCGTTGCCCGGCCCGGTGACTTTCGCCACCGGCGCAATCGTCTCGGTGCCATAGGCGAGCGCCGCGACTGCCTGCGCGCCGCCGACGCGGTAGATTTCCTCGACACCGGCCATGCGGGCAGCGGCCAGCACGGCGGGATTGACGACGCCCTCCTTTGCCGGCACCACCATGACGACACGCTCGACACCGGCGACCTTGGCCGGGATGGCATTCATCAGCACCGAACTCGGGTAGCTTGCCGTACCGCCGGGCACATAGATGCCGACCGCCTCGATCGCCGTCCAGCGCGAGCCGAGCACGACACCCAGTTCGTCCTCGTAGCTGTCATCGCGCGGCAACTGGCGGCGATGGTGCGACTCGATGCGCACGGCGGCAACCTTCAGCGCGCCCAGCACTTCCGATGGCACCTGCGCGATGGCAGCATCGATTTCCTCAAAAGTCACCCGCATCGGCGTCGCATCGAAATCGATACCGTCGAAGCGGACGGAATATTCCATCAACGCAACGTCGCCACGCGCCCGAACGTCGGCGATGATATCGCGGACGACAGCGTTCACATCCTCGGACACTTCCCGCTTCGTGGTCAGGAATGCCGCGAACTGCGCCTCGAAACCTTCCGCCGCCTGCTCAAGCCAGATCGCCAATGCCGATATCCTTTGCTTTCAAAAACCGCCGCAGCGGCAAGAACCAGTCTCTGCCACTCAGGCGGCGTCGTCGGGGTGCGTCGGTTTCTTGGCCGTTTCCCATGCGCCGCCGATATCGGCCAGCTGCACTTCGATGCATTCCACGTCGAGCGCCAGCGTAGCATTGCCGGCAAGCGTCAGTTCGATCGTGCCATCCGGCCCTTCGCCCTTCTGCTCGAAGCGAATGGCCAGAAGCGAAAGCACCGTCTCGCGCCTGCGGCGGTCGATGCCCAGCGTCCGCACGGCCAGCACCCGCTTGAACACGAGCGCCGCGCGATGGCGCTGATAGCCCTTGGCCTTGCCATCTGCCTTTTCCCAGTCGAAGCGGTTTGCCGTCAGGGAAAACTGCAGGCCGCGCGGCTCATAGGCCATGTCGCCGACCTTGAAGACGGCGTCCTGCATATGGGCAGAAACAACCGCCAGGTCTTCGCCATCGAGCGCCACAAGCTTCAGATCTGCCATGCCTTAGTTCCCCACATCGTCAGCCGCCACATCCGGCGGCCCGTTCCACCCCGAGATAGGGTGCCTGGGGCTTGGACGCAACGGCAGATGCGGCTCCCGGCAACGCTTTCAGGGCCTATTCGCTGAGCCGTTCGACGATGGCGCCGCAGCGCGTCAGCTTCTCTTCCAGCCGCTCGAAGCCACGGTCGAGATGGTAGACGCGCGAAACGACGGTTTCGCCTTCTGCGGCAAGCCCGGCAATCACCAGCGACACGGAGGCACGAAGGTCCGTCGCCATGACAGGCGCCCCGCGCAGCCGCTCGACACCCTCGATCTTCGCCGTCTGGCCGGACAGCGAGATCCTTGCGCCGAGACGGGCAAGCTCTTGAACGTGCATGAAGCGGTTTTCGAAAATCGTCTCCGTGATGTGCGCCGTGCCGGAAGCCCGCGTCATCAGCGCCATGAATTGCGCCTGCAGGTCGGTCGGGAAGCCCGGGAAAGGGTCCGTGACGATATCGACCGGCCGGATGCCGCCGCCATTGCGGCGCACGCGCATGCCGTTGTTGGTCGGCGTGATCTCAGCGCCGGCGCGACGCAAGGTTTCAAGCGCCGTCTCGAGCAGCGACATATCGGTATTTTCAAGCGTCACGTCGCCGCCGGCCATCGCAACCGCCATGGCATAGGTGCCGGTCTCGATACGGTCTGGCAGCACGCGGTGGCGGGCGCCAGAGAGTGATGTGACGCCATCGATGGTGATGGTCGAGGTGCCGGCGCCGGAAATCTTGGCGCCCATGGCGATAAGGCAGTTGGCGAGATCGACGACCTCAGGCTCGCGGGCGGCATTGCCGATGACCGTGGTGCCGCGCGCAAGCGTTGCCGCCATCATCATCACATGAGTAGCGCCGACGGATACCTTCGGGAATGTGTACTTGGCACCGATCAGGCCGCCCTTCGGCGCAGTGGCGTTGATGTAGCCGGCATCGATATCCATGTTGGCGCCGAGCGCCTGCAGGGATTCGATAAACAAGTCGACCGGCCGCGTGCCGATGGTGCAGCCGCCCGGCAGCGATACGCGTGCCTGGCCTTCGCGGGCGAGCAGCGGCCCGAGCACCCAGAAGCTGGCGCGCATCTTCGAGACCAGCTCGTAATGGGCAGTGGTATCGACGATCGTCCGGCAGGTGAAATGGATCGTGCGGGAATAGGCGTCGTCCTGACGCTCGCGCCGGCCGTTGACCGAGACGTCGACGCCGTGGTTGCCGAGAATGCGCAGCAGCAGTTCGACATCGGCCAGGTGAGGCACGTTTTCGAGCGTCAGCGTGTCGCTCGTCAGGAGCGACGCAATCATCAGCGGCAATGCGGCATTCTTGGCGCCGGAAATCGGAATGACGCCATTGAGCTCATTGCCGCCGACAATCCTGATACGATCCATGTGCGATTACGGGCGAACCCGCCTTTCTGAAATCTTGATGCCTTGCAGAGGAAGGTGGTGTTTAAAGGAAATCGGTCGCCGCTTCAATTCGTTTGCGGCGTGTAAGACCTAATCATTACAATTCGTCCATTTTTGCGGCAGGCAGGCCATCCGTCTCGTCAGCCTCGCCGGCGCGGCGTGCGCGCACCTGCTGCTTGCGGCGAGAAAGATTCTCCTTCAGCTTGGCAGCCGCCCTCGCCCGCCGCCGATCCGCTTCGCTGAGCAAGGGCTGCTGCGGTTTAAGCAAGGGGCCATCTGCGACCGTGGCACTCGTGCCGCCACCACTACTTTGTTCGTCTTCGTTCATGTCTGCCTTGATAGCGCAGATGACGATATTTCAAAAGCCACGCCGACGTTTTCCCGTGCTTGTTTCAAGAAGATTGGATTTTGCGGCTTGCGCTTGCCGATCAGCTATGGCAATAGCCGCCTCGCCCGATACGGCGCATCCGCTGCGCCACGATGCTGCTATAGCTCAGGGGTAGAGCACTCCCTTGGTAAGGGAGAGGCCTGGGGTTCAAATCCCCATAGCAGCACCATTTCCCCAAACGATATTGCCGCCTCATCCATCACAGATAGACACATTGCGTCGATGGCCGCGTGAAAGCGCCTAACTATCTGCCTGCGTCGGCACCGCAGCGGATTGGTACCAGCGCGTCTGCGCCCTAGACCGAGGGACGAGCACGTAGGCGAGGCGCCGGAAGAAATCGACGGTGCGGAAAAGATGGGCCGGAAGGCGCTTCCAGGCAGACAGCTTGGCCGCGCGGTAGTCCCGGCGACGGCCGATCATCGTTTCGCGTCGTGATTTGTTGAAGCCGACGAGATTGGTCTTGCTGGAAAAAACCGAAATATCCATATCCCACCCTCGCTCGATGGCGACGTCCCACGGCAAGGACATGACCGCGAGCGACTGGGCTATTTTCTCTGCACCGCGCCGCGTCACCAGATAGCAAGCCGTAGACCCCTGTGGTCCGAACAGGCAGCGGCCGATAGTGTCACCACGTTCGCTGCGGGCGTGGAAACGAAAGCCTTTCCAGCGGTGATTGACGAGCTTGATCATGTCGGCGCCGGGAACAGCACGGCTGGCGGCCAATGCCCTCGCAATGAATTCACCATCAAGCGCAATATCGTCCTCGATGATCACGGCCGCCTCGTTGCCGCTTGCGATAAACTGGCGTAGCGCCAGCAGGTGGCTTCGGTAGCAGCCGTACTCGCCCGGAAGAATACGCCTGCCATGACGGTTACCGAAGCGCTTCTGGTCGACGTCGACCCATTGCGCCTCTGGCACCAACAACCCGTCGACGCCCTCCACAAGCTCTATGGCGATGCCGAGTTCACGGCCGCGAGAGCAAACTTCCTGCAGTCTCTCCTTCGCCCGAGCGATATTGATGAGATAAACCGGAAGAGGCTGCAGGGTGGACATAAATGGCCTCGGTACGCGTAAATGAAAGTGGACAGAGCCGGATGCGCTCAGATCACGCAACCATCCGAATCGATCAGGCGGGCTTCGTGCAGGGCACAGTTAAGAACTCGGCCGCTCCATAACAAGCTGGCGGCGAGACCGCCACCCTCACACTTTGTTGTTCAAAGCCATTGAATTTTGTTATCCGGGCAAGGTCGCTGTCAGTACAGATTGCAAAACCCAAACGCCCGTTTGAACAAACCGCTTTCCCTTTCTATAGTCGCCTCGAACGGACATTCCAATGTCGTCCCTTCCGCTACCCTGGCGGCAGAAGCGACGACCCTATCGACAACGGAGGAGAAGACGATGACGAAGATGCGTGCGCTGGTTCTCGAGCGCCAGCACGAACTGGCCTTGCGCGACATAGACCTGCCTCAGGAAGTCGGCGCCGGACAGGTGAAGATCAAGATCCACACGGTCGGCGTCTGCGGCTCCGATGTCCACTACTACACCCACGGTCGGATTGGCGGCTTCATCGTCACTGCGCCGATGGTGCTGGGACACGAGGCAGCTGGCACGGTGGTCGAGATCGGCGCCGGCGTGACCCACCTGAAGATCGGCGATCGCGTCTGCATGGAACCGGGCATTCCCGATGCCAATTCCCGCGCCAGCCGGCTTGGCATGTATAATGTCGATCCCGCCGTCGTCTTCTGGGCAACCCCGCCGGTCCATGGCGTGCTGACGCCCTATGTGGTGCACCCGGCCAATTATACCTTCAAGCTGCCCGACAATGTCTCGTTTGCCGAAGGTGCCATGGTCGAGCCATTCGCCGTCGGCATGCAGGCCGCAAGCAAGGCGCGCATCGCACCCGGCGACACCGCCGTCGTGCTCGGCGCCGGCCCCATCGGGACAATGGTGGCAATTGCAGCGCTTGCCGGTGGCTGCTCGCGCGTCATCGTCGCCGATCTCGCCCAGCCGAAGCTCGATATTGCTGCGCAGTATCAGGGGATCATTCCCGTCAACATCCGCGAGACGAAGCTGCTCGACGCGTTGAACCTGTTGACCGACGGTTGGGGAGCGGATGTCGTGTTCGAATGCTCCGGCTCACCGAAGGCCTGGGAGACCATCATGGAGCTGCCACGTCCGGGTGGAGCAATCGTTGCCGTCGGCCTGCCGGTTGCACCTGTTGCCATCGACGTCTCGATCGCCACCACCAAAGAGGTGCGGATCGAGACAGTGTTCCGCTATGCGCACCAGTACGACCGTGCCATCGCCCTGATCGGCTCCGGACGCGTGGACCTGAAACCGCTGATTTCCGAGACTTTCGGCTTCGAACAATCCATTCAGGCTTTCGAGCGCGCCGCAGAAGGCCGGCCCAGCGACGTCAAGCTGCAGATTGTCATGGACCAGTAGGAGAAAGCCAAAAGCCCGCACGACATCCGTGCGGGCATTTGCAGAAAGGCGCTTAAAAGCCTGCTATTCGGCGGCCGCTTTGACGCCGCTGGCGTGTCGACCCATCGTCAGCTGTGCAAGCAAGAATGCAGTCACTGCAGCGCAGGCGATGGCTACCGTCATCGGCACGGCTGTTCCGTTGGCAAACAGGCTGGCCAGCACCATCGCAATCGCGCCGGTGGTGAACTGCAGCGTGCCCATCAGCGCCGAGGCCGTGCCGGCGATGGCACCATGCTCCTCGAGTGCGAGCACCGCCGTCGTCGGGATGACAAGGCCGAGAAATCCAAATCCGACGAACAGAAGGACGACCAGCACCGGAAGTTGCTCGAAGCCGAGGCTCATCGCTGCGACCAGAGCAACCATCGACGCAGCAAAGCCCGTGACGGCGAAGCGCATGACACGCACAAGCCCATAACGCTGGCCAAGCCGGCCCGTCAGCTGCGACACAGCAAAGAACGACACCGCGTTGACGGAGAAGGCAAAGCTGTATTCGGTCGGTGTCAGTCCATCGTGGTTGATCAGCACGAAGGGCGAGTTGGCGAGATAGACCAGGAAGCTGGAAATGCCGAAACTGCCGATGAGGGACAGCGTCATGAACGTCCGATCTCCGAGCAGATAGACATAGGCCGCCATCGCGCTGCGGAAACTGCTGCCGGCGCGGTCTTCTCTGGAGCGGGTTTCGGAAAGCTGCGTCGAGAGCAGGACCAGGCCAATGAAGGCAGCGATGGTCACAGCCCAGAAGACACCGCGCCAGCCGAAGAAGGCAATGACCGCGCTGCCGGTCAGGGGCGCCAGGATTGGCGATATGCTGAACACCAGCATCAGCAGAGACATAAGCCGCGCTGCCTCCACACCGACATGCATGTCGCGGACAACCGCCCGTGGCACCACCATGCCGGCGGCGCCGCCGATGCCCTGAAGGAAGCGGAAGGCGATCAGCATTTCGATATTGGTAGCCAGAGCGCAGCCGATGCTGGCGACGGCAAACAGACCGATGCCGATATAAAGTGGCGCCTTGCGGCCGTACATGTCAGCCAGCGGACCGTAGAGCAGTTGAAATGCAGCGAAGGGAATGAAGAAGGCAAGCAGGCTCATCTGAACCAGATTGTCCGGCGCACCGAGGTCATGGCCAATGGATGGCAGCGCCGGCAGGTACATGTCGATGGCAAAAGGCCCGATTGCTGACAAAAGGCCAAGAATCAGCGCGATGCGAAAGAAGGGTGTCATGGGGCGAATACTCTCGAAAATTGGATAGGGGCCGCTTTCGCTGGAAGCGCGGTAACAGATGCCGGATGCGGTACAGGCCGGTCACATTTTGGACACTGGTGTCAAATTAGACAGACTTGTCTAAAACGTCAATGCGACTTACTCTCCGATCATGACAAATGCGCGAACTGCACCACCGCAAACCATTTCAGACGTCCGGCGTGGGCTTTCGACCAAGCGGGTCTCCGTTCTCACGGCTGCAACAGAGGTTTTCTGCCGCGAAGGTTTTTCCGGCGCCTGCATCGATGAAATCGCCGAGCAGGCGGGTGTGTCGCGCCAGACGATCTACAACCACTACCGCGACAAGGAAGCACTCTTTGTCGCGATCGTCGAAGACATCACGGCGCGCACCGTAGAGGCGCTTTCATCGACGATCGCCACCTTTCCAGACATGCCAGCCGACATAGAGGCGGAAATGACTGCGTTGGTGTCCCTGTTGGTGCGCAACTGCCTCTGCAACCGCGATGGCCGTTTTATGCACAAGCTGCTGCAATCCGAAGGCGAGCGGTATCCGCAGCTGTTCGCGACGTGGCGCCAAAAGGGCTCGGGCTTGCCGGCCGAGGCCGTCTCTGGGCTTTTCACGCGCATCGCCAAAGCGGGTCTACTGGATATCGACGATGCAGACCTCGCGGCCCGGCAATTTCTGGCGCTCATCCATGCAGACTTGCAGACGACAACCTTGTTCGGCGGCATTCCCGAAGATGAAGATGTGGCGCGAGCAGCCCGCAACGCCGTGCGTACATTTCTCCGCGCCTACTCCGTACCGGCATAAGGCCGCAGTCCGGCTTGAGGTAGGGTAGAAAACAAGGCGCCCATATCGTCGTCACATTGACGCGGTCACATCAGGCGCCTGAAAGTATCAGGCGTCCGGCAAGTCGATCTTCAGGGCAGATGCAATTCGCTTGATTTTGAGCGGATCAGTGTCGGTGCCGGCCTCTATGGCGACGATTTCGTCAACTGTCAGTCCAACTGTCTCGGCCAGATCGTCGACGCTGTAGCCGAATGAGCCGCGCGTAATGCGAATTCGCGTTCCGACATCGGCGAGCTGGGCGGACGGTGTGTCATGGATGGGGTTGGACATGGAGTTCTCCTTCGCCGCCGGTGATCGTGCTCGACCGCTGGCGACATCGTTTACCAATGCCGACCCTCTTTATTGCCGCAATATCGAATCGGCAAGCAGAATTGCTGCAGAGCACAAAAGGATTGCCCGCCGGTTAACCGGGCCGCCGCCGTCCCCAATGTCACGCCGGTTCGCCGAATCATGAGGAAAACAACGCTTCTAGACGCTGTTAAAACCAAGCGAAGCCTACTCCGCAGCCATTGCCGGCGGCATCGGATGTTGCTGTTCGTCCACCGTCCCGGCCTCGTTCTTGCCGGCCTTTAATTTCGGCTCCTTGCCAAAGAACAGGGCGTAGGCGGCGGGCAAGACGATGATCGTCAGGACGGTTGCCACCAGGATACCGCCCATCATCGCATAGGCGAGCGGGCCCCAGAACACGCCGCGCGAAATCGGGATCAGCGCCAGTACGGCGGTGAGCGCGGTCAGCATGATCGGCCGGAAACGACGCACGGCCGAGCCGATGATCGCCTCCTGGCGCTCCATGCCCATAGCGATATCCTGGTCGATCTGGTCGATGAGGATGATCGAGTTGCGGATGATGATACCGAGCAGCGCGATGACACCGAGAATGGCAACGAACCCGAACGGCGCACCGCTGATCAGGAGCGCAGCCGCAGCCCCGATGATGCCGAGCGGTCCAGTCGCCAGCACCAGCATCGCCTTGCCGAAGTGCTGCAACTGGATCATCAGGAGCACGACGATGACGAGCAGCATGATCGGCGCCTTGGCGGCAATGGAGGCCTGGCTTTCCGCCGCATCCTCGGTACCACCCTGCACCTCGATCTGATAGCCGGGCGGCAGGCTGTCGCGGAGCGGCTTCAGGTCGGCGTAGAGTTTTGTCGTCACGTCGTTTGCCTGCACATCGTCGGGCAGCGTAGCCCGCACCGTGATCGTCGGCAGGCGGTCGCGGCGCCATTCCAGCCCCAGCGTCATGGTCGGCACGACCTTTGCCACCTGCGACAGCGGCACGAAACCGCCGGCATCGCTCGGCACGGAGATGGAATTGACCGCCGACAGCAGATGCCGATTGGCTTCCGGCTCGCGTGCCACGATCGACACGGTCTCTTCGCCTTCGCGGAAGTCGCCGAGCGAGGCCCCCGTGACGGCAGCGGCCAGTACCTGGCGAATGCGCTGCGACGTGACGCCGAGGGCCCGTGCCCGATCCTGATCGATCACCAGGCGCATTTCCGGCACCGGCTCGAGCCAGTCGTCGTGGATCGCACCCATGCGGGGATCGGCGGCGAAACGCTGCTTTACCTGGTCGGCGATACGACGAACCTCGAGGCGGTCGGGGCCAAGCACGCGCATCTGCACGGGCCATCCGGTCGGCGGACCGAGGAACAGCCGGTCGACCTTGGCGCGGATGTCCGGAAAGTCGGCGGCGAGAATGCCGCGCAGCTTGATGATCAGCCGCTCGCGGGCGGGTTCGTCGTTGGCAAGCACGAGCAATTGCGCGAAGTTCGGATTGATAAGCTGCTGGTCGAGCGGCAGGAAAAAGCGCGGAGCGCCCTCGCCGATGTAGCTGGCAACAAAGCGCTTGTCCTTGTCGTCGGCAATCCGGGCCTCCAGCGCCGCCGCCTGCTTTTCAACCTCGGCGATGCTGGTGCCCTCAGGCAGCCAGAGGTCGACAAGGATCTCAGGCCGCGACGATTGCGGAAAGAAATTCTGCGGAATGAACTGGAAGGCCCAGAGACTGGTGCCGAAGGTCAGCAGCGTCAACGCCAGCACGATGATCCGATGCCGCACGGCCCAGCCGACAGTGCCGCGCAGGCGACGGTAGAAGCGGGTATCGAAGACGTCGTGATGGCTGCCCGCATGATGCCGCTGCTTGAGGATCATGTAGCCGAGCCACGGTGTAAAATAGACGGCGACGAACCAGGATGTCACCAGCGCGATGCCGACCACATAGAACAGGGTGCGGACATACTCGCCGGCGGTAGACGCTGCAAAGCCGACCGGGATGAAGCCTGCCGTGGTGATCAGCGTTCCTGTCAGCATCGGGAATGCGGTTGATGTATAGGCAAAGCTGGCGGCGTCGAGCTTGACCATGCCCTCCTCCAGCTTGCGCTCCATCAGTTCGACAACGATCATGGCATCGTCGACCAGAAGACCGAGCGCAATGATCAGCGCACCCAGTGAGATGCGCTGCAGGTCGATGCCGAATTCGTACATGATGGCAAAGGTCGCGGCCAGCACCAGCGGAATGGCGATGGCAATCACCAGACCCGAGCGCCAGCCGATCGACACGAAGGAGACGATCAGCACGATGACGAGCGCTTCGCCCAGCGCATGCATGAATTCGCTGACCGCGTCGGTGACGACATCGGGCTGGTTGGCGATCTGGTCAACGGCGACGCCGAGCGGCAGCGACGATTCGAACCGCTGGTAAACGGCATCGACGGAATGGCCGACGTCGGTGACTTTGTAGCCCTTGGCCATGACCACGCCGACCTGCACGCTCTCATGGCCGTTATATTTGAATTTGGCCGTGTAGGGGTCCTGCAGCCCCGCATAGACGGTGGCAATGTCGCCGAGACGCGTCACCTGGTCTCCGGCCTTCAACCTCAACTCACGGATATCTTCGATCTTCCTGACATCGCCCTCGACGGAAATGCGCACCGACCTCAAGCCGGTATCGACGGAGCCGGCCGAATCGACGCTGTTCTGGCCCGTGACGGCAGCACGAAGGGTATCGAGCGTCAGTCCGCGCTCGGCCAGCGCCTTCGACGAGACGTCGATGTAGATTCTCTCGGGCTGGTCGCCGATGATCACCGCTTTTTCGACGCCCGGCACGGTTAGCAGCATGTCCCGCGCCTGGATGGCGAACTTCTTCAGCTCCGGATAGCTGTAGCCAGTGCCGCTGATCGAATGGAGCGTGATGAAGGTGTCGCCGAATTCATCGTTGAAATAGGGTCCGAGGAGGCCCGACGGCAGCTCGCTCTGGATATCGCCGACCTTCTTGCGCACCTGATAGAAAGCGTCGTTCACCTCGGCCGCGTTGGTGTCGCCCTTGACCTGGACAGTGATGATGGCGCTGCCGGCGCGGGTGTATGATTTTACCCAGTCGAGATGCGGCGTCTCCTGCAGTTTGCGCTCGATCTTGTTGACCACCTGGTCTTCCATCTCGTCAATCGACGCACCGGGCCAGATGGCCTGCACCACCATGACGCGGAAGGTAAAGTCGGGATCTTCCTTCTGGCCCATGTGGGTCAGGCCGAGGGCTCCGGCGATGATGATCAGCCCGAACAGGAAGCGGGCGATACTCGGATGGCCGATTGCCCAGCGCGAGAGATTGAATGGCTGCTTTTGTTCAGTGGGTGTGGTCATCATCTTCATCCGCTTTCGAGTGCGATCAGCGCATGACGGCCGCAGACGCAGCAGCGTCCACAGGCTCTGCGGCGGCGGCCTGCTGTCCACTGCCATCGGGTAGCTTGACCTGCATGTTTTCGGCCATGAACTGCGTGCCAGCGGCGACGACGAGATCGCCGGCCTTCAGGCCATCGGAGACCCGGACGCCGACCCCGGTAAACTCGGCAAGCCTGACGTCCTGCGCATGCACGGTGGCCGTTGTCCTGTCGACCAGCCAGACGACCTTGCGTCCGTCCTTCTCGGCCAGCGCACTGAGCGGTATGGACACGAAAGGCACGGCGTTTTCCGCTGTCGCCTCGACGGTAGAAGTCATCCCGAGAAGCACGCGCGGGTCGTTCGGCAGGCTGATCCGGACTGAGAACGTGCGCGATTGCGTATCGGCGCTGCCGGAGACCTCGCGCACCTTGCCATCGAACACGAGGCCGTCGTTCGCCCAGAAACGGGCCTTGACCGTCTTGCCGACGCTGAACTGGCCAACATCGGTTTCCGGCACGGCAATAGCGACTTCCTTCTCTCCGTCGACCGCAACGGTGATCACCGGCGTGCCAGTGCTGACCACCTGGCCGACATCGGCATTGACGGCGGTGACGATGCCATTGAGATCCGATGCGAGACTGGCATAGGCGACCTGATTCTTGGCCTCGTCGAGCGACGAGATGGCCGAATCGCGCGTTGCGACGGCCTGGTCGTAAGCCAGCTGTGCCTGCTCGAGTTGCGACTTCGAGGAGACGTTCTTATCGAACAGCTGCTGGGCGCGATCGCGAGAAAGCGTTGCGGTCTGGACCTGCTTCTCGGCGGAAAGACGATCCGCCTCAGCGCGCTTGACCGCCAATGCGTAGTCCGTGGCATCGATTTTCGCCAGCACATCGCCCGGCTTCACCCGCTGACCGATATCGACGCGCCGCTCGACGATCTTGCCGCTGACGCGAAAGCCGAGGTTCATCTCGGTTCGGGCCCGCACGGAGCCGGAATAATCCAGTGTCCGCGTTGTTTCCGCCTTGGCAATCTCGACGACCTTGACAGGGCGAATGACAGGCTTGGTCTCGGCCTGCTTCTCGTTGCAGCCGGAAATGACGGCAGCAGCGATGAGGAGGACAAAGGCGGATGAAAGGCGCAGTTTGATGGGCGAAATCATGATCGCACTCCTCGGTCGACGGCGGATGGACGGCAGCAGGCAAATTATCTCAAGGCACGAATGGCGTATTCCACGAGATCGTCGGGCATCGCCCGGTTCTCCTTGGCAAGGCACTGCGCCACCATCTGCGGGTGACAGAGGGTAACCGTTGCTGCGCCAAGACATTTCGACGCGATGTGGGGGTCCTGTTCGGCAAACTCGCCGGCAGCGATCCCTTCGGAAATGATACCAGCCATGACGTCGTGGATGCGGTCGATGTGCTTTTCGATGACATGCCAGTCACGCTCGATGGCGACGACGACCATCTCATGAACCTTCTCCTCGTCGAGCATGGTATCGAGAGTGAGCTTGTACTGGCCATGGACGAGAGCACGCAGCCTGTCGGCGGCACTCGCCTGCTTGCGCGCCGCGCCAAGGGCGAGCTCATAACCGGTATCGAGCATCCGCCCGCAGAGCGCCTGGTGGATTTCGACCTTGGAGCTAAAGAAGCGATAGATGTTTGCCGTCGACATGCCGAGATCCTTGGCGATGTCGGCCACCGTTGTCTTGGCATAGCCGTAGTGGCGGAAAAGCCGCTCGGCACAATCGAGGATGCGCGCAACATTCTCCTGGCGGTTGACCTCTGAGGAATCGGCGATGGCGTTCATAAGGCACTTTCGATTTACGACTGACGAAATTCTATTTTCGTCAGTCGTAAATCGAAAGTCATACTTTGTCAACGCATTGCCAGGCACCTGGCACGGGTTTCACTGTGCGGGAGTTCATAGCCGAGGCGCGCGGAGCTCGGAGCTCGGAGCTCGGAGCTCGGAGCGCACGACGCATAAAAAATGCCGGACCATTGGCTGGTCCGGCATGTCAGGCAGCAGTTTTTCTTAGGAGAACTGCACGTCGAGCGTCATTGGCACGGCGGCAAGCGCTTTTGATAACGGGCAACCGGCCTTCGCCTGTTCAGCCAGTTCCTTGAACTTGGCCTCGTCGGTGCCGGGCACGCTTGCAACCAGCGTCAGGGCGATACCCGTGATACCGAAGCCGCCTTCGACGCTTTCCAGGGTGACCCTGGCAGTTGTCTGCATGCTGGTCGCTTTAAGGCCAGCGCCATCGAGGATGCCGGAAAGAGCCATCGTGAAGCAACCGGCATGGGCAGCACCAATGAGTTCTTCCGGATTGGTGCCGGCAACGCCTTCGAAACGGCTGGCATATCCGTAAGGATGCTCCTTCAGAGCGCCGCTCTGGGTGCTGATCTCGCCTTTTCCATCCTTGATTCCGCCAGCCCAGTGGGCCGAGCCCGTGCGTGTGATCTTCATGTGGTGCTCCTTATGATTGGTTGTCGGGAGACGGCGGCTGCCGCTCCAGGGCAATCGATCGGAAAAACCTAAAAGGCTCCCCCATTGGCAATATAAGGTTTTCCCCGCAAAAGACGACCGCGGCAGCATGAAACTTCAAAAACGGCCACGGCTTCTTTTCCAAGGCACAAAAAACCCCGCGATCCGATTGGCTCGCGGGGCTCCTGGTAAAGGCGGATGTGACTGCACTGCGCCGAATGCACTATTTGTTCAGCGTCGCCTGCAGCTTGTTGACGTCGTCCGTCGACATCTCACCATCGGTGGCGACCTTGCCATCGGCAATCTTCCAGAGACGGAACGGGCCAGTGATATCCCCGTATTTGTCGAAGGCGACGGGACCGATGACGCCTTCGTAGCGGATCGGTTTGCCATCCTTGATCAGGCCGAGTGCCTTGGTGAACTCTTCCTTGCCGGCATAGATAGGCGTGCCCGAAGGATCGACGGCCTTGTAGATCGCGTCCTTGATTTTGGCAGGATCTTCCGAGCCGGCAATGGCGATGGCAAGCCCGGCAATGGCACCGGCATCATAGGAGCGGTCGGCTGCCGGATTGGATGGCTCGATACCCGAGAAATCCTTGTAGTTCTTCATGAAATAATCGGTCGAGGCCGTCGGGCTGGTGCCGGAAGACGTGCCGTAGGCTTCCTTCAGGTAATCGGCGCCGACAGACTCGATGAAGTCAGGGCTGTTCATGCCGTCGTTGAGCAGGAATTTCTGCACCCCGCCCTGCGACACCCAGGTACGGGCAATCGTCGCGCCGTCGACCGGGGTGCTGATCAGGTAGAGGCCATCCGGGGTGCCGGACATGGCAGCGGTGACCTCGGAGGCATAGCTCGACTGCTTCTCGTTGTACGGCGTGTCGGAGATGATCGTGCCGCCGAGCGCCTTGTAGGCGCGCGAGAATTCGGCCGACATGTTGACGCCGAAGTCGCTGTTGACGTGGATGATGGCGAGCTTCTTGAAGCCCTTGTCGACCGCGTATTTAGCAGCGGCGACGCCCTGCAGTGCATCCGAGGTGATCGTCCGGAAGAAGATGCCGTTGGTCTTGCCATCGCGCCCGAGCGCCGTCAGCGTCGGCGACGAGGAAGCAGGCGAAATCTGGACAACCTTCGCAGGAGCAGTAACCGAGGTCAGGATCGGGATCGACACCGACGAGATGATACCGCCGATGATGACGGGCACCTTCTTCACCTGTACTAGCTGCGTTGCCGCATCGACAGCGACGTTGCCCTGGCTCTGGCTGTCGCGGGTATCGGTGACGAGGTCGCAGCCGCGCACGCCGCCGGCAGCATTGAGGTCGCGGAAGGCCATTTCGACCGACTTGGCGCCGGCCTGGCCGTATTCGCCGGCAGGACCGGTCAGTTCCATGACGAGGCCGACGGTGATCTTGCAATCGGCGGCATTGGCGATGCCAGCGGCAGAGATCAGGCCGAGAGCGGTGGTTACGGAAAGAAGCGTCTTTTTCATGATTGTTCCCCTTGTTAGGTACGACTTCTATTTTTACGCAGTAATCCTGTCAGGTCTCCGGTGTCTGCAACCAGGTTTCTTGCAGATGCCGCCATTGGACGCCCGATGGCGCCGATGAACTCGCGGTAAAAAGGGCACTCGCCTGCCGACGGGACCGGACGCCCCTGCGGCACTGCACCTCGACATAAGTGACGACGACAGTATCGTCAGTCTGGAAGCCCGCGCGGATGTCCTCGATGTCGATCGAGAAATCACCATGGAAGGTGGCGCGATTGGCCCGGATCAGATCGATGGTCGCCGCCCTGTCGAAAACGCGGCCGGTCGGCGGTATCATCTGGAAGCCGTCTCCGAACGCCTGCTCACAGCGTCCGAAATCCGTCAGGTCAGCCGTCGCCGCATCGTACCAGCCGACGAAGAATTCGTGGAAGGCGATGACCTCGGCGCGGGCACACTCGAAGAGTGACTGATCCTGGCTCATACTTTCCCCGCGTTGAGATTGTAATGCATGATGGAGCCATGCCTGCCGTTTCGGTCGCGTTCCAGCGTGTAGACGTCACCGAGGGGGCCTTTGCTTTCAGCGATAATCGCTTCGATCTGCCCCATGTCGTCTGCCGAAAGCACGATATCCATGATGCCGGCATTGGCCAGCGCATGCGCCTGATTGCGGGCACCGACGATGACAGCTGCGACCTGCGGCTGACGCAGCACCCAGGCGCTGGCGACAGTGGCGATATCGACGCCATGTCGGTCGCCAATGACCTTCAATGTCGAAAGCAGCGATTGAAACAGGTCCCAGCCGCCGAAGTCGTCGATGATCAGCTTGTATTTCACCAGCGACCGGTTCTCGAGCGGCATCTCCGGCTCCGGCTGGCCCAGCCACTTGTCGCTGAGGAAACCGCCGGCAACCGAACCGTAGCACAGGAATTTCACATCATTCGCCGCAGCCAGCGCCGTCAGGCTGTTGGCCGGCCGCTGGTCGAGGACGGAATATTGCAGCTGCTGGCTGACCAGCGGGATACCCGCCTTCAGGATCTCGGCAACATGCTGGGTGTCGAAATTCGTAGTGCCGACATTACGGACCTTACCCTCCCCGTGCAATTCGTTGAGCCAGCCCAGCGCATCGAGATAGCCGTCAAGCGAGTAATCCCACCAGTGGAACTGCACAAGATCCAGGCGCTCCGTGCGCAACCGCCGCAGCGACTGCTCGACGATGCCACGGATATAATCGCGGTTCATGTTGCCGAGCTTCTCGAGATCGGGCACCAGCTTGGTGTGAACCTTCATCTCGGCCGCCGCCTCGGCCCCGCGCTCATTGCGCAGGCGGTCCCGGGCAGCGCCGATCAGTTCCTCGACGCCGGTGTAGATGTCGGCACAGTCGTATGTCCTGATACCGGCATCGTATGCGGCGATCAGGTCGGTCACGGCCTGATCGCGATCGATCGCCCCATGGCCACCGGCCAGCTGCCAGCCACCGCGAATGACGCGGGAAATGGCATAGCCGGGGCGAAGTTCGAAGGTTTTCGTCATGTCATGCAGCTTTCAAATTGGTAGAACGGTGGAGCGCGAAGGGCTCCCCCTCATTTGCCCTTTGGGCATCTTCTCCCCACGGGGAGAAGACAGATATCGCTCCTGCGCCGCGCGCCATCATTCAGGCCTCGTCACCCGGCAGCGGCACTGCCGTCGTCTCGGCATGGCTGAAACGACGCTTGCCCGTGCGCACGATCCTTAGCCGGCTAGCGCAGTTCGGGTCGGGACAGGCGATTTCGGCATCCGAGGTCATCCAGTCGTTCCGGTGCGTCGGCCGCTGCTTGGCGGCCAAGAGCGGCAGCACGGCGGAAATCGAATAGATGGAAAATCCCTGGCCTGCAGGCATCGACAGCATCTCGCCTTTCAGCTCGAAATAATCGCCCTCCCTGGCGCCGCAATAGATTGGCTTGCCCTCCGGGATGACCGCCTCGACGCGCAGGTCGTAAAGCTCGAAACTGTCGTCGGTTTCGCTCACCTCAAACCTCCGTCAGCGCGAAGGTGACGTCGCAGCCGCCGTTGCGGCGGATGATGCCGCAGGCGGCAGCGAAATGCTCGCGCTCCTCCGGCCGCACCTGCGCCATGACGGTGCCGGCCAGCCAGCCGATCGGGAACAGCAACCGCGCACCCTGCCCGTAGAACAGGCCGATGTCGAAAATGGCGTTGGGGCTGCCGCCCCACATGCGCGCCGGCACGTAACTCAGCACAATATCGCCCGGCTGCGGCGTCACCGTAGCGTTCTCGGCCGGCAGCGCAGTTGCATAGGCGGCCCCCTCGAGATGAGCCGCCGGGATCGGGCAGGAGATTTCCGGGCCGGTCCACATCGCATGGATGCCGGGCACGATGCGCGGCTCGGACAGATATTGCATGAAGAAGGCAACGTTCTCGGGCGCCTTGCCGGCCAGCAGCGGCGCGATCACGGACAGTCCGGAACGGGGCTCGGTGATGTGGATTGCATTCTGGCTCATGATCGGTCTCAAATCCTGGCTGCGTCTGTCTGCAGCTTGTTGCGCAAAAAGGTGAAGGGCCGGCTGATATCGGCGACCAGCGCGGCCCGTGCCGCGTCGGCATCCTGGGCGGCCAATGCCGCGACGATGCTGCGATGGTAATGGGCGGTATCGACCTCGCCGGCTTCGGAGAAGGCATAGATCGCCACCCGGATACAGGGGCCCGATTGCAGCCACAGGCTTTCGATCATGGGGATGAGCACGGCCGAGCTGCAGGCCCGGTATATCTCGAAATGGAATGTCTGGTTGAGCGTGACCTCGCGGTCCACGTCCTTCTTCTGCTTCAGGGCGCGCATCTCGTCCCATTCGTGCAGCATGCCCTCGATGACCGTGATATCTTTCGGGCCCATGCGTTTTGCGGCCAGCGCGATGGCCTCGCCCTCTATCAGGATACGGGCGCGCAGGAGGTCGTCGATACGCTCCAGCGTGATCGGCGGGACACGTACCGAGCGATTGGGCAGTGCCTCCAGCGCCTTTTCGGTGATCAGCCGCCCGAGCGCCTCGCGCACCGGCATGGTGCTGGTAACAAGCGCATCGGCAAGTCCGCGGATTGTTAGCACCTGGCTCGGCTCGAAAAGCCCGCCGATCAGCGCCCTGCGAAGCTCGGAATAGACACGGTCCTGAACGGTTTCGCGGCCAACCGGGGCCAGTTGGGCGGCAATCAGATCATTGCTTTTTTCGGCTGAGGCCTTTTGCATTGCGATCCCGTTTTTGACTTGCAGAACGAATTAAAGCTGAATAGCGTGATCAATGCAAGTGTGATCACAAATCAAAAAATCAGGGTGCGACAACGATCGTTCCCGGCCAGAGGGATCCATGAGTTTACCATCTGAACGGCAGGGGGAGGATACCCGGGAGCCTGTTCTGAGTGCGAGGAATATCGTCCGCCGATTCGGCGGCATCGCCGCCGTCAACGACGTATCCTTCGAAGTGCGGCACGGCGAAATCCTTGGCCTGATCGGCCCGAACGGCGCCGGCAAGACGACGATGTTCGATCTTCTCTCCGGCAGCGTCCTGCCGACGAGCGGCGAAATCCGACTGAACGGCACAGTCGTTTCCGGCGAATCCGCACACCGGCGCATCGGTCGCGGCCTCGGCCGCACCTTCCAGATCCCCCGCCCGCTCCCCAACATGACACTGATCGAAAACGTCATGCTCGCCGCCCAGCACCAGACCGGCGAAAAACTGTTTGCCAACTTCCTGGTGCCATGGCGCGTTGTCGCCGAGGAGAAGCGCTCACGCGAAAAAGCGATGGAGCTGCTCGATCTCGTCCTGCTGACGCGGCTGGCCCACGAGCCCGCCCGCGTACTCTCCGGCGGCCAGCGCAAGCTTCTGGAACTTGCCCGGGTGATGATGGCGGATCCCGCCATCATCCTCCTCGACGAACCGGCGGCCGGCGTCAACGCCACCCTGCTCGAAGTCATCATCGACCGCATCCGCGATATCAACGCCCGCGGTATCACTTTCCTGCTGATCGAGCACAATATCGACATGGTCACCCGGCTCTGCAATCGCGTACTGGTCATGGCTGGCGGCCAGCTGCTCTGCCAGGGCACGGCGGAAGAAGTGGCGCGCGACCCCCGCGTCATCGAAGCCTATCTCGGAGGTGCGGCATGAGCGAACCCGTTCTCCTCGTGCGCGATCTCGTCGCCGGCTACGAGCCCGGCGTACCGATCGTCCGTGGCGCCTCGATTACCGTCAACAAGGGCGAGATCGTCGTCGTGCTCGGTCCCAACGGCGCCGGCAAGTCGAGCTTCATCAAGGCTGTCGCCGGCCTCGTGCCGATCGCCGCCGGCACCGTGCTTCTCGACGGGCGGGATATCACTGCGGCACCGGCCCACATGATGGTCCGCCTCGGCCTTGCCTTCGTGCCGCAGACGGAAAATATCTTTCCGCAGATGTCGGTGGACGACAACCTGAAGGTCGCCTGCGGCATCCTGAAGCCGAGGGACGTCCCGTCCCGCATAGAGGCGATGTACACCGCCTTTCCGGACCTTGCCCGCCATCGCAAGATCGCCGCCGGCAATCTTTCCGGCGGACAGCGGCAGATGCTCGCCGTTGCCCGCGCGCTGGTCGTCGACCCCAAGGTGCTCGTCCTCGACGAGCCCTCGGCTGGTCTGTCGCCGAAATTCGTGTCGATGGTGTTCCAGATGCTGACCGAAATCCGCAAATCCGGCGTCACAATCCTGCTGGTCGAGCAGAATGCCAAGGCGGCGCTGGCGATCGGCGACCGCGCTTATGTGCTGGTCGAAGGCAAGGACCACCATGAAGGCATCGCCTCCGAGCTTTGGAACGATCCCGTCGTGGCCGAACTCTATCTGGGCCAGCGCCCGACGCAGCCTGCCAGACCGACCGAGACCGGAGGTGCCGCATGAACCTGCAATCCATCATCGACGGATTGCTGACAGGCTCGATGGTCGGCCTCGGCGCCATCGGCGTCACGCTGACCTATTCGATCCTGCGCTTCTCAAACTTTGCCCATGGCGACTTCATGGCCTGGGGCACCTACGCCACCCTGACCGCAGTCAGCGCCATCGGTGCGATGTTCGGCAAGATCGCACCGATCGGTCCGTTTTCCTTCGGCTGGCCGCTGATCGTTGCAGTGGTCATCGGCATGGCTTTTACCGGGCTGATGGCGCTGCTGCTCGACAAGATCCTGTTTGCGCGGCTGCGGGCAAAAGGCCAGACAATCATCGTCGTGATGGCCAGTTTCGGCGCCTCCATGGCGCTGCGCAGCCTGCTGGAGTTCATCTTCACCTCGCGTCCGGCCTATTTCAGCCGCTCGATCCAGATCGCCATGCCGGTCGGGTTCGGCATCCGCATCACGCCCGACCAGATCGTGCTGCTGCTGCTGACAGCATTTCTGGTGCTGGCGGTACACCTGCTGATGACCCGCACGCAGATCGGTCGCTCGATGCAGGCCGTCAGTCAGAACCCGGCGCTCGCCCGCGTCGTCGGCATCGACGTCGCCAAGGTGGTGCGCGTGACATGGTTGGTCGGCGGGGCGCTTGCCTGCATGGCCGGCGTCATGATCGGCATTCTCGTGCAGATCCGGCCGCTGATGGGCTTCGACATGATGCTGCCGATGTTTGCCGCAGCCATTCTCGGCGGTATCGGCAGCGTGCCCGGCGCTGTGCTCGGCGGTCTGATCATCGGCCTGACGGAAGCCGGCGCCGTCCAGTTGATCGGCGCAGAATGGCGCGCGGCGGTCTCCTTCGTCATCCTGATGGCGGTGCTGCTGGTCCGGCCGATCGGCCTCTTCGGAGTGAGAGAGAGATGATGGACATTCTTGGCTATGGCGCCTTCTTCCTGACGACGGCGCTGATCTTCTCGCTGATCACCCTCGGCCTCAATCTGCAATGGGGGCTGACCGGCCTTTTCAACGTCGGCCTCGCCGGTTTTGTCGCCATCGGCGCCTATACCTCGGCGCTGCTGACGACACCCGATACCGTCGGCCGCTTCGGCGGCTTCGACATGCCGATTGTCGTCGGCTGGCTCGGCGCCATGATCGTCACCGCCCTGGCTGCCGCCATCACCGGCGTCGCCACGCTGCGGCTGAAATCTGACTACCTTGCCATCACCACCTTCGGTGTCGCCGTGGTCGTGCAACTGGTAGCTTTGAATGCGCAGAAACTGACCGGCGGCCCGTTCGGCATCGGCTTCATCCCTCGCCCCTTCGCAGCACTTGCCGAAACGCCCGTGCTCTTCAACTTCTCCAACCTCGCCGTCGTCGCCGGAGTCACGCTCATTACCTATCTGGCACTGGAGCACCTTGCCCGCAGTCCATGGGGGCGCGTGCTGAAGGCCCTGCGCGAAGACGAGCGGGCCGCCATCTCGCTCGGCAAGAGCGCCCGCTTCTACCGCGTCCAGGCCTTTGCCGTCGGCGGCGCCATCATGGGGCTGGCCGGCGCCGTGCAGGCACATTTCATCGGCTTCATCGCGCCAGACAACTACATGCCGACGCTGACTTTCCAGGTCTGGACCATGCTGATCGTCGGTGGTTCCGGCAGCAACAAAGGCGCCATCCTCGGCAGCGTCCTCGTCTGGGCGATCTGGGCGGGCTCCGGCGCGCTGACCAGCGCAGCCTTCCCGACCGACCAGCAGGCCCGCGCCGCCTCGCTGCAGATCGTCGCCATCGGCGTCATGCTCTGCGTCATCCTGCTGGTGCGCCCTAACGGCATCCTCGGCAACATGCCGCGCCGCTTGCGCTGGTTCGGCAAGAAGCAGCCGCCGGCCATGCCCGACCAGAATGGTGCCGCCTCGTGAGCAAAGCAGACACCGCATCGCCGGACGCGCCGTCCCTCTGGCACGTCGTCGGCCGCAACCGGCGGCACCGGCCGCAACTCCAAGGCCCGCTCGATGCTGACCTCGCCATCGTCGGCGGCGGCTTCTCCGGCCTGTCGACTGCGTTGCATGCGGCAGAAAAAGGTCTTTCGGTGATACTGCTGGAGGCCGGTATCATCGCCTGGGGTGCCACCGGTCGCAACGCCGGCTTCGTGGTTCCAAACTTTGCCAAGGTGGACCCGGATAACGTCATCCAGCAACTGGGCCCCGAGCGCGGAAAGCGCCTGGTAGATTTGGCAGCGGGCAGCGGCGACCTGGTCTTCGAGCTGATCCGCCGCCACGCAATCGAGTGCGCCGCGCAGCAGAGCGGCTGGATCCAGCCTGCCCATTCCGCTAACGCCCTCGAAAAAGTACAGTCCCGCGCCGCGCAATGGCAGGCCCGCGGACGCCCGGCGGAAGTCATGGACCGACAGACGATCCGCGACGTGACCGGTGCAGACGGCTATTTCGGCGGCTGGACCGACAAATCCGGGGGCGTGCTCAATCCCGTCGAATATGCGCGCGGCCTTGCCGACGCTGCGGAAGCGGCTGGCGCCCGTATCTTCGAGCGCTCGCCCGTCTCAGCCATTGGCCGAGCAGCGGACGGTTGGCTGCTGCAGACGCCGACGGGCAGCCTGCGCGCCGGCAAGGTCGTGGTCGCGACAAATGCCTACGGCGGACGGCTCAATCCGGAACTCGCCCGCACCTATTTTCCATTGAAGGTATTCCAGGTCGCCACACATCCGCTGCCGGCCGCAATCCGCCAGCGGCTCCTGCCGGCAAATCAGTGTGTTTCCGATACCAGGCGCAACCTCTTCACCTTCCGCTTCGATGCCGACAATCGGCTGATTTCGGGCGGTATGCACATCTTCGGCCCTGGCGCCGACGCCCGTGTGCCAGCAACAATCCATCGACGCATGGCCGAAAAGCTCGGGCTCCCCGATCTACCGCCGCTGGAATTCAGCTGGTCCGGTCTGGCTGCTGTCGAACCGGATTTCCTGCCGCATCTGGTCGATCTCGGACCCGGACTGATCGCCGGCTTTGCCTGCAACGGACGCGGCATCGCCATGACGACGGCGATGGGCAAGGAGCTTGCCGCCTGGGCAACAGGTGCAGATGCCCGTGATCTTGCGATCCCCTTCGGACCGCCGGCACCGATACCGTTCCATGCTCTCCTGAAGCACGCGCCCAATGCGCTGCTGCCGTGGAGCATGCTGCAGGACCGGCTGGACGAGCGAGCCTAACCCCAAACGCAATGCGCCCGCCGATCCCATGACAGATCGACGGGCGCCCGCTCACTCCTGGCCCCACCAGGAGGAGCTGTTACTCGCGGTCGCCCGTAAAGTTGAGCAACAGCTGGAAGATGTTGACGAAGTTCAGGTAGAGCGACAGGGCGCCCATCACAGCCATTTTCTGCTGCGATTCCTGGTCATAGTTCTCGGCATACTGTTCCTTGATGTTCTGCGTATCCCAGGCGGTCAGGCCGACGAAGACGGCGATACCGATCACGGACACGGCAAACTGCAGGACAGTCGAGCCGAGGAAGATGTTGACGACGCTGGCGATCACGACGCCAATCAGGCCCATCATCAGGAACGAGCCGAAATTGGCGAGATCCCGCTTCGTCGTGTAGCCATAGAGACTTGTCGCGCCGAACATGGTGGCTGCGATGAAGAAGGTGCGGGCGATACTGGCGCCGGTGAACACCAGGAACACCGAGGCGAGCGATAGTCCCATGACTGCGCAGAAGGCCCAGAACATGGCCTGCGCGCCGCTGGCGGACATCGACTGGATCTTGAACGAGAAAAACAGCACGAAGCCGATCGGTGCCAGCATGACGACCCACTTCAGGGGCGACGAGAAGATCGGCACATAGAGCGCCGGCGTCGTGCCGACGACGAAGGCAACGAGCCCCGTCACGACCAGACCGATAGCCATATAGTTGTAGATGCGCAGCATATGCTTGCGCAGTCCTTCGTCGAACAGCGCCTGGGTGCCGGCGTTAACGCCGAAACCGGAGCGGGGATTGATCGGATTCATGATCTGTCTCCTTGATTGCGTTAATAGAGTGTCCGGGAAAGCCGCTCGGCCTCCCCGTCGAGATTGTTGGCGGCGGCATCGGCAACCAGCGCGTAGGCGACATCGCCGATCTGCCAGTAGGATGCCTGCACGCCGTCGAGGGCGATGTGGTCGACCTTGGCGACGGCAAAACTGCCTGGCCGGACTGCAAACAGCGACAGCCGCTTGCCATTCGCATCGACGGTAACTTCGATGCTCGGTCCGAAGGCCGACGGATAGATTTCGGCATCGGCCACCTTCCAGTCGGCCGGCAACGTCGGCATGACGATTGCGGTTGCCGCCCGGATATCATCCGGATTGTAGTTGGCCGACTTCGGCTGCGAGGCGACCTGCGCCCTCAATGCCGAGGTGCGGAAAGCCGCAACCGCATCGTCGACGAAAGCCGGCGGCGGCACGGATGCCGAGACCTCGGTGGCCGAGAAAGCGCCGAACGAATTGTGTGCCACCCAGCCCGATGCCACCAGAACGGCAACGGCAGCAATGCGCTGCAATGACTGCAATACGCGACCGTAGGCAAGCCCACGCTCCAGACGACGGGCGGCCTCGCGGGTCTGCACCCCGCCGGTTACGGCCTCCGTCGCCAGTGCCAGCCGCAATTCGCCGCGCAGGCTTAAGTCGGCCATGACCTTGGCAGCCGTTGCCGGATGTTCCGACAGGTAGGATTCCACCGCTATGCGCCGCGATACATCCAGTTCGCCGTCGACATAGGCATCGAGATCGGCGTCGATGATCGGATCAACTGACGTCATGATCGTTCCCTCCGATAACACGCAGATGCGACGCAGCCGGCGCCTTGTCCTCGAAATCCCTCAACTGGGCGCGCGCCCGCGAAATTCGCGACATCAGCGTGCCGACAGGTATGCCGAGCGTCGCTGCGGCCTCGTTGTAGGACATGTCCTCGATGGCAACGAGATGCAGCGCCGCACGCTGTTCTTCCGGAAGCCTGAAGAAGGCGTCACGCACCTGCGACAGCCGGACGGCATGCTCCTGGCCGGCCGCCAGCGACTGCTCCATCTCGACGGCCGCGCCATCATGGCGCCGCGCCATCGACCGGTCCCGACGCAGGCGGTCGATATGGGCGTTATGGACGATGGAGAGAAGCCAGGAGCGCAGGTTTGCGCCGCGACGGAAGGTCGACTTGCGCTCATAGGCCCGCAGCAAGGCATCATGCACGAGGTCTTCCGCATCGTCGGCGTTGCGCACCAGCGAACGGGCGTAGCGTCTCAGGGATGAGAGCTGTGCCAAGACATCGAATGTGCGTCCGTTGCGTTCCATGACCCAGTATACGGACACCGATGCGAACTTATTCCCGGCACGATCAAAAAAAATCGCAATGCGGCTTACATCAGCACGAAATTGGTGGGCGTCGGCAGCGGTGGCAGATCCGTCTCGCCCATGGCTTCTCGCAGATTGTGCTCGATAGCATCGGCAAGCGCACCGATCGGCAAAGCATTCGCCTCCTTGCTGAACGGATTTTCGAGCTCGTCACCGAGCGCATCGAGGCCGAAGAAGGTGTAGGCGATGACCGCCGCCGCAAACGGCGTTCCCCAGCCGAGCACGTCGACCGAACCGAACGGCATTAGGAAGCAAAACAGATAGGCCGTGCGATGAACCAGCAGCGTGTAGGCAAACGGCAACGGCGTGTTTCGGATGCGCTCGCAGGTCGCCGGCACAATTGCCATGTCGGTGATTGTCCTGTCGAGCATCTGGTACTGGATATCTGTTATCCGGTCGCTCGCCCGCATTCTTGCCAGATCGGCCGACATCAGCCGCATCAGCATTTCAGGCCTGTTCGATGCAGCGTGATAGAGGGGCTGGACATCGTCCGGCAATAGCCGCTCGACCTTGCTCTGGTCGCCCTCCGGCCGAAGATGCTGGACAAGCGCATGTGGCATGGCCATGGCCAGCGTCAGCAGGCTACGCCTGACCCGCCGCCCCTCCTCGCCGTGCAAGGCTTCCAGCAGCAAGGTCTGGCGCGAAAACGTCCGTGCCGCGTAGACCAGTTGTCCCCAGCTGTGCCGCGCCTCCCACCAGCGTTGATAGCAGGCGTTGTTGCGGAACGACAGAAACACCGAAAGCGCTGTGCCGAGCACGGCGAACGGCACGCCGCTGACCGACAGGATCATGCCCGGTCGCTCGTGATGGCCCCAGGTGATGAGGCAGGACATAACGAAAATCACGATGATCTGCGGCAAGATGCGGGGAACGATCGATCCACGCATGATGAAGAATAGCGGGAGTAGCCCCGGGCGCTCGCGGACGATCATGGTGGATGCTCTGTTGGGGCTGCCTGTACACCACCCTTACCGGATAAAGATAGGCTGCCTAACCGATATTGGCACAAACGGTGCACTGGGGGTATGCGCCCATTTGTCGCCTCACACGGGAGGCAATGCCGCCAGACTGCAATATCGGATATACACGAGACCTCGGATAAATATCCGCCAAACCTACCCCCCCAGACCTAAAGACTGAGGATCGCTCCGCCAGTTGTTACCTGACGGAGCGGTGGCCTTCGATCAGTTGCTGGCGGTCACCAGTACCGGTTCGGCACGATAGTCCTTGGGGAACATGCGCTTCAGGTCATCGATTTTCGGTATGTCGTTGATGGCGATGTAGGGATATGTCGGGTGGGTCGTCAGGAAATTCTGATGATAAGTCTCGGCCGGATAGAAGCTCTTTCCCGGCTCGATCTTCGTGACGACAGCCTCACCGAAAACGTGTGCCTTGTTCAGTTGATCGATATAGGCCTTGGCGACGCGCGCCTGTTCAGGCGTGGTCGGAAAGATTGCCGAGCGGTACTGGGTGCCGCTGTCTGGCCCCTGGCGGTTCAATTCCGTTGGATCGTGGGCGACGGAGAAGTAGATCTGCAGCAGATGGCCGAGGCTGATCTTGTGCGGATCGAAGACCACCTTCACGGTCTCGGCATGGCCCGTGCTGCCGGTGCTGACAGTCTCGTATTCAGCGGTATTCTTCGCGCCACCGGCATAACCGGACACCGCGCTGACGACGCCGTCGACATGCTGGAAGACGCCCTGCACGCCCCAGAAACAGCCCCCGGCGAGCGCGATTGTCTCGGTGCCGGAACCCGGCGCTGCGTCGATAGTGGCTTTCGGAATCTCTCGGGCTTCGCCGGCCTGGGAAGGTGTGAAATGCAGCACAGTGCCGCCGACCAGAAGGACCGCAACAGCGGTGCCGGCCCGTCGGCCATATCGGGACAAGGCTTCGCGCATGGAATATTTCAAAGTCATCGTCATGGAAGATCTCCCGTTAGCCGGAGGTGAATGCGTAGGCCTGAAGTCTGAGCCCAAATGCTGGGCGGAATTGGCGTTTCAAGAGGTGCGTCACGCAGATGATGCCTGGAACGTCATGGCGATGCCGTTCATGCAGTAGCGAAGGCCGGTCGGCTTGGGGCCGTCGTTGAAGACATGGCCGATATGGCTGCCGCAACGGGCACAATGCACGGCGTTGCGGACCATGCCGTAGGACGTATCCTTGACGGACCCGACGGCTTTTGGCAACGGTTGCCAGAAACTGGGCCAGCCCGTGCCGCTCTCGAACTTAGTCTCCGAGGAAAACAGGGGTAGTTCGCAACCGGCGCAGGCAAATCTTCCCTTACGGTGTTCTTCGAGCAGCGGGCTGGTGAAGGGGCGTTCCGTGCCCTCGTTGCGCAGAACCTCGTATTGTTCTGCGGTCAAAAGCTTGTGCCATTGCGCATCGGTATGGGTTATGGGAAACGTTGCGGCAGCAGCAGTCCCCAGCGATCCGTTCCAGCTCCGCGCGGAAAACACCGCCGCACCGGTCGCCACAGTCATCAGCAATGCGCGTCTCGTCTGCATTCTGGTCCTCCCGGTTTTATTCATCATACAGCAGATACGAACGCGGCCGTGGTTTTGTTACACAAAGCCGCGTGAGACACAGAAATGTGACCGCTATCCAGGCGAGGCCTCGGCAATACGGGGATCAATAGTGCGGCGGTTTCGCGTTGGCCGGCGCCTCGGCAGTTTCTTCGTCGAGCGTCATGAAACGCTCGACCAGACGTTCGAGCTTGTAGCGGGTTTCCTCGACCACCTTCCACTGCGCCGTCAGCTGGTCGGAGAGTTCGTCGATGGTCTTTGCCTGGTAGGCAACAACTTCCTCAAGCTGGGTAATGCGGCTTTCCTGGTCAGACATCTCGGCTTCCTTTCGATCGTGCCATGGCGGCGACACACCAGCTTTCGGCCCGGTTGGCAAGAGCCGCCCCAATCTTGCAGCGGACCCTCCATCTCGGTGGAACTGATGGCCTCGAGGCAAGTTACGAAACGCGGCCTTGTGCAAGCGGGAGATGATAATGTCCGACACTCCGAAAATCGAACCGAACGATGCTCCAGCCGGCGGATGGGGGTCGGTCAGATCGCTGGCCCATCAGGCGCGGGAAAACGGCCAGCCGCTCAGCGTCGTTGCAGGTCTCGCCAAGCAGAACAAGGCCGATGGCTTTGCCTGCGTCAGCTGCGCCTGGGCAAAGCCCGCCAAGCCTCACCCGGCCGAGTTCTGCGAAAATGGCGCCAAGGCGACATTCTGGGAACTGGCCGCCGCGCGCGCCGACGCGGATTTCTTCGCGCAGCACACGGTCACCGAATTGCGCGGCTGGAGCGACTATGATCTCGAAAATGCCGGCCGACTGATGCAGCCGATGCGCTACGATGCCGCGAGCGACCACTATGTTCCCGTCTCATGGGACGAGGCCTTTTCAGCCATCGGCCGCGAGCTGAAGGCAATCCGTGCAGTCGATCCCAACAAGGTCGTGTTCTACGCCTCCGGCCGGGCCTCGCTGGAAACATCCTACATGTATCAGCTGATGGCTCGGGTTTATGGCACCAACAACCTGCCTGACAGCTCCAACATGTGCCATGAATCCACCTCTGTCGCACTTCCGGAGAGCATTGGGATTCCCGTCGGAACGGTGCGGCTGGACGACTTCGAGACGGCGGAAGCATTCTTTTTCTTCGGCCACAATACAGGCTCCAATGCGCCGCGCATGCTGCACCAGCTGCAGGAAGCAGTAAAGCGCGGCGCCGAGATCGTCACCTTCAATCCGCTGAAGGAACGCGGGCTGGAGCGGTTCGTCAATCCGCAAAGCCCGCTCCAGATGGCCACCAACCATGCCACCGAGATCAGCAGCCAGTATCACCAGGTCAAGGCCGGTGGCGACATTGCTGCTATAACCGGAATCTGCAAGGCACTGCTGGCAACAGACGACGCCGACCTCGCATCCGGCGGGAACGGCGTCCTCGACCGCGAATTTCTGGCAGAACACACCCACGGCGCCGGAGAATTCATCGACTACGTCAGGTCTCAGAACTGGGACGTCCTCGTTCGGGAATCAGGCCTGCCAATTGCCGCAATGGTCCAGGCGGCGGATACCTATAGTCGCGCCAAATCCGTCATCGGCATCTACGGCATGGGACTGACCCAGCACAAGCTCGGCGTCCAGGCGGTCCAGATGCTGGTCAACCTGCTTCTGCTGCGCGGCAATATCGGCCGGCCCGGCGCCGGCATCTGCCCAGTACGCGGCCACTCGAATGTCCAGGGCCAGCGTACGGTCGGCATTTCGGAAAAGACCAAGCTGGTTCCGCTGGACAGGCTGAAGGAACTCTACCACTTCGAGCCGCCTTACGAGGATGGACTGACAACCGTTGATGCTTGCCAGTCGATCATCAAGGGCGATGTCGAAGGCTTCATCGGGCTCGGTGGTAATTTCCTTCGCGCCGTACCCGAGCGGGAAGTGATGGAGGAGCGCTGGCCGGCCATGCGCCTGACAGTGCAGATCGCCACCCGGCTCAACCGTGGCCAGCTGTTCAACGGCAGCGTCTCCTACCTCCTGCCGTGCCTTGGCAGAACCGAGATCGACGAGCAGGCAAGCGGTCCTCAGGCTGTCAGCGTCGAGGACAGCACGTCCTGCATCCACGGCTCCAGAGGTTTTCACGCTCCGGCAGGGCCCGGGCTCTATTCCGAAACGAAAATCGTTGCCGGGATCGCCAAGGCCACCCTGCCCGACAATCCAGACATCCCGTGGGACGAGTGGGTGAATGATTACGCTAGGGTCCGCGACGCCATAGAGGCGACCTACCCGAAGATATTCAAGGATTTCAACAAGCGGCTGTTTACCCCCGGCGGCTTTGAAAAACCGCTCGCCGCCCGCGAGCGCGACTGGCAGACGGACACGGGCAAGGCAAATTTCAAAGTGCCGACCGCACTGTCGGCAAGTTTCGCAGAAGACCACGCCGACATTTTCCGGCTGATGACGCTACGCAGCAACGACCAGTTCAACACGACCGTCTATGGCTATAGCGACCGCTTTCGCGGCGTCGAAGGCACCCGCATGGTGATATTCCTCAACGTGGCGGACATGCAGAGGCTCGGCATCGCCAAGGACGACACTGTGTCGTTGGTCACCGCTACCGATGACAATATCGTCCGCCGGCTGGATGGCCTGCGCGCCGTCCCACACAGCATCCCTGAAGGGTGCTGCGGCGCGTATTATCCCGAGTGCAACTCCTTGATACCGCTCTGGCAACATGCCGAAAAGAGCAAGGTGCCCGCCGCCAAATCCGTCCCGGTTTACATCGTAAAGGACGGAAGCAAGCTCGCGCCGATGCCAGTTTACAGCCGGATTAATGCCAGTCAGCCGGTCGGCATCGAGACCTGACAGCGAGCGATCCGAGCTTCCCGGAAAGCGATCCGGGGAGCCACTCGCAAGACATTTTGCGACAATCCGGCGAAACTCTAAATGGCCGTGTGGCTGTTATTCAACTGACATGAGCGAGCACTAGAGAGAGCGGCAAGAAGCGCCGGCCTCCTCTGGAGCGCCGCTTACCGAAGGCGCTTCCATCTTTATTTCGGAGACGCCGCATGAAAATCATCCAGATTACCGACACCCATGTCAGCCCCGGAAAGCCGCATTTCAACGGTAACTGGGAACCACTGGCACGCTGGATCAACGACAGCGGCGCCGATCTCGTGATCCACACCGGCGACCTCAGCGTCGACGGCGCCGACAAGGACGAGGACCTCGTCTTCTCGATGGATCTGATGCGGCAGGTTGCCGTGCCGATGCTGATTGTCCCCGGCAATCATGATGTCGGCCATCTCCCGGGTTCGGCCCAGCCCGTCAATGCCGAGCGGCTGGCCCGCTGGCGGCGCCTCGTCGGCCCCGACCGCTGGGTTGAAGATCGAGGCAATTGGCGCCTGATCGGTCTCAACAGCCAGTTGATGGGCTTTGAGGATGGCGAGGACGAAGCCCAGTTCGAATGGCTGGAAACAACGCTTGCCAGCCGGGGCGACCGCCGCGTCGCGATCTTCGCCCACAAGCCGCTCTTCGTAGACACGCCGGACGAGGGCGACACCGGTTACTGGAGCGTCCGGCCGAACCAGCGTCAGCGCCTCTACGATTTGATCGCCGCCCATGATGTTGCGCTGTTTGGCAGCGGTCACCTGCACTGGGCCTGGAAGGGCGGCTTCAAGACCACCTCCACCGTCTGGGCGCCACCGGCCGCCTTCATCCTCGACAAGATGGAACGCGAAATGCCCGGCGAACGCTTTGTCGGCGCCGCTATCCACACGTTTGCCGATGACGTCACCACCGAGCTTGTCGCGGTTCCCGGCATGACCGCCTATTTCCTCGACGATGTCGTTGAGGAGGTCTATCCCCAGGCAGCCCACAAGGTCGTCCGGGATGCGGCCCAATGAGCGCGCTTTCCCTTTCCGGCATTACCAAGTCCTTCGGTGACAACGCCATCCTCAAGGGCGTCAGCCTCGAGGTCGAGCCGGGCGAGTTCATCGCGCTGGTCGGCCCTTCCGGCTGCGGCAAGAGCACGCTGCTGCGCATCCTTGCCGGCCTCGATCATGCCGACAGCGGCGAGATCGTCATCGGCGGCAAGGAAATGTCCGGGACGGCGGCGGCCGACCGCAACATTGCGATGGTCTTCCAGTCCTATGCCCTCTATCCCCACCTGACCGCTGGCCAGAACATCGCGGTGCCGCTTGCCATGCGCCGGCTGTCTAGCAGCCAGCGCCTGCCCCTCATCGGCAATTTCATGCCCGGCCAGCGCAGCATCCGGAAGACGATCCAGGGCGACGTCGCCGAAATGGCGCGTTCGCTGAAGATCGACCACCTGCTCGATCGCAAGCCCGGCCAGATGTCCGGCGGCCAAAGGCAACGCGTCGCGCTGGCCCGTGCCATGGTCCGCCAGCCGAGCGTCTTCCTGATGGATGAGCCGCTGTCCAACCTCGATGCAAACCTGCGCGTCCATGCCCGCGGCGAGATCGTCGATCTCCACCGTCGCGCCGGCGTGCCGACGGTCTACGTCACCCACGACCAGGCCGAGGCCCTGTCTATGGCCGACCGCGTCGCCGTCATGATCGGCGGCAACCTGCTGCAGCTTGCCACGCCGCAGGTCATCTATGACGACCCGGCCCATGTCGACGTTGCCCGCTTCGTCGGCCAGCCACGCATCAACCTGGTTCCGGCGCTGGCCGAGAACGGCATCGTCTCGTTCGGCGGCATCCGCATGACGCTCGCCGACAGCCACGTCGATGGCACCGACGTCACCATCGGCATTCGCCCCGAGTTCGTGCGCCTGTCGGACGTCGGCAAGGATGCGCTTTCCGCCCGTGTCGAGCGCGTCGAATTCCTCGGCTCCGAGGTCATCGTCTACTGCAAGCTCGACGCCATCGGTGAAATCATGATCGCCAAGCTGACGCCGGCCGAAGCATCCGGCATTGCCGTCGGCAAGCCGGTGGGCATGATCCTCTCGCCCGACCGGGCAATGGTCTTTGCTGCTGATGGAAAACGCCTCGCCGCCGCTCACGTCAGCGTCGACGCGGTGCGGGAGCACGCCCATGGCTAGCATCGCCTTCGACGCCGTTCCCGCAAAGAGGACGGCCGACATCCACGCCCGCAACGAAGCGCGCACCGCCTGGCTGCTCGCCTCGCCGGCCATCGTCTTGATGGTCGTCTTCGTGCTCTTGCCGGTGATTGCCGTCATCGGTCTCGGCTTTACCAATTTCGAACTCGGCATCGACAAGTTCCGGTTTGTCGGCCTGGACAACTACGCCCACCTCTTCAGCGACCGCACCTTCAAGAAGTCGTTGTGGAATACGACGGTCTACACGGCCATCGTCGCGCCGGTCTCCATCATCCTCGGCCTTGGCGTAGCGCTTCTGATCGAGAGCGAGACGACGGCGCGCAGTTTCTTCCGCACCGCCTATTTCCTGCCGGTCGCCTCGCTGATCGTCGCCATGGCGACCGTCTGGCAATATCTGTTCCACCCCACCATCGGCCCTATCAATGCCATGCTGGCGATGGTCGGCATCCCGGGACCGAACTGGCTGGGATCGGCCGGCACCGTGCTCTACAGCCTGTCGATCATCGGCGTCTGGCAGTCGGTCGGCTTTAACATGGTGCTGTTTCTGGCCGGCCTTACCGCCATCCCGCGCGAACTCTATGCCGCCGCCGAAGTCGACGGCGCACGCTCGGCGATTGATCGGTTCCGGCTTGTCACCTGGCCGATGCTGGCGCCGACGACGCTGTTCGTTACCACCATCAGCATCATCAATGCCGTCAAGGTATTCGAGACGGTCCAGACGCTGACCGACGGCGGCCCAAACAGGGCGTCGGAAGTCCTGCTCTTCACCATCTATCACGAGGGATTCGTCTACCTGCATGTCGGCTACGCCTCGGCGATGACCGTCGTCTTCCTCGTCATCCTGATGGTGCTCACCTTCCTGCAGTACAACGTCCTCGACAAGCGGGTGCACTACTCATGAGCACAGCCACCTTCACCACCGGCCGCGCCATCCGCCTGACAGTGCTGTCGCTCGGCGCGCTGGTCTTCCTGTCGCCCTACATCTTCATGCTGTCGGCGGCCGGCAAGACGCAGAGCGAGATCTTCACCTCGGCGCTGTCGCTGATACCGCAGACATTCTATTACGTTGCCAACTTCACCAAGGCCTTCAGCCGGGTGCCGATGGGCACGCTGTTGTGGAACGGCGTCCTCGTCTGCGGCCTGATCTTCTTTTTCCAGGTCATCGTCGCAATCCCCTGCGCCTATGCCATGGCCAAACTCAAGTTCCGCGCTGCAAAACTGATGATGGCGATGGTCATGCTCGGGCTGCTGGTGCCGATCCACGCGACGGCCCTGCCGCTCTACGTCGCCATCGACAGCGCCTCGCTGCTCAATAGCTACACCGCGTTGGTGGCGCCGTTCTCGATCTCGGTCTTTGCGATCTTCATGTTCCTGCAGTTCTTCCGCGCCATGCCGGACGACCTGATCCATGCCGCCCGTCTTGACGGCATGTCGGAGATCGGCATCGTTGCCCGGGTCATCGTGCCAAATGCCTGGCCGGCCGTCACCGCCTTCGCGATCTTCTCGGTGGTTGCCCACTGGAACGATCTCTACTGGCCGCTGATTGTCATCAGCAAGCAGAGCTTTGCCACGCCGCCGCTCGGCCTGATGTATTTCCGCGCCGCCGAAGCCGGCGACGATTACGGCGCGCTGATGGCCGCCACCATGGTCATAACCCTTCCCCTCGTTGCCGCCTTCCTGCTCGCGCAAAAGCGCTTCGTCGAGGGAATTACCATGACCGGTCTCAAAGGCTGACCGGTCGTCAAACAGGAGAACGCTCGATGAAACACTTCACCAAGCTCGTTGCCGCCGCTGCCATCGCGATGGCCGTGTCGGTGCCGGCCTATGCCGAAACCACGCTGACGGTGCATTACCCCATGCCCGGCTTCTTCAAGGACGTGATGGACACGATCTCGAAGAAGTTCATGGAAGAAAATCCTGACATCAAGATCCAGTTTGCCAGCCCGTCGGCCACCTACGAAGACGGCATCCAGACGATCCTGCGCCAGGCCGGTACTGACGCCATGCCAGATGTCACCTTCATCGGCCTCAACCGGCTCCGGATGATCTCCGAGCGCAACGTTGCCCTCGACCTCGGGCCGCTGATCAAGAAGGACGGCAACATGGCCGAGGAAGGCTTCTCGGACACGATCCTGAAGCTCGCCCAGGTCAACGGCAAACAGCTCGGCCTCGCCTTCGCCACCTCAACCCCGATCATGTACTACAATGCCGACCTGGTGAAGGCTGCCGGCGGTAATCCCGACGTCCCACCGACCACCTGGGACGAAGTCATTGCTCTAGGCGGCAAGATCAAGGCGCTCGGCAACGGCGTCGATGGTATCGATTTCCGCTGGCAGGGCGACGACTGGATGTTCTCCGCACTGCTGTTCGGCAACGGCGGCACGATGCTGAATGCCGACGAGACCAAGGTCGCGTTCAACGGTCCTGAAGGCCTGAAGGCTGCCGAAACCCTGCAGCGCATGGTCAAGGAAGGCGGCCTCCCCGTCTTCACCAAGTCCGCCGGAGAACAGGCCTTCGCCGCCGGCAAGGTGGGCTTCGAGTTCCAGACGACCGGCGCACTGCGCAATACCATCAAGAATGTCGGCACCAAGTTCGACCTGCGCACCGCCAAGCTGCCGCTGCTCGATCCGGCAAAGGGCCACCTGCCGACCGGCGGCAACGCCGTCGTCATTCTCGCCAAGGACCCGGTCAAGCAGGAAGCCGCCTGGAAGTTCGCCAAGTTTGCCGCCGGCCCCTACGGCGCCTCGGTCGTCGTTCCCGGCACCGGCTACGTTCCGAACAACGAACTGGCCGCCAAGTCCGACAAATATCTCGGCCAGTTCTACAAGCAGAACCCGCTGTTCCAGGCCGGCCTCAACCAGATGTCCCTGATGATCCCCTGGTACGCCTTCCCCGGCTCCAACGGCGTCAAGGTCACCCAGACCATCGTCGATAACCTGTCGCGCATCGTCGACGGTTCAGCCGAACCCAAGGAAGCCCTCGACGACGCAGCCGCCGACGTCGAAGGCATGCTGCCCCGCAGCTAAGCCACATAGGCTATGGCATGATCAGCGCCGTCTTCCGAAAGGGAGGCGGCGTTTTGCGGGGACCAAGCTGGCTTCGGAGACTGCTTCCTCTACCCGCGTCGCTCCCATCTTTCAAACGGGATGAGACCGCAAAGCACAAGAGACAGAGCCGGCACGAGCGGCAGGATTCATGCCGTCGACGAACCGGACGCTGGTATCTTATTTGCGAGCTGTGTAGCTGACCGACAAGAGATTACCGGTCTGGTTGAGTTCGACAACATCCCCCGCTCGCTCCCAGTCGGCGATGAGACCGAGCTCGAATTTGTCGAGCTTGGAGGGCTTGCCGAAATGGGAAAAAAAGGCGCTGAGCAGCGCTGCTCCGTCACCTGATGCATAAAACGAGCACATTCGGGTCGAAACCGGTCCTGTCGAAATCCAGAACGATAGGAGGCCGTCGCTATCTTTTGCGCCGCGCCGCCAGCCGACAACGTCGACCGATCCGCCGTTGTAGTTCTCGAAGCTCTTCTTCCAAGCCTTGTCCTCCACCGGTTGCCAGCCCAACACATCACCTTTCTTCGAGGCCTCGACAACAGTTGAGGATTCGCAGATGCCGATGAGCTGATCGGCAGTGAGAGGCATGGGTTGCTGTGCGGCCGAAACCGTTGCGGCGAAAGCGACTATGACCGAAAAGGTTCTAGGCACACGAAACTCCGGACAGGACCATGTCGCAACGCATTTAGCGCGGACGCGCATCATGTCATGGGCAGACAGTAAAATCAGATGGTCTCCTGGACAATTACCGAGGTAGACCCGCCACGGTTTTCCGCAGGGAGGACGCCCCGCGCTCGTGACAAAAAAGCCCATTCACCGTGAGCCCGAGCGCTCACTACCGATGCGGACGCCGTCCAATGGATGCAGCACCCCCTCTGTCGGCCTGGCCGACATCTCCCCTACAAGGGGGGAGATCAAGTCGTCGCGCCGGCTATCCGAAACAGTGACCTCAGGAATTCTGCGATGTCGAAGCCAGTTGGGCAGGCAATGGCGCTCCAGCCAATCTCCCCCCTTGTGGGGGAGATGCCCGACAGGGCAGAGGGGGGTGAAGCCCCAGAGACGATCTCGCCCGCAACCAGCCAAGCCCCAGAACAAAAAAGCCGCCGTCCT
The DNA here is from genome assembly GCF_007000305.1 of Rhizobium sp. rho-13.1. Classification (NCBI taxonomy): domain Bacteria; kingdom Pseudomonadati; phylum Pseudomonadota; class Alphaproteobacteria; order Hyphomicrobiales; family Rhizobiaceae; genus Rhizobium; species Rhizobium sp. rho-13.1. Next base: position 6,430 of record NZ_SCFL01000008.1, on the reverse strand, counting down.
TTCAGACAGCGGCCTTCATATTCACAGTGAGCCCAAGGTTACTTCCCGGCGCGCACGCCGTCGAGAAGGTGCGGCAGCGTCTTCACGCCGTCGTTGCTGAGTTCCGGCGGCAGCAGGCTGTCCGGGAGGTCCTGGTAGGAGACCGGGCGCAGGTAGCGGCGGATGGCCATGGTGCCGACCGAGGTGGTGCGGCTGTCCGAGGTGGCCGGGAACGGGCCGCCATGCACCATGGCATGGCTGACTTCGACGCCCGTTGGCCATCCATTGGCGAGAATGCGACCAACCTTGCGCTCGAGCACCGGCAGCAGCTTGCGCGCATCGTCATGGTCGGCGGGGTCGAGATGCAGCGTTGCCGTCAGCTGGCCTTCCAGCTTCTCGGCAATAGCCACCATCTGCGCCACGTCCTTGCAATGGACAAGCAGGCTGGCAGCACCGAAGACTTCGTTACCGAGGCTTTCGTCTGCCATGAAGTGCTCGGCGTCGGTCTCGAAGAAGATCGCCGGGCTGCGGTTGGCGCCTTCGGCAGGCTTGCCCTGGGCGACCGTCTTGACGGCCTCGTTGCCGGCAAAGGCAGCGACGCCCTTGTCATAGGCAGCGTGGATGCCGGGGGTCAGCATCGGGGCAGGTACGCTTTCGGTAAGCGTACCGGTGGCAGCAGCGATGAAGGTGTCGAGGTCGGGGCCGTCGACCGCAAACATCAGGCCCGGGTTGGTGCAGAACTGGCCGGCACCCATGGTCAGGGAGCCGACGAAAGCCTTGCCGAGCGCTTCAGCGCGGGCGGCAAGCGCTGCCGGGAACAGATAGACCGGGTTGACGCTGCTCATTTCGGCATAGACCGGGATAGGCTCGGGACGGGCAGCGGCAATGGCTGCAAGCGCCAGGCCACCGGCACGCGAACCGGTAAAGCCGACCGCCTTGATGTGCGGGTTCTTCACGAGCGCAGCACCGGTTTCATTGGCGCCGGTGACCAGCGAGAACACGCCCTCCGGCAGGCCGCAGGAGGCAACGGCGGCGCGGATGGCGCGGCCGACCAGTTCGCCCGTGCCCGGGTGGGCAAGGTGGCCCTTGACGACAACAGGGCAACCGGCAGCCAGCGCCGACGCCGTGTCACCGCCGGCGACCGAGAAGGCGAGCGGAAAGTTGCTGGCGCCGAACACGGCGACCGGGCCGAGCGGGATCTGGCGCAGGCGCAGGTCCGGGCGCGGCAGCGGCTGGCGATCAGGCAGGGCCGGATCGACGCGCAGGTCGAGCCACTCGCCGGCACGGACAACCGACGCGAAGAGGCGCAACTGGCCGACGGTGCGGCCGCGCTCGCCGGTGAGGCGGGCGAGCGGCAGGCCGGTTTCGGCATGGGCGCGCTCGAGCAGCTGGTCGCCGATCTCGAGGATATTGGCGGCGATGGTTTCGAGGAAGACGGCGCGGTCTTCTAGGCTCACGGCGCGGTAGGTGTCGAGGGCGGCAGCGGCGAGATCGCAGGCACGGTCGACATCGGCAACGGAGGCGACGGCGAAGGCCGGTTCCATGTTTTCGCCGGTGGCAGGATTGATGGCGCGCACGGTTCTATTGTCGCCGGTGGAATCGGCGCCGATCAGAAGGTCGCCCTTGATGTCGAATGCCTGGGTCATGAAATTTCCTCGAGTGTTTGGAGGACGCCGCGAAATGCGCCCGGAAGCCGGATATCAATATCGGATGACAGCTATAAGATGATGGCCTGCGCTGCAAGTTCAAGTCGCACATCGGGTAAGTCATCGTCGACGTTCGCATGGCGTCAGGGATGGAACTGAGCCGGCGTTCGTGCGACTGTAACGCCCGCTCAGCCTCGGCTGCGCACCTCGTTCTCTCCGCGTAGACGATTGGTCCCTTATGACGTTCGAAGATATCGCCAATCCGGTCGTTCAGTTCTGCTTCGTCATGATCGTCGGTTTTGTTGTCAGCCGTATCCTGCTGCGCCGCCGGCAGGTCTGGCGTCTAGTCGCGCAGATCGCACTGTTCATCCTGTTGACAGTAGTGCTTCTCCACAACGACATCGTCCCCTATGAAAAGGCGACGCTGGAAACCTCGGTAACGCTGCGCATCTTCACGACCTTCGCCAAGATCGTCTGGTGGATCAATGGCGCCTGGACGCTGGTCGCCTTTGTCCGCGTGTTTCTGATCTTCGAGCGCAAGCCACGCGAGGGCCGGCTGCTGCAGGACCTCGTCGTCGGCGTCATCTATATGAGCGCCGGTCTCTCAATTGTCGCCGACGTCTTCGGTGTCCCCGTCGGCACGCTGCTCGCCACGTCGGGCGTGTTTGCCATCATCCTCGGCCTCGCGCTGCAGAGCACGCTGAACGACCTGTTTTCAGGCATCGCGCTCAACCTCGGCCGACCCTATTCGGTCGGTGACTGGGTGGTGCTCGACGACGGGATGCAGGGAAAGGTGATCGAGACCAACTGGCGGGCCACCTACCTTTTAAACGGCACCAACGGCCTGATCGTCATTCCGAACAGCGCGCTGGCAAAGGCGCGACTGACAAACCTGTCGAGCCCGGATGAACAGCACGGCGTCACCATCACGGTTCGCCTGGTACCCACGACGGCCCCCAAGTTCATGGCAGAGGTCATGCGGAATGTCCTGCTCAGCAGCAATTCGATCCTCGCAAACCCGGCACCGTCGGTTTCCATAGATGCCCTGGACAGCCAGGCCGTACAGCTCGGCCTCTCCTTCAGCGTCAAGAACATCGCCATGACGACAACGGCCAAGAACGAGATCTTCGACCTGATTTACCGCCACGTCAAATCCTCCGGCTACAGGATGGCGCCGCCGGTGGGCAGCGGCATCTACGGCGATGCGGAGGCCTTGGCGGATACGGACAAGGTCCGCAAGATTAGCACTCCGCTCAGCCTGCTCAGCAATATCCCGCTGTTTGCGCCGTTGACATCCGAGGAAAAGGAGGCCCTTGCAGGCCAGATGACCCGGCGAACCTATCGCAAGGACACTGTCATCGCCGCCCAGGACAGCCAGCTGACGGCATTGATGATCGTGCGCACCGGCGTCGTCAGCATCACGCGCAGCGAGGACGGTCGCGAGATAGAGCTGACCCGGCTCGCGCCCGGCGACTGCTTCGGCGAAGGTGGCGTATTGATGGGAGCCAACGAAGTCGGCAGCATCCGGGCGCTGACATTCGTCGTCATCTACGAACTCGGCCAGGAACAGCTGTCGCCCTTGCTGAAAGACAGGCCGATGATTGCCGAAGAGCTCGGCCAGATCATGTCGCAGCGCATCGATGCCGAAAAACACCTGTTCGCCGGGGGCGGCACCATCGGCAATGGTGCACAGGGCGGATCGCTCGCAACCCGCATCCGCCACCTGTTCCAGCTTCCGCACGACTGAAGCAGCTCTGCTATCCGATAGTTTGATGACGCGGAGACCTGTGAAACAATAACGGAAAGATCTGCTATACAGCCCTTCCAACGTAAAACGCCCGGCTTTGTTGCCGGGCGCGCATGTGCTTTACGGTAATCGGGAAGCGGCCAAATTGCCGGCCGTCCCGGATGCCCCCGATCAGTTCTCGCCGCGGGTTGCTTCGAACAGGAACCAGGCGCGACGCTCGGCAAAATCCGTCCAGGTGTCGATGACGCCGCTGGTGCCGTTGTCCTTGGCGTCGTCGGCAAGTTCCTTGGCCTGGCGCAGCGCTTCCACCAGCGAGAGATTGTCGGCATGCAGCTCCTTCAGCATCGCGACCGGCCCAACGAACTCGGCGTCGTTGTCCGAGATCGACTGGTGACGCGCGATGTCGCCGACAGAGCGCAGCGTGGTCGCGCCGATCTTGCGGACGCGCTCTGCGATATCGTCGGTCGTGCCGATGATCTGGGCAGCCTGCTCGTCGAGCATCAGGTGATAATCGCGGAAATGCGGGCCTGACATATGCCAGTGGAAATTCTTGGTCTTCATATACAGCGCGAAGGTGTCCGCGAGGATGCCGTTCAGCGCATCGGCGACCTTGGTCTTGTCATTACGGCCGAGATCGGTAGGGGTTGCGAGAGCTGCTGAGGATGCATTGTTCTTGGTCATGATCTTCCTCTGATATCTTTTGTGCGGACCATCGCCCGCATCGATAAATCTGTCATGTTTTATGTCCGGATATCGGTCGGCAGGCTGCGGGAAGGCAAGCACCGTCGTGCCGCTTTTCATTCCGGGTGGGCACGCCGATAAGGTCTCGAGAGGGCAAAAGGTTCCTTGACCTCGAGCCTACATCGCCTTGACCTCTGCCGCAACAATGCCAGCTTTACAAAGCATGCCATGCAGGCACCGGAAAGGTCTTGCAGGCCTTTGACGAAACGATCACAACGAAGCCGCCACCTCCGATTTCCAATCCCCAAGGAATTGCCGATGTCTGCAACTGCGCCCGAGATACTGGCCGCCAAGGCCGATGAGACACGCACCACACCCGCGCCGGCCGACCCCTGCGCCATGGTCCTGTTCGGCGCCGGTGGCGACCTGACCCGCCGCCTGGTCATTCCGGCACTCTATAACCTGCTGCTGTCGAAGACCCTGCCGGACAAATTTGCCCTGATCGGCGTCGATCTTGCCGATGGCAACGTCGAGAGCTGGGCCAAACGCCTGCGCGAAATGCTCGAAACTTTCATCGGCAACCGCTCCTCGGATTTCGACATTACTGCCATCGACGAGGCCGCCTGGGCGACGCTGGTGTCGAAAATGGTCTATATCCAGGGGGACCTGACCAAACCGGACCTTTATGCCGCGATCGGCAAGGCGCTGGATGCCGCCAAGTCCGGCCATGACACCCAGGGCAACGCCATCTTCTATCTGGCAGTCGCCGGCCAGTTTTTCGGAACCGTCATCGATCAGCTGGGTGCGGCCGGTCTCGTGACCCAATCTGACGGATCGGATGGCGGGGCGAAGTTCTGGAGACGGGTCGTCATCGAAAAGCCCTTCGGCCACGATCTCGCCTCTTCGCAGGCCCTGAACGCGCAGATTCTGAAGGTCCTGAAGGAGGATCAGATCTACCGCATCGACCATTTCCTCGGAAAGGAAACGGTGCAGAACATCATGGCCTTCCGCTTTGCCAATGGCTTCTTCGAGCGCATCTGGAACCGCGATGCCATCGAGCAGGTGCAAATCACCGTGACGGAGACAGTCGGGGTCGAAACGCGCGGCAAATTCTACGAAAACACCGGCGCCCTGCGCGACATGGTCCCGAACCATCTCTTTACCTTGCTGTCGATGGTGGCAATGGAGCCGCCAACCTCCTTCGACGCCGCCTCCATCCGTTCGAAAAAGGCGGAAGTGGTCGAAGCCATCCGTCCGTGCCAGCCATCGGAAGCTGTGCGCGGCCAGTACGATGCCGGTTCGGTGCTCGGCAAGACCGCAGTCCCCTACCGATCCGAGGCCAATGTCGATCCGGCTTCGCGCGTCGAGACCTATGTCGCCATGCAGCTGTCGATCGACAATCCGCGCTGGGAAGGCGTGCCTTTCTATGTGCGCACCGGCAAGCACCTGACCGAAAGGCGCACCGAGATCGCCATCTCCTTCAAGGCAGCCCCCGGCCAGCCGTTCCACAAGGAGGGCGAGGCCCCACAGCCAAACTGGCTGGTGCTGCGCACAGCACCCGACGAAGGCATATTTCTGTCGCTGCAGGTCAAGCAGCCCGGCCCGGAAATGGCGCTTGCCAATGTCGGCATGCTGTTTCGCTACGACGACTGGTTTGCCGATTTCCCGAATGTCGGCTACGAGACGCTGATCTATGACGTGATGGTCGGCGACGCCACGCTGTTCATGCGCGCCGACATGGTCGAGCAGGCCTGGCGGGTTGTCCAGCCGTTGCAGGACGCCTGGGCGAAGGAAGAACCCGCCTTCCCGAACTACGCCTCGGGCAGCGCCGGTCCGCAAGCATCCGACGATCTCCTCGCCCGCGCCGGCCACGCCTGGCGGACGCTAAAACCCTACGCTCCCAAGACCTGAAACAATCACCCGTAAACAAACCCGGGAGGCCGTACTGGCCTCCCCCCGCCTACTCCATGAAACGATAGCGCCCTCGAGGGAACGTTCCCCGCGGCAGTCCGTTGTCCCGCAATTGGAAGGATGTGGCCATGGAATCACGTTTTGGACAACGCCTGATGATGACCCTGATGGTCATCGGCTTCATCATGTCGGCAGCCTATGCCCTCAGTAGCTCCCGCCACCACAAGGACGCCGAGCCACCCGCAGCCACAGCCGACGCACCCGCCGCGAACTGAACATTCGCCTGCGACCTGTCGCAGCCCGAACGCGAAACGGCCCGCAGTCATTATGACGCGGGCTTGGTGGTGCTGTGCTGGTGTATTGATGTTTGTTTGGGATTTGGTTGCGGGGGCAGGATTTGAACCTGCGGCCTTCAGGTTATGAGCCTGACGAGCTACCGGGCTGCTCCACCCCGCGGAAAGTCGTG
>NZ_SCFL01000089.1:0-654 GCF_007000305.1 Rhizobium sp. rho-13.1 | reverse complement strand
TTGAAGCCATTGTAGCAATCAGCCTGCAGGATACCGGTGAACTCGGCCAGGTGTCCTTGCGGATGCTCACCCCGCCTATCACTGGAGGCGTAGAAGACGGCCGCCGGCGGTGATAGCCCACCAAACGGCCTGTCGTCGCAAACGTAGGTCCATATGCGCCCCGTCGTGCACTGGCCCTTGGCGAGGATCGGGATGGTGGTGTCGTCGCCGTGCAACCGCTCGGCCGCAAACACATGGGTCTCAATGAGATCGAACAGCGGTGTGACGGCGGCGCTGACGTAGCCAACCTGGTCGGCAAGCGTCTGGGTGGACAGATCGATCCCTTCACTGCGAAAGCGACGGCTCTGGCGGTTGAGCGGCTGATGCTCAGAGAATTTGTCGAAGACGATGGTGGCGAGTAGCTTGGGGCCGAGAAAGCCACGTGGCGTTGCATGGAAGGGTGCGGGCGATTGGCTGATGCAGCCGCAGTCCCGGCACGTGAACTTCTCCCGCACGGTCTCGACGACCTTGAAGCGGCGCGGGATCTCCTCCAGCGTCTCGGTGGTGTCCTCACCGAGCTTCGACAGGCGTTCGCTGCCGCAGTGATCGCAGGCACTGGGCGCGTCGATGACGACGCGCTCGCGCTCGATAGTCTCTGGCCAAGGCTTGCGCACT
>NZ_SCFL01000088.1:0-674 GCF_007000305.1 Rhizobium sp. rho-13.1 | reverse complement strand
TGGTTTGCCTATTGCCTGCGGCTTGACGGGTGGGTGATCCTCGAGGGTGTCGAATGGGTACCCGCCTTCGTTTCGCTCCTGCTCGCGATACCGATCTTCATTGTGCTCGGGCTTTACCGCGCGATCTTCCGCTATGCCGGGCTCTCGGCGTTCATGACGGTGGTCAAGGCCGTGGCGATCTACGGCCTGGCCTTCATGACGATCTTCACCGCGATCAGCATTCCAGGCGTGCCGCGTACCGTCGGCATATTGCAGCCGTTGCTGCTTCTGATCGCCGTCGGGCTGTCGCGCATGTGGACACGCTATTGGCTCGGCAACGCTTACCAGCGGCTTCTGAACCGCAATTCGCTGGCAAAAGTGTTGATCTATGGCGCTGGTGCTTCCGGAAGGCAGCTCGCCGCAGCTCTGTCCAATAGCTCGGAGCTAAATGTCGTAGGCTTTCTTGACGATGACAGGCACCTGCATGGCAGTATCATGGCCGGGCTGCCGATCTACGATCCCGCCGACCTGCCGGCACTCGTTGCTACCGGCGAAACACGCGATGTATTGCTGGCGCTGCCGAATGCCACAAGGCAACGCCGCAACGAAATCCTGGAGGCGATTCGCAAGGCCCGCGTCACCGTCCGCACCATGCCCGACCTGACCGCCTTGGCGCAGGGACGTGTGGCCGTCTC
>NZ_SCFL01000087.1:0-755 GCF_007000305.1 Rhizobium sp. rho-13.1 | reverse complement strand
TCATCACCGTGGATCCGTTCAGACGCGAACGTATGGCTTTCAATCCGCCTCACAAGCGGGGCAAGGACCTGGCAGCACGCGCCAATCGCGTCTGCTGCTGTCGACAGACTGACTGGCACACCTTCCAGGGCAAAACGTTCGACCTGGCGATTGAGGGGAATGTGCTGGCCGAACTTGTCGCAGAGCATCATCGCCAAAAGGCTCGGACCCGCCCATCCTCTCGGTATGACATGGAAGGGTGCAGGTGCCTGACTGATCTTCTCGCAGTCACGGCAGGTGAACTTTTCCCGCACCGTCTGAATGACCTTCCAGCTACGCGGTACGCTCTCCATCGTTTCGGTGATGTCTTCGCCGAGCTTGCGAAGCCGTTCACCGCCACAGCAGCTGCAGGCAACCGGACCAGGCACCACGACACGCTCACGCGGAAGATGTTCCGGGAAAGGCTTCTTGACGGGCCGCTTGCGCGTAAAGCCGGTGACCGCAATCGCAGCAGCTGCAGCAACGGCCATTTCGGCGGCAAGCTCATCTTCAGTCGCCGCCGCTTCGGCGTCCTCAAGCATCAGCTCCATCTGCGCGATCAGCCGCGCTGTCCGTTCCGACTTCTGACCGCGCAGTTCCCGTTGCAGCTTTTCGATATAGACTTTCTGGCGAAGAATGATGGCCTGATCGTCGGCCTCCTTGGCCTTGGCAACAGCCAATTCGGCCAAAGCAGTAGCCCGTTCCGACCGCGCAATCGCTAGCTCTGCTTCCAGGGC
>NZ_SCFL01000086.1:0-769 GCF_007000305.1 Rhizobium sp. rho-13.1 | reverse complement strand
ACAACCCGCAGCCGACGCCGCATCCGCGCATCATGCGGGCTCGCGAGGATTTTCTCAGGTGGCCGGAATTGTCCGAACGCCTGGCGGCGCTGGAGAAGGCTTTGGATGAAAATGACATTCCGCTCGCCCAGAGCATCCTGAAGATGCTGGTCTCCGGCTATGCCCCGAATGGAGATGTGGTGGACCTGGTGTTTCGCGAACGCGAGGGAGAGGCCGCCGCATAGACCTGCTCGCGGTCTTTTGTGTTTGCTTTGAGCGCCTGGAAGCTTCTAGCGGCTGATCCGCTGGCATCCCCATGTCGCATAGAACCACCGTCGCAGCTGGTCGTGAGCGCGAAACCAGTGGGTTGTCATGCGCAGCATGAAGTGTCGCTTGGCAGCCCTGTAATGCGACCTCTTGCCGATCGTCGTATCTCTTCGATGCGGACTGAATGTTACGAGATTGTCTTCTGTCGAAAACGTCTGGACACCAGTCGACCAGCCGCGTTCGAGAGCGACATCGTAGGGCAACAGAACCGTATTCAACCTTTTTACCAACTTCAACGCCGCTTCGCGCGTGACGATGTAGCAAGCAGCCGAGCCCTGGGGACCATGCAGGCAGCGGCCGACGACATCGCCGAGGGTGGTCATAGCGACTGGTCTGAAACCGACCTTTCGGTGATTTGCGAGCTTGATGACGCTGCCCTCGGTGCCAGGCACGGCCGCCACGGCCGCCATGGCCCGCGGGATAAGTGCCGCGTTGAGGTCGACATCATCCTCTATGATGATGG
>NZ_SCFL01000085.1:0-774 GCF_007000305.1 Rhizobium sp. rho-13.1 | reverse complement strand
AACGGCTACACCGAGCCTGTCCTGCACCGCCGGCGGATCGCGCTGAAAGCTGCGTGATCCCATAGCTGTTGCCAGAGTGGGCGGTAGGTTTCTGCTCCACTCTGGCATTCACGTCAGGCTAACGTTCCATGATCTCCGGGCCGGTCAAGTCTTCGCCGCTTTGGCAAACGTCGGATCGAAGGTCTTGCTGAAGGGAACATCGGCATTGGCAAGTCCTGGATCGAGCGTCTTCAGCACGCCCATCATCGAGTCGTAGCCTTCCTTGGTGACCAGACCATCCAGCGAGTACATCTCTTTCGAGTTCTTGAACGCCTGCATGTACAGATCGCGGTTACCCAGCTGGTATTGCGTTGGCACCACGCTGGCCACATCCTCGGGGCTGGCCTGCCCAATCCACTTCAACGCCTTCATGAATGCGTTGACGGTGCGCTGCGTGGTCACCGGATTGGCGACAGTGAACTCCTTCTTGATATAGACCGTCGCAGCTGGATTAGGGCCGCCGAAGAGGGACCGGGTGCCGGCCTCTGTGCGCGTATCGAGGAGAATGGCGATGTCGTTGTCGTATTGCAGCTGCGCGATGACAGGATCGACATGCGATAGGGCATCGATCTGACCGCTCTTGAAGGCTGCGAGTGCGGCTGCACCTCCGCCGATCCCGATCAGCGAGGCATCGTCGGCCTTCAATCCGCTCTTCAGCATCGCGTACTGGAACATCAGCGCTGTCGAGGAGCCGGGCGCGGTGATGCCGACCTTGCGCCCCTTCATGTCGGCCAT
>NZ_SCFL01000084.1:0-791 GCF_007000305.1 Rhizobium sp. rho-13.1 | reverse complement strand
TTGGGCGAGCTGGAAAAGGCGGCGCTGGCGATCCAGGATGCCGAGATCCGCATCATCCCTTTTCTTGCCTCCGTTCGCGACGGGCCGCGTCTGGAGCAGATCATGACGGCGTGGAAGCCCAGCACCGTCTATCACGCTGCCGCCTACAAGCACGTGCCGCTCGTCGAATATAACCCTGCCGAGGGTATCAAGAACAACGTCACCGGGACCGTCGCCGCAGCCACGGCGGCGCAAAAGGCTGGCGTCGAGAATTTCGTCCTCATCAGCACGGACAAGGCGGTTCGTCCGACCAATATCATGGGCGCGAGCAAGCGACTGGCGGAGATGGTACTGCAGGCCCTCGACGCTGATCGCGTCACCAGCGGCACGACCACGAGTTTTTCGATGGTCCGCTTCGGCAATGTGCTGGGCTCATCGGGTTCCGTCGTGCCGCTGTTTCGCCAGCAGATCCGTGACGGTGGCCCGGTTACGCTCACCCATCCGGAGATCACCCGCTATTTCATGACAATCCCGGAAGCCTCGCAGCTGGTCATCCAGGCCGGCGCCATGGCATCGGGCGGGGATGTCTTTCTGCTCGACATGGGAGAGCCGGTTCGCATCGTCGATCTCGCCCGCCGTATGGTTGAGCTCTCCGGCTTCAGTGTTCTGGACGACGATAATCCCGAGGGCGATATCGAGTTGCGGATTACCGGCCTGCGTCCCGGCGAAAAACTCTTCGAGGAACTGCTGATCGGCGACAACCCGCAGCCGACGCCGCATCCGCGCATCATGCGGGCTCGCGAGGATTTTCT
>NZ_SCFL01000083.1:0-799 GCF_007000305.1 Rhizobium sp. rho-13.1 | reverse complement strand
ACTACGAAATCACCAAGGAAGAACTCGATTGGCTTGTCGACCACATCAAGCAACTCGGAGTTGCGTCCCACAGCCTTTGGCGGCTGTTTGCCTTCAGCGCCAGAGCCGCTGTCGTCGGTGTCGCCACCATCTATGTCGTCCTTAGGCTTGAAGCTCTTCATGCTCGCCCAGGCTTCGATCAAGGTGCCGTCTACCGAGAAGTGCTCGTCCGACAGCAGCGCCTTCACCCGCGGCTGGCCCAGCAATGCGGCCAGAAACTTGGCGGCGATGTCGCCCGCCAGAAGCCGCTCACGGTTCTTGGTAAACACCGTGACGTCCCAGATCGGCGCGTCCATCGACAAGCCGACGAACCATCGAAACAGCAGATTGTAATCCATCTGCTCCATGAGCTGACGCTCCGAGCGGATCGTGTAGAAGGCCTGCAACAACAGTGCACGCAGCAGCTTCTCCGGCGGGATCGAAGGGCGGCCGATCGCTGAATACATCGCCTCAAAATCTGGCGACAGAACTTCCAGCGCTTCATCTACAATGGCACGGATCGGCCGCAGCGGATGGTTTGTCGGAACGCGGGCTTCGCAGCTCACATAAGAAAACAGTCCCGCCGTCTGTTTATCACTGCCGCGCATGTCATGCTCCCGCCGACCAATCACTCAGCAATGGAATCACGGCAGTAGGCTCGCAGCAAGCGCCTTTTTCCGCAGCCTGTTAAACGCTCCGATCGCGGCAACCACCCCTCCCGTCAATAGCGCGATGCCCCCAGCTTCCGTCAAAGTTGGAAGCCGTCCATGCGCCGCTAACC
>NZ_SCFL01000082.1:0-819 GCF_007000305.1 Rhizobium sp. rho-13.1 | reverse complement strand
CATCGGCAAGCCAGGCCTGTGGGTCAATGCGATTCATTTTCGCGGTGACGATCAGGCTGTACATGGCCGCCGCCCGCTGGCCCCCTCGATCGGAACCGGCAAATAGCCAGGCTTTCCGACCGAGCGCCACACCGCGCAGAGATCGCTCCGCACAATTGTTCGACAGGCAAATGCGCCCGTCGTCGAGGAAACGAATGAAGGATTCCCAGCGGTTCAGCATGTAGTCAAACGCCTTTGCCAAGTCATTGTCGCGCGACAACCTGGCGCGGTGTTCGCGTATCCATATCTCCATGTCGTCGATCAGCGGTTTTGACAACTGCTGGCGGATTGCTTTTCTCTCATCGGCCGTACGGCCATTGATATGGCGCTCGATTTCGAACAGTGCGTCGATCCGCTGCACCATGTTCAAGGCGACCGGCGAGATGACGGCGGCATTTTTACCCTGCGCTTTTCGGCGCGCGTTGGCCTCCAAATCGGCTTGCGCAAAGAATGGTCGCCTCGCATGCGCCCAACACGCCGCCTCATGAATCGGGCCCGGACTTCGATCAGGAAGATAGAGCTGGCCATAGCCCGTATAGGCATCCGCCTGAAGGATGCCGCTATAATTGGCCAGATGCGCCTGTGGATGTTCGCCGGCCCGGTCCCGGGAATAATAGAACATCGCCGACGGAGGCGCCGTTCCGCCAAACGGAGCATCGTCCTTGACGTAGCTCCATATCCGACCGGTGACGGTCTTGCCGAGAGCGAGAACCGGCACGGTCGTATCATCACCGTGGATCCGTTCAGACGCGAACGTATGGCTTTCAATCCGCCTCACAA
>NZ_SCFL01000081.1:0-832 GCF_007000305.1 Rhizobium sp. rho-13.1 | reverse complement strand
GTACAGCGCGCCTTCATCGAGGAGGCCGCCGCACAGTGCGGATACTGCCTGAACGGCATGATCATTGCCATCGTCGGGCTGCTGGAAGCCAACCCCGAGCCTGACGAAACCGATATTCGTGAAGCTCTTCGGCATCATCTCTGCCGCTGTGGCACCCATATGGAAATACTCGCTGCGGCACGCCGCGCCGTCGCCTACGCCAAAGCTGATCGCGCAGTCGGCGCATCGGCAGAGGCACGAAACGAGGTTTCGCCATGAACACCCAACGCGAAGCGCCGAAATCCTCCTATTTCTTGAACTCCGACATTCTTCTTGTCGTTTCGGACAAACTCCAGGGCGACGAGGCCGAGCTCTACATCGCCATCGACCGGGACGGTCGCGTCAAAGCTTTCAACGGCCATGTCGATCTCGGAACGGGTATCCGCACATCGCTGGCGCAGATCGTCGCGGAGGAACTGGACGTACCCTTCGAGCATGTGGATATGGTGCTGGGAGCGACTTCTGCGGCGCCTAACCAAGGTGCCACGATTGCGAGCGAGACGATCCAGATCACGGCGGTGCCCCTGAGGCAGGCCGCCGCGACCGCGCGACACCATCTGATGGCGAAGGCTGCGGCCCTGAAGAACACGGCGGTCGAACATCTCATCCTGCATGACGGCATCATACGCGCCGACGGCGGAGAGAACTGGAGCCTCACCTTCGCAGAGCTCGTGGCCGGCGAGCATGTGCGACTGTCGATCGATGCGACAGCGGCGCTGAAGCTTGCATCGACCTACCGGATCGTCGGCGTCTCGCTGCCACGGGTGGACATACCGGCAAAAGCAACCGGTGA
>NZ_SCFL01000080.1:0-849 GCF_007000305.1 Rhizobium sp. rho-13.1 | reverse complement strand
ATCAAGCTGCCGCACGACGCGCTCATTTGAAACTAAAACTGCAACTGTAATGCTAATGTGACTCGGCTAGGGGTCCAGATGCCGAAACACATGATATGCGCTTGTTATTCCTAAGGTTGATAGGGTCATTTCTGTCTACCGGATCACAAGCATCATTTTCGCCTCATGTATGACGAGTATTTACGCTGCGATTGTAGTTTAGCACACTTCGCGCCTAAATATTATCGCTTCGACTGGAGGTTCATCAATTGGCCAAAAAGAAAGGCTTCTTCTCCACCTTCGCCAACGTCGTTGCCGACTGGTCAGGCAAACCGGTGACGTTTGTCGTTGCCTTCATCCTCGTGTTGGCGTGGGCGGCGACTGGTCCGATCTTCAACTACTCGGAAACGTGGCAGCTGGTAATAAACACCTCGACCACAATCGTAACGTTCCTGATGGTTTTCGTCCTACAGAACTCGCAAAACAGGGATGGCAAGGCGCTCCAAGCGAAACTCGATGAGCTAATCCTCAGCAGCAAGGCTTCGAACAAGTTCGTTGGCGCCGAGAAGCTAAGCGAAGACGAACTCCGTGAGATGAGCGATAAACTTGAAAAGGACGCCGAACTGCTTGAGGAAAAAGCGGCTGAGAAGGCGCTGGGAAAGTCCGTCAGTTTGCATCGGCACAAGGGCGACTAAATCCAACCGGTAAAAAACCATACCAAGCCGGCTATTGCGGCCCGAAATGGCCGTTGAGGCCGAGGAAAGTGAGTGGGCGCCAGCCACCGTGCGGCGCAGCAATGGCCCATAGTCTTTGATCGTACGCATCCGAGCTGAACCGGATTGCGGATTTGAGTGATCGTGTGGATGCTCT
>NZ_SCFL01000007.1:0-189158 GCF_007000305.1 Rhizobium sp. rho-13.1 | reverse complement strand
CACGACTTTCCGCGGGGTGGAGCAGCCCGGTAGCTCGTCAGGCTCATAACCTGAAAAGTCCAAGCTCGAAAAACTCACATCCATAAACTGATTAATAACCGCCGGCGTCATGCTTGGCGGCTTTTTGCGTTTCTTACGCGGTTGCAGCCAGCTTGGGAGATGCCAAATTCCGGCATCGAGAACAAAAGCCACGGATCTCGATCGTCGTCTTCTCGCGCTTGAAATCGCTTTTTTCCTGCCACATCGCCAGACGTTCGCTGATGATGTCGTCGTGGAACTCTTCTACCTTGCCACATGTCTCGCAGATCGCAAAGACGGTCACGCCACCGCTGTGGCTGTGGCCTGCGTGACTGCAGGCGACGAAGGCATTGATGCTTTCGAGGCGATGGACCTTGCCGAAGGCCAGCAGTTTCTCCAGTGCGCGGTAGACCTGAAGCGGTGCCCGGAAGCCGTCGTCACGAAGGCGTTCAAGGATCGTATAGGCGCTGACGGGCTCGTGTGACTTTTCGAGGATGCCGAGCACCAGCGCCTGATTCTTCGTGAGCTTTTCCGGTACGGTCAAATTCTCGTCGCCAATGTTGTTTCTAGCATCCGGTTGTCGCTTGTATCCCTGGATCTACATCAACGAAGCTCCGGGCTCAATCAAGGTGTGGTCGGCGCGACCGGAAATCAATGCCGGACGGTCGACGGTAGCGCCGCAGTTGGCGCTACCGTCGATAGACTATTTCTTCTCCAGTGCGGATGCAATCTGGTTAACGTTATAACGGAACATCTTTACATAAGTGGATGCAGGGCCCTTTTTGTCGGACAGGGCCTCGACATAAAGCTCGCCGCCCGGCTGTGCCTTGGTCGCGGATGCGACCTGCTTGACGAGCTTCGGATCGTTGGAGTTCTCAAAGAAGTAGACCTTGACGTTCTCGGCCTTGATCTGGTCGATGAGTTTGGCGACATCGGCAGCCGATGCCTCGGTCTCTGTCGAAAAGCCGATCGGTGCCAGGAACTTGACCTTGTATTCCCGGCCGAAGTAACCGAATGCGTCGTGGCTTGTGAGAATCTTGCGCTTGTCGTCGGGCACCGGATCAAGCTTTTCATGGGCATAGGCATCGAGAGACTTCAACTGCTTGCGATAGCTCTCTGCGTTCTGCTTGAAGGTCGCAGCGTCTTCCGGATCGGCAGCAGCCAGGGCTTTTTCGATATTATCCACCCAGACCATGACGTTGACCGGGCTGTTCCAGACATGCGGGTCGGTGACGGTCTTGCCGTCTTCTTCCATCGTCCGGGTGTTGATCCCCTCGGAAACGACGATCGGCTTGCCCTTATAGCCGGACGCTGTGATCAGTCGGTCCATCCATCCTTCCAGACCGTCGCCGCTGACGAAGACCAGATCGGCCGCCTTCAGGTTGCGGGCGTCGTCCGGGGATGGTTCGAACTCGTGCGGGTCGCCGTTCGGGCCAACCAGTGTCTTGACCTCGACATTCTTGCCGCCGACCTCGTGGACGACGTCGGCAAGGACCGTGAAGCTTGCAACGACATCCAGCGTCTTTGCCGAAGCCGTTGAGGCCATGGCCGTCAACGCCATCAGCGCTGTGCTGGCGTATGCGATAGTGCGAAGATATGTCACGCTTTCACTCCTGTGTTGGCATCATCAGATGCGGCTCGGAAACAGGCGCCGGACGGCGCCCGAGGGGCAGAACAACAGCGACAGGCAATAGAGGGAGGCGGCGACCAGGATGATCGTCGGTCCCGATGCCAGGCCGAAGTGGAAGGAGACGATCAGTCCGACCAGTCCCGAAAGCGCGGCAACGCATGCCGAAATAGTGAGCATCACCGGCAGGGTTTTCGCCCAGAGCTGTGCGATCGAGGCGGGCAGCATCATCAGGCCGACGGCCATCAGCGTGCCCAGCGCCTGAAAGCCGGCGACGAGATTGAGGACGACAAGAAACAGGAACAACACGTGGTAAAACGACCCGTGGCCACGCACCGAGCGTAGGAAACCGGGATCGAAGCACTCGGCCACCAGCGGTCGGTAGACGATCGCAAGCACGAGGGCTGTGAATGTTGCGATGCCGCCGACGAAGTAGAGAGCAGTGGCATCGATTGCGAGGATAGTACCGAACAGCACATGCAGCAGATCGATGTTCGAGCCGCGGAGCGAAACGATCAATACGCCAAGGGCCAGCGATGTGAGGTAGAAGCTGGCAAAACTGGCATCTTCCTTGAGGACCGTGGTGCGGCTGACCAGTCCCGACAGAAGCGCGACAACGAGGCCTGCAACGATGCCGCCGAGACCCATGGCCGGCAGTGACAGGCCACCGGCAATGAGGAAGCCGATGGCCGCTCCTGGCAGGACGGCGTGGCTCATGGCGTCGCCGACGAGACTCATGCGGCGCAGCATCAACAGGACGCCGACCGGCCCGGAGCCTAGCCCGAGGGCGACGCAGGCAATCAGCGCGCGGCGCATGAAACCGTATTCGACAAAGGGATGGACAAGGGCTTCGTAGAGCATCACAGGGCTACCGGCTCCGGCTGTTCTATGGCGGCGTTTTCAGCCATGGCGCGCGCCTTCTGCAGGTTTCCAGTCGTCATGGTGCTTTCGGTCGGCCCCCAGCTTACGGCCTCGCGGGCCATCAGCAGCGTTTGCGGGAAATGGCTGCGGACCTGCTCGAAATCGTGAAGCACCGCGATGATGGTGCGACCGTCATCGTTCCACTGGTGGATGATCTGCAGCAGGTCACGCGTGGTAGCGGCATCGATGGCGGTGAACGGCTCGTCGAGCACGATCACCTTGGCATCCTGCAGCAGCAATCGCGCAAACAGGACGCGCTGGAACTGGCCGGCAGACAGCGAACCGATATGCTGCCGCTCGAAACCGCCAAGACCGACCGCTTCGAGCGCTGCCCGTCCACGCTCGGCAGTCTCACGCGAAATGCCGCGGAAAGCGCCGCTGTGGTTCCAGGCACCAAGCATGACGGTATCCGCGACGCTCAGGGGAAAATGCCGATCGATCTCGGCCGCCTGCGGCAGGTAACCGAAATCCTTCGGTCGCAGGGCATCGAGATGGATGGCGCCCGACTTGAGCTTGAGGTCGCC
The DNA here is from genome assembly GCF_007000305.1 of Rhizobium sp. rho-13.1. NCBI lineage: Bacteria > Pseudomonadati > Pseudomonadota > Alphaproteobacteria > Hyphomicrobiales > Rhizobiaceae > Rhizobium > Rhizobium sp. rho-13.1. Next base: position 186,068 of record NZ_SCFL01000007.1, on the reverse strand, counting down.
CATCAGGCCTTTCAGAAGCGTCGATTTCCCGGCCCCGTTCGGGCCCGCGATGGCGGTCAGGCTTCCCTCTTCGAAGGTCCCGGAGATATTCTTGACCGCCAGGTTCTTTTCATAGGCAATCGAAACGTTTTCAAGGCGGATACGCTGCATCGTCATGGGAGGCTTACCGCCCATCCTATGGCCAGCCAGAGCATGGCAAGCAAAATCGCCACGACTAGCAGCCGAACGACGGAAGAGCGGCCCATCAGCGACCGGCGAAAGGGATCTGAGTTTGGTGACATCGCGATATCCACTAGCATCGATGGTTTGTTATAACATATCATTTTTTCTGTCGACTATAATTTTGGCATCCGAACCGTTTAGCGTGAGCATGCCCGCAAGGTGCGCGTCAGCATTTCATTTCCAGCCGCGTTGCGACGAGCTGCGAGAAGTTAGTGCCCATTGGGTCGTTGAAAAACAGGCTGGTCAGGGTCGCCTGGTTCTGCGCGATGATCTCGTCCGGGTTTGGCCGTACGACCTTGCGGCTGCAGTGGGAAAAGCCGGCGCCCGATGTCGCCATGTCGTTGTCGTTGGCGAAATCGACTGCGGTATAAAGTGTCTGGTCGTAGATCCCGAAGATAGCCGTGCCCACCAGCTTGGTCTTGGTTACGGGCTTTAGAGAAAAGGTCAGTATCAGCGCGCCGTCCTTGTAGTCCGCCTGTATGGACTCCGGCTTGGCCATCGGGACTGCTTTGCCGTTAACGGTGACGTTGGTGTAGTATTTGTATTGCTCGAGCGAGTTTCGCACCGTCTTGCCGACGGCCAGCAACTCTGATTTGTCGAGCGTGTTGTTTTCGTTCTTGTCGAAGTCCAGAAGCACCGAAGACGAGAAGACATCGTCGAATTTCCAGACGTTGCGAAGCTCAGTCAGTGTTCCGTCCGCCGAGGCGACGGCCTCGAACCTGGCGTCGATAAAGATATGCGGATGGGCAAAGGCTTGGGCGGGTACGCATGCGGCAAATGCTGCCATCAAGATCGTCAAGCGGACCACGAGGTCTCTCCGGGCTGACAGGATAGCGAATGACCATCGCCGTCTTTTCAATGTTGCGATTTCGACGCGACCGTTGAGCGTTTCAACACTGCAATGGTGGCGACAAGGAGACGACATGGCCTCCCACGCGAAAAGCATTCTGTGCGACTAAGCAGGTCAGAGAGGGCATGTTCTGCGTCAAGCTCCTCCCAGCACGCGGGAAATTGCCCTTCCGCCGAATTTTCGTTTTCGCGCGCCGTCGGGATTTTCGAGTTCCGGCACGAAAATCTTGGCGACGGTTACCGGCATTTCCGGGCTGGATAGAGTAACGGCAACGGCTCTCCCTATCCCCGCCCGCCTCAGACCGTCGAGTGACCTGGAAAGCAAAACTGCCGGACCACCCGATACCGCTATAGCTTCGATTGGCCGCAAGGCAGGGTCGATCGCAAAGCACTCCAGCGTTTCAACCGGCAGGGGCTGGGTAAAGCAACCGGGATCGATATCGTCGCGGGCGCCGCTGATAAACGTCAAGCGCGATTGCGCGGCTTCGGTAATGGCCCTGATTGCAGCGCGGATCGGATCTGGGTGTGCGCCACTGCCATGGCTGACATCGCGATAAAGCGGCTGGCGTCGCATCGTGATGTCTGCCGGGCCCAAAAGGGCCGAGTAGCAGGGAATTCCGATGTCGCTGGTGATATCGAACATGACGAGTTTCAGCCCGGCTTCGGTGATCTGCCTCTCAAGGCCGGCAATGACGGGGTCGCGGAAGGCGCTGGCGGCGATGCAGCGTCCATGGCGACGCTCGCGGCTTGTCACTTGCCATAAAACATAGGCATCGCGTTCGATCCTTTCCAGCAATCCATGCAGCATGGCTTCATCACCGGTGTTGCCGGAGGCAAGGCCGTCCGATGACTGCCAGAACCGGCCCGACTTGGTTCGGTCGAGCACTGCCGCTTCGTAAGGGACATAGGTTGGCTCTCCTGACAGAAGATCGACGCCGGCGATCCATTCTACCGGCTCATCCGGCGCAATGTCGGCTTGTCCGGTGGCAACAAGACCGTCGAGCCGATCAGCCAACGCGCCAGCAGCCGTGAGCGAATTCCAGCTTCCCACGGATTTCTTAACGTCCGGCATACCGGCGATGGCTCGCTCCAATGCTTCCATGGCAGCCGAGACCTTGGCATCAATATCCGTGATGCCCTTGCCCTGGTTGATGACAATCGAGCGGGCATTGGGTGAGACTGCATTCCAGACGGGAATGCCGATGTTGTCCAGGCCGGTCAGCCTGGAAAGCCGGGTGATGCCGTAGCGCAGCAGCAGCGGCGCAATTCTGCGCAGCGTTTCCTCAGGCGCGCAGCTGCGGTCGGAATAGAGCGATTGCAGGCTTTCGATGTCAAGTGAGCTCGATACCAAGGCAACTCCCGTCAGGTCAGCAGGGCTGCGCCCAGAGGCTGCATGGCAGACATTATCGAAAGTTGATGCTACCAGACACCGTCGTGCAATGCGCTGGCTTCCTCGCAAAGGAGAGGCCCGACGACCACAACTTTCCGCTGGCCGGCCGCAAAGACGGTGCGGCAAGGGAGATCAAGCGTTGGGTTTTCCGGATGGTTTCCGGTGATATCCTTCAGCTGACTTTCGCTGAGGCCATAGACGACACGGCCGACGCCGGCCCAATAGGCTGCACCGGAACACATGGCGCAGGGCTCGGCGGAGGTATACATCGTGCAGTCTGCCAGAAACTGGGGCCGGTAGGCCTGCGACGCCCGTGTCATCAGAACGCGCTCGGCATGGCCGGTCATGTCCTGCGTCGGATTAAAGGCGTTCTCCTGTTCCAACAGCACCGTGCCATCAGGCCCGGCGAGGATTGCCCCGAACGGATGGTTTCCATTGCTCCGGGCCCGGCTTGCAACCGCAAAGGCATGCCGCAGCAGGCGCTCGTCATTGGCTGCCCAGAAGGCTTGGTCTGTCATGCAATATTCCTTCACGAACGATGAAGATACTTTCGGTGATCGTCCGCTGGCTGACAAGAACCCATTTTCGATGCTATCGTGCGAATAAACGCAACGCTCCTGAAGGGGATATCCGCATGCAGCTTATCTCCCAGGCCGCGTTGCTGCTGGACGCCGTGGCGCGTGCAGGCTCTTTTAGACGGGCCGCCGAACGTCTCAACCTTTCTGCATCGGCGATCAACCGGCAGATCCTCCGGCTCGAGGAAGACATTGGACTTCCACTGTTCGAGCGGCTGCCGCGAGGAATCCGGCCAACGGCTGCAGGCGAGCGCTTGCTGGCCGACATCCGGCGATGGCGGCGGGAACAGGAGCGTGCGGAGGGACAATTGCGTGACCTCAAGGGCCAGCGTCGCGGCTCCATCACGATCGGGGCAATGGAGTGCTTCGGCAATACACTTCTTCCGGACGTGATCAAGAAGCTCCACAGCGTCAATCCGCTTATTGAAGTCAGCGTACTGATCGGCGGCACAGACGAACTGCTGCGCAAGCTCAATCTCAAGGAACTCGATTTCGCGCTGCTGTTCAATCCGCCGCACAGGATAGCGTCGGATGCCGTTCGGCTGCTAAATGCACGTCCCGGGCTGGTCATGGCGGCAAACCATCCGCTTGCGCTGTCTCAAAGCCTCCGATTGGCTGACTGCTTGCAGTATGGCTTTGTCTTGCCAGACCAGTCTCTTGGCATCCGCGAATTCATCGACAAGGCTTTCGTCGACCTTGGGGTCGAGTTTGCCGGCATGGTCAGCACCAACTCGATCGCCCTTATCAAGTCTATGGTCAAGCTGGGGCAAACCATGGCTGTGCTGAGCATTTTCGATGTCTACGGAGAGCTGGTGCGCGGAGAGCTGGCTTTCGCCACTATCGAGGACCGCAACATCGAAGACGAGATTCTCGCCATCTGTGCTCCGATCAATCGACCAACCTCGGCAGCGGCCCAGATGATGATCGATCTGGTCGACGAAAGCCTGCGTTCTATCCGCCAGCCCAGTCGGGCGGGCTCGCAGATCTGAGCGTTGCGTTTTTTCGCACGGTGCATGCGCAAATCAATTCTTGTTCAGCACGTATACCGGTGAAATTCTCTTGCTCGCAAGAGTATCCATCGCATCGGAAACACGCGTGCCGCTGAACTTCAGAACTTTGCCCAAGGCAGAGATCCACATTCATCTTGAAGGCTGTTTTGACACGGCGACGATTGTCAGTCTGGCCGCTGAAAACAACGTGCCTCTACCGCGTCCCGAGGCCGAACTGCTTAAGTTCGACGGCCTCTCCGACTTTCTAGACTTTCTCGATTTCATCTGTGGCCTTTGCCGTACGCAGGAGCAGCTGGCGAGGGCGGCCTACGCCTTTTGCGAGCGAATGCGGGATGCAGGCACCGGATATGCCGATGTCATTGTCAATCCGACCCACTGGAGTGCGTGGCAGGGAAACCTCGGTGGCATGATCCACGGGCTTGACGCGGGCTTTGCTGCTGCTGAAGCGGATGGCCTGCCGCCCGTCGGCCTCTGCATCAGCCTGCTGCGCCAGCAGAGTGCGGCGGAGGCTATCGAAGTGGTCGAGGAACTGGGCCGCTTGCGCCACCCACGGGTCGTAGCGCTTTCGGTCGATGGCAACGAGGCTGCGGCGGGCAGGACCGGCGAGAAATTTGCCGAAGCTTTCCGGCTCGCCGGCAGGATCGGCCTGAAGCGCACAGCGCATGCGGGTGAATCCAGCGGCCCTGATGGCGTCAGGGATGCCATTTTCCTGCTGGAAGCCGACCGTATCGACCACGGGGTTCGCGCTATCGAAGATGCGGAACTGATGACGATCCTCGTCGACCGCCAGATCGCGCTGGGCGTATGCCCCACGTCGAACTTGACACTGGGGCTCTATCCCAACCTTGGCGCCCACCCGCTGGAACGGCTGCGCAAGGCCGGCGTCCCCGTCTCTGTCAACACCGACGATCCCGCATTGCTGGCGACAGATCTTCCGGATGAGATAGCTGGCTGTGCGGCGGCCTACGGCTGGGACAAGGAAACCTGCCGGGCCGTGGCTGCAACCTCCATCAATGCTTCCTTCGCCAATACCGACATAAAGGCCCGCCTGCTGAAGGATCTCAGCGCATGGTAGCGCGCGGCGCGGTATTCGGCTTCCTGCTGGCATTTAGCTGCGGACAGGCGCAGGCGGCCGAACTCGATCTTGCCGCATGGGCAAGGGCGCTGCCGCAGCATTTTACATTGTCGGGCGTAAAGAACGAGCCGACCTATCTCGCCGCCATCGATATCGCCCGCGCAGGTAATATTTTCACCATCCGGGGTGGAGCGCCCGCGTGGATGGAGCGTTCTGTGGAGGTGGTCAGTGTCTCTGACGATGGGGTCGTAACTCATGCCATCTGCCCGGTCGGCATGGATTGCCGTCAAGTGAGCCGGCCAGCTGGCTTCCTCTCCGGCGCGGCACTGCTGTCGGCATCGAGACGCGGCCTGCTGCACGGCACCGCCATGCCAGAGGCCTACGGAGCATTTGAGGTCGTCTGCATTCCGGGCGAGCAACTGTCGATCAAGGATCCGATCCTCGATCCCTGCTTCGAAATCCGAAGCGGTGCGGCGATTGCCGAGAAACATCGCACCAGTCACCGTTTCGACGGTCCGTCTCTCGATCCAGTCTCTTTGCGCATCCAGATCACGTCCTCCGAGCCTGCAGCCTCACGATCCTCCCTCCTCCCAAAGGATAACGCTTCATGATTTCCCTTCGCACTCTCGGCCTCGCCGCAGCCCTGACTGTCTCCGGGCTTTTTGCCTCCACCGCCTTTGCTGATCCGCTGAAAGTCGTGTTGCTGGTTCCGGGCCATGCCAATGATGGCTCGTTCAACCAGGTGGCGCGCGAGGCGGCTGAGAAGCTGCAGAAGAGCGGCGACATCAAGTTCGAGTTGCGTGAAGCGATGGCCGATCCGAGCCAGTCCGAGCCGGTGATCCGTCAATACGCCGCGAAGGGCTACGACCTCATCATCGGCCACGGCATCGAGCTCTCCGAGCCGATCCTGAAGATAGCCAAGGATTACCCGAAGGTGCATTTTGCCGCCTCTGGAGGTCCCGATCTCGCCGATCGCCTTTTGCCGAATGCCGATGGCTGGACTTACGACTTCGGCCAGCAGGGTTATCTCGGAGGCTTCATTGCCGGCAAGATGGCCGGCGTCGAGACCGTCGGAACGGTCGGCGGACCGGAGCTCGCTTTCGTCAAGGCGTCGCATAACGGCTTCAAGCAGGGACTGAAGGAAGGTAATCCGGCTGCAAAGACGATCGAAACCTACACTGGCTCGTTCGACGATGCGCAGAAGGCCGCCGAGGTCACCCGCGGCATGATCGCCCAAGGCGCAAAGCTCGTCTGGACGTCCGGCGACGGGATCGGCAATGGCGTGGCTGCCGCCGCCGTGCAGGACGGGGCCGTGACCATCGGCGTCACCGGCGAAGCCGGCGGAAATGCCGCCAAGGTCAATGTCGCCAGCATCGTGCTCGATATGTACCCGACCTACAAGACCTATGTCGACGACATCAAGGCAGGCACTTTCGGAAAGAAATTCCTGGTTTCCGGCATCGCCAACAAGGGTCTGGTCATGACGAAGATCAATGCCGTCGGCGAAAAGCTGCCGGATGACCTCAACAAGCAGGTAGACGCGCTTGTTGCCGATCTTGCCTCCGGCAAGGTGAAGCTGCCGAACTTCTTCCAGTAGGAACGATGCGTTTGACCTCTGCCCCGATCATAGCCAACGCCGTCACCAAGCGCTTCGGCGCGCTGACGGCGCTCGACCAGGCCTCGATCACGCTCCGGCGTGGCGAGGTTTCGGCGATTGTTGGCGAAAACGGGGCAGGCAAATCTACCCTTGCCAAGATCATCGCGGGCATCCTTCCGGCAGACCAGGCAGCTATCATCAGCAATGGTGTGCCGGTTGCCACATGGTCGCGGCGGGAGGCGGTCGGTGCGGGCATTGCGTTCGTGCCGCAGAACCTGTCTTTCATTCCGACATTGACGATCGTTGAAAACCATCTGCTGGCCGAAAAGGGCTGGCGTCTGCAGCGAAAGTCGGCCGCTTACGCGCTTGGGCGTGCAGCCGAGGAAATGGGCGTCTCGCTCAATCTCACTGTCTCGGTCGAGTCATTGAGCCTTGCCGAGCGGCAGATGGGAGAGATCGTCTCTGCCGTTGCCGGCGGGGCAAAGATACTGTTGCTCGACGAGCCGACATCTTCTCTCGGTCCCGTGGAGGTCAGGCAACTCATTGCCACCATCCGTCGTCTCTGTTCAGGTGGAACGACGATTGGCCTGGTGACCCACCGGATCTCGGAGGTGATGGAAGGCGCCGACCATATCACCGTGCTGCGCGCCGGAAGGGTCGTTCTCGACGGCGTCACCGCAGGGCTGAATTCCGATGCGATCGCCCGACTGATGGTAGGCGATCGAGATCGTCGTCCTCCGGCACGTAGGCCTGTGACATCGGACTGGAAGCGCCTTGAAGTCTCGGGTCTCGGCGTCAGGGGAGAGAGCCAGCCTATCCTGACCGAGCTCTCTTTTTCAGTGCGCCAGGGTGAAGTCCTGGCGGTTGCCGGCGTCTCGGGGGCAATGCAGCCGGCATTGGCGCAATGCCTTGCCGGGTTGCGAAAACCCGATGCCGGGACAATCCGCCTCGATGGCACGGACACCACCGGCGATGCCGCGCGTGCTGCGGCATCTGGGCTTGCCTACATTCCGGAAGACCGTCTGGAAGGCGTTGCGCCCGATCTGGCGAATTCTGAAAATGCCAGTCTGTTCCGCCTCGGGCAGCCCGGCTTCCGCCGCTTTGCGATGCGCAACCGCGCTGCCGAGCGTGCGCTTGGTGAGGCCATTATTGCGGATTTCAACGTCCAGCCGCCCAATCCGGATCTCGCATCGGGAGGGCTGTCTGGCGGCAATCTGCAGAAATTGCTGGTTGGACGCGAACTCGAGTGCAAGCCGGGCATCATCATCGCCCACGGCCCGACGCAGGGGCTCGATCTTGCCGCCGCCGCGTCGATCCGGACGGCAATCGTCAAGGCCGCAGCCGAAGGTGCCGCTGTCGTCGTGATTTCGGCCGATCTCGATGAGCTTCTGGAAATGGGCCATCGCATGATCGTGCTTGCCAATGGCCGCGTCACCGCCGAATTCGATCTCGACACTCAGGTGGACATGACTGCGCTCGGGCAGGCGATGATCGATAATAAAACTCTGGAGACCGCCCTATGAGTGATGTGAAGATCGATTTTCCGGCGACCGGAGCTGGCCTTGCCCCGACTGTTGCCGAGCTGATGAGGATGCGCCTTGTCGCCGCCGGCAAGGAAAGGCCGGACATGATTATTCGGGGCGGCAAGGTGCTGGCGCTGCATATTGGCGAAGTCATGGAGCGCGACGTCGTCATTTCCGGCCGTCACATCGCCGCTGTGACGCCGGTCGGCTATTTCGACGCCGACGAGATCGTTGATGCATCAGGGTATTTCGTCGCGCCGACCTTTATCGATACGCATCTGCACATAGAGTATACCAAGTTGGTGCCGGGCGAGCTGGCCCGCCTGTCGGTGCCGCGTGGCACGACGCTGGTCCTGGCCGATGCCAATTGTATTGCCAATGTGCTGGGCGAGGAAGGCCTCGACTTCATGGGCGAGACCAGCACGCCGCTGCGGATCCTCCGCCAAGTCTCCCACAAGGTGCCGCAGGCGCCCGATCTCGAGCTTGGCGGCGCTCATCTGACGACGGAGCAGATCGCCGCCCGCGTCCAGCGTCCGGATGCGGCAACGCTCGGCGAATCCAATCCGTTCAATCTCGATGAGAGTTCCGCGCGGAAGGCCGTTGCAGCGATTACCGCCGGCAAGCGCATCACCGGCCATACGGCACTGCTGGAAAACGAGCCCCTGTGGAGCTATCTCGCCGGCGGCGTCAGCGACGACCACAACGCCCATATGACCAAGGATGTCGTCGAGCGCCTGCGCCTCGGCACCATGCTGACCGTCATGGCCGGCAGCATGAACGACAACGTTCCCCACGTCTTCGCCGATATCCCGGCCCTGAAGGACGGGCTCTTCCACATTTCGTTCTGCGCCGACGACAAGCTGGTCGAGGACCTCGATCGTGAGGGACATATCGACCATCACGTTCGCCAGGCGATTGCCTGCGGCGTCGAGCCGCTGAAGGCGTGGCGCATGGCCACCCTGTCTGCCGCTTCCTATTACCGCCTCGATCACCTGCTGGGGTCGATCACGCCCAGTCGCCTCGCCGATATCCAACTCGTCGCCGATCTCGCCGAAGCACGGCCTCATCTCGTGATCGTCGGCGGCAAGATCGTGGCTCGCGACGGTCAGCCGCTTTTCGAAAATACCGACCCGGTGCCGGCTTTCACGCGCAACACTGTCTACCTGCATCCGGATATCGATGCCCAATCCTTTGCGACGGAAGCAAAGGGCGACAAGGCCTGGGTGCAGGCCATGGAAATGTACGACGGCTACTTCAAGCGTGCCTTTCACGCGGAGCTTGATGTGATCGACGGCATCGTCCAGTGCGATGTCGAGCGGGATATCCTGAAAGTCGCCATTGTCGACCGCCACCACGCCACCGAGACGGTCGGCGTCGGTTTCGTCAAGGGGTTTGGCCTCAAGCGGGGCGCGATTGCCGCCACTACCAATTGCGAAAACCAGAATCTCGTGATTGTAGGCACCTCCGACGAGGAGATGGAGCTGGCGACACGCGCCATCGAGCGGATCGGCGGCGGCTACGTAACAGTTGCCGAGGGCCAGGTCCTGGCCAGCGTGCCGCTGGCGGTGGCCGGCTGCATGAGCGACCAGCCGTGGGAGAAGGTACGGGACCAGTCACTCGCCTGCGACGCGGCAACGCGCACCATCGGCTGCACGATGCAGGCCCCGTTCCTGATCATGTCGTTTATCGGTCTTGTCGGCGTTCCAGATCTGGGGCTGACCGAGCGCGGCCTGGTCGAAACCAAAACGCAGACGTTCACAGATCTGGTCCTGGGTCTCGAGGGCGGCATGGTATGCTGCCGTTGCCCAAGCCATGCTCACGAGGTTCACAGGATGATGGATGCCGTCGGCTTCCAGGCTGTGGAGGTCTGAGGCGCCGTATGCAAAAAGCACCCACAAATCTCCCGCCGCTGCTCGGCGCCGCCTTTCCGCCAAACGGCATCGCGGCGGAATACATCTCCGACCTTCTTACCCTGCAGACGGTGCTGGACGACGAGATCGCACCCTTGGCTGCCGAAACCGACCGGGTAGGTCGGTACCCGACAAAATCCATCGCAGCCTTGAAACGTTCGGGATTTTTGAAATCCGTCGTCCCCGTCGCTTTCGGGGGACGCGCCATGCCCCATCGCGTCTCCATGGAGGCGCAGTTGCGTATCGCCATCGCCGATTCCGCAGTCGCCCAAATCTACAAGGTGCATGACGAGATCGTCCGCGAAATCCTGACCTATTGCCCGGCGGATCTGAAGCCACGCCTGTCACGCGCCATCGTCGAGGATAACGCCATCATCGGGCTTGCCGTGGCGGAGGCCGGCCGCAAGGTCGACGACCCCATGACAACGACGGCAACGCCAGCGACCGACGGCGGATTTATCGTTCACGGACGCAAGATATACACGACTGGCGCGGCTGGAGCCGACTACATCGCAACCTGGGCCTACAATGCGGCAGCTCCGGGCGTTGCCGCCAATCCTCTGGCCGGCATGCAGCTCAACCTGATCCCGCCAACGGCTCCGGGCATTACCATCCACCGCGATTGGGATGCCCTCGGCCAGCGCGGCACCGATTCGGGCACGATCACCTTCGACAACGTCAAGACTGACCCTCTTTGGAACGCTACCATTCCCGGCCTGTTTTCGCCTCCCCACGCATCGCTTCGCTATCAGGTCGGCTTTGCAGCCATCATGATCGGAGTTGGGATTGCCGCCTTGCGCGAGGCGGCGGGCTTTGTGGCCTCAAGCAGTCGCCCGTGGCCATCGGCCGGCGTCGACAATGCTGCCGACGATCCGCACACGCGCAAGATCATGGGCGAATTGACTGCAGGCCTCTCTGCAGCCTACGCACTTATGCTGATGGCGGCCGATCTGCTAGATGCCTTCGAGCGCGGGGAGGTCAGCCGGACGGAACTTGCCATCCCGGTCTATGCGGCAAAGGCCGCCGCCAACAAGGCGGCACTCGAGGCAACATCAGAAATCTTCACGCTGATGGGGACGCGTGCCGCAGGCCGCAAAAATGGTTTCGATCGCCATTGGCGCAATGCCCGCATCCTGTCCCTGCACGACCCGGTATCCTGGAAATATGCCGAGATCGGGCGCCACGTGCTGACCGGATGGGAACCCGATCCGGGCCTTTACCAATGATCTCGCAACTGCTGAAACCGACAACGCTTCAAAAGAGGGCGATCCTTGCTATCGTGCTGGTCGCGGTTGCCCTGGCGCTGTTGATTGCGCTCGCCGGTGCCAATCCGCTCGATGCGATCGCGGCCCTCTTCAGTGGGGCTTTCGGCGAACCCTATGTCCTTGCCGAAACGCTGGTGACGGCGACGCCGCTTGCCATCGTCGCCCTCGGCGTCATGCCGGCGCTCCGATCCGGCTTGTTCACCATCGGCTCGCAGGGCCAACTGGTGGCAGGCGCGGCACTCTCCACGGCGGTCATCCAAGCCAATGCCGGTGCAAGTGCGCCCGTGCTTTTGATCCTGGGCTGCCTGTCCGGCATGGCTGGAGGTTTGCTTTTTGCCCTGTTGCCCGCTCTCTTGCGCGCCTACATGCACGTCAACGAAATCCTGTCGACACTGCTGTTGAATTACATTGCAGGCTATGGGCTTGTCTGGGTGCTGAAAGGGCCGTTGCGTTCATCGATGCAGACCGCGACACCGCGCAGCGATGCGTTGCCGGACAATGCGCTGATCGGGACTCTTGTCGATGGCACGCGGCTGCACCTCGGCGTTTTGGCCGTTCTGGTTCTGGCGGTCGCCCTGTGGTTCTGGACCCGAACGCGTTCCGGCCTTGTCTATTCCCTCTTCGCCAGCCGACCACACCTCGCCGCGCGCCTCGGCCTATCGCCGGCAAGGGCCGTGGTCAGGCCGATGCTGTTTTCGGGCGCTGCCGCCGGGCTTGCCGGCTGGATCCAGGTGGCGGGCGTCGCCCACACACTGTATCCAAGCGTCGATGGCGGGCTCGGATTTTCCGGTATTCTCGTGGCCGTCCTTGGTGGCCTCAATCCACTCGGCATCGTCGTTGCGGCAATCCTCTTCGGCGCTTTATCGACGGGCGCGCAGGGCATGCAGATTGGCACGTCGGTGCCGGCGGCGATTGCCATCGTCGCCCAAGGTTTTGTCCTGCTGGCCGTGACCCTCGCAGTTGGTAAAAATGTCCGTACAGCGAGCGCAGCGCCACCCATGGAAAAGAAACCGGCGTCCGAAGCCGCAGGAGCCAATCCATGAGCTGGTCCGATCTGGTCTTCTGGCAAATCGTCCTTGGCGGCACCCTTCGGCTGGCGACGCCGATCTTCCTCGCGGCGCTCGGCGAGATGATTACTGAACGAAGCGGCACGATCAATCTTGGCATCGATGGCATCATGACTGCCGGCGCCTTCAGCGCGGTGGTCTGCGCCAGTATCGCCGGCTGGCAGGGCGGGCTGCTGGGAGCCGTTATTACGGGCACCCTCTACGGGTCGGTGATCGCCTTGTCCGTGGTCAAAGGTGGGGCCAACCAGATCATCACCGGGATCGCGATTTCGCTGATAGGCTCCGGGCTCACTTCATTTCTGTTCCAGCTTTGGCAGCCTTCAGGCCAGAGCATGATGTTCGTGCCGCTGGCGCCCAATATCACCATACCTTTCCTCAGCGACCTGCCCTTTATCGGCCCCATCCTGTTCAAGCAGAACCTCATAACCTACGCTGCACTGGTCCTTCTCATAGCTGCCATATGGCTGATGAATTTCACGCGCGTCGGCCTCGTCCTGCGAGCTGTCGGCGACGGGGCGGCTGCTTCCGCTGTTCGCGGCATCGATACCGATCGCGTGCGAATGGTTGCCATCATCGTCGGTGCCGCCCTCATGGGGCTCGGTGGCGCAGCGATCACCATCGGCTTTCTCGGCTCTTTCAACGATGGCCTCACCAACGGCCGAGGCTATGTCGCCCTGGCAGTCGTGATCATCGGCCGCTGGTCGCCAGTTGGCGCCGTTCTCGGTGCATTCCTGTTTGCCTTCTTCGATAGCCTTGGCCTCAGGGCCCAGAGCGGTATGGGTTTCCTGCCGAACGAGGTCTTTTCGATCCTGCCATACGCGATGACGCTTCTGGTGCTGATTTTCACGGCCCGCTCGAAGATTGCCCCGCGCGAACTCGGTAGATAATTGGCAGCCTCTGGTGCCGGTCAGAAAACCCAGGTGCTACCTCGCCGGGAGAGTCGTGGCTTTCGCACATCGGGCGTCGATCAAAAATGTGTTAGATCGGCTTGGCGTGAGGGTGCGGCCTTTGAAAATGGGATTTCTTCGGTATAGGAATTGATCGCAAGCGATGCAGGACCGAGGACGATGAAAAGATGACATTTGCGCCCGAGACTGCCGCGACCGAGATGGACCGAAAAGCCCATGGCTTGATCTATACGACGATCTCCAGCCTGCTGTGGCCGTCCTTTTTCATCGGCGGTCTGATCGGCTCCTATTTCGCCTTCAAGACCTCGGTTCCGCTGTTATGGTTCAACGTCGTTTATCTGACGGTCGTTATTCTCATCAGTCTTTCCGAACGCTTGATGCCCTACGAGCAGACCTGGCTGCGTCGGGACGGCGAGACTTTCAACGATTTCGCCCATACGCTGCTCAACAAGGGTGGCGTCCAGATCGTTGCAGCCATCGGCACCTCCTTTCCAATGGCCGTCGCCACCGTCGCCCAGCCTTTGTTCAGTCCGCCGACGTTTCTCTGGCCCCATAATGCACCATTGTTTCTGCAGGTTATTCTCGGGCTGATCGTCGCCGAATTCGGCCTCTACATCGCCCACCGGGTTGCCCACGAAAACCTGTCGCTCTGGCGTTTCCACGCGCTGCACCACAGCGTCGAGCGCCTCTGGGTCATCAACACCGGCCGTTTTCACTTCATCGATTCACTGCTGAAAATCGCGCTCAGCCAGATCCCGCTCTACCTGCTCGGCGCGCCGCTGCCTGTCTTCCTGTGGATCGGTGCGGTCACCGCCTTTGTCGGGCTGCTGACCCATTGCAACATCGATGTCAGAACCGGTCCGCTCGACTGGATACTCAGCACGCCGCGCCTTCACCGCTGGCACCATTCCAGGCTGCTCGCCGAAGGCAACACGAATTACGGCGAAAACCTTGTTCTCTGGGACCAGATCTTCGGCACCTACTATAATCCGCCCCGCCCGTCGTCCGTTGATATCGGCATCAGTGGCAAGGTCGCCAAGGGATTTCGTGCCCAACTCGCCCAGCCCTTTTCCGCCAAGGGACGCCGGCAGATCATCGGCAAGGCGCCGAAGCCCACCGACGTGGTTCCGCCCGTTCTGCAAAGCGACTTTGCCCGGCTGGCAAGAAGGCTGCGACTGATCGGCCGCAAATGAATGGCTGACCCGCAAGATGCGGGTGACGCATTTCTGAATTGTTTTAGATCTGATGCCCTCTAAATAGGCATATTGGGGTCCAGATTACAGCGGCTCTACATTTTATGCATATCAGCCCCGCATATGGCAGTCTTTCCCTTGGCCTAGGGTGGACGCTACTGTCGGCCTTAATCTTGATAGAAGTCCGGGGCGCGAACTTATGGCTTATACGATGACGGCCGGCGGCCAGCGCTTTCGGTTCGACGGTCTGAAGGATGTCCTGGCCGTGGCCTCGCCTGCTCGATCTGGTGATGCTCTTGCGGGGATCGCGGCTCAGTCGGATGTCCAGCGCTTCGCTGCCAAGATGTGCCTCGCCGACCTGCCGCTCCCCATCTTCCTGAACGAGGCCGTCATTCCTTATGAGAATGACGAGATCACGCGGCTGATTATCGACAGCCATGATGCCGATGCCTTTCGACCGATCGCCAGCCTAACGGTGGGCGATTTCAGAAACTGGCTCCTGTCCGAACAGGCGACACCGGCAGCCTTGAAGGCCATCGCGCCTGCCGTGACACCGGAGATGGCAGCGGCAGTCTCGAAGCTGATGCGCAATCAGGATCTGATTCTCGCCGCCAAGAAATGCAACACGCCGACGGCCTTCCGCAATACGCTGGGACTTCCCGGCAGGATGGCAGTGCGCCTGCAGCCCAATCACCCGACAGATGACCTCAAAGGCATCCTCGCCTCGACCATCGACGGGCTCCTCTACGGCTGTGGCGATGCCGTGATCGGTATCAATCCCGCCAGCGACAATCCCGCAGTCCTCTCCGGCATCCTGCGGATGCTCGACGAGTTGATCGAGCGCTTCTCGATCCCGACGCAGACCTGCGTCCTGACGCATGTGACCTCTTCGATAGAGATGATCAATGCCGGCGCGCCGGTCGACCTGATCTTCCAGTCGGTGGCCGGTAGCCAGAAGGCCAACAGCTCGTTCGGCATAGATCTTAAAGTGCTGCAGGAGGGACTGGACGCCGGGCGATCCCTGAACCGAGGCACTGTCGGCAACAATTGCATGTACTTTGAGACCGGCCAGGGGTCGGCTTTGTCTGCGGATGCCCATTTCGGCGTCGACCAGCAGACGATGGAGGCCCGCGCCTATGCCGTCTGCCGGCAGTTCGAGCCACTTCTGGTCAACACGGTGGTCGGTTTTATCGGCCCGGAATATCTCTACAACGGAAAGCAGATCATTCGCGCGGGGCTGGAAGATCATTTCTGCGGCAAGTTGATGGGCCTGCCGATCGGTGCCGACATCTGCTACACCAACCACGCAGATGCCGACCAGGACGACATGGACACGCTGCTGACCCTGCTGGCGACGGCCGGCGTAAATTTCGTCATCGGTGTTCCCGGTGCCGACGATATCATGTTGAACTATCAGTCGACGTCGTTTCACGATCAGCTTTATGTACGCGAACTTCTGGGCCTCAAACGGGCTCCTGAATTCGAGTCATGGCTGCAAAGCAGCGGTATCAGCGATGCCGATGGCCGGCTTCTGTCGCAAAGCGCTTCGAACAACGCGTTGATGTCGCTTGCCGAAGATACGATGATGGGAGCGGCAGCATGAGCAATGGTGACATCCCGGCCGGACGTCGCGCCTCGCTTGCCAACATCGATGGTTGGGCCGGGCTGAAGAGCCACACCACCGCCCGCATAGCGCTCGGCCGCGCCGGCGCGTCGTTGCCGACATCGGAAGTTCTGAATTTCGGTCTGGCCCATGCACAGGCAAAGGACGCGGTGCATCTGGCATTCGACGCCGATGCCGTAGCGGCCATTGTCAAGTCGATGGGGCTCGAGCCGTTGCTCGTGGAAAGTGCTGCGCCCAGCCGCGAAAGTTATCTGCGGCGGCCGCACCTCGGACGGCGGCTTGCAGACGAGAGTCGGGCCATCCTTTTCGCCGATCGGCAAGAAGGCGCGGATATCGGCATCGTCATCGGCGATGGTTTGTCAGCCACTGCCATCCACCGCAATGTCGAACCTTTGCTGAGGGCATTGTCGCCGATATTGCGCGTCAAACAGCTGACGGTCTCGCCGGTTGCCATCGCGCGCAATGCCCGCGTTGCTCTTGGCGACGAGGTCGGGGTGGCGCTCGGTGTCCGCTGCGTGCTGATGCTGATCGGCGAGCGGCCTGGCTTGTCGTCTCCCGACAGCATCGGCGCCTATCTGACCTTCGATCCGCGCGTCGGAAAGAGCGATGCCGACCGCAACTGCGTCTCTAACATCCGGCCCGGCGGTCTGTCTTTCGGGGAAGCGGCCCACAAGCTGGTCTGGTTGATCGAGGAAGCTTTCCGCATGCAGGCGACAGGGGTACAATTGAAAGACAACAGTCCGACATTTGTTCTGCTGGGATAGGCCGCGTACCCCTACGGAGTGTGTGAACGACGCTGGGCTTCCATCAATTGTGAGCTGGCTCCGTGATGGCGCGGAAAGGGAATTTGCGGCCGCAATGGCAGCGGATGATCGAGCTTTCCTGAAATTTCGAGGCACGTTGCTCGTAGAAGCCACGCGGCATCACATCGATCGCAAAACCAGGGGTTTTCCGGTTGCGGTCGTCGTCCTCGGATGCTTCGGCAAAACCGGAATGTCCGCATTGAGGACAGATGAGCTTTTTTGAAAAGCGGTCGCGCGCGGCCATGTCAGTCTCCGATGTCGCCCCCGGCAGCTCGCACCTCACCGGGTATCGACAATGCCATCAATCGAAGGGATGGCGGACAAGGTGGGATTCGAACCCACGGTACGCTTTCACGCACACACGCGTTCCAGGCGTGCGCCTTAAACCACTCGGCCACCTGTCCATCTGCACTTCGCATCCGGTAAAGGAGCAATCGTGGGAACGGCGCGATATATACCGAGGAACGCGCGGGGATCAACCCCTTAAGCAAGAGTATTTTCGACTTCTCTGCACAAACCGTCCTCCAATGCATATTGCGCAGATAGCGGCTCTGACATATCCATGGCAGGGGGTGGCCAAGTCGGAGGCAGTAGGCCATTGACCGCTGGATCCGGGCCATTGGAGGAATCGAATGCTTTTTCTGTTGCGCTTGGGAAGCCTCGTCTGCCTGGTCATGGCAACGATCGCAGGAACGATCGATTCCATCCGCTCGGTCGCCTCCTCGTCCCTAGTCATCACATCCTTCGCCGATCTCTGGAAGAGCTTCAGCCCTTCCACCTTCGAGCAGCTGCAATCGGCAATGCCGGCCGGGGACGGCGGTGGAAAATTCTATCTGCCAGCCGTAGAGTGGTCTTTGTCGCAGCCGGCCTTTGCCGTGCTCCTCGCGGCATCGTTGCTGCTGTGGATGGTGGGCTACAGGCGGGTCCCGGCCACGGGCCGGTATTTGGCTTAAGCCGTCCAGAGTAAGCCCGATAAGGCCAAAATCCTCGTTTCATGGATGGTATATCGAAGGCTATGGTCCAGCGCGTTTGGCGTGGAATAGCATCCCAATGACTAGAAAAGCCGCATATTAGCGTCCTCTGCGGTCAAAAATCAGCCAGCCAAGCTGCCTTTTCGGCAGTTCTCACAAATCTTTACCAACTGAAAAATTTCTGATGAATTTTAGATGTCAGCATGCAAGGATGCGCCCAAGCCAGGCCTCGGGGGAGGTCGGCGGTTCCGCAGACATGTCCCGGAAAACGGGCTTGCGGGAGGACCCCATCATAGCAACAACAGGGCTGCGCTAATGAAAAAATCTGTTTTGACCCTTTTTGCCTTGGCCGCGATGTCGGCGTCGGCTCTCGCTGCGGATATCAAGCCGGCAATCGTTTATGGCACAGGCGGCAAGTTCGATAAATCCTTCAATGAAGCGGCCTACAATGGCGCCGAGAAGTTCAAGAAGGAAACCGGCATCGCTTACCGTGACTTCGAGCCAAGCGGCGATACGCAGGGTGAACAGGCATTGCGCAACTTTGCCAGCAAGGGCTTCAATCCGGTTATCGCAGTTTCCTTTGCCTGGTCATCGGCACTGCAGAAGGTCGGCGCAGAATTTCCAAAGACCCAGTTCGTCCTGATCGACGACCAGGTCGACCTGCCGAACGTCCGTTCAGTTATGTACAAGGAAAATGAAGGCTCGTACCTTGCCGGCGTCATGGCTGCCATGTCTTCGAAGACAGGCAAGATCGGCTTCATCGGCGGCATGGATATTCCGCTGATTCGCAAGTTCGAATGTGGCTACGAGCAGGGCGCGCGTGCGACCAATCCGAAGATCGAAGTGTTGCAGAACATGACCGGCACGACAGGCGCAGCCTGGAACGATCCGGTGCGCGGCGGCGAACTGACCAAGAACCAGATCGATCAGGGTGCGGACGTGGTCTACGCGGCTGCCGGTGCCACCGGTCTCGGCGTCCTGCAGACGGCTGCCGACAACAAGAAGCTTTCGATCGGCGTCGACTCGAACCAGAACTACCTGCATCCCGGTTCGGTTCTGACATCGGTCGTTAAGCGCGTCGATCTTGCAGTCTACGACGCCTTCATGGACTCCAAGAACGGCAAGTTCACGCCCGGTGCCCAGCATCTTGGCCTGAAGGAAGACGGCGTCGCCGTTGCCATGGATGACAACAACAAGCCGCTGGTAACCGCTGAAATGCTGGCTGCCGTCGACAAGGCCAAGGCCGATGTCGTATCCGGCAAGGTCACCGTTCACGACTACACGGCCGACAACACCTGCCCGAAATGAGTTGACGGAAGGGCGTATGGCGAGCCGCCATACGCCCTTTTCATATCCGGACGTGCCGTTTCTGGAGCAGTATAGTGAGCCAACCGCCTGCCATCGAGCTTGTGGGTATCGACAAGAAGTTCGGTGCCGTACACGCCAATAAAAACATAGACCTGACCGTCGCCAAGGGCACCATCCACGGGATCATCGGCGAAAACGGGGCAGGGAAATCGACGCTCATGTCGATCCTATACGGATTCTATCAAGCCGATAGCGGCGAGATCCGTGTCAACGGCAAATCGGTCACCATCCGCGACAGCCAAGCCGCCATCGATGTCGGCATCGGAATGGTGCATCAGCATTTCATGCTGGTCGAAAATTTTACGGTCCTCGAGAACGTCATGCTCGGCGCCGAGGGCGGCGCCTTGCTTGCCAAGGGCGTGGCAGCGTCGCGCGCCGAATTGAAGCGGCTGGAGACGGACTATGGCCTTGATGTCGATCCGGATGCGCTGATCGAGGAGCTCCCCGTCGGGCTGCAGCAGCGCGTCGAGATCCTCAAGGCCATGTATCGCGGTGCCGAGATCCTCATTCTCGACGAGCCGACCGGTGTTCTGACGCCGGCAGAGGCTGACCACCTGTTTAGAATTCTCCGCGTCCTGCGCGACCAGGGTAAGACGGTGCTTCTGATCACCCATAAGCTGCGAGAGATCATGGCGATCACTGATACGGTGTCGGTCATGCGTCGCGGCGAGATGGTTGCGACGCGCACGACTGCCGACACCACCGTCGAGGAGCTGGCTGAACTGATGGTCGGCCGCCGCGTCCTCCTGCGGGTAGAGAAAGGCGCCGCCAATCCGGGCGAGATCGTCATGTCGGTGCGCAATCTCACGGTCAAGGACGGTCGTGGCGTTACCATGGTCGACAATGTTTCATTCGATGTCCGTGCCGGTGAGATCGTCGGTATCGCTGGTGTGGCCGGCAACGGCCAGTCGGAGTTGCTGGAGGCGCTGGCGGGGATACGCAAGCCGACTTCGGGCGAAATCCTGCTGCATGGCAAGACCATCGACAAGGTCGACCCGGCCCATCTTAGGGCATTGGGACTGGCGCATATTCCGGAAGACCGCCATCACATGGGCCTGGTGCTGCCGTTCGAGGAGTACCAGAATTCCATCCTGGGGTATCATCGGGACCCGGCCTACAGCACCGGTCCATTCATGAACCTCGAGGCGATCCGCAAGGACGCGGCGCTGAAGATTGAGAAATACGACATCCGACCGCCAAATCCCCGGCTGCGCACCGCCAATTTCTCCGGCGGCAACCAGCAGAAGATCGTGGTTGCTCGCGAGATCGAGCGTGATCCGAAGATGCTCCTGATCGGCCAACCGACACGTGGCGTCGATATCGGCGCCATCGAGTTCATCCATCGCCGCATCATCGAGATGCGCGATGCGGGCAAGGGCGTCTTGCTGGTCTCGGTAGAACTGGATGAAGTCCGCGCACTGTCGGATCGTATCCTGGTGATGTTCGCCGGCCATGTGGTCGGCGAGAAGACGGCTGATGCCGGTGAACAGACCCTCGGCCTGATGATGGCCGGTATTGCCGCGTGAGGCCTGAATGAGTACTGCATCCGTCCGCCTCCCCAGTTGGATCACCTACGGGTTGATTCCAGTCATGAACCTGTTGCTCGCCTTCCTGATTTCCGGGATTGTGGTTTGGATCATCGGCGAAGACCCTGTACAAGCCCTTGTGCTGCTGCTCCAGGGCGCGCTTGGAAACGGCGAGGGCATCGGTTTCACGCTTTTCTATGCGACCAGCTTCATTTTCACAGGGCTGTCCGTCGCCGTCGCTGTCCACACCGGCTTGTTCAATATCGGCTCCGAGGGTCAGGCCTATTTCGGCGGCCTTGGCTGTGCGCTGGTGGCACTGGCGCTCGACCGCTATGTGCCGTGGTACGTAACCATGCCGTTCGCGGTGGTGGGTGCTGCAATTTTCGGCGCAGCCTGGGCCCTCATTCCTGCCTGGCTGCAGGCCAAGCGTGGCAGCCACATCGTCATCACGACCATCATGTTCAACTACATCTGTTCGGCGCTTATGGTCTATCTGCTCGCGCATATTCTTATCGTGCCCGGAAAGATGGCGCCGGAAACGCGCACCTTCCTCGAAGGGGGACAGTTACCGAAGCTCGGATGGCTGATCGAGATGTTCGGCTCGACCATCGGCGCGGCACCCTTCAACGTCTCCTTCCTGATCGCACTGGTGATGTGCTTTCTCGTCTGGCTGCTGATCTGGCGCACAAAGCTTGGCTACGAGATGCGGACCCTCGGCATCAGCCCGTCGGCTGCCATCTACGCCGGCATTCCCTATGCCCGTACGGTCATCATCGCCATGCTAATCTCGGGCGGTCTCGCCGGCATGATGGCGCTAAACCCAGTGATGGGAGCTTCCGCCCGCCTGCAGGTCGAGTTCGTCGGTGGCGCCGGCTTCGTCGGTATTGCCGTGTCGCTGATGGGGCGCAATCATCCCGTCGGCATTATCCTCGCAGCCCTGCTGTTCGGCATCCTCTACCAGGGTGGAGATGCGCTTTCTTTCGACATGCCGAACATCACACGCGAAATGATCCTGGTCATCCAGGGTCTCGTCATCCTGTTTGCCGGTGCGCTGGAATACATGTTCCGCCCGGCGCTGGTGCGCATCTATCAAAAAATCGCCAGGACGGGAGGATAGCATCATGGATTATTACGACGTCCTCATCAGCATCATCGGGTCCACTGTCCGTCTCTCGGTTCCCCTGATCTTCACGGCACTGGCAGGTCTTTTCTCCGAACGGGCCGGCGTGTTCGATATCGGGCTTGAGGGAAAGATGCTGGCCTCTGCCTTTGCGGCCGCTTGCATTGCCTATCTTACCGGCTCGGCCTGGGCCGGCCTGGCCGGCGGCATCACCGCCTCGGTCGCGCTTAGTCTCGTGCACGGCTTTGCCTCGATCACCAACCGGGGCAATCAGATCGTGTCGGGCGTCGCCCTCAACTTCTTTGTCGCAGGTATTACCATCGTTCTCGGCCAGGCGTGGTTCGGCCAGGGCGGGCGTACGCCGCAGGTTTCCGGCGATGGCCGTTTCTCGCCGATCATCCTGCCCGGTGCCGATCAGATCCGCAGCGTCCCGGTGATAGGCCCGCTCTATGCTGACGTCCTGTCCGGCAATAACAGCCTGACCTACCTCGCCTTCGTGGCCGTGCCGGTCTCGTGGTGGATCCTCTATCGCACCCGGTTCGGATTGCGGCTGCGCGCCGTCGGTGAAAATCCCGGTGCCGTCGATACGGCCGGCATTTCGGTGAGTTGGCTGCGCTACCGTGCTGTCATCTGCGCCGGCATTCTCTGCGGCTTTTCCGGCACCTATCTGTCGATTGCCCAGTCCGCAGCCTTCATCAAGGACATGTCGGCCGGCAAGGGTTACATCGCTCTGGCCGCATTGATCTTCGCCAAGTGGAAGCCTGTGCCTGTCATGTTTGCCTGCCTGCTGTTCGGCTTCCTCGATGCTTTCGCCAACTTCATGCAGGGCAAGTCCGTGCCGCTGATCGGCCAGGTGCCGGTACAGATTTTCCAGGCCTTGCCCTACATCCTCACCTGCATCCTGCTTGCAGGCTTCATTGGCGTCGCCCGCCCGCCGAAGGCCGGTGGCGTGCCCTATACCAAGGAGCGATAGAATGTCGCACGATCTGTTTGAAGCCGCCCGCGCGGCCATGACCCAC
The DNA here is from genome assembly GCF_007000305.1 of Rhizobium sp. rho-13.1. Lineage (NCBI taxonomy): Bacteria > Pseudomonadati > Pseudomonadota > Alphaproteobacteria > Hyphomicrobiales > Rhizobiaceae > Rhizobium > Rhizobium sp. rho-13.1. Next base: position 163,053 of record NZ_SCFL01000007.1, on the reverse strand, counting down.
GCTCATGTGCCCTATTCGAAGTTCCCGGTCGGCGCCGCCATCCGTGCCGATGACGGAAAGGTCTATGCCGGCGCCAACATCGAGAACATCTCCTTTCCTCAAGGCTGGTGCGCCGAGCCGACTGCGATCAGCATGATGATCATGGGCGGAGGCAGAAAGATCGTCGAGATGGCGGTGATTGCCGAGAAACTTGCGCTCTGCCCGCCCTGTGGCGGTTGCCGCCAGAAGATCGCCGAGTTTGCCGGCAAGGGGACGAAAATCTACCTCTGCGACGAGGCCGGCGTCCAGAAGACCATGACGATGGAGGAGCTCCTACCCTTCAGCTTCGAGACCGATATCCTCGGATGACCGGCGCCCTTATCAGTCTCTTGCGCGACCGGCTGGGTGGCCAGACACCGCGTACCGGTATCATCCTTGGTTCCGGCCTCGGAGCCCTCGTGGAGGAGCTGGATGATGTCGTGCGGATTGCTTATGGCGATCTGCCGGGCTTCCCGGTCAGCGGTGTCTCCGGCCACGCCGGCGAAGTCGTCGTGGGCTCGCTGGGCGGCAAGCCTGTGATCATGCTCTCCGGTCGTGTCCACTACTATGAAAAGGGCGACGCAAACGCCATGCGCGTGCCCATCGAGGTCCTTGCCGGTCTCGGCATCGAGGAGTTGATCCTGACAAATTCCGCCGGCTCGTTGCGGCAGGAGCTTCCGCCGGGCGCGGTTATGCAGATCACCGACCACATCAATTATTCCGGCATGAACCCGCTTATCGGTGTCGACAGCGACAAGCGATTCGTCGGCATGACCAGCGCTTATGACGCAGAACTGGCGTTGCGCATGCACAGCGCGGCCAAAAAATGCGGCATCCCGTTGGGGCAGGGCGTCTACATGTGGTTCTCCGGACCAAGCTTCGAAACACCTGCAGAGATCCGCATGGCACGGGTTTTGGGCGCCGACGCAGTCGGAATGTCGACAGTGCCGGAAGTCATTCTGGCGCGTTTCTTTGGTCTGCGGGTTGCGGCGGCATCCGTCATAACCAATTATGGGGCCGGCATGACCGGGGGTGAACTCAGTCATGAAGAGACGAAGGATATGGCGCCGATCGGCGGCGCCCGTCTCGCGGCGATCCTGAAGCAGATGATCGCCGGCGGAGGAGATGAGATATGACGGACCACACGCATCGGGAAACGGCCGCTTTCGCACTTTCCCTGCTCGATCTGACCAACCTGAAAGACGATTGCACCGACACGCAGATCGTCACGCTTTGCGCGCGCGCCCAGACGCCTTTTGGCCACAGCGCGGCAATCTGCATCTGGCCCCGCTTCGTTACCCGCGCCCGCAGTATTCTTGGCACAAACCATGCGGTGAAAATTGCCACCGTCGTCAATTTTCCGGCAGGCGACATGGAGGTTGCCGACGTAGCAGCCGAAACGCGGGAGGCAATCGCCGATGGCGCAGACGAGATCGACCTCGTCATTCCCTATCGCAAGCTGATTGCTGGTGACGAGCCGGCGGTGACCGAAATGGTCGCGGCAATCCGTGCCGAATGTGCGAGCCCCATTCTCCTCAAGGTTATCCTCGAAACTGGCGAACTGAAGGACACGGGCCTGATCCGGCGCGCCGGCGAACTGGCGATTGCTGCCGGCGCCGACTTCATCAAGACATCGACCGGCAAGGTCGCCGTCAATGCGACGCTGGAAACGGCGGATGTCATGCTGCGGACCATCCGCGACAGTGGCCGGAAGGTCGGGTTCAAGCCCGCCGGGGGTATCGGTTCGGTTGCCGAGGCTGCCCTTTACCTCCGGCTTGCCGAGACGATCATGGCGCCAGACTGGGCCATGCCGTCGACGTTCCGCTTCGGTGCATCCGGTTTGCTGGACGATATCCTGTCAGTCCTTAGCGGCGGTCCGCCGATCACGCTCGCCGCCGGCTATTAACAGATGATGCCGCAGGAGTTCATCCGGCGGAAACGTGACGGCGAAGCCCTGCGCGCCGCCGATATCGACAGCTTTATCGGTGCACTTGCCCGCGGCGAACTGTCGGAAGGCCAGATCGGTGCTTTCGCGATGGCCGTATGGTTCAAAGGCATGTCGCGAGACGAGACGGTGGCGCTGACGCTGGCGATGGCCCACTCAGGCGATAGCCTGAGCTGGAAGGGCCTCGATAAGCCGGTAGCCGACAAACATTCGACCGGCGGCATCGGTGACAACGTCTCGCTGGTGCTGGCGCCGGTTGCCGCTGCCTGCGGCCTTGCCGTTCCGATGATTTCCGGTCGTGGCCTCGGCCATACCGGCGGCACGCTGGACAAGCTGGAATCGATCCCCGGATACGACATTACGCCGGATGCGGCACGTTTTCGCAAGGTGGTCGAGGAGGCAGGCTGCGCGATCATCGGCCAGACCGCTTCGCTCGCTCCCGCTGACCGACGCCTCTATGCAATCAGGGATGTGACTGCCACAGTCGATTCGGTACCGCTCATCACGGCCTCCATCTTGTCGAAGAAGCTTGCGGCCGGACTTCAGACGCTGGTCCTCGACGTCAAGATTGGCAATGGCGCCTTCATGACATCCCGGGAAGAGGCGGAAGTGCTGGCTCATTCGCTTGTAGAAGTCGCCAACGGCGCCGGCTTGCAGACATCGGCATTGATCACCGACATGAACGAACCCTTGGCCGACGCTGCTGGAAACGTGTTGGAACTGCGCAATGCGATCGAATGCCTGAAAGGCGATAAACCAGGGACCAGGCTTGAAACACTGGTACTGGCTTTCGCCGCCGAGATGCTGGTCGGTGCGAAAATGGCGGCCAGCCTCGAGCTCGGCGAGGAGCTGGCGCGTCAAGCGCTGGCGTCTGGTGCAGCCGCAGAAGCATTTTCACGCATGGTCGAGGGTCTCGGCGGACCGACCGATCTCATGGACCGGCCAGACGCCTATCTCATTGGCTCGCCTGTCCAGAAAGCCGTTCTTGCCACTTCCGATGGCTGGCTTGCAGGCTGCGACGCACGCGCCATCGGTATGGAGGTCATCGCGCTCGGCGGCGGTCGTCTTCGGCCGGAGGATAAAATCGATCATCGGGTAGGTTTCAGCGATTTTCTGCCGCTAGCGTCATTCGTCCGGAAGGGTGACCGCATCGCCACCGTCCACGCAGCAGAGATGTCCGCCGCCGAAAGGGCGGCTTCCATTGTTTCGGCGACATACACAATCACCGAGGAGCGGCCCGATCAGGCACCGCTCATCGTGGCGCGTATTTCAGGCTGAAGAGGCTTACTGTTCCATGCGGAGCGCGCCGTCCTCGACGCTGTAGGAAGCCAGCTTCTTCAAGAAGCTGACTCCGATCAGGGTCGAACTCAAAGCTTCATCCTTCAGGACCAGTGCATCGACGTCACGCACACGGATACCGCCGATATCGATATGGTCGAGGCGCACATAGGCGGCTTTCGTCTGGCCATTGGCGGTGTTGACCGCATTGCGGAAATCGAGCGATGCCATCGCATAACCGAGATGGCGGGCAGTCGTCTCGTTCAGGGCCACGTAGGTAGCGCCCGTGTCGATCAGGCCCTGCACGGACTTGCCGTTGATCTTGAAATTTCCGCTGTAGTGACCTTGCGCATCTGCCCTGAGCTGCACATTGCCATGGGAATCGACTGCCAGCGGCTGTTGTGAAGGTGCGGAGATGCTGAGAAGGGATGGTACCGGATTTTGGGCGGCGCCGCTCGTTTGGAAGAACGAGGGCACCTGGGTGGCGAGCGTCGCGAAAACGCCAGCAAATACGAGGCTCCGTACAAGCATCGACAAGAATCCTTCCTGTATAAACCTGGCGTCATGCGAGGCGTGATGTGTTGTGACCCTTATCTTAAGATTACTGCCAAGTTACTAACGTCGCTTGGCGTAATCGAGCGGATTTGAGAAACGAAACGCACAAATACAGGCATAGGTTAAGGAAGTATGAAGTCTATTTGGTCCCATACATCCTGTCGCCGGCATCACCAAGGCCAGGGACGATATAGCCCTTCTCGTTGAGGTGACTGTCGATCGACGCAGTGTAGACAGGCACATCGGGATGCGCGTCGGTGAAATTCTTGAGACCTTCCGGTGCGGCCAGCAGGCAGAGGAAGCGGATGTTGTGAGCGCCGCGTTCCTTCAGCTTGTCGATAGCTGCAATCGATGAATTACCGGTCGCCAGCATCGGATCTACAACAATGATCAGTCGTTCGGCAATATCTTCCGGCGCCTTGAAGTAATACTCCACCGGCTGCAGCGTCTCATGGTCACGATAGACGCCGATATGCGAGACACGTGCTGAAGGCACGAGGTCGAGCATACCTTCGAGCAAGCCATTGCCGGCACGCAGGATCGACGCGAAGACGAGCTTCTTGCCTTCGAGGATCGGCGATTCCATCTCCTGCAATGGCGTCTCGATCGTTTCCATCGTCAGTTCGAGGTCGCGTGTGACTTCATAGCAGAGCAGTGTCGAAATCTCGCGCAGCAGGCGTCGAAAGCTGCCGGTCGAGGTGTCCTTGCGCCGCATGATGGTGAGTTTGTGCTGCACAAGCGGGTGATTGATAACCGTAACGCCGTCCATGATTTCAGCCTTCCGCTTGGATTTCAGAATAAAACCTGTTCTTCCACGGAAGTTGCCCTCACCGCAAGAGAACGCGGCGATTCGGTTCCAAGCATCCCCAGTCTCTGATTGCAGACGTGTTTAAATCATGGCTAGCAGCCTTGAACGTGTCTCATCGTCAACAAAGGCTGCCTCCAGACCGGTGCGGGTCATCGCGTTGATCTCGGCCTCGCTGAAGCCGAATGCCGAACGCGCCAACGCATATTCGCGCTCCAGCGACGTCTTGAAAAACGGCGGATCGTCGGAGCTGATTGTGACGCGGACCCCCGCCTCCTTCAAACGGCGTAGCGGATGCGATTCGAAGTCGGGAAAGACATTCAGTGCGATGTTGGAGCCGGGGCAGACCTCCAGGACTGTGCCGAGATCCGCCAGACGCCTGACAAGCTCGCTATCCTCGACCGCGCGAACGCCGTGGCCGATGCGGCTCGGGCGAACGAGATCGAGGGCATCTGACACGCTGAAGGCGCCACAGACTTCGCCGGCATGGATCGTCAGGCCAAGGCCCGCGTCGCGCGCGATATCGAAGGCCCGGGCGTAATCGGCAACACGCCCCATGCGCTCTTCACCTGCCATGTTGAAACCGGTAATCAGCGGATTGTCGCTCCGTGCGGCATATTCCGCAGCCTTGATGACGCGCTCAGGGCCGAAATGCCGTTCCCCGGTGACAATCAGCCGGGCCTCGATCCCGGTTCTCGCCTTTGCCGCGTGAATGCCGGCCGATACTCCGGCAATATAGGCATCGGCACCAAGGCCGATGCGGTCGCCGTGGTCCGGAGACACGATCAACTCGCTGTAAATAGTTCCGATGGCCGCCAGCTCCTCGAGATAGGTCTCGGTCAGGAGGGCATAGTCTTCCTCTGTGCGGTAGACTGACGCGACCTGGTCGTAGGCGACGATAAATTCCGCGAAATCATTCCAGAGATAAGTACCATCGCGCAGGAAGCCGCGGGTATCGACGCCGTATTTCAGCGCTTGTTCTGCCGTGAGGCTCGGCGGAGCGGCACCCTCGAGGTGGCAATGAAGCTCGATCTTTTTCAGGTGCGATGTCACAGAAAGCTCCTCCCGTAGGGTCCAGCGGCAATGCCGAGATGGGCAGCGACGGTCTCGCCGATATCGGCAAAGCTTTGACGAATGCCGATGGCACGCGAGCGGAGGCCGGGTCCGTAGGCGATGATCGGGACGCGCTCGCGGGTATGGTCGGTGCCGCGCCAGGTGGGGTCGCAGCCATGGTCGGCGGTCAGGATCACCAGATCGCCCGCCTTGAGCTTGCGATGCACCTCCGGAAGGCGCGCATCGAATGCCTCGAGTGCGGCAGCATACCCGGCTACATCGCGACGGTGACCATAGACCATGTCGAAATCGACGAAATTGGTGAACACAAGATCGCCGTCCTCGGCATACTCCATTGCCTTCAACGATGCGTCCATCAAAGCGTCGTTGCCGTTTGCCTTGACCTCCGTCGAGATACCCTGATGGGCAAAGATATCGCCGATCTTGCCGATCGCATGGACTTTTCGGCCACCGGCGACCAGCCGATCCAGCAGCGTCGGCTCCGGCGGCAGGACGGAAAAATCACGACGGTTACCGGTGCGCTCGAAATTTGCAGCCGTACTGCCGACGAACGGTCTGGCAATGACACGCCCGATATTGAATTCATCGAGCAGCGCCCGGGCGATGCGACACACATGCAGCAGGCGATCGAGCCCGAAACTCACTTCGTGCGCGGCTATCTGGAATACTGAATCCGAGGACGTATAGCAGATGGGCCTGCCGGTCCGCATATGCTCTTCGCCATGGCGGGCAATGATGTCGGTTCCGGATGCGTGGCAATTGCCGAGGATGCCGGGGATTTCGGCAGCACGGCAGAAGCTCGCCACGAACTCCGGGGGAAACGCGTCGCCCTCCGCTGGAAAATAGCCCCAGTCGAAGGTTACGGGCGTACCGGCGATTTCCCAATGACCGGAGGGTGTGTCCTTGCCGCGCGACACTTCATTGGCGCATCCATAGAGACCATAAATGCGCTCCGGCATCGTCATTCCGGCGGGGTAGGCACCAGCCGCACTCTTGGCGATCTGCATCAGCCCCAGCGCCGACATGTTAGGGAGCGTCAGCGGACCCGCGCGAAGGCCTGCACGGTCTGCCGCTCCTGCGGCGCAAAACTCGGCAATATGGCCAAGCGTATCGGCGCCCTGGTCGCCGTAGGATGCTGCGTCCGGGCCACCGCCGACGCCGAAGGAATCAAGAACGAAGAGAAAAGCGCGCGCCATGAGCTACCCGACAAAGACGATCAGTATCCGCAACGGATCTTCCGGCGGCTTGCAGGCGAGTACCCATATAGTGGCAGTACGCACTTGGCAATTTCGCCGGGTTCTCGTCGTCCTGCGTCAGCGCCTCAGCAATCGTCGCACTTGATCGAAGTTCCGGTGCGCTGACGGTAGAAATATTGCCGCTGCATAGTGATCGAATTCATGCCCGCCGGTAGGAAGTCCGGTCCAAAGCTGATGAGCTTGTAAGGCACCCCAAGCTCGGTTCTGACCAAGAACGAATTTGGTTTGTTGAGTGCGGTCGGCACCCCTGTCACAGCACTATTGACCGCATAGGCAGTCGTCCCGTCCTGCTCCCACGACCAAAGCACCGTAGCCTTGCTGCTGGCATCGATCTGGATGCCGGTGATCTTCAGCGTCATGCCGGTAGTGGCGTAAGGCACAAAGATTGCATTGACGACGGATGGCATGGTCGAGAGAATAGATTTCGATACTGTCGACTGCTGCGTAACGATATCTGCGACAGTTCCTGCCGCGCGGCTCGTTCGCTGGGCAACGCTGAGCGCGACCGTCGTCTGCAGCGCGCCGAGGTACAGAAGCAGCAGGACCGGAACGAGTATGGCGAATTCGATGGCGCCAACACCGCCCTTGTCGCGCACCAGGCGCAAACCGAGGCGCGCAATACGGCTATCGAGCGCCCGTTGCAGCCTCCGGCGCATCCCGTAACTGTGTAGATCCGGGGCGCTCAAGGGTATTTCTCATTTTGAAAGGCCGTTGTGGCGATAATCAGGAAGTCGGTCGGCATCGAACCGTTGGCCGGTCGGATTGTGGTGATATAGGGCCGCACGATATCGGTTGTAATCTTCCAACGATAATAAGCTCGCACCATGTTGATGGAACTTGGGCCGCCTGGCGCAAATTTGAAGCCCGACGGATCTATGTCGGCGTACGCGGCAGTGGAGACGCGAGGAATTTTCACTGGAATGTCGGCGAAGGACGTGTAGGTCTCAACATCAAGATACAATTTCGCCGGTGTGGCGATCTCGCTCGGGGAGCAGCTGATCATAATGGCAATCTCGGCGCAGAATGCGGTCCGAAACTTCGTTTGATCCATGTCGGTCGCGGTGCGTCCCATCGCGTAGGTAATCTGTCCGGTGCGAAGCTTTCTCGACAGCGTATCCGTGGCATTGACCACCAGTTGTTCGGCAGTGAAGGCGACGAATGTCTCGATGATCGCAAAGATTATGATGAAATAGGGGACCGCCAGCAGGGCAAACTCAATTGCCGTCGCCCCATCTTTCGAGCGCACGATGCGTCTGAGGCGCTTCAGGATAGGATGCCGGACTAGCGCGGTGTCACCTTTGTCCTGCCCATCCACCGTCATCATGATTTCCACGCTTCTATCAACGCGCGGACCCTATGCGGACTTCATTGATATTCCGTTGCGTTTTCTCTTAAACTTCCGATGCCAAGACATCGTCTATGGCGTGGCGGCAACCGGTGCGGCAGCGCTGCTTTGCTGAGCGTGAACCTCGCAGTTCGGTGTGCAGGAAAGAACGGAGCGCTCCGTCTGGCGATAGACGCGAACCGTATTGCCTTCGTCGATCGATACAAGAATACGCTCGTCGACAATCGCGTTGCCGTCGGAGTCGAGAAGAACGATGTTCGTCGTGCCGAAACTGCGACCTGTCAAAACGATCGTCTTCGGATCCGCGACTGTCGCATCGGCCACCTGCGAGTTTCCGATGATCACTTTGCTGACCGGGCGATCTAGCCTCAGTATGCGTGCATGATCCATGAACACCCGCAGCATGTTGTCCCCGGCCACGGAGATCCCTGGCAAGAGTCCTGTCGCTGCGACGATGCAGCCGAATAAAACGGATCTGCCTTGCTGGAACATGAAGGGGGGCCTCTCGGGCGAATTCTCGGTGCTCGTACGCGATAGAATGAAAAGTATTAGTAAACTAAGCGTTAATATGCCGAATAATGCGTCGATTGATGAAGGTTGATGGCACCATATGTGTAGAAATGGGAATTTGAAGGTGAGATCTATGTATCGTAAGGAGCCGTTTGATTTACTCTGTGACATGTCTGTCGCTGCTGCTGCCGTGCAATAGATGACTCGAAACAATACTATACGTTAATCACTCTCTTCGTTAACTACCATGATCGCGAAAGCCTATTATCATTTTGTTTACTATTTTTTTTAAGTCGATTGAAACAGCCGTTCGATAATTTCCCCTCATCCGATCAACGGCAAACAGTTGGCGGACTTGCTGTCAACATGTGGAGTAGGAGTTTCCATGACCAAGCTTTTCGCGCGTTTCTTGAAAGACGAATCCGGTGCGACTGCAATTGAATACGGCTTGATCGCTGCTCTGATCTCCGTAGCCCTGATCGCCGGTGCAACCACCCTCGGCGGTGCCTTGAACAACCAGTTCAAGAACATTGCTGGCAAGTTGAACTACGCAGGCTGATAATTCTCGCCGATAAATTTGAATGAAAAGCCGCATCCCCTCAGGGCAGCGGCTTTTTGCCATTTCCGGCGTCATAGACCGGTCATTCTTCCTTAGGCAATGGCTGTTACCATCACAGCGACTTTATGGAGATGAGTATGATCGGGGCCGCAATTTTCTTGATTTTTCCGCTTTGCATGGCGGTTGCTGCATTCTCCGATCTTTTCACTATGACCATCCCCAATCGGGTTTCCGTCATCCTCGTCGGGGCATTTCTGCTGGTCGCCCCCTTCACGGGTCTGCCGCTAGCAGTAATCGGAATGCATTTTCTGGGTGCGCTGATTGTCTTTGCCCTTTGCTTCGGCTTCTTCGCGCTCAACATTATGGGCGGTGGCGATGCCAAGCTCCTGAGCGCCGCCGCATTGTGGTTCGGGTTCGACCAGTCTCTCCTGGAATTCGCCGTATATGTCAGCGTCGTCGGCGGCATCATGACAGTGCTGATCTTCGCCATGCGCGCCCGCGCAGACATCCTTTCCGTCATCGGTATGTCGATACCCCAATCCCTGACACATGCTAAGAAAATACCGTACGGCATCGCGATCGGCATTGGCGGGTTTATCGCTTTCCCGTCGTCTCCCCTGTTTCTGGCTGCTCTCAATCAGTCATGATCTCGGGTTGGAAGGAAGTCTGTATTCATGACTTCTTAAGCTAAGTTGTAAGTCATTCATTAACCATAAGTATACCAATTGCGGTGCATCCTTAGTGGCGAACAGTCTTGTTCCCAAGGATGAATAATGAAACCCGCTCGCCTGATCATTCTCGTTGTTGCAGTTGGCGCGGCAGGTCTTGCCGGCGTACTGGCAATGCGCCTTGCGGGCGGTCGCAATGTCGTTCCGGAAGTTGCAACGGTGATGCAGAGGGAACCCTCCGTCAAGGTTCTGGTCGCAGCCGCCAACTTGCCCATCGGCTCACGCTTGAACGATAGCTCGATCCGCTGGATGGACTGGCCGGAGGCGGGTGTCGTCAAGGGCGTCATCACCGAGACGGACCGTCCCGATGCGTTGAAAGATATGCTCGGCTCAGTCGTTCGCCTGCCGATCTTCGAAGGCGAACCGATCCGCGAGGAAAAGGTCGCCGATTCCAACAGCCGCATCCTTTCCTCGCTGCTGCCCGCCGGCAAGCGGGCCGTGGCCACGGAAATCTCGGTCGCGACAGGCGCGGGTGGCTTCATTCTTCCCAACGACCGCGTCGATATTTTGATGGTTCGCAAGGGCGATTCTGCCAAGTTTCAGACAGAGACGATTCTGAGCAACGTGCGCGTGCTCGCTATCGACCAGCAGATCGAGCAGAAGCCTGATGGCTCGAAGTCAGCCGTCGGTGCGACCGCGACGCTGGAACTTACCCCCGACCAGGCGAAGGTGCTGGCGACGGCACAGCAGATGGCTGACAAATTGTCCATGGCACTGCGCTCGGTCGCAGATGCGCAGGAGCCCGATACGGGCGCTGCCGACTACCTGTTGTCCGGAGACAGTGGTGCATCTGTCGTGCAGGTCATCAAATCCGGCGCCATCGTCCCAAGCGGCGCGGCGGTCAAGGTACAATGAAAGAGGGCGCGACCATGCGGATGACTAAACCAGGGACCAGCCGTTCGCTCTCGGCGCTGCTCGCATTCTCTGTCGCCTTCGGCGGCCTGCCCCTGCAGATCGTGCCGCACTTCCTGTCGGTAGACGAAGCTCTGGCCGAGACGTCCGACAGCATCGTGACCATCGCCGGGATCGGTAACCACAAGCGGCTGAATCTCGGTCTCAACAAGGCATTGGTCGTTGATCTGCCGGCCGATGCCCATGATATCCTCGTCTCCGACCCGACGATGGCCGACGCGGTGACACGCACCTCGCGCCGCATCTACCTTTTCGGCAAGACGGTCGGCCAGACAAACATCTTCGTGTTCGGCGCCAACGGTGAAGAAGTCGCGACCCTCGACATCTCCATCGAGCGCGACATCACAGGTCTGCAGGCCAATCTCAAGCGCTTCATTCCAGACTCTGATATCCATGTCGAAATCGTCTCCGACAACATCGTCCTGACCGGCACCGTCCGCACGCCGATGGATTCGTCGCGCGCCGTCGACCTTGCGCAGGCGTTCCTCAAGGGTGGCGAAGCAACGACCCGAAACACGACCGCCAGCGGCAGCGGATCCAGCAGCGCAGTGGCGATTTTCGCTGAAAACCGGCAGACGTCCTCCATCAAGAACTTTTTGCAGATCGATGGCGAAGACCAGGTAACGCTGAAAGTCACCGTTGCTGAGATCAAGCGGAGCGTCCTGAAGCAGATTGGCTTCGATAACCTTGTCGGAAATTCGTCCGGCCTGACGGTCGCCCAACTTGGAAACATCAACACAAATTCCACCACAGGCCTGATTGGCGGTGATCCTGCTGTCGCGGCCGGCAATGGTGGCTTGGCTGCCCTTTTCAAATTTGCGGTCGGCAAGTACGACATCCACAGCTACATGAACGCATTGGAGCAGGCCAAGGCCATTCGCACCTTGGCGGAGCCGACGCTGACGGCAATTTCCGGGCAGGCGGCCACCTTCAATTCCGGTGGCCAGACCCTCTATTCCTCGACCGACAGCGATGGCAAGGTCACGATCACCCCTTACACCTACGGTATCAGCCTCTCGTTCACGCCCGTGGTGCTCTCTGCCGGTCGCATCAGCTTGCACATCAACACACAGGTTTCCGAACCGGTCGGAACGGCCGGTACAGCGACCTACAATCAGCGCGCTGCCGACACGTCTGTAGAGTTGCCATCCGGCGGCTCCATCGCGCTTGCCGGCTTGCTCAGCGACAACATCCAGCAGACCACCAATGGCACGCCGGGTGCATCCAAAATCCCGATCCTCGGCGCCCTGTTCCGGCAGAAAAGCGTCGAGCGAGACGAAAGCGAACTGGTGATCATCGCCACGCCCTATCTCGTCCGTCCCGTCGCCCGCAACGCGCTGTCACGGCCGGACGATAATTTCTCGCCCGCCAACGATGCAGGCGCCTTCTTCCTCAACCGTGTCAACAAGGTCTATGGCCGCCGTGACACCCCAGTCGCGGATGCCGAATTTCATGGCTCCGTCGGCTTCATCTACAAGTAGGGGCGCGTGATGACGATCCGCCAGTCAACCAACGCCGAGAGAGATGTCGCCATGCCCCGCACCCGACTGCATGTTCTGAACGCAAGCCGCCTGAGGATGTCGTCTGCTGCACTTATGGTCGCTGTCCTTGCCGGCTGCGCCAACCATGACGACATGACGACCGGCTCTGTCCACGACGACTACCGCCAACGTCACCCCATCGTCCTGACGCAGGCCGAGCATAATGTCGACATTCCGGTTGCTGCCAGCGATCGGCGCCTCACCCAGGGCACGCGGGATATGATCCGCGGCTTCGCTCAGGACTACAAGGCCCATGCAACCGGCACTGTCGAAATCATGACGCCGCAGGGCGCAATGAACAGCCAGGCGATTGCCGACGTGCGCCATCAGGTTCGCCAGGAACTGGTGGCCAGCGGCATCCCGTCCCGGCGCATCGCTGATAGCTTCTATCCTGCGGGTGGAGCAGGCGACGCGGCGCCGATCCGGCTGCATTTCATGGCCACCACCGCGGTTACGAACGCTTGCGGGCAGTGGCCTGAAGATCTGGCGGACAAACCCTTCGACAACCAGAATTACTATAACTTCGGCTGTGCGTCTCAAAGCAACCTGGCGGCACAGGTAGCCAACCCTACCGATCTCGTCGCGCCAAGGGCGCAGACACCGATCGATGCGGAACAGCGCGGCAAGGTGATCGAGAGCTATCGCAGCGGCTCCACCCCGACGAGTTCATCGTCGATAGGCGGGTTCAGCGGCAGCGGCGGATGATCTTCAGGCTGGAGGCTCTGACCGGGAAACACGACAGGACACGACCATGAGCGCGATCGATTACGATATCCAGATGGAAAAGGCGGATGCGGCCAGTCCCCGCATCGGCGATCTCGAGAGCATGCGTCCTCTTCCGCGCATCTCCGTGCATGCCTTTTGCGAGAGCGAATCGCTGCAGCAGTTGATGGAGCGTTTTGGCAACGACCGGCGCATGGCAAAGGTCAGCCTGCGCATCACCAGCGGCGGCGCTGCGGCGGCGGCAAACATGTTTTCCAGCGCCCCGACGCCGAACCTGATCATTATCGAGACCCGCTCTCCGCCGGCATCCATCCTGACCGATCTCGCCCCGGTTGCTGCGGTCTGCGACCCCAGCACCAAGGTCGTTATCGTCGGCTACCACAACGACATCACGCTCTATCGCGAACTGATGCGCAACGGCATCTCGGAATACATGGTCCAGCCAGTGGCAATGTCCGACCTGATGGCGGCGATGTCGACGATCTTCATCGATCCTGATGCCGAGCCGATCGGCCGCAGCATCGCGTTCATTGGCGCCAAGGGCGGCGTCGGCGCTTCGACGATTGCTCACAACTGCGCTTTCGGCATCTCCAACCTGTTCTCCACCGAGACTATACTTGCAGACTTGGATCTCCCTTTCGGCACGGCAAATATCGATTTCGATCAGGATCCGGCCCAGGGGATAGCCGAGGCAGTCTTTGCGCCCGACCGTCTGGACGAGGTCTTTCTCGATCGCCTGCTGACGAAGTGCTCGAAGCACCTGTCGCTGCTGGCCGCTCCGTCGATGCTCGACCGCGCCTATGATTTCGAAGGCCATGCCTTCCAGCCCGTGCTGGACGTGTTGCAGCGAAGCGCGCCAGTGACAGTGCTGGACGTGCCGCATATGTGGTCGGAATGGACCCGGGCTGTACTTTCGAGCGTCGACGACGTGGTGATTTGTGCCATGCCCGACCTCGCAAATCTTCGCAACGCCAAGAACATGCTGGATGCTTTGCGCAAGATGCGGCCGAACGACAAGGTCCCACATTTGATCCTCAACCAGGTGGGCATGCCGAAAAGACCGGAAATTGGTATCTCGGAATTCTGCGAGCCACTGGAAGTCGATCCGATCGCTATCATTCCATTCGACGTAGCCCTGTTCGGCAATGCGGCGAACAGTGGCCGGATGATTTCGGAGGTCGACGCGAAGTCGCCGATCGCCGAGACATTCTCCCAGATCTCCCACATCGTTACCGGCCGCATCGCAATGAAGAAGTCGCGCAAGGGAGGCCTGATGGGTCTTCTGAAGCGGAAATAAGACGACGACCGAGAAGAATTGGAACGACCATGTTTGGTAAGCGCGGAAACGATGGGTTTGGAAAAGGCGACGGCGCACCTGCGCCGCTGCAGCCGCGTACGTCGACCGCCGCAGCGTCGGCCTCCACGGTGTTGATGGAGCCCTCCCGCGAAAACACGCAGCGCCAGCAGGTCGCCCCACCACCGATCCAGACGCCGCAGCGCCGGCGCCCGCAGCGTACCGAGGAATATTACGACACCAAGGCGCAGGTCTTCGGTGCTCTGATCGATACCATAGACCTGTCCCAGCTCTCCAAGCTCGATGGCGAAAGCGCGCGTGAGGAAATTCGCGACATCGTCAACGACATCATCACGATCAAGAATTTCGCGATGTCGATCTCCGAGCAGGAAGAGTTGCTCGATGACATCTGCAACGACGTACTGGGGTACGGTCCGCTCGAGCCGCTGCTCGCCCGCGACGACATTTCCGACATCATGGTCAACGGCTCCGGCCAGACCTTTATCGAAGTTGGCGGTAAGACGATCGAATCGGAAATCCGCTTTCGCGACAACAGCCAGCTTCTATCGATCTGCCAGCGCATCGTCAGCCAGGTCGGCCGTCGCGTCGACGAATCCAGCCCCATCTGCGATGCGCGCCTGCCGGATGGCTCGCGTGTCAACGTCATCGCGCCGCCACTGGCGATCGATGGCCCGGCTCTGACAATCCGTAAATTCAAGAAGGACAAGCTGACGCTCGACCAGCTCGTCCGCTTCGGCGCGATCACGCCGGAAGGCGCCATCATCCTGCAGATCATCGGTCGGGTTCGCTGCAATGTGGTTATCTCTGGCGGTACCGGCTCGGGCAAGACGACACTGCTCAATTGCCTGACGCGATATATCGACGAAGACGAGCGGATCATCACCTGCGAAGACACCGCAGAACTGCAATTGCAACAGCCGCACGTGGTACGCCTCGAAACACGCCCGCCGAATATCGAAGGTGAGGGCGAGATCACCATGCGCGACCTCGTCAAGAACTGCCTGCGCATGCGCCCTGAGCGGATCATCGTCGGCGAAGTGCGCGGGCCCGAAGTGTTCGACCTTTTGCAGGCGATGAACACTGGCCATGACGGATCCATGGGAACGATCCACTCGAATACGCCTCGTGAATGCTTGAGCCGTATCGAGTCGATGATCGCGATGGGCGGTTTTACCTTGCCTGCAAAGACTGTGCGCGAAATCATCGCCGGCTCCGTCGACGTCATCATCCAGGCTGCACGCTTGAGAGACGGATCCCGCCGCATCACCCAGATCACCGAGGTCATCGGGATGGAAGGTGATGTCATCATCACCCAGGATCTGATGCGCTACGAAATCGAAGGCGAAGACGCCAATGGCCGCATCGTCGGTCGCCACGTGTCGACCGGCATCGGTAAGCCGCATTTCTGGGATCGCGCCCGTTACTACAATGAGGAAAAGCGATTGGCAGCGGTGCTGGACGAGATGGACAAACAATCGAAGTAGGGTTTGACCGATGTTCGGCATTGATTCCACCATCCTCCTTATCGTGCTGCTAGCAGCCATATCTGCGGCTGCGTTGAGCTACAGCTTCCTGTTTTCGAGTATGGAAACCGACAAGAAGACGGCCAGTCGGGTCAGTCGCGTCAAGGCGACAGAAAGCGAGCTGAACAAGGTCAGTGCGGCGCGGGACCGCGTCCAGGAGTTGTCGAAGCGTCGGAGGTCCGTGCAGGATTCGCTGAAAGACCTCGAAAAGCGGAATCTGGAAAAAAGCAAGAAATCACAGTCCCTGAAGGCCCGACTGGCTCAAACAGGCCTGCCGATCACCATCGGTCGCTTCTATCTGTTCAGCGCTCTTTTTGCTCTTGTCGTCATGCTTGCCGCCTTCATCCTGGGCGCGCCGCTGGCGATCGTCCTGGGATTGCCGTTTACCGCCGGCGTCGGTCTCCCCCGGTGGATCATAGGTTTTCTCGTCAAGCGCCGGCAGAACAAGTTCCTCAACGAGTTTCCGAATGCGCTCGATGTGATCACCCGCTCGCTGCGCTCCGGCCTGCCGCTCAACGACGCGATCCGCCTTGTGTCAGCCGATGCGCGCGAGCCGGTCAAGACGGAGTTTCGCCAATTGGTGGAGGCCCAGCAGGTCGGTCTCAGCATGGCGGATGCTTGCGCCCGCATGGCTGTCGGACTTCCGCTGCAGGAGGTCAACTTTTTCGCCATTGTGATTGCAATCCAGTCGCAGTCCGGCGGCAACCTGTCGGAAGCGCTCGGAAATCTCGCGCGTGTCCTTCGTGAGCGCAAGAAGATGAAGGCGAAGGTGCAGGCCCTGTCGATGGAAGCCAAGGCGTCGGCCTGCATCATTGGTGCCCTGCCGTTCATCGTCGCCACACTCGTCTATCTGACGTCGCCACAATATATCATGGCCCTCTTCACCGATCCGCGCGGCCATCTGATCCTGATGTTTGCCGGAGTTTGGATGGCGCTCGGTATGTTCGTCATGCGCCAAATGATCAATTTCGACATCTGACCGAAGGTTGCCACCATGTCCGACATTGCCAGCCAGTTGACCGATCCCAGCCTGATCCTTGCGGTCGTGGTTTCGATCGCTGTGTTCGCAACGTTCTACACGTTGGCCATTCCCTATTTCGACCGCGGCGATCTGAACAAGCGCATGAAGGCGGTCTCGACCGAGCGCGACCAGATCCGCGCCCGCGAAAGAGCGCGGATGAACGACGGCGGTAAGGCGACGCTGCGCAACCAGAACAACCAGTCGGTCCGCAATATCGCCGAGCGCTTCAATCTGAAAGAGGCGCTGGTCGACGCCAACACCGTCAACCGACTGCGGGCGGCAGGGCTACGCTCCGAAAATGCCTTGAACACATTCCTCGTGGCGCGCTTCCTGCTGCCATTCCTGTTCCTCGCCCTTGCTGGCTTCTGGGTCTTCGGTCTCGGCAATCTCGAAAGCAAGGGCTTCATGATCCGCGTTCTCGCGGTGCTAGGTGTAGGGTATCTCGGCTTTTACGCGCCAAACATCTATATTTCGAACCGCATGGGAAAACGCCAGAAATCCATCAAGCGGGCCTGGCCGGATGCTCTGGATCTGATGCTGATCTGCGTCGAGTCGGGAATTTCGGTGGAAGCCGGCATGCGCCGCGTTTCGGAAGAGCTAGCCGAGCAATCGCCGGAACTCGCAGAAGAAATGGTGCTGACCAACGCGGAACTGTCGTT
Organism: Rhizobium sp. rho-13.1; assembly: GCF_007000305.1. NCBI lineage: Bacteria > Pseudomonadati > Pseudomonadota > Alphaproteobacteria > Hyphomicrobiales > Rhizobiaceae > Rhizobium > Rhizobium sp. rho-13.1. The sequence goes on along the minus strand of NZ_SCFL01000007.1, from coordinate 145,286 downwards.
CCTTCAGGACCGCCGTACCGCACTCGATAACCTGGCTGTCCGCACGCAGTTGGAGAATGTCAAATCGGTCACCCAGGCGTTGATCCAGGCCGAGCGTTACGGCACTCCCGTTGCCCAGGCCTTGCGCGTGCTTGCCCAGGAAGGGCGTGACGACCGGATGAACGATGCCGAAAAGAAGGCCGCCGCCCTGCCGCCGAAACTGACCGTGCCGATGATCGTATTTTTCCTGCCGGTGCTGATCGCCGTCATCCTCGGACCGGCCATCCTCCAGGTCATGGACCGGTTCCACAACTGACGTTTCAGGATCAGCCGGTGCAAGGGCCTATCGTGTCACACCTGGAGGCCGGATAAGGGCTTCCGTCAGTTGACAGGTCTCGGCGCGCCGTCCTTGCTGGCAAGCTTCTGCCAGGAATTCTGCTGGGCCAGCATGGTGCGCAGGTAATTGACGTTGGCATTGGCCTGCTGCTGCGTCAGTTCCGACCGGGCAATCTGCTCGGCCTCGGGAAAGCGCCCCTGGAGGCCGACGACAAGCGCCAGGTTTTGTCGGACGCGACTGTCGGCAGTCGGCTGGGCGACAGCTGAGCGCAGATAGGTCTCGGCCGTCTTCAGATCTCCGGTCAGGACATAGGACATGCCGAGATTGGATAGGATCGAGGGCTCATTCGGTTGCAGGTCCAGTGCGTCGCGATATTTACCCCTTGCTTCGGTGGCGCGGCCGAGCTGATCGAGGATAGCGCCCTGCGCTGAGACCAGCCGCCAGTCTGGCCGGTCAGGTGTCTGGGCGCGCTCGATTGTGGCGAGAGCCTCATTCAATTGTCCTGCAGCCGCCTGTGCCTTTCCGTAGGCAGCCAGAACGCCACGGTCGTTGGGATTGGCGATTGCCACCTGCTGCATGACAGCGAGGGACTGGGCATTGCGACCGCTGGCGCGCAGTGCATTGGCGTAATTGACGCCGACAACGGGGTTCCGCGGGTTTGCGTCGTATGCCTTGCCGAGCGCTGCCGTGCTGCCGGAGAGCTCGCCGGGGCTCATGTCGTCGGCAGACTTCGACATTTTCGGGATTGAGCCTGTGGTAGTCTTGTCCGTCGTCGTCGCGCAGCCGGCGAGCAGCAGTGCTGCCAGCAGGGCGACACTGGCCTGAAGGCTGCGGATTGTCGAAAAAGAGGGTGCCGAAGCGGTCATGGCGCGATCCGTGAAATCGATTGGTCCTGCGCCAGATCCATAAAGACAGCAGATAATAGTGTGGCGCAATCTTCGCTCCAGCAATAATCTGTTAACCCTAACAGATCGTTAATTTACCGACTCAGGCGGATCGAAGGATCATCATGGCCCCCTACCAGTATATCGACCGAGCAACACCCTTTAATACCAAGGGTGGCAAGACCCTCCCGGTCTTCGCAGTCACGCCCGCGCATATCGAAACAGGCACCATCGATCCTATCGCTCTCGATTGGGCTCGAAAGACCGGCTACAAGGCGGATAGCGGCACTTTGCTACTTATCCCGACGGAGGAGGGGCACCTCGGCGGCGCCTTGTTCGGCCTCGGGGCCAACCCCTCGGAACAGCCCTATCTCACCGGCCGTCTTGCCCGCTCGCTGCCGCCCGGCGACTGGCATATCGAAACCGCTCCGCTCACCGCCCATCGTCTTGCGTTGGGGTTCGGCCTCGGCAGCTATCGTTTCGACCGCTACAAGGCGGACAAGACGGTTGCACCGACGCTGATGATCCCGCGCGATGCCGATGCTGTCGATATCAAGCGGCAACTGGCAGGCGTATTCCTTGCCCGCGATCTGATCAACACACCCACCAACGATATGGGCCCGGGCCATCTGGAAGAAGTCTTCCGGGCACTCGCCGCCCACTACAATGCCCAATGCACCGTCATTACAGGCGACGACCTGCTGACGCAGAATTTCCCGCTGGTCCATACTGTCGGCCGCGCCAGCGCCGACGCGCCGCGGTTACTTGAGCTGCGCTGGGGCAAGAAAGGCCATCATCGCATCACGCTCGTCGGCAAGGGCGTGTGCTTCGATACGGGCGGCCTTGACATCAAGCCGTCCGCCTCGATGCTTCTGATGAAGAAGGACATGGGCGGTGCCGCCAATATCCTCGGTCTGGCGCTGATGATCATGGATGCAAAACTCAAGGTCGACCTGCGCGTCATCATACCGGTTGTTGAAAATTCGATTTCCGCCAACGCCTTCCGACCCGGCGACATCTACAAGAGCCGCAAGGGCCTGACTGTCCAGATCGACAATACCGATGCGGAAGGCCGCCTCATCCTGGCGGACGCACTGGCCTACGCCGATGAGGAGGCGCCCGATCTCATGATCGACATGGCCACATTGACGGGGGCTGCGCGCGTCGCACTCGGCCCCGACCTGCCGCCGCTCTTTACCGATGACGAAGGCCTTGCAGACGACCTCGCCGAAGCAAGCCTGGAGACGGACGATCCCCTGTGGCGGATGCCGCTCTACATGGGCTACGATAAGGATATCCGGACCAAGTTTGCCGATATCACCAATGCTCCGGCCGGCGGCATGGCAGGCGCCATCACGGCCGCACTGTTTCTCAAGCGCTTCGTCACCAATACCAAAAGCTGGGCGCATCTCGATATCTATGGCTGGGCACCAAGCGAGCGGCCGCATTCGCCGGGCGGCGGCGAGGCACAGGCTATCCGGGCCCTTTACCATTATATCCGGCAGAAAGTCCGGTAAGGGGCGGGGTCCGGAAACGCCTCTTGAAATGGTCACGAACTCGCAGGACAATGAAACGGCTGCGTAACGGACCCCGGAGTGCGTCTTGTCCCTTGAACTGACCGCTTCCCAGGCATTGGGCCTCTGGCATGGCGTTACCATGGAGCAGGTTCATCTCGATAAGCGGGATCTCACCTTGCGACAGATGGCGATCCTGCTGCAGATCTATCTGGTCCCGCCGCCCCACACGGTTCGTGGACTGGCGGCGACTTTGGGCGTCAGCAAGCCGGTCATCACCCGCGCCCTCGATACGATGGGGGCGATGGGCCTTGTCGACCGCGTGCGGGACGCCAAGGATCGCCGCAATGTCATCATAAAGCGCACAGTCACGGGCGCGCTTTATCTGGAAAAACTCGGCGATCTGGTCATCGGCCAGAGCCGCCTGCTCACCTCCTGAAGGATAAAAGGATGGAACTTGACCGCCGCCTCAATGCCTATCGTCCGGATATCGCCGACATTGCGCTCGAGGGGATCGTGAATGCCGAGCGCTTTGTCACCGGAAACCCGGCGCTGATCGGCGCACCGGTCATCGGCCTGCGTCCTAGAGCAGACATGGCGGCGGGCATCGACACTGAATTGCTACGCGGCGAGGCGGTGACTGTGTTCGAGCGCAAGGACGGGTGGTGCTGGGTAAGGGCAGCGTCTGACGGGTATGTCGGCTATCTGCCGGAAGATGCCCTGTCGGTCGCCGGAGCCAGTCCGACACATGTCGTCTGGCCCCAACGCAGCCCGCTTTATCCGGAGCCGGAGCTTCGAAAGCCGCACGTCGCTGTATTGTCCATGGGAAGCCGGGTCTGTGTTACGGGCGAGGCAGAAGTCCGGGGAAATCGATATGTCGTTCTGGATGACGGTACTGCGCTCTATGCCAAGCATGTGCGGCTGATCGGCGACGCGGTAGAAAGCGACTATGTTGCCGTTGCGGGCCGCTTTATCGAGACGCCCTACCTCTGGGGCGGCCGTTCCGGGCTGGGCATCGATTGCTCTGGGCTGGTCCAGTTGGCGATGGCCATGGTGGGTAAAGCTGCGCCCCGCGATGCCGACATGCAGGCGGCAGGCCTCGGCGAACCGATCGAGCGGGGCCACCTTCGCCGCGGCGACCTCGTGTTCTGGAAAGGGCACGTCGCAATCATGGAGGATGCCGAGACGATCATCCACGCCAACGGCCATACGATGACGGTTGCCCGAGAGAACTTCGCCGACGCCGTGGAGCGGATCGGCTGGCTCTACGAGCAGCCGACGGGATACCGTCGTCCTCCTGCGTGAAGGTCGTATCAGGCAAGTTTGCGTACCGCACCCTGCCTTGCCACGGCAGGGCCAATGGCCTATCTATAATGTCATAGAGATAGGTCGAAGACATTGGTTCAGCGAACTGCCGTCATTGTTTTCAACGTTTCAATAATGGCTTCCGAGCGGAGCCTTCGTCCCGACCATCTCCGGCTTGCCTCGAACGGTTAGCCTTCTTTCTATGACAGACGAATGCGGCGTCATTGTTCCATCAGGTGATGACGACGCGTATTCGCCCGCCGCTCCAACTCACATCAACGAAGGACACGCGGCATGCCGAAAACTGCAAAAGACTCATTCTTCAAGACGGACAAGACCGGCAAGCGCGACAAGAACGCCGCCGATGCACCTCCCTTTCGCACCATTGCCCACGAGGAGTCCGCCGCGCGCTTGCGCAAAACTGCGCGCCTCAAGGAGCAGCGCCTTTTGAAGGAAGCCGAAGACGCCAAGCTGGAGCCTGTCGAAAAGGTGAAGAAGGCAGCTCCGAAGAGCGTCTGATCGAACAGGCGACCTATCGATAGGTGTCGTGTTCGATGAACGGAAAGCTCTCGTTCAATTCAGTCCCGGTTAAGGCGCGGAAGCGCAATTTACTGGGGATGGTTCGAACGAAAGGTCATCAGATATGCGATACTCTTTGATAGCTTCCGCCGTAGTTTGGACGGGTCTCGCCGTCTCCGCAGCCCAGGCAATGCCCGTTGGCCCGTCTACGTTCAACACGGATAACGCGCCGATCGTTCAAGTCGATTACGCCTGCGGTCGGGGATGGCACGAATCGTGGAATGGCGAATGCCGGCCGAATGAATGGCGTCGCGGTCCGCCGCCTTTCTGGGACCGCGACCGCTGGCCCCCGCATCATCGCCATCATTGGGACGAATATGGCGGCGGCGATGGAGACTGGGGTCGTCCCCCACCGCCCCGCTGGTAAACTCCACCGTTAAAGAGGGACTGCCGTTGCGAGATGGCAGTCCCTTTTTTCACGATATCGTCCGTTTGCGTTCGAGGAAAACGAGATAGCCTGTCATGCCGAACGACATGATCGCCATCCCGAACCACGTGAAGGCATAGACCAGATGGCTGTTCGGGAAAACGATCTGGGTCAGCCCGCCGACCGGTAATCCGCCCGGATTGGGCTCGGAATCCGCATCGATGAAATAGGGCGCCACGTCCGTCAGGCCCCGGGCAGCGGCCATCGCTGCCACGTCACGGGAATACCAGCGCTCGTCTTGCGGCACGTTCGACCGCAGCAAAGTGCCCTTCGGTTCGTTGATGCGCAGAAGGCCGGTGATGGTGGTGGGTGTCGAGATTTCTCCTTCCGGCCTCGTCTTCGGATTGCGCTTGTCCGTCGGAACGAAGCCACGATTGATCCAAGTTATCGTTCCGTCCGCGGATTTCATCGGGGTCAGCACCCAGAAACCGGGACCGAGGTTCGTCACCGCGTAGACCTGGGTCTCCTTGTCGTTCATCAAGGTTCCGGCAATGCGTACATGGCGATATTCGTCGTCATTGGTATTTATCGAAGACCATGTCGATGGACCGGGTGCGGGCTGCGGCGGAGCGTGCACCCGAGCATCGACGCGGGCAATCAAGTCCAGCTTCCAGTGCAGCCGTTTAACCTGCCAGGTTCCAAGCCCGATAAAGACAGCAGTCAATAGCAGCAGGCAGATAACCCACATTACCAAGGCAAATCTTGACCGGTGGGACGTCGAAGGGGGGGCGGAAACAGGTGTCATGGCGCGAGGCTCCATCGGAGGCGCGAAACCGGCGAGCAGGTGCTCAAGCCGGAGAGGCCGAGCGATCCTGGACCGCCCGGCAGTGCTTTACGGCATGTTGCGCATCATGTCCGGGGACATCGGCATCATGTTGACGTTGAGGTTGTGCATGACCCAGAGCGAACCGCTGAGCGCGATCACGACGATCACGACGGTGAAGGTCAGCGCCAGTGCGTTCCAGCCGCCTTCAGACTTGGTGTTCATGTGCAGGAAATAGACCATGTGGACGACGATCTGTACGGCGCCGAGTGCCATGACGATGCCGGCGGTCGTTACCGGGCTTTCGATGACCTTTGCCATCACCAGCCAGAACGGGATGACGGTCAGGATTACCGACAGGACAAACCCGGTCATGTAGCTCTTGAACGTACCGTGAGCCGCTTCGTGCCCGCCATGGCCATGACCATCGTGCCCGTGTGTCGCGTGTCCGTGATCGCTGCCTGCAGTGTGTGGAGTGTGCGTGTTCGAGCTCATCCGAGAACCCCCATGAGATAGACGAAGGAGAAAACGCCGATCCAGACGACGTCGAGGAAGTGCCAGAACATGCTGAGGCACATCAGGCGGCGCTTGTTCTCGTGGATAAGGCCATGTTTGCCGACCTGAACCATGAGGGTGACGAGCCAGACGATACCGCAGGTGACGTGCAGTCCGTGGGTGCCGACAAGCGTGAAGAATGCCGACAGGAATGCACTGCGCTGCGGGCCAGCGCCCTCAAGGATCAGGTGGTAGAATTCGTTGAGCTCGAGCGCAACGAAGGCGACCCCGAAGAGGCCGGTGATCCCCAGCCACAGCAGGGTCGACCGGGTGTTGTTCTTCTCCATGCTCAGCATGGCAAAGCCATACGTGATCGAGGAGAGCAGCAGCATCGTGGTATTGATCGCCACGGTCGACAGCTCGAACAGGTCGGCTGGCGAAGGGCCGGCCGCATAGGAGCGGCCGAGCACGGCGTAGGTTGCGAAGAGCACTGCGAAGATCAGGCAGTCGCTCATGATGTAGATCCAGAAGCCGAGCATCGTGCTCTCTTCCGGGTGGTGCTCTTCCTTCAGGTAGAAGGCAGGCGTTTTGCCATCTGCGGCAGCGTCTGCATGCATTGCTGTCATTGTCTTATACCCGTTCTGCAAGCAGCTTGGTCCGCGCGTTTTCGGTTCTGATCACTTCTTCGACCGGAATGTAGAAGTCACGCTTGTAGTTAAAGGTGTGAGCGATAGTAACGACCACCATGGCGACGAAGCCAAGTGCTGCCATCCACCAGATATGCCACACCATGCCGAAACCGAAGACGATGCTGAGGATACCGAGGATAATGCCGGCGCTCGTGCTTTTCGGCATGTGGATCGGCAGGAAGCCTTCCGTCGGACGAACATGACCGCGAGCCTTCATGTCCCACCACGAGTCGTGATCGTAGACGATCGGGGTGAGGGCGAAGTTATAGCTCGGGGGTGGCGACGAAGTCGACCATTCCAAGGTACGGCCGCCCCAGGGGTCGCCTGTGAAGTCGGCAAGAGCTTCGCGATTCTTGATGCTGACGAAGATCTGGATCAGGAACGAAGCAATACCGATGGCAATTAGGCCGGCACCGAAGGCTGCAATAACGAAGTAGATCTGCAGCGACGGATCCTCGAACTGGCTGAGGCGGCGGGTGACGCCCATCAGGCCAAGGATGTAGAGCGGCATGAAGGCGAAGTAGAAGCCGACCAGCCAGAACCAGAAGGACATCTTGCCCCAGAACGGATCGAGCTTGAAGCCGAATGCCTTCGGGAACCAGTAGTTGATGCCTGCGAACGCGCCGAACACCACGCCGCCGATGATGACGTTATGGAAGTGGGCGATGAGGAAAAGCGAGTTATGCAGCACGAAGTCGGCCGGCGGAACTGCGAGCATGACGCCTGTCATGCCACCGATGACGAAGGTCACCATGAAGCCCATTGCCCACAGCATCGGAACCTCGAAGCGAATGCGACCACGGTACATGGTGAAGAGCCAGTTGAAGATCTTCGCCCCTGTCGGGATCGAGATGATCATCGTGGTGATGCCGAAGAACGAGTTTACGCTGGCGCCGGAGCCCATCGTGAAGAAGTGGTGCAGCCAGACGAGGTAGGAAAGGATGGTGATCACGACGGTGGCGTAGACCATCGACGCATAACCAAACAGGCGCTTGCTGCAGAATGTCGCAACGACTTCCGAAAACACGCCGAATGCCGGCAGGATGAGGATGTAAACTTCCGGGTGACCCCAGATCCAGATGAGGTTGACATACATCATCGGGTTGCCGCCGAGGTCATTGGTAAAGAAGTTTGTTCCGGCGTAGCGGTCGAGCGACAGCAGGGCGAGAACGGCGGTCAGTACCGGGAAGGCGGCGACGATCAGGACGTTGGTGCAGAGAGCCGTCCAGGTGAAGATTGGCATCTTCATCATGGTCATGCCCGGCGCACGCATCTTGACGATGGTGGCAATCAGGTTGACGCCCGACAAAAGGGTACCGATACCCGCGATTTGCAGGCCCCAGATATAGTAATCGACACCGACATCGGGACTATAGGCGCTCTCCGACAGCGGCGGGTAGGCCAGCCAGCCAGTACGTGCGAACTCGCCGATGAACAACGAGATCATGATCAGCATTGAGCCGGCCGTGGTCATCCAGAAGCTGAAGTTGTTCAGGAACGGGAACGACACGTCGCGCGCGCCGATCTGGAGCGGAACCGCAAAGTTCATCAGACCAGTTACCAGCGGCATTGCCACGAAGAAGATCATGATCACGCCGTGCGCGGTAAAGATCTGGTCGTAGTGATGCGGCGGCAGATAGCCTTCGGATCCGTTGAATGCCATTGCCTGCTGCGTGCGCATCAGAAGGGCATCTGAGAAGCCACGCAACAGCATGATGATCGCGAGCACCATGTACATGATGCCGATCTTCTTGTGGTCGATGCTGGTGAACCATTCGTTCCACAGATAGCCCCACAGCTTGAAATAGGTGAGCAAGCCTAGAACGGTGGCGCCGCCGATTGCCACGACGATGAACGTCACGATCAGGATCGGTTCGTGATAGGGGATCGAGTCGAGGGTCAGTCGACCGAAGATGAACTTCAAGAGGTCCGGGTTTGAGAACATGGATTGCCTCTGTCCTTATGAATGTCTTGTTCTGAATACGCAGTCACGGAGATCATTTGCTCGGCGTGGCAGGGGCGGCGGAACCGTTGCCCATGTCCATGCCCGGCATCGATGTGTCGCCGTGGTCCATAGTGGCCGGCGCGACGTCATTGGCGGCATCGCGATTGTCGTGAATCAGTTTTTCGCGGTTTTCATGGCTTTCCTTACCCGCACCACCGCTGGCATCGATATGCATCATCTCGTTCATGCACATTTTGCCTGGAGTAGCGCACATGTTGAGGATGGAATTGTAGAGACCGTCGCCAACGGAGGAAAAGTACTGAACCGGGTCCTTGATGCTCGGCTTGGCGAGCTCGGCGTAGCTGGTCGTATCCAGCGCCTTGCCTTCGCTCTTGGCCTTCTGGACCCATTGGTCGAACGCCGCCTGGTCGAGGCCATGGAATTTGAAGCGCATGTTCGAAAACCCAGCGCCGCTGTAGTTGGCGGAGATGCCCTCGAATTCGCCCGGCTTGTTGATCACGGCGTGCAGTTTCGTTTCCATTCCCGCCATGGCGTAGATCTGCCCAGCCAGCGCCGGGATGTAGAACGAGTTCATGACCGTGCCGGACGTGATCTTGAAGTTGATCGGCGTATTGACCGGTGCTGCCAGCTCGTTGACCGTCGCAATGCCGAGGTCAGGGTAGAAGAACAGCCATTTCCAGTCGAGCGCCACGACCTCGACGGTCATCGGCTTCACGTCCTTGGCAAGCGGCGTTGCGCTGTCAATGCGGTCTAGCGGCCGGTAAGGGTCGAGCTTGTGGGTGCTGATCCACGTGACGGCGCCAAGAGCGATGATGATCACCAGCGGAGCCGACCAGATCATGACCTCGAGACGCGTCGAGTGATGCCAATCGGGATCATACTTGGCATCCGTGTTCGACTGACGGTATTTCCAGCCGAAAAAGAAGATCAGGAAGATCACCGGGATGATGATGAGGAGCATCAGCACCGTGGAAATCACGATGAGGTCGCGCTGCTGAACGGCGATGTCGCCGGATGGCGCCATGACCACCATGTTACAGCCCGCTAGCAGGACCAGCATGGAAAGGGCGGATAAACGGCTGAAGATTTTCGATGCTCTGTGCACGTCGCAAGCTCTTTTTGTTTCGACACTGCCGTGACTTAATTGACGGAGGTCATGAACGATATGAGGTGTTTCGTCGCAGCGCAGCAAGCTTACTGCGTCGCGGCAACGTCGGTATTGCACCTACCGGCAAAAGGTCGAGAAATCCAGACAGATTTACATGCCGAAAGCGTTTCTCGGAAGTGAATATATCCCACCCGTGACAAATCTCCATCGGTTGGTCGAAACAAAGCCTCTGGATCTTCGAAATGGCGTAAATCGTGCGATTTTAACGTCTCGATGATCAGATTAGCAGTTTCTGACTTGATAACGGGCAGAGTTAGGTCGAACATCGCTTTCGGGGCGAGTTCGTGGAGGAGCGAGCCTAGGGGCAGGGAGGTTTCACTATGGCTAATTTTACGCATGTGAGCGCAGAACCGACATCATCCGGACTGGAGCGGGATGCCCGCAAGATACACTCGGACAGACCAGTCGCGGCCGGCAATATCGCCATCGGAGTGATCATTGGTCGCACGTCCGAATTCTTCGATTTCTTCATCTACGGCATCGCCTCGGTACTGGTCTTTCCAAAGCTGTTCTTTCCGTTCGCCGATGCGCTGCAAGGCACGCTTTATTCGTTCCTCATTTTCTCGCTGGCCTTCATTGCCCGGCCAATCGGCTCGGTCATCTTCATGGCGGTCGATCGGACCTACGGGCGCGGTGTGAAGCTGACGATCGCGCTTTTCCTGCTGGGAGGATCGACTGTATCCATCAGCTTCCTTTCCGGTTATGACGAGATCGGCGTTGCCGCCATCTGGCTCTTGGCCGCGTTTCGCATCGGCCAGGGCTTGGCGCTGGGAGGAGCCTGGGACGGTCTTGCGTCGCTGCTTGCGCTGAATGCGCCAGCCAATCGCCGTGGCTGGTATGCGATGATCCCCCAGCTTGGAGCCCCCATCGGCTTCATGATTGCCAGCGCGCTGTTTGCCTATTTCGTCTTCAGCCTGTCGACCGAGGATTTCCTCTCCTGGGGCTGGCGCTATCCGTTCTTCTGCGCTTTCGCCGTCAATGTCGTTGCTTTGTTTGCCCGGTTGCGGCTGGTGGCGACGCCGGAGTTCGGCTCGCTGCTGGAGCGGCACGAGCTTGAAGCAACCAAGGTCGTCGACATGCTGAGTGCTCATGGACGCGATGTCGTCATCGGTGCCTTTGCACCGCTCGCAAGTTTCGCGCTGTTTCACCTGATGACGGTCTTCCCGCTCGGCTGGGTGACGCTTTACAGTGAGCAGGCGCCGGCTTCCTTCCTGATGGTCGAGTTCGTCGGGGCGATCTTTGCCATTGTCGGCATCGTCTGTTCCGGGCTGATTGCCGATCGCATCGGTCGTCGCGGACAACTGGCCGTCTGCGCAGTGCTGATCGCGATCTTCAGCTTTATCGCCCCGCACCTGCTCGATGGTGGCCAGACCGGCCGATACACCTTCGTCATCATCGGCTACTCATTGCTCGGCTTGTCCTTCGGCCAGGCGGCCGGTGCTCTCGCCTCGCGCTTCCGCCAAACCTACCGCTACACGGGCGCTGCAATCACCTCGGACCTCTCCTGGCTGATCGGCGCCGGCTTTGCGCCCTTCGTGGCGCTCAGCCTGTCCAGCCAGTTCGGCATTGCATTTGCCGGCTACTACCTGCTGTCCGGCGCGCTCTGCACGCTCGCTGCCCTGGCGTTCAGCCGCCGCCTGGAAACGCTGGATACCTGATAGGTACTGGCTAATTGCAAAGGCCGCGGCGTCGGAGATGCCGCGGTATTTCTTTGTCGGTCGCAGCTTAGGGTGTGATCGTCACGCTGGCAGTCCGGCCCGCCACCAGCGCAGTGCCTGCAGGCACGTCCGAGAGGGCGACGCGCACCGGCACGCGCTGGGCGAGGCGAACCCAGGTGAAGGTCGGCGTGACGTTGGCCAGCAGGCTGCTCGTTTCCGTGCGCTCCCGGTCCTCGATGCCGCCCGCGATGCCGACAACGCGGCCCTTTAGGGCGTCCTTCGTTCCCATCAGATGCACGACGGCGCCATCGCCGACCTTGATCCGATCCAGCTTGTTTTCCTCGAAATAGCCATCGATGTAATAGGAATCTGCGTCGATCAGCGCGGTGACGGCACTCCCGGCGGTCACATAGTTGCCAGGCTGGAGCGAGAAGTTGCTGAGAATCCCGTTGACCGGTGCCCGGACGGTCGAGCGGTCGATATTCAGCTGTGCGGTGTCGCGGCTGACCACCGCTTCCTCCAGTGCCGCCTGATCCTGTGCGACGGTGGCCTGCGTCTGTTGGATCTTCTGGCGCGTTACCGACCCGTCGCCAAGGCGCTGGTAGAGTTCGAGGTCGCTCTTGGCCATGCCGAGCGCCGCCTGAGCACTGGTGATTTGCGCTTCGGCCTGCCGCAGGGCAAGCGAGAAGCGCGCCTGGTCGATGCGGAAGATAACATCGCCCTTCTTGATGCTCTGGTTGTCCTTGACGTCGACCTCGGTCACGAAGCCCGAGACATCGGCAGCCACCCGCACGACGTCGGCGCGTACCTTGCCATCCCGTGTCCAGGGCGCGTTCATGTAATAATCCCAGAGGTGCCACCCAAGGACGCCAGCCAGGACGACGACAACGGCGGTGAACAGGAAACGACCTGAAAATGCCAGGAACTTCATAGGGGTATCCGATTGATTGTCAGCACGAGGGCGCCGAGCAGGCAGAAATAAAGGGCGGTATCGAACAGCGGCCGATGCCAGACGAGGCGATAGAAGCCGGTTGCTGCCAGCGCCTGCCTGAGGATTGCGTTGATAAAGAAGGCGATGACGGCCATCGCGCCCAGCGTCGGGATATAGACCCCGTAAATGTCGACCTCCGGTCTCATGCCGCTTTCTCCGCGGCGGTCATATCCGGGGCGGCCCGGTTTTCGTTGGCCGCAAAGATCGGTGCGTCGGGAAAGAGGTTGTAGCGCAGCCCGGTCATCGCACGCCGGGCGCCGGCGGCTTCCGTCGATATCGCGTCTGCTCCGAGGATGGCGAGCGAGCGATCAAGCGTTGCCAGAAGGTTGCCGGATGGATCGTCCGCTGCATCTCGCTTCGCCCGGTAGTGGTCCGCCACCGAGACGAGGACAGCATCCACGGCCGCGCTGTCGGTTGCCGACAGCGACGACTTGAGCCGTTGCAGGTCGACCGTATTCAGGCCGTTGCGCAGATCCTTCAGAACATCGTTCGGCGTCAATGCGGCGCTTGCCGGCAAGGAGGCAAGACGTGGCGCTGCAAGGCCGAGGCGATCGACCATGCGATGCAGGAGCCCAGTGACGTCACCGTCCTTTTGCCGCCGTGTCGCAGCGGCTATGTCCGCCCAGCCGGCTTGGAGAAGGCGGCGGGCGCTCCACTCCGCCCCAACGCTGCGCACCAGTGCTGTCGTGCAGCAGGCAATGACGAGGCCTATAATCAAAGCCGTGTTCGAGTTGAGAAATGTCTGCAGGTCGAGGCTCAGTCGTCCCTGCAGCGACAGCATGTTCGGCAGGTTGACGCCGAAGCCGAGGCCGAGAAGCATTGTCTTCGGCTTCGCCATCAGGACACCGGCAGGAATGAGGAAGAGGCCGAGCGCGGCCGAGAGCGCCCAGTAGCTGTAGACCATCGGGAATATGCCGAACTCGAGGACGAAGGCTGCCACGACGGCGGCAAGGCTCGCCGTGATGAAGCCCCGGATTGCCGGTGTCGGATCGTCCATGGCGGCAAACAGGCAGCAGATGACGCCGGCCATCATCGCCGCCGTACTTCCCTGCGGCCAGCCTGTGAGGATCCAGGCGGCGGTCGCAATGCAGGTCGAAAGCATCGCCACGAGTGCCGAATAGATCGCCATGCCGTAGTCCTTGTGCATCGGCTGTGTATCGAGCGACGCGCCGAAGCGGTTCCATCTCAAGGCGTGCCGCGATCCCGAGGCGATGTCCGACTTGAGGTCGATGCAGTCGCTCCAGATCTGGATGAGATCCCGCATGCGCGCGACGACATTCTGGACCAGCAGTTGCGCCCAGGGCGGCCGGCCGTCAGTGTCGTTTTCCGCCTCCTCCATCAGCGTTAGAAAAGTCTGCCGCTGGTCGGGCGAGAGTGGCTGGCCGCTCTCGAGCCAGTCGGACACAGCATCGATCAGCCGGGTCATGGCCGGCGTATATGTGGTCACACGCGACAGGGTAGCGAGCACGTCTGCAAGACCGGAGGTCACTGGGAGCAGCACGATCATGCGGCGTTGCAGCGCGCGAGCGCAGTCCACCATGTCTCGATGGCTGGAGGTGTCGTAGGAAACATGGGTCGTGAACGCATGCAGATCGACGGCATCGGCTGAAAGGCGTCCGACCAGCGCTGTGTTGGCGGGATCGCTGTAGCGGCCACGGAGTGTGCCGAGGGCAAGGGCCGCACCGTCCTTCAGCCAGGCGTCGATGCGCGTGGCAAGGACCGGGCCGGCGTGGCGGGGCAAAAACACGCGGCTGACAACCGCCGCGCAGACGATAGCCACTGCAATCTCGATGACCCGGGCCGCCGCATAGGTGAAGGCAATCTCCGGCGTTGCAACGATCGGAAATGCCGTCAGCGCCGTCGTATAGCCGGCAAGCATGAAGACATAGCTGCGCGGTGTCCGGTCGAGCAGCGCTACGGCGAGACAGAGCCCCATCCACAAGGAGATGGCGAGCGTCAGGACTTCGGGTGAATTGACCAGATTGGGAAGCAGGATGACGGTCATGGTGCCGCCGATCGCCGTTCCGAGCAAGCGATAGACGGCCTTCGACGTGCTTGCACCCGACAGGGGATGCGAAACGATATAGACAGTGCCCACAGCCCAGTAGGGATTCTGAAGGTCGAAACAGAGGGCAATCGCGAGCGCCAGCATCGCCGCGATAAAGGTCTTCAGCGAAAAGACGACGTCGCCCAGCTCCGGAAAACGGCTTGCTTTACTGGTCATCGTCGGATGCCCCGGTAAAGGAAGAAGCCTTTGTGGAAATGATCCTGAGGACGTCGAGCGCCGCCAGCATCTGCTCTGGTGGAATGTCGCCGAGCATCGTCTCACGCAGCTTTGCGGCGCATTTCTCACAGCGTTCGGCGACGATTTTTCCGGCTGGTGTCAGTTCAACCAGCTTGATGCGACGGTCCGTATCGTCGGGCACGCGGCAGATCAGGCCGTCGCTTTCCAGTCCGTCGAGCACGCGCACCAGCGTCGGGCCTTCTATTCCAACCCTGTCGGCCAGTACGCCCTGGGGAATGCGGTCGCCCAATCGAAGAAGGGTGATCAGCGGTGCGGCAGTCGCGTCCGACAGATTGTGTTCCACGAGCATGATGTTGAGAGCCCGCCGCCAGCCGCGCCCGGAGACGAGCAGAAGCGGGGCGAACTCGGCCCATAAACTCTTCAAATTAGTTTTCATGCTTATCGATAGCATTCAACTGATTTGAGTGCAATCGGATTTTGGGCAGGGAAGAAGGCTGCAAGTCCGGAAGATCTCAAGATCGGGGCCCAAAGCAGCATTCGGATGCCATTTTCAATATTTTGTGACCCTGCCCGCATCGTCTAAACTTGAAATGACTACTCATGTTAAATATAGGGCTGAGGAGAAATCTGTCCGCCCACCCAAATCGAGGATGCCATGAAGTTTTCCCGTTCATTTTTTGCCGGCCTGACACTTGCCTGCGCTACCGCAGCAGGCCCGTTGGCTGTTTCCCTGGCGCACGCGCAGGATGATGGCATCGTCGTCTACAATGCCCAGCATGAGACACTGACCCAGGCATGGGCCGAAGGGTTCACCAAAGACACCGGCATCAAGGTCACGGTCCGCAATGGCAGCGACATGCAGTTCGCCAATCAGATCATCGAGGAAGGCGCAGCATCGCCAGCCGACGTGTTCCTGACCGAAAATTCCCCGGCGATGGTCCTGGTCGATGCCGCCGGCCTTTTCGCCCCGATCGACGCGGATACGCTGGCCCAGCTTCCTGAGACCTTCAAGGCGGCAGACGGCAAATGGACGGGCGTTGCCGCCCGGACCACCGTCTTTGCCTATGACAAGACGAAGCTGAAGGAGGCCGATCTGCCGAAATCCATGATGGATCTTGCCGATCCGAAGTGGAAGGGACGCTGGGGCGCCTCGCCGGGCGGCGCGGATTTCCAGGCAATCGTCAGCGCCTTTCTGGAATTGAAGGGCGAGGCGGAGACCGCCAAATGGCTAAAGGCGCTGAAAGAGAATGCAACGAGCTACAAGGGTAACAGCGTTGCGATGAAAGCCGTCAATGCCGGCGAGATCGAAGGCGCGCTGATCTATCACTATTACTGGTTCGGCGATCAGGCGAAGACCGGCGAAAACAGCAAGAATGTCGCCCTGCATTACTTCAAGAACCAGGATCCGGGCGCGTTCGTCAGCATTTCCGGCGGCGCTGTGCTTGCCTCCAGCCAGCATCAGAAAGAAGCCCAGGCCTTCATCAAGTGGATCACCGGCAAGGGTGGCCAGACGGTGCTGCGCGATGGCAATTCATTCGAGTATGCGGTTGGCAACGGTGCGCAGTCCAATCCCAAGCTGGTGCCGCTTGCCGAGTTGCAGGCCCCCAAGATCGAGCCGTCCAAGCTGAACAGCAAGAAGGTGACCGATCTGATGACGGCCGCCGGCCTCATCTGATACCTCTTGCGCAAGGCTCGCCTGCCCTGCTAGGGCCTTGGCAACAGCGTCACGCATTATCATCGGCAATCGCCCACTGGCGGTTGCCGTGCTGTATTCAGAAATGAGGGCAGCCGTCATGCTGCAAAAAAACAGCCAAGCCGCACCCGGCTATCCGGCCGATGCCCTGCGCCTGACAAGGCCGGCGGCATCTCGTGGCCGCGTGCCGAACGTGCCGGTTTTCGTTGTTGCTGCCCTCGTGTCGTTGCTCAGCCTACTGCCGCTTGGCTTCATAGTCTGGATTACTATCCAGACCGGCTGGCAGCAGGTGATCGCGCTGGTCTTTCGAAATCGCGTCGGCGAGCTGCTGATCAACACTGTGCTGCTCGAAGTCTGCACGCTGCCGCTCTGCATCATCCTTGCGGTTACGCTCGCCTGGCTTACCGAACGCACCGACATTTTCGGCGCGCGGATATGGTCGTGGCTCTCGGCGGCACCCCTCGCAGTTCCTGCCTTCGTTCACAGCTACGCCTGGGTCAGCCTGGTTCCGGGCATGCGTGGCCTGTCGAGCGGCGTGCTCGTTTCGGTTCTCGCCTACTATCCATTTCTCTACCTCCCGGTCGCAGCTGCCTTGCGCCGTCTCGATCCGGCCATCGAAGATGCGGCCGCCTCTCTCGGGCTGGGCCCCTGGCGTGTCTTTTTCCGCGCCGTACTGCCGCAGCTGCGACTGGCGATTTGCGGGGGTTCGCTATTGATCGGCCTCCATCTCCTGGCCGAATACGGCCTGTTCATCATGATCCGTTTCGATACGTTCGCGACCGCCATCGTCGACCAGTTTCAGTCTGCCTACAACAGCCCGGCCGCCAATATGCTCGGCGGCGTTCTGGTGCTGTGCTGCCTGCTGATGCTTGGCCTCGATGCGCTGATCCGCGGCAATGAACGCTACGCCCGTGTCGGCTCCGGTGCCGCCCGTCCGGCAGATTGCCGCCGTCTCGGCCGCCTCGCACTCCCCTGCATCCTGTTGCCGGTCATCACGGCAGCGCTGGCTCTGGGCGTGCCCTTCGTGACGCTGGCGCGCTGGCTGGTGATCGGCGGCGCCGATATCTGGCGGATGGATATGCTCGGATTGGCCTTCGCGCAGACAATGGTGCTGGCAATCGCCGGCGGCATCCTGGCAACGGTCGCTGCAGCGCCGATGGCCTGGCTCTCCGTGCGTGCGCCGGGCAGGCTGCAACGGCTGCTCGAAGCCTGCCACTATTATGTGGGCTCGCTGCCGGGCGTTGTCGTGGCGCTGGCGCTCGTCTCGATCACCGTGCGAATGATCCTGCCGCTCTATCAGACCTTTGCGACGCTGCTGGTTGCCTACGTGTTGCTGTTTCTGCCGCGTGCCATGGTCGGCCTCAGGGCCAGCATTGCCCAGGCGCCGGTAGAACTGGAGCGGGCAGCCATGGCCCTTGGCCGCACGCCAGGTCAGGCGGTCCGCCAGATCACCATGCGGCTTGCGGCGCCAGGCGCTGCGGCAAGCGTTGCACTTGTCGCGCTCGGCATCACCAACGAGCTGACGGCAACGCTGATGCTCTCGCCAAACGGCACCGTGACGCTGGCGACGAAATTCTGGTCGCTGACCAGCGAGATCGACTATGTCTCGGCTGCCCCTTATGCCCTGATGATGGTCGTCCTGTCGTTGCCGCTCACCCTTCTTCTTCACATGCAATCCAAGCGAACGGCCGGGCAATGACCTTCCTGACGATCCAAGATATCAGCAAGCGCTACGGCCCTGTCCTGGCGCTCGACAGCATCGACCTGCAGGTTGAAATCGGCAGCCGCACCGCTATCGTCGGCCCTTCCGGCTCCGGCAAGACGACTTTGCTGCGTATCATCGCGGGCTTCGAACAGCCGGATCATGGCCGCGTCGTTCTGCAGGGCGAGACACTGGCCGATGGACCTTCTATCGTGCCCGCGCATCGCCGGGGCATCGGCATAGTCTCCCAGGACGGCGCCCTCTTTCCCCATCTGAGCGTGGCCGAAAACATCGGCTTCGGCATCGAGCGCGGTGTTGCTGACCGCAGCGAGATCATCCGCGACCTCGTGGATATGGTCGAGCTCGATCATGCCATGCTCGATCGACGTCCGCATCAGCTGTCCGGCGGCCAGCAGCAGCGTGTTGCACTGGCCCGCGCGCTTGCCCGCAAGCCGAAGCTGATGCTGCTCGACGAGCCCTTTTCGGCACTCGACACCGGGCTGCGTGAAAACATGCGCAAGGCCGTGGCGAGAGTTTTGCAGACGGCCGGTATCACCGCAATTCTCGTTACCCACGATCAGGCCGAGGCCTTGTCCTTCGCAGATCAGGTCGCCGTGCTACGCGGTGGACAACTGGTCCAGGCCGGCCCGCCCCAGTCGCTTTACCTCCGTCCTGTCGATCGGGAGACGGCAACGTTTCTTGGCGATGCGCTGCTTTTGCCTGCCGATCTCGGAGAGGGTTTTGCGGATTGCGTACTGGGCCGGATCGTAACGGACGCGCCAGCGCAAAGTGGCCCATCTGAAATCATGCTGCGCCCCGAGCAGCTTCATCTCTCCCTTGCCGAAGGCGCGCCGGACGGAACGGGATGCCGGGGAACCGTGGACGACATCGAGTTCGGCGGCGCGCTTTGCACCGTCACCCTGCGTCTCGCCGAACAGAACGGCGGCTCCACACTGATGGTCAAATGCTCCGGGATAGGCCTTCCCGCCATTGGCAGCGCGGTCGAGGTGACCGTGCGCGGTAGCGCCCATGTCTTTGCCACGCTTTAGGCATGGCAAAGGTTAGGCCGACAACTCTCTCAGAGAACCGGACTTTCCAGCAGCTGGCCGGTTGTCACGTCGGCAATGCCACGGTCGGTCTGGTGCGGCCCGATGTTGCAAGCGAGCGCCGCGCCGAAACACGCCTTGAACACCAGATAGGGCGGCTTCCAGTCGACAACCCGCGTCATGGCCTTGCGTATGGCGCCAAACCCCGCCGCGATATCCTCCAGTCCAGCCTCGCTGACAAGGCCGGAGAGCGGTAGCGGCAAGATGGCATCGAGCCTGCCGTTCGAGGCCACCGCCATACCGCCGCCCGCAGCGATCACGGCATTTGCAGCCAGCGTCATGTCGCGCACATTGCCACCGAACACAGTCAGGTTGTGGCTGTCATGCGATACAGTCGTACAGAAAGCACCTCGCCATTCACCCCAACCGGTGAGAAAGCCGATTCGCGGCCGTTCATCGACGCGGCCATGTCGGTGCGCGATCGCGAGCAGGGTCGTCCCCGGCGGCGGAACGACGAAGCCACCTGCAACATCGGCAGTCATCTCGCCCCAGGCCGTAAATCGTGGCTGGTCTATGGTGGCGATGCGTACTCTGTCTCCGTCCGCCAATACGCGAAAATCGTCTTCGGAAAGCGGTTCCAGCTTGACGGAATGGCGCAATGGCTCCGGATCGAGCCTCGCCGCTGTAAACAGCGCTTTGCCGTTACGGGCAACGGGCTTGCCATCGGCGAGGACAAGCCTTGCCCGGAAATCCTCGAGATCGTCGAATAACACGATGTCAGCCCGTCGACCGGCGGCAATCAGGCCGAGGTCAGGCCGGTTCAAGCGCATTGCGGCGTTCAGGGTTGCTGCGCGCAAAGCCCACTCTGGACGTAGGCCATCGCGCACCAGCCGCCGCACGACATCGTCAAGACCGCCATCCCGGTGGAGTTCGTCGGGAAATACATCGTCGGTGCATAGCGTGATGGTCTGGGGCATATGGCCGAGCTTATTGATTTCATTCACGAACTGCGTCAGCAGGTGATCATGTGAGCCGCGCAGTTCGATCGTCATTCCGGCCGAGAGTTTGGCGAGGAAGTCGGCGCCGGAGGTGAGCTCATGGTCGGATGTCACGCCTGCTGCCATAAAGGCGTTGAGATCGGCTCCCTCAAGTCCCCGCGCGTGGCCTGCAACGATCTTGCCTGAAGCGAGACCGGCGTTGACGATGCCGGTCATGCGCGGATCGCCGTCGATGACGCCGCGCATGTTCATCACCTCGGCGACGCCACCGATCTCGGGCCAGGACAGGATCTCGGCAATCACAGCTGCGTCGAAGTCCGCGCCGGCGCATTCCAGTCCCGGTGCCGAGGGAACGCTGGAAGGCGCAAGGGTGATCACTCGCAAAGGCAGGGGCCGCGTGGCCTCCACAGCCCAGCGCACGGCGGCCAGCCCGTGGACATTGCCGAATTCGTGCGGATCCCAGACAATTGTCGTAACGCCGCGCGGCATGACGCATTCCGCATAGGCCGCAGGCGTGATCATCGAGCTTTCGATGTGCATATGCGTGTCGATGAGCCCCGGCGACAGGAATGCGCCGGCCGCATCGATGATTTCGCTCGCGTCGGTTCTGCTGCCAGCAGGATGCACGCTGGCAATCAGGGCCCCCGTCAATCCGATATCGCAGTTGTCGATTTGCCCTGTGACCATGTTGACGAGTCGACCGCCGGTAATCAGCACATCAAACGGCGTATCGCCCCGCGCTGCCGAGGAGGCACGGGCCCTGAGAGCCGGATGGTTGAGGTCTGCGGGATCGCGCGCGCGCGTTTCGGTCATCGGCTGGCCTCGTCGGCGAGGGCACGCATGACCATGACGCGAGCCCTGGCTGCATCGATCCCGGCCACATAATGTGCGTTGAAAATGCCACGCGAGGCGCGAGATTCCACGACCGTCCGTCCTCGCGTATGGGATCCTTGCAACTCCACATCGATGCGGGCAGGTCGAAAGTCGGCGATATCTGGCTCAACGAAGATGGCAGCAGCGGTCGGATCGTAGAGCGCCATGCCGGCACGGCCGCGGCTGGTTCCAATCGTCACGTAGCCGCCCAGAAGATCGGCCAGCAACGTGGCTTTTTCGCTGGCTACCAGACGAAGGGCATCGACGTCCTCCGGGGTTGCGATCACCTTGCGGCAGATATCGAGATCGACCATGCGCAGCGGCAGGCCGTGGGCAAGGACGATTGCGAGCGCCTCCGGATCGGCAAAGGCATTGAATTCGGCCGATGCCGTATGATTGCCCGCTGTGACGCCACCGCCCATCCAGACCAGTTCCGTCACGCGGGTGGCAAGATCGGGCCGCGCCAGCGCCAGCGCCGCGATATTGGTGAGAGGCCCGAGCGCCAGGATCCGGCAGGGACCTTGGTTGGTCTCAAGCCATTGGCAAAGCGCGGCAAAGGCATTGCCCGGAGGCAGCCGCTCTGCTGCCGGCAGCGTCCTTCCCAGCGTGGGAATTCCGCTTGAGCCAAGGATCGCCTCGGCTGTTTCCAGCTGGCATAGGACCGGCATTGCCCGCCCGCTGTGGATTTGAAAGCGCCAACCGAAAAATGCCGCCGCACTGGCTGCGTTGGCTCTCACCTGGTTGAGCGGAGTGTTCCCCATGACCAGCGAGACGCCGTCGATCTCAAGCCCCGAATGCGCCACCACCAGAATGGCGGCGATGTCGTCGAAGCCCATGTCGGTATCGATCCAGACCCCCATGTTTCACCCGAACCTTTCCAGCACCGCTGCCGCATCGACCGGCAGATCGAATGCGAGCTCGCTGCCCATCGGCTGCGCAGCCAGGGCGGCTCCGACTTCGGCCTTGATGGGACCGAGCGGCGTGTCGAGCAGGTACTCGCGTGTGTTTCCGGCAAAGGACGTGCCCCGGACGATGCCTCGAAACGGACCGACGCCGAGCGTGACCGCACGCGGACGCCAGGCGAGCCCCGCAGCACCTCGTGGCACGGGTTGAGACAGCGGCACGGCGCCACCGGCCGCTTTCATCCCGGTGCTCTCGGTGGGAAAGATGTTCTCGAATCCGACGAAGTCGGCAACGAAGGCGGAGACTGGTCGGTTATAGATCTCCTCCGGCGTACCGATCTGCTCGATTGCGCCATTCCGCATGACCACGATCCTGTCGGCCAGCGCCAGTGCCTCCACTTGGTCATGGGTGACGAAAATCATCGTCACGCCGGTCTTCTTCTGGACCCGCTGCAGTTCGGTGCGCATTTCCAGCCTGAGACGTGCGTCGAGATTGGACAGCGGCTCGTCGAGCAGCAGCACTTTAGGCTCCATCACCATAGAGCGTGCTAGCGCTACGCGTTGTTGCTGGCCGCCTGAGAGCTCTCCTGGTTTCCGGCGCGAGAAATCGCCAAGGCCCACAGACGTCAGGCCAGCGCCGACGCGCGCATCGAGGTCGCCGCCGCGCAGGCCCTTCAGGCGCAATCCGAAGGCGATGTTCTCGTAGACCGAAAGATGCGGGAAGAGGGCATAGGACTGGAAGACCAGGCCGACTGCCCGTTTATTGGCGGAAACACGGGTGATGTCGACACCGTCTAGGCTGATCTTGCCTGAGGAGGGCGTCAGCAGTCCGGCGATAGCGCGCATTGTCGTCGTCTTGCCGCAGCCGGACGGGCCGAGCAGCGCCACCAGTTCCCCCCGACCGATCGTCAGGTCGAGATCCCTGACGGCAACGGTGCTGCCGTAGGCAAGCGTCAGCTTCTTGAGGGTGAGATAGGAGGCGTCAGACATAGCGGGAAAATCCTAGAAAGCGTTCGGCCAGAAAGACGATGCCGATCGACAGGAAGGCGAGCAGTGCCGAAAGGGCGGCCACGGAGGGATCGTAGGTCGTCTCCATGTAGCCGAGCATGTTGATCGGCAGGGTCTGGATTCCGGGGCCCGACAGAAACAGCGACACCGGCACCTGATTGAAGCTGGTGACAAACCCGAGGATAAACGCCGCCAGCACGCCGCCGCGTATATTCGGCAGCACGACGCGGAAGAAGGCGCCCGGCCGCGAAGAACCGAGCAACACTGCGGCTTCCTCGATGTCGGAGCGCAGGTTGTCGAGGCTGGCCGAGACGACGCGCACGGCATAGGGCAACACCAGCGCAGTATGGGCGCAGAACAGCGCGGCGGTAATGCTGAAGCCGAAGGGCACGACGAGATACCGTAGGATGGAGAGCCCGACGATGATGCCTGGTACGATGATGGGCGCTGACACGACCGTGCGGATGGTCTCGGCAAACGGCAGCCTGTAGCGGGAGAGCGCATAGGCGGCCGGCACGCCCAGGACCAGCGCACACAGGGTGCCGCCGACCGCAAGCAGCATGGACATGGCAAAGCTGGCGCGAAAGCTGTCAACGGTGAAGACTTTTTCCACCCAACGCAGCGAGAGGCCCTGCGGCGGAAAAGCCAGCGTCTCGCCGGCTGAAAGCGAGGCGGCAACAATGATGACGAACGGCCCGATCAGGAAGACCAGCAGCAAAGACAGGGCAATCGGTGAAAACAGCCGGCCGCTCATATGCGGCTCCTCGCGGTTGCCACGCGCTTCAGCAGCAGATTGGCGCCGAAGCTCATGACGATGAGGATGAAGGCGATGACGCTCGCCGAGACGAAATCGCTGGAAACCGTGACCCGCTGGTAGAGCAGCGTTTCCAGCATCAGCACCTTGGAGCCACCAAGGATCGCAGGCGTGATATAGGCCGTCAGCGAACCGGTGAAAACCAGCGTGCCGCCGATCACCAGTCCCTCGCGGGTGAGCGGCAGGATAACTTTCCAGAACACCTGCAGCCAGTTTGCACCGAGCACTCGCGCCGCGGCGATCGCATCTTTCGGCATGTTTTCAAGCGCACTGATCAGCGACAGGATCATCAGGGGCAGGAACAATTGCAGCAGGCCGAGAAAAACTGCGGTCTCGCTGAAGAGAATGCGGAACGGGGTGTCTATCACATGCAGCCCGATCAGCGCCTCGTTGACGATGCCGGTGCGCCCGAGGATGACGATCCAGGCATAGGTGCGGGCAACCGGTGAAATCATCAATGGCAGCACGACAAGGCCGACCATGCGACCCTTGCTCTTCGGCGGTAGGTTGACGATGGCAAATGCGCCGGCATAGCCGATGACCGCAGAAACGGCCGTGACCTCGAGCCCGAGGCGTAGCGTGCGCAGGAAGACGGTACGATTGAGCGCCTCGGAGAAAAATGCCGTGTAGGCGCCGATCGACCACGCCCCATCGGGCGCGTGAAACCCCTCAGACAAAAGCAGGATGACCGGCACCAGGAAAACCACTGCCGCAAACAGTGCTGCCGGAAGCGCCAGCGCGAGGGCCTCGGTTCTATTCTGGAACATGCAGATCTTTCCCGCAGGCAGTGTCGTCTGAACGATATCCGCGGTGCTGGATTCGGATATTCCGCACCGGCAGCTTACTGGCCAACCGTCTCGTTCCATTCCTTCACCCAGGCCTCTCGCTCGTCGAGCGCCAGAGCGGAGGGGATGAGCTTGAGGCTCCTGGCGGTGTCTTCGCCAAAGGTCAGGTTGCTGGTGATGTCAGCCGGCAGCTTGACCTCCTTGTTGGCAGGGCTGTCGACCAGCTTCTGGCCAAGCGCGGTCTGCACATCCGTCGAAAGCCAGAAATCCATGAACTGCAACGCTAGATCCCGGTTCTTCGAACCTTTGGTCAGGATCATGACATTCATGCCACCTGTTTGGCCCTCCTTGGGGTCGGCCCAGGCAACGGGGACATCGAGCTTGGTAAAGCCGGCCCAGGAAAAGCGACCGATCGGCGCTGCCCAGATTTCCTCCTGCTGCATAAGTTGCACCAGTTGCGAGGACTTTTCGTAGAAGGTAACGATGTCGTCTTTATTTTCACCGATCGCAGCAATCGGCGCTTTGAGATCCGGCGTGTTCTTGCCCATTGCCTCGCCCAGCATGTAGAGCGCTGGCGGTCCCTGGTTGGTCGTCACATTCGGGAAGGCAATATGGCCCACATATTCGGGCTTCAGGAGATCGGCCCAGGACGTGATCTTCATTTTATCGGGGCGATAGGCGATGGACGTGGCGTAGAAGGTGTAGCCGACGCTCATACTGTCGCCGTTCGGGTCCTTGGCGATGTCGTAGAGCTTGTCGAAATTGGAAAGCCTTGACGTATCGATCTTGTCTGTGAGACCTGCGCGAGACGCCTGTAGCGCATCGGCCATCGAGACGACTGCCATGTCGATCACCGGATGGGCCTTGTTCGCCTCCATTTTTGCCAGCCGCTCGACGCTGTTGCCGGTCTCCACGACCAGCTTGCAGCCGCATTTCGCTTCGAATGGATCGTAGACCAGCTTCCTGTAGTCGTCCTGGGCAAACGCATAGACGGAGATCGTCAGCGTCTTGTCCGCAGCGCCTGCTGTCAGTGGAAAAAGGCAACAAACCGCGATGGACGTGCTCAGCAGCCAATTCATGGGACGGGATCTCCACCGGGTTCCTGCATCGCCGGTCCGGGAGGACCGGAGGACTGACGTGCTATAAGCCGCATCGGTACCCGTGAAACCGCCGCGGTGACGATGCGGCTGGCGTGCGGGGTCTCTTCTGCCAAAGATTGGTCGCGGGCGCCCATTTCGATGACGTCGACGAGCGCGCCGACGGCAATTTTTGCGATAGCCGGCATGTCCATACGCATCGTCGTTATGCCGGGCGTGACAACCGAGGACCAGATCAGGTCGTCGAAGCCGGTGACGCTGACGCTATCCGGCACGGATATGCCTGCCTGCTGCAATTCCGTCAGGGCCCGCAGCGCAGCGAGATCCGAGATGGCGGCAAAGGCGGTGAACCCTTGTCTGACTTTTTCCGCAAGCCCCAGCATGCAGCCTGCGCCATGCTCGGCTTCGATCTTTTCGATCCACATGACGCCCGTGGTGACGCTCGCGTCGAATGCCGATTTCAGGCCGCCGATGCGGTCGTTCTGGACGTTGGAGGCGGGGTTGTTACCCAGCAATATGATCTTGCGATGCCCGAGTTCATACAGATGTTGCGCCACCTGTACTCCGCCCTGCCAGTGATCAGCAGAGACGGTGTTGCCCGGCGTCGATGGCGTATCGATGACGGCTACCGGACAGCCGATGTCCGCAATCCGGGTGCCGCGCCGGGGGACAATGATCATGCCATCCACGCCGCGCTCCAGCAGACGATTGATAGCGTCGGTCTGGTGGCCGATATCGCCACGTGAATCGGCGATCAGCATGCCGTAGCCGGCAACCGAGGCAGCGTATTCCATAGCCTGGGCGATTTGCGGGAAGAGCGGATTGGCGATATCGGGCAGGACAAGGCCGAGCACCGCGCTTCTGCCGGTCCGCAACGCCCGCCCTGCCTGGCTCGGCACATAACCGAGGGCCGCTGCGGTCGCCCGTATACGGTCGCCGAGTTCGGCAGACACCCGGCCTTTGCCGGAAAGAGCATTGGAGACGCTGGCGACGGAAACACCGAGCGATGCCGCGATGCGGCTGAGATTAGGTCCGGAACGGTTGATAGCCAATGACATCACAATAAATGGTTAATCGTTTAATCAATCGATATACCACCTGATTTGATTTGTCGAATCGAATCTTGGCCCTGCAGTCATTTATGATGGTCGTGACGCCGGCAAGCAAGCCGCGAAGTGGTCGCATCCTGCTTGCCGGCTTTATTGTTATGCCGCCAGGGCGTCGAGGATCCGGATCCAGGAGCGTATGCCCTTGTGATAGGAGGCGAGCTCATATTTCTCGTTCGGCGAATGAATACGGTCGTCGTTCAGGCCGAACCCGACCAGCAACGACTCCATGCCGAGCATCTTCTGGAAATCGCCGACGATGGGAATGGAGCCGCCCATGCCGATGACGACAGCAGGCTTTGGCCACTCGTCAGAGAGGGCTGCCTTCGCCTTGTTGAGCAGCGCCGATTCATAAGATAGTTGAATGCCCGGAGACCCGCCGTGACCGTGAAATTCAACGGAGCAATCGGCCGGGATCTTCGACTTTACATAAGCGCGGAAACTGTCGCGGATGGCTGCCGGGTTCTGGTCGCCGACCAGCCGGAAGGATATCTTGGCGGATGCCTTCGAGGCGATGACGGTCTTGAAGCCGTCGCCCGTATAGCCACCGGTGATGCCGTTGACCTCTGCTGTCGGACGCGCCCAGGTCAGTTCCAGAGCGGAACGCCCCTTTTCGCCTGATGGGATCGACAGTCCGATTTCGCCCAGCAGCTTTTCCGCCGAGGCGTCGAGCTTTTCCCAGCTTGCCTTGATATCGGCAGGCGTCTCGTTGACGCCGTTGTAGAAGCCCGGAAGCGTGACCCTGCCGGTTGCGTCATGCAGGCCGGCGACGATGTCGGCGAGGATATGGATCGGATTTGCGGCAAGTCCGCCGAACATACCGGAATGCAGATCGCGGTCTGCGGCCGTGACGACGATCTCATCGCCGACCAATCCGCGCAGGCCGGCGGCAATTGCCGGCGTTTCGGCATCCCACATGCCGGTATCACAGACGAGCGCGTAGTCTGCCGTCAGTTCCGCGGCATTGGCCTCGAGGAAAGGTTTCAGCGATGGCGAGCCTGATTCCTCTTCGCCTTCGAATAGGATGGTGATGCGGCATGGAAGCGCGCCGTTGATGTCCTTGTACGCCCGGCAGGCTTCAACGAAGGTCATTAGCTGGCCTTTGTCGTCCGACGTGCCACGGCCGGTGATGACCTTGCGACCATTGCCGATCTCCTTGATGGCTGGCGAGAAAGGGTCGTTCTCCCAGAGCTCGATCGGGTCGACTGGCTGCACGTCGTAGTGACCGTAGAACAGCAGGTGCGGCGCACCGGCACTGGCGCCTGCGTGGTGCGCGACGACCATCGGATGGCCGGGAGTATCGCGAACCGAGGCTTCGAAGCCGATAGAGACCAGATAGGCCGTAAGCCACTCTGCCGCCTTGCGGCATTCCGGCTTGAATGCAGGATCGGTCGAAATCGACTTGATCCTGAGCAGTTCGAACAGCTTGTCGAGGCTGGTGGGCAGGTTCTGGTCGGCGCGGTCGAGAATGGGGGATATGGCAGTCATGGATGGTCCTTCTTCCGATTTGGAGAGACGATAGACCAAAGCGGGGGGTGTTTCGAGCCGAAATCGGCTGTGTGTTCGATCGTAGCGGTCAGCGAAATGTCAAAGAGCTGCGATCGCCGCTAGAGGCGCTTGGCATTGTCGAGGACGCGCCGAATATATTCCAGCAGCAACTCACGCTCGAAGACCCTGAAACCTTTGAAGAGATCCTGGTCTGCAGCCATGGCTGCATCGACCGCGTCTTGCTGCATGGCAGATCCCTTTTCCGTCAGGTAGACGAGCTGAGCCCGCTTGTCGGAAGGATGAGGCTTGCGCTCGATCAGTTGATCGCGCTCCATGCGCGAAAGCGTGTTTGCCATGGTGGCCTGTTCGATGTCGACGCGCTCCAGCAGTTGCTTCTGCGTCAGGCCATCCTCGGCCCACAATTCGACCAGGATTGGAAACTGTCCGGGAGAAAAGCCGATTCCTGCCGCCCGCTGTTGCAAGGAGCGACTGAAACCCTTCGCAAGCTGGCTCGCAAGGTAGGCTGCGGAGTCTGTCCGACTATATCCCATGACGTGTGCTTATGCGCAATTTCAAGCCGAAACAACGCGTAAATCGCCGGCGAGGGTCTTAGCCGAGCGGGTTGTTGCACTGTCTGCTTCGATGGAAAAAGCCGCCATGGCCTGGAGGGAAACCATGGCGGCTAAAAATAGGGACAAAGGCCCGGAGAGGGGGGAAGGCCTTTGTCCAAGTCTGATGCGGCAGGGGACATGCCAGCGACCAGACCCGCGACGTTTGTTAAGCGCCGGCGAGGGAGAAATGCTAATTCAAATACGGCTTTTCAAGGGAACCGTTTCGTCGGCGCCGTTACAAATCGGTAACGTTTCGGTGACGCCGGGCACTGCATCCCTCAGCGAAAAGCAGGCAACGCGGTCTGGACCTCGGGCATGCCGCAGGCTATCCATTCCGGCATGAAAAATGGTGATCATCTCTTCCTCGTCGATGGCTCGGGCTTCATTTTCCGCGCCTTCCACGCCATTCCGCCGCTCAACCGCAAATCCGATGGTTTGCCGGTGAATGCCGTGTCGGGATTTTGCAACATGCTGTGGAAGTTGCTGCGTGACGCGCGCAACACCGATGTCGGGGTGACGCCCACCCATTTTGCCGTCATCTTCGACTATTCCTCAAAGACGTTCCGCAACGATCTATACCATCTCTACAAAGCCAACCGCTCGGCACCGCCCGAGGACCTGGTGCCGCAGTTCGGTCTGATCCGCGAGGCGACCCGCGCCTTTAATCTTCCGTGCATCGAAACTGAAGGTTTCGAGGCCGACGACATCATCGCCACCTATGCGCGGCTGGCAGAGGCCACCGGCGCCGATGTCACCATCATCTCGTCCGACAAGGACCTGATGCAGTTGGTGACGCCCAATGTGCATATGTACGATGCCATGAAGGACAAGCAGATCGGCATTCCCGATGTCGTCGAGAAATGGGGCGTCGCGCCTGAAAAGATGATCGACCTGCAGGCGCTGACCGGTGATTCCACCGACAACGTGCCGGGCATTCCGGGGATCGGTCCGAAGACCGCAGCCCAGCTTCTGGAAGAATTCGGCGATCTCGAAACGCTGCTGTCGCGGGCCGGCGAGATCAAGCAGCAGAAACGCCGCGAAAGTATCATTGCCAATGCCGATCTCGCACGGCTGTCGCGCCAGCTGGTCGAACTGCGCACCGACGTACCGCTCGACGTACCCCTCGAGGATCTGACACTCGAGCCGCAGGATGGCCCGAAACTCATCGCCTTCCTGAAGGCCATGGAATTCACCTCGCTGACCCGCCGCGTCGCCGATGCGACCGGCGCGAATGCTGCAGGCATCGAGGCGGCGGTCGTCGCGGTCGAGCTGGTTGCCGAGGCTCACGGCCCCGACATGGACACGCTCGCCTCCGCCACCGAGGGGGAGCGCTCCGAAGAGACGATCAAGTCGTCGCCCACCGACCCGCTGGCAGTCGAGGCGCCGCATCGGGGTGCAACGCCTACCGATCTTGCCAGGAGCCGGGCAGAAAGTTTCGCCGCCGCCAAACTCGATGCCTCTGCCTATGTCACCATCCGAGACCTCCCAACGCTCTCGAACTGGATTGCCGCCTGTCGCGAAACCGGCCTGGTCGCCTTCGATACCGAGACCACCTCGATCGATGTCATGCAGGCGGATCTGGTCGGTTTCTCGCTTGCCTACGCCGATCCCGCCGATGCGTCGGGCCTCACCATCCACGCCGCGTATGTGCCGCTTGCCCACAAGACCGGCAGCGAGGATCTGTTCAGCGACGGCGTCAAGCTGGCGCCGGACCAGATACCCATGGACGATGCACTGGCCCTGCTGAAGGGACTGCTGGAGGACCCGTCCGTCCTCAAGGTAGCCCAGAACCTCAAATACGATTACCTGCTGATGAAGCGCTATGGCATCATCACCCGGGGGTTTGACGACACCATGCTGATGTCCTACGTGCTCGATGCCGGTGCCACGACCCATGGCATGGACACGCTGTCCGAGCGCTGGCTCGGGCACAAGCCCATCGCCTTCAAGGATGTCGCCGGCAGCGGCAAGTCGCTCGTCACCTTCGACCGTGTCGCCATCGACAAGGCCACGGCCTATGCCGCCGAGGATGCCGATGTGACGCTGCGGCTGTGGATGGTGCTGAAGCCGCGCCTCGCCGCGCAGAAACTGACCTCGGTCTATGAGCGCCTGGAGCGGCCGCTCGTGCCGGTGCTCGCCCGCATGGAAGAGCGCGGCATCACCGTCGATCGCCAGATCCTGTCACGGCTCTCCGGCGAACTTGCCCAGAAGGCGGCAGCCTTCGAGGACGAGATCTATGAACTGGCCGGCGAGCGCTTCAACATCGGCTCGCCCAAGCAGCTCGGCGATATCCTGTTCGGGAAGATGGGCCTTGCCGGTGGCGGCAAGACCAAGACCGGACAGTGGTCCACCTCGGCAAGCGTGCTCGAGGATCTGGCCGCCGAGGGCCTGCCGCTGCCGCGCAAGATTGTCGACTGGCGCCAGTTGACCAAGCTGAAGTCGACCTACACCGACGCGCTGCCAGGCTACATCCACCCCCTGACCAAACGCGTCCACACATCCTACTCGCTGGCCGCGACCACCACCGGCCGGCTATCCTCGTCCGAGCCGAACCTGCAAAATATTCCGGTGCGCACCGTCGAAGGCCGCAAGATCCGCACGGCTTTCGTTTCGACACCCGGCCACAAGCTGCTGTCGGCCGATTACAGCCAGATCGAGCTGCGCGTGTTGGCCCATGTCGCCAACATTCCGCAACTGACCCAGGCGTTTTCCGACGGCGTGGACATCCATGCGATGACGGCCTCCGAGATGTTCGGTGTGCCGGTCGAGGGCATGCCGTCGGACGTGCGCCGTCGCGCCAAGGCGATCAACTTCGGCATCATTTACGGCATCTCAGCCTTCGGCCTTGCCAACCAGCTTTCAATCGAGCGCTCCGAGGCCGGTGAATACATCAAGCGCTACTTCGAGCGCTTCCCCGGCATCAAGGACTATATGGAGGCCACCAAGGCCTATGCCCGTGACAAGGGCTATGTCGAGACCATCTTCGGCCGCCGCATCCATTATCCGGAAATTCGCTCGTCCAATCCTTCGATGCGCGCTTTCAACGAACGCGCCGCCATCAACGCACCGATCCAGGGCTCGGCCGCAGACGTTATCAGGCGTGCGATGATCCAGATCGAGCCGGCATTGGCTGAAGCCGGGCTCGGCGAGCGCGTCCGCATGCTGCTGCAGGTCCATGACGAATTGATTTTCGAAGTGGAGGATGGCGATGTCGAGCGGACCCAGCCGGTCATCGTCTCCGTCATGGAAAATGCTGCCATGCCGGCCGTCGAGATGAGCGTGCCGCTTAAGGTCGATGCGCGTGCTGCCGACAACTGGGACGAAGCCCACTAGCAGAACCGGACTTGCTGTCAGCCGCGGAGTATTGCCTCGAGCGCATCGATCATCGCATGCGTCGCGGCATCCAGCGTGCCGCTGTTGTCGATGGTGACGACATCGAAGTCGCCTTGCACGGTCAGCGATCCGCGTTCCAGGCGCTTCAGGATGTCCGCACGGGTTTCACGTCCGCGCGCTTCCAGACGCTCTGCCAGCACCTCCGGCCGGGCTGTGACGTTGATGATCGTCAGTCTCGGGAAGGCAGCCTTGAAGCGATCGAGTACCGACCGCGAGCCGTTGGCGATGACGATATTGCCCTGTGCCAGTTCCTGGCGAACGGCGGCCGGAATCCCGTATTTCAGGCCATGTGCATCCCAGGATATGGCAAAACTGCCGGCCCTTTCCATCGCGTCGAACCCGCCCTCGGAGACGCTGACATGGTCCTCGCCACCCGCGTCGGCGCCGCGTGTGATGACGCGTCTCGCAAAGTGCACATCCGTCCGTCCGTCAAAATATTCTGCGGCGCGGCCGATCAGCGTGTCCTTGCCGGCGCCGCTTGGGCCGACCACCACCACCATCATGCCTGTTGCGGTCGGCGCGGCATTGCCGGTCTGCGGATTGGCCTCAAGCTCGGCCATCAGGCGACCCTTCGTCCTTCGCGCCAAATCGCGCGTGTCACAGGCACGCCGGTATCGCGGCGCACTCGCACGAGGTCTGCGCGCAGTCCGACCGCGATGCGGCCCCGGTCGTCGAGGCTGACGGTGCGGGCAGGGGTTGCCGTCACCATCGCAATCGCCTTCGGCAGCGAGATCGACTCGACCTCGTCGGCCAGTATGAACGGTGCATGCAGCAGGCTGAACGGCACGTAATCCGACGACAGCACGTCGAGTACGCCGAGCTCTGCCAGGTCCCGTGCGGCGATATTGCCGGAATGCGACATGCCGCGGACGATGTTCGGCGCTCCCATCAATACGCTCATGCCGGCAGCATGCGAGGCTTTGGCGGCCTCCACGCTGGTCGGAAACTCTGCCAGACGGACACCATAGGCAACGGCCTCATCGACATGTTCGAGCGTCGCATCGTCATGGCTGGCAATGGTGATGCCGCGCTCGTGGCAGATCTTGGTGATGGCGTCGCGGTGCGGCGTCGAATACTTGGCCGACTCCTCGAGGCGCTTGGCAATGAAGACCGCAAAAGCCTCGTCAGTCAGGCCGCGCTTCTTCTGGTAGTAGAAGATGTACTTGTCCATCGTCTGGAACTGTCGCTGGCCGGGCGCATGATCCATCAGCGACACGAGGCGAACCGCGTTGTCCTGCTGGAAGTCGGCAAAATGCTCGAGTACGTTTTGCGAAGACACCTCGCAGCGCAGGTGGATCAGATGGTCGGCCCGCAGCCGCCCGTCGTTCTGTGCCGCCTCGATGGCATCGGCCATGTCACGCATCTCGCCGTGGTCGAAGCCGTCATCCTCGTCGGAGCCCATGCGCAGGCAGTCGAACACGGTGGTTATGCCCGAAGTGACGATCTGCGCATCGTGCGCCTGTATGGCCGCCGTCTTGTTCCATCGCACGCCAGGCCGCGGCGAGTAATGGGACTCCAGATGGTCGGTATGCAGTTCCACAAGGCCTGGCATCAGATAATCGCCCTCGAAATCCTCTCCGACAGCGGACGCTCCCTCGGAGATCTCGGCGATCTTGCCGTCGCGGATGATCACTGTGCCCGACACGATCTGGTCTTCGAGAATGATACGGGCATTGGAGAGGATGGTTTCCTGGGACATGTCAGACGGTCTTTCAGCTTGCAGCGTGGGCGAGGGGTAACCAGGCGCGGACGGTAAATGGCGCGCCGCGTGTCTCTTCGACGAAGACGGCGAGGCCGGAGATGGGAAGGGGGCGGCCAATATAATCGGCAAATTTGTCGCCAAGCACGGTCCTGAACGCATCCTGGCGCTCGGGCGACACCTGGCCGGTCAGGGTCATGTGGAAACGAAACTGCTCCATGACATAGGGATAGCCCCAGCGAAGCAGATTGGCGCGGTGGGCGTCATCGAGTTGTTCAGGCTTGCGGCGGGCAATATCTGCCTCCGACAACGCGGCGCGGAAGGGCTCGAACGAGCGCACGACGTCGGCGGAGAACTCCTGCAGCGTCGGATACAGATCGCCCGGTACCAGCGCAAAGAAGCGCCCGAGCTGGCCTAGAACAAGCTTCGGCAGCGTGAACGTCGGCGTTTTCGCAGCAAATTCGGCAGCCACTTCCAGAAGATCGCGCTCGGTGACAGAGCTGGCAAGCTCGAAAGGCGCCTTCAGCGTGGCATGAAAACCGTAGCGGCGAGGATCTTCCGTTATCGCCACCCGCTCGTCCGCGTTGATATCACCGGCATCTGCTGCCGGAAACGTCTCGCCGGTAAACGCATCGCGGCCAAGCCAGCGACTGGCCGCCGTCGTCAGCGGATCGTCATGCGGCGGCGTGAAGTAGAGGGCGTAGCGCAAGTGGCCATCCTTGGGTCATGCGGGGAGCGCACAGTGACGTGATTTTTCCACCGACGGCAAGATGGTTCTGCGCTAAAAGATTTCCGTGACAGAATGATGATCAAACGCGCGGTATGCCGTCTTTATCGCTCGTTCTGCGTTCCCATGAGCCGGGTGCGCAGGGCGTTGGAAGCGGCATCGAAGATCATTACCACGGCTAGCGTCAGAAGCACCATATAGGCAACGTTTTCCCAGTTCTTGTTGGTACGCATCGCCTCCCAAAGCTTAAGGCCGATACCACCGGCTCCGACCGCACCGATGATCGTCGCACCGCGGACGTTCGATTCCCACTGGTATAGCGTCTGGCTGACGATGATCGGCACGATCTGCGGCATCACGCCGTAGCGCTGCACCAGCACTTCAGATGCGCCGGTCGACAGGATGCCTTCGCGTGGCTTGTCGTCGATGTTCTCCAGCGCTTCGGCGTAGATCTTGCCGAGCGTACCGGTCTCGGTAAAGAAGATCGCCGCGCTGCCTGCCAGCGGCCCCGGTCCGAAGGCCCGCGTGAAAAACAGCGCCCAGATCAGCATGTCCATAGACCGCAGGAAGTCGAAAAAACGCTTGAATATGTGGTTGACGATGCGGCTCGATGTGATGTTGCGCGCCGCCAGAAAAGCCAGCGGAAAGGAAACGATGGCGCCGAGCAGCGTGCCCAGAAATGCCATGACGATCGTCTGCAGCAGCTTCGTCAGCACATCGCCGTGCTGCCACTGGTTGTTGTTCCAGAAATCGTCGAATGCCAGCGACCAGTTGGACTGGCCTTTGACCAGCTGCGGACCGCTGAACAACAGGGTTGCGATTTCGGAAGGTGATTTCTCGAAAAACTTCGAGCTCGTGTCGAAGATGAAGTTCGGCCAGCCGAGAAAGCGCTTGCGGATCTTGACCCGGTCGTTGTCGATGCTGACGTCACCGGCAAAGCCGAGGTCGGCAAGCACGTTGTCGTCATAGACGGTCATCCAGGCAGGCACAGGGCCAATCACCTTCGGCTGGCCGCTTACAAGCGATACTGCGACCCGTTCGCCGTTGGCAACGACTGTCACCTCCGTCTTGGTGATCTCGATCATCTTGGCCTTGCCGGCAACCTCTACCGTCGTGCTGCCGTCGGCGTTGGCCTTTACCCAATCCGGATGCGGATCGTCGCCGAGCGGCGAAAAGCGCGGATAATGTGGCGCCACCTGATCTCCGGAGAGCCGAAACTCCGGCTGCACGTCGTAGCTGACCCATTGGCTGAGAAAGATGCCGACCCGGTCCCAGTGAGCTTCGCCGAGGATCTTCGGCAGCTGGAAGAACCAGACGGAATAGAGGGCGTAGAGCAGCAGCCCGATCACCACCAGGAGGCCGCCGAAGCGCTTGCGGAAGGGCGGGTTGAAGGCTTGCGGAAAGCGCTCTTCGATGGATGCCGCATGGCTTGCGTCGGTCAGCGTCATGGGAGCCTCAGTGATGCAGCAGGAAGGCGTGTTCGCCAACAAGCCGCTTGCGCAGCCAGGCGGAGAACTGGTCGACGGCGAGAATGGTGACGAAGAGCAGCAGGATCAGCGCCATCGTCTTGGCGCCGAAGCCGCGCGAGATGGAGAGCTTCAGTTCCTCGCCGATGCCGCCGCCGCCGACGGCGCCGATGATCGTCGAGGCCCGCACGTTAATCTCCACCCGCAGCAGGGTATAGGACATGAAGTTAGGCAGGACCTGCGGCAGGGTCGCAAACCGTACCCGCTCGCTCCAGCTGGCACCGACCGAGCGGATGCCTTCATCGGCCCGCATGTCGGCGTTTTCGATTGTCTCATAGAACAGCTTGCCCAGCGCGCCAATCGAGTGAAGGCCGACGGCGATGATGGCCGAGACCGGCCCTATCGAGATGATTGCGGCAAACAGCCCGGCAATGACAATTTCCGGAAAGGCCCTGAGCACCTCCATGACGCGCTTGACGACGATCCGCAAAGGCTTCGACGGCGTCAGGTTGCGTGATGCGATGAACGACAGTGGCAGGGCAAAGATGAAGCCGATGATCGTCGACACCAGCGCCACGTTGATGGTGATGAGCATCAGTTCGAAGTATTCGGGGATATAGAAATCGCCGAAGACATAGACGCGACCGCGCGGGAAATTGAACTCCTCGCCGCCCGTTCCCGGATCGTTGGGGCTGGCTATGTCGAAGAGGGCGCGCCAGACGTCGTTCCAGTCTTTCGGAACCAGCCAGCTGACGAAGTCGAAGAGATGCGGCAGGCGCTCGAAGAAGTGTCCGGCATTGCTGTCATTGGCAAATTGCATCGACGAGACGAAGGCCGCCAGCAGCACCAGAAGTCCGAAAATCGTGTAGACCCGCCGGCGCGCGACCTGCCTCGCCCAGCTGTCGCCGATCTGCTGCGACGTTGGCATCTGCGAATGGGTGTCGGCTAGGGTCATGAAACGCTGCTCGTCGGACGGAGTTCAGGCACGTCAAAAAGGCGGCCGGTGGGACCGGCCGCCTTCAGTGATCTCGGATCAGCCGCCGATAGCTGCTTTGCGGACTTCAACGATTGCGTTGTAGAAGTCGGCCTTGACAGGAACGTAGCCCTTGAAGTCGCCGCCTTCGATGGCGTCGAAGCACTTCTTGTCCTTGGTCGGGAGCTGGGTGAAGAAGTCGGCCAGCTTGGTCTGCCATTCAGTGCCGAGCTTGTTGGAAACGACCAGCGGGCCGTTCGGGATCAGCGGCGAACGCCAGACTTCAACCAGCTTGTTCGGGTCGACAGCGCCCTTGTTGACTTCCTTGCGGAAGGTGCCGGAGGTGTAGCCGTCCTTGAAGTTGCCAATGCCGGAGGAATCGTCGACTGCAACATCGACCTTACCGTCATAGGCTGCGAGCAGGTTGTTCTCGTGGCCGCCGTTGAACTGCGTCGAACCGAAGAACTTGTCGTTCGGAACGCCCGTGGTCTTCGGGATCTGTGTCAGCGGAACGAGGTAGCCGGAGGTGGAGTCCGGGTCGGCGTAGCCGAGCTTCTTGCCCTTGGCGTCCATGATGGTCTTGATGCCGGAGGACTTCAGGGCCAGACCGATGGAGTAGTAGCCGGTCGCGCCGTCGGCCTGCTGAGTCGTCAGGATAGGGGTGACGGCCTTCGGATCCTTGATGAAGGTCGCGGCATAACCGGAGGCGCCGAGTTCTGCGAAATCGAGCGTGCCGCCCAGCAGGCCTTGGATAACGCCGTCATAATCGGCAGCCGGGAACAGCGAGACCTTTTCAAAACCGAAGGTTTCCTTGAGATGCTCGGCAAGGCAGGCGTAGTTGCGTAGACGGTCGGCTTCGTTCTCGCCGCCGAGAATGCCGACGCGGAATTCCTTGAGGTCGGCTGCGGATGCTGCCTGGCCGACGAGCGAAAGGATCGCCGTGGCTGCAAGAAGTGTCTTCTTCAACATGGGTTTCGTCTCCTGATTAACCGGTGTCCCCGGATGTTCGGTCTGAATGGATGCACCCGTGACGTGGGCCTTCGATCCCGGTCTCTCCCTCAGAGACCGGCCAGTGCCAGCGGCGAGGCGCCGGCAGATTGCTGAGCCACGCTTGCAGCAGGCAAGCTGGCAGTATTGATGCTCGTCGACGTCATCGTCTCGTCGATGCCCGCGCCATCCCGATCGGTGCCGTAGATGGCATTGACCGCGTCGGCGCTCAGCGCTGAAGGCGGACCGTCGAAGACGACGCGGCCGGACGCCATGCCGATGATGCGCTCACAATAATTGCGGGCTGTATCCAGCGTATGCAGGTTGGTGATGACCGTAATACCGTCGCGCTCGTTGATGTCGCGCAGCGCATCCATGACGATCTTCGCATTCAGAGGATCGAGGGAAGCGATCGGCTCGTCGGCAAGCAGCATCTTGGGCTTCTGCATCAGTGCCCGGGCAATTGCCACACGCTGCTGCTGGCCGCCGGAAAGGGTGCCTGCCATCTGCATTGCCGTCTGCTCGATACCGAGACGCTCTAGCGCCATGATGGCATCGATGCGCTCTTCGCGGGTGAAGATATTGAGCAGGCTGAGTGCCGTCGGCCGGTGGTTGAGCCGCCCGAGCATGACGTTGGTGAGTACATCGAGGCGGGGCACGAGATTGAACTGCTGGAAGATCATCGCGCAGTCGCGCTGCCAGTTGCGCAGGGCCTTGCCGCGAAATGCCGAAACCTCGGCGCCGGCGAAATGGATGGAGCCCGACGAGGGAAGTGCGAGATGGTTTATCATGCGCAGCAGCGTCGACTTGCCGGCGCCCGATCGACCGATGATGCCGACCATTTGGCCCTGCGGGATGTCCAGCGTCACGGAATCGACAGCGATCTTGTTTCCGAAAGTGCGGGTTACATCCCTGAGTTCGAACATCTGGTCTCTCTTTTCGCGACGACACACGTCATGTGTGAAGCTTTCAAAAAAGGCGCGTCTGAACGCGCCTATCGGTTGAAATGCTTACCGAAGGTTGATGAACCTCCGATGTCAGATTTGTGTAACTGCTGTCACAAATCCCGTCGGAGGCGTCCTTCAGCCACCGTAGCGGCTAAGAAAATCCTCGCCTGAAAGGGCACGGAAATCCTCCAGCGCAGTGCGCAGCCGGTTGTGGTCCCAATCCCACCAGGCCAAGGCATCCATCCGCTCGCCGACAGCCTTTGAAAATCGCTCGCGGATCAGTTTGGCGGGCACCCCACCGACGATTGTGTAGGGCGCGACGTCTTTCGAAACCACTGCTCCGGCGCCGATCACGGCACCGTTTCCGACCTTCACGCCGGGAAGCACAGTCGCGCCATGGCCGATCCAGACGTCGTTGCCGATGACGACGCGGTTCTCACGGCGCCAGGCGAAGAAGTCGGTTTCCAGGTCGGCATCCGGCCAGTAGTCCTTGGCACGGTAGGTGAAATGGTGAAGGGTGGCGCGCCATGTCGGATGGTTGGTCGCGTTGATGCGCACGGCGGCGGCGATATTGACGAATTTGCCAATGGTCGTGCACCAGACTGCACCATCCTGCATGATATAGGAATAGTCGCCCATATCGACCTCATCGAGCCGGCAGCGCTCGGACACCTCGGTATAGCGTCCGAGGGTCGACTGGCTGACGCGCGCCGTCGGATCGATAGAGGGCTGCTCGCCAATTTTCCTGGTCATCTCAATGTCTCCGGGCGCAGTTTCACCTTCACGCCGCAGGTCTGCGGCGCCATAGGTTTCTCGTTGGATTGGCAAAGTTCAGGCCTCGGCCGGAACGCGGGATATGCGTGGCGAGAACGCACTGACATCGAGGATGCGGTCGGCGACAGCAGCCCGAACCTCATCGTCATGGAAGATGCCGAGCAAGGCCACGCCGGCCTTCTTCTTGGCGGCGATCAACTCCACGACGACAGCGCGGTTGCGCGCGTCGAGCGATGCCGTCGGCTCATCGAGCAACAGGATCGCGTGATCGGTGATGAAGCCGCGGGCAATGTTGACGCGCTGTTGCTCGCCACCGGAAAATGTCGCCGGCGGCAGCTGCCATAGTTCCTCGGGCAGGTTGAGCCGCGATAGCAGTTCTGCGGCCCGTTCCCGGGCCACGATGTGGCTTTCGCCACGCGCCGTCAGCGGTTCCGCGACGACATCGATGGCGGCGACGCGTGGTACGGTGCGCAAGAACTGGCTGACATAACCCATCGTGTGGCGGCGCACGTCGATGACGGTGCGGGGATCCGCGGTCGCAAGGTCGACGATGCGGCCCTTGTGGACGACGAGGATCTGGCCACCATCGACGGCGTAGTTGCCGTAGGTCATTTTCAGCAGCGAGCTTTTGCCGATGCCCGATGGACCGCCGAGCACGACGCACTCCCCGGCGGCGACCGAGAACGAGACGTCGGCGACAACAGGCAGGCGAATGCCGTCGCGCAGATGCATGACGAAGCTTTTGAAAACTTCGGAGACGACGAGAGGGGTTGCCATGACGTTCTTTCCCTAGACTTGCAGGATCGAGGATACGAGCAGTTGCGTGTAGGGCTCCTGCGGATCGTCCAGCACGCGGTCGGTCAGGCCGTGCTCGATGACATTGCCGTCCTTCATCACCATCATCCGGTGCGAGAGCAGCCGCGCGACGGCGAGATCGTGGGTGACTACGATTGCAGAGAGGCCGAGATCCTGGACGAGGCCGCGCACGAGATCGAGCAGGCGGGCCTGCACGGAGACGTCCAGACCACCGGTCGGCTCGTCCATGAAGACCAGGCGGGGCGAGGTCACCAAGTTACGGGCAATCTGCAGGCGCTGGCGCATGCCGCCGGAAAAAGCGCGCGGCTGGTCGTCGATGCGGTCGGCATTGATCTCGACGCGTCCGAGCCAGTCAATGGCGGTCGCGCGGATATTGCCGTAGTGGCGATCACCGACGGCCATCAGTCGCTCGCCGACATTAGCCCCGGCGGAAACCGTCATGCGAAGTCCATCGGCCGGGTTCTGGTGCACAAAACCCCAGTCGGTGCGCATCAGGAAGCGCCGCTCGGCCTCGTTCATGTGGAAGAGCTCGCGATATTGCCCGTCGCGCATGTGGTACTCGATGCTGCCGGTGGTCGGCATCAGCCGGGTCGACAGGCAGTTCAGCAACGTCGTCTTGCCGGAACCGGATTCCCCGACGATCGCCAGCACTTCGCCCGGCCAGAGGTCGAACGAGACATTGCGGCAGCCGATGCGGCTCCCGTAGAATTTCGAGATATCCTTGACCCTGAGGAGTGGCGTCTCAGTCATTCCGCAGCCTCCTTGGCGGGTGCCAGCATCTCGCCGACATGCCCATGGGCCCGGCGATCCTCGCAATGGTCGGTGTCGGAGCAGACGAACATCCGCCCGCCCTTGTCGTCGAGGATGACCTCGTCAAGGTAAACGTCTTCCGCGCCGCAGAGTGCGCAGGGCTTGTCGAAGCTCTGGATCTCGAAGGGATGATCCTCGAAGTCGAGGCTGACCACGTCGGTATAGGGCGGCACGGCATAGATCCGCTTCTCGCGACCGGCGCCGAATAGCTGCAAGGCTTCCGACTGGTGCATTTTCGGGTTGTCGAACTTCGGCGTCGGCGAAGGGTCCATAACATAGCGGCCCTGGACCTTGACCGGATAGGCATAGGTCGTGGCAATCCGGCCGTTGCGGGCGATGTCCTCGTAGAGCTTGACGTGCATCAGGCCGTATTCTTCCAGCGCATGCATCTTGCGCGTCTCGGTCTCGCGCGGCTCCAGGAAGCGCAATGGCTCCGGCTGCGGCACCTGGTAGACCAGCACCTGATTGGGCCCGAGTTTCTCTTCGGGAATGCGGTGGCGGGTCTGGATGATCGTCGCCTCGCTGGTGCGGGTAG
Source organism: Rhizobium sp. rho-13.1 (assembly GCF_007000305.1). Taxonomy (NCBI): domain Bacteria; kingdom Pseudomonadati; phylum Pseudomonadota; class Alphaproteobacteria; order Hyphomicrobiales; family Rhizobiaceae; genus Rhizobium; species Rhizobium sp. rho-13.1. The sequence goes on along the minus strand of NZ_SCFL01000007.1, from coordinate 103,036 downwards.
TGACAGCAACATTGGCGACCTTCTGGAAGAAGGCCCGGATCGACACGGCATTGGTCGTGTCGTCTGCGCCCTGGTCGATGACCTTGAGAACGTCGTCAGGGCCGATGATCGACGCCGTCACCTGCACGCCGCCGGTGCCCCAGCCATAGGGCATCGGCATTTCGCGCGAGGCGAACGGCACCTGGTAGCCGGGGATCGCAATCGCCTTGAGGATGGCGCGGCGGATCATCCGTTTGGTTTGTTCGTCAAGATAGGCGAAGTTGTATGTTGCAAGCGCGCTCATTCGGCAGCCTCCTGAAGGGGTTCCTGGCCGGCCTTGCGCGCCTTTTCGAAATCGCTGCGCATGCGGCGGACAAGATCGAGCTCAGCCTGGAAGTCGACATAGTGCGGCAGCTTCAGATGCTCGACGAAGCCGGTGGCCTGGACATTGTCGGAATGCGAGATGACGAATTCCTCGTCCTGCGCCGGTGCGGTCACGTCCTCGCCGAGTTCCTCGGCCCTCAGCGCTCGGTCGACCAGCGACATGGCCATCGCCTTGCGCTCGCTCTGGCCGAACACCAGGCCGTACCCGCGCGTAAACTGCGGCGGTGCCTTGGCCGAGCCCTTGAACTGGTTGACCATCTGGCATTCCGTGACCTGGATGGTGCCGAGCGAGACCGCGAAGCCGAGTTCCGGCACGTCGAGTTCGACCTCGACCTCGCCGATGCGGATCTCGCCGGTGAAGGGATGGTTACGGCCATAGCCCCGCTGCGTGGAATAGCCGAGCGCCAGCAGAAAGCCCTCGTCGCCGCGTGCCAGGGCCTGCAGCCGAAGGTCGCGCGTCATCGGGAATTCCATCGGCTCGCGCGTCAGGTCGCCGGTCTCGTGGTCCTCCGGCATGTCGCCATCTGCCTCGATCAGCCCTTCTTCCGCGAGGATTTCCGATACGCGCATGACGCGGTCATCTTCGGCCTGGCGCTGCGCGCCTTGCTCGACTGCTTCGTCTCCCAGCAGCGAGGGATCGAGCAGGCGATGGGTGTAGTCGAAGGTAGGCCCGAGCAACTGGCCGCCCGGCAGATCCTTGTAGGTCGCCGAAATGCGCCGCTCTATCTTCATCGCGGCGGTATCGATCGGCTGTGAATAGCCAAAACGTGGCAGCGTCGTGCGGTAGGCGCGCAGGATGAAGATCGCCTCGATCATGTCACCGCGTGACTGGCGGATGGCCAGCGCCGCCAGGGTCCGGTCGTAGAGCGAGGCTTCGGCCATGACGCGATCGACGGCGAGCGAAAGCTGCGCGACGATCTGGTCTATGCCGATGGCCGGCAGCGAGCGGTCACCGCGACGGCGGTCGGCGAGCAGCCGGTGGGCATTGGCGATGGCGGCTTCGCCACCCTTGACGGCAACATACATCGGTCAGATCTCCGTTGCAGTGATTTTGGTCGTACGCGACAGGCAGACGAAATGCTTGCCCGCTGTCAGGACGATATCGGCGCCGCGCGGGAAAATGGCGCGGTTGTCATTCCAGAGGCGCAGGAAGCTCTCGGGAAGACCGATAGGTGCAATCGTCGCGATGTCCCTGATGCCTGGCCCGGAAAGAGCGAGCGGTCGGCCGCCCTCCAGAGCCTTGACTTCCAGCACGATGGTTGCCGAGCGATCCGGATATTCCTGGCTGCCCGACGCGAACTGGCTGAATGACGACAGCATCGTGCCGTCCTCAAGGAAGACGAAGCGCGCTTCCAGCTTGTCGCCGAGCGCAGCGCCCGTGTTGAAGGCCAGCCAGGCGGGGAGCGCAGACTTGGCAAGGGATGCCGACAGCCAGACGGGCGTCTCGTGATCGCAAAGCGTCAGCGCAATTGCGCCCGCAGCAATACCAAGCGGAGCGGGTGGGGCAATCTCCGGGCCGATCGTCTGGATCGTGCCGGGGCGCGCCATGCCGTCCATGATCGCCTTGAAGACGCTCTGGCTTTCGAAAACCGGGTTGGCAAAGCCGCCGCTAAAAGTATCGGGATTGACGCTCATTGATCTTCTCCGCGCACCATGGTGAAGAAATCGACGCGCGTTGCCGCAGTTTCCGCCGCCTTTTGGTGGTCCGCCGCTGCAATTCGCTCCGCAACAGGCGTCAGGATCGCCTGCTCGACGAAATCCCTCGTATCGGGCTCCTGCCACAAGGCGTCGAAGATCGCTGCCAGCCGCGCCCGCTCCATGTCGGTGCCGAGCGCCTGTGCATGACCGACGGTCCCGGAGGGGAGCCTGAACGTCGCCCGCGTGACGGTTACTTCGCCAAGGTTGAACATGGCGCCGCCGCCGCCGATGCGACCGCGGACCATCACAAGCCCGGTTTCGGGCCCGCGCACCGCCGTTGCCACCGGCTTTTGGGCCAGTGTTTCCCAGACGGCTTGCAGCTCTTCGCCTTCCGCCTTGGCCAGCAGGTCCGTGACGCGCTTGCGGGTGCGGAGTTCCCGGGCGGCCGCCTCGTGTCTTTGCGCCGAATTCATCTCTCGTCTCCAAATATCTATTGATATAGACAACCATACAAGCTATTTGTAGCTTTAAGGGCGCGGGATGACAAGCGTGTGACGGGATGGGGAAGAATGGCAGTTCAGAAACAGGTGCAGCGGCAGACCGGAGTGGCCCTCTGGCGGCAGATTGCCGATCGCATCAGAGCGTCGATCAATCACGGAGATTTCGATGATTCCGGCATGGTGCCGGCGGAAACGGCGCTGGCCTTGCAGTTTGGTGTCAACCGCCACACGGTGAGAAGCGCGCTTGCGGCGCTGGCGCAGGAGGGTGTTGTGCGCGCCGTGCAGGGACGCGGTACGATGGTTGAGCGCAAGGAAAAGCTGAACTTCCCGATATCCCGCCGCACCCGGTTCTCGCAAGGGGTTGGCAATCAGGCAAAGGAAGCGCGCGGCGTGCTGATCGACGTAGCCTGCGAGACCGCCGGCGCCGACATCGCGGGCTGGCTAAAAATCAAGCCGGGGACCCCCGTTGTTCGGCTGGAAACGCTGGGCACCGTGGACAAGCGGCCCGTATCGCGCTCCACAAGCTGGTTTCCTGCGGATCGTTTCGCCAATATCGGTGAAGTCTATCGCCGGACGGGCTCGGTTACGCGATCATTTGCGGAGATGGGTCTGGAGGACTACGTCCGTGCCATCACCGAAATCACCGCCATGCATGCAGAAACAGCCGATGTCGCCGATCTCGAATTGTCGCCGGGCGCCATCGTCATGATGACGCGAGCCCTCAATACAGAACTCGGCGGCGCGCCGGTCCAGTATTCCATCACCCGCTTCGCAGCAGATCGTGTCCAGTTCACCATAGAAAACTGAGGTTCTGCAGCGTCGACTCGGGTTTTCAGGCATCCCCCGATGGGGACGCCTGGTTTTTAACTGACTTTAGTGAGCGGCAGACATATCGCCGAGAACTTCTTTCGACGCGACCGTCGAGTCGGCCTTCAGCTTGTAGACCATAGGGACCCCGGTCGCGAGGTTGAGCGCCAGGATCTGCTCCTTGCTGAGGCGATCGAGCACCATCACCAGCGAACGCAGCGAATTGCCGTGGGCAGCAACCAGCACCTTCTGGCCAGCCAGCACGCGCGGCAGGATTTCGGTGAGATAATAGGGCCAGACGCGGGCGCCGGTGTCTCGCAGGCTTTCGCCACCGGGTGGCGGGACGTCATAGGAACGGCGCCAGATATGCACCTGCTCTTCGCCCCACTTGGCGCGCGCATCGTCCTTGTTGAGGCCGGAGAGATCGCCGTAGTCGCGCTCGTTCAGTGCCTGGTCGCGGATCGTTTCCAGGCTGGGCTGGCCGACCTTGTCGAGGATGAGCTTCAGCGTGTGCTGGGCGCGGGTGAGGGCCGAGGTGAAGGCGACGTCGAAGGTGATGCCGTAATCGGCCAGCGCCTGTCCCCCAGCCGTGGCTTCCTCGATGCCGAGCGCCGTCAGATCGGGGTCTTTCCAGCCGGTGAAAAGGTTCTTCAGGTTCCAGTCGCTCTGGCCATGGCGAACGAGGACGAGGGTACCGCTCATAGTTTATTCCTCCGTAACAGTATCAGCGTGAAGACAGCCCGAGCACGTCGAGCATGGAATAGAGATCAGGTTTCCGGTCGCGCGCCCACAGCGCCGCCTTGACGGCGCCGCGCGCAAAGATGGAGCGATCCCCCGCGGAATGCGACAGGGTGACCATTTCGCCTTCCCCGGCGAGGATGACGGAGTGGTCGCCGATGACCGAGCCGCCGCGCAGCGTCGCAAAGCCGATGCTGCCACTCGCCCGCGCTCCGGTGTGCCCGTCGCGAACCCGCACGGAATTGTCGGCAAGATCAATCCCTCGCCCGTTGGCGGCCGCCTTGCCGAGCAGTAGCGCCGTGCCGGAGGGAGCGTCGACCTTGTGCTTGTGATGCATCTCGAGCACTTCGATGTCCCACTCGTCGGCCGGCAAGGCATGCGCCGCCTGTTCGACGAGAACACTGAGAAGATTGACGCCGAGGCTCATATTGCCGGACTTGACGATCCGGGCGTGACGCGCAGCAGCTGAAATCTTTGCCTCGTCGTCCAGAGAACAACCGGTGGTGCCGATAACATGGACGATGCGCGCCTGCGCGGCGAGACCAGCGTAGACGATCGTCGTTTCCGGCCGTGTGAAGTCAATGACGCCGTCGGCGTGCAGGAAGGCGGTTAGCGGATCGTCGGTCAGCAACACGCCGACCGGACCGAGCCCGGCGATCTCGCCGGCGTCCTTGCCGAGAAATTGAGACCCCTCGCGCCCGACGGCAGCGTGCAGCGTTGCGCCTTCGGTGGCATGGATGATGCGGATCAGCGCCTGGCCCATTCGGCCTGACGCCCCCACCACAACCAGTTTCATGGCCTGTTCGCTCATAGGATCGATTTGCTCTGCGTCTTGCGGGCCCGTGTCCGCACCGGTGCTTTCACCGGCGCCTGAAGGTTGTTGAGGCGAGCGTAAAGGCCCTCCGGCGATTTTGCCAGTGTCTCGTGATTGCCTTCCTCGACGACGCGGCCCTGCTGCATGACCACGATTTTCGCGGCCCGCACGACAGTCGAAAGCCGGTGGGCGATCACCACCACGGTGCGCCCGCTCATCGCTTCATCCAGCGCCCTTTGGACAGCCGCCTCGGACTCGGTATCGAGTGCGGAGGTAGCCTCGTCGAGCAGGAGGATAGGAGCATTGCGCACAAGCGCGCGGGCAATCGAAACGCGCTGGCGCTGGCCGCCGGACAATGTCACGCCGTTTTCACCGACCGGCGTATCGTAGCCCTGAGGCTGCGCCATGATGAAATCGTGCGCGTAGGCAAGCCGTGCCGCCTGTTCGACCTCGGCATCGGTCGATTCCGGCCGGCCGTAACGGATGTTGTCGCGGATTGTACCCTCGAAAAGGTAGGGCTGTTGGGAGACGTAGGCGAGGTGCTGGCGCAGCGACTGCTTGGTGATGTGGCTGATATCCTGCCCATCGATGAAGATTTGCCCGGCAGCAGGGTCGTAGAAGCGCGGAATGAGATTGATGACCGTCGATTTGCCAGCCCCGGAAGGACCGACCAGCGCCGTCGTCTTGCCACCCTCGGCCACGAAATTGACCTTGTCGAGTACAGGCTCGCCATTCGCATAACCGAACGTCACATCGCGAAACTCGATCCGCGCCTCGGTGATCGTCAGTTCCTTGGCGTCGGGCAGGTCCCGCTGGCGGGTCTCCATGTCGAGCAGTTCGTAGATCATGCTCGCATTGACTACGGCACGCTCCATCTGCACCTGCAGCTTGGCCAACCGGCGCGCCGGATCGTAGGCCATGAGCAAGGATACAACGAAGGAGAAAAATGCGCCTGGAGGGACGTTATAGTAGATCGCTCGATAGGCCGCATAGGCGAAGATGCTGCCGACTGCCACACCGGCAAAGGTCTCCGTCAGTGGTCCGTTGCGCTCCGAAAGCCGGGCAATGCGGTTCTGACGATGTTCGGCCGTGGTGATGAGCTTCTGGATCTTGCGTTCCAGTTGCTCCTCCATGGTGAATGCCTTGACGATGGCAATCCCCTGGATCGTCTCCTGCATGGCGCCGAGCACGTGGCTGTTGAGATTGACAGCCTCTCGCGTTGCCGACCGCAACCGCTTGGACACGTAACGAAGAGCGTAGAGAAGCGGCGGTGCCATGACAAACACGGCAAGGCTGAGGATCGGGTCCTGGTAGACCATGTTGGCGAGCAGGGCGACGAATGTCAGCAGGTCGCGCGCCGTCGACGTGATCGTCAGGTTCATGACATCACGGATGCCCGAAACGTTCTGGCTGACCTGCGCCGCAACCTTGGCCGACCTCGCCTCGCTGAAATAGCCGACCGAAAGCGTCATCAGATGGGCATAGATCCGGCGCTGGTATCGGGCGATGATGTTATTGCCGATCTTGCTCAGAATGACCGACTGGAAATAACCGGCGAAGCCGCGCACCAGGAATGCTGCGAAGATGCCTACGCAGACAAGCCCGACAATACCGGCATTGCGATCGACAAATGCCTGGTCGATGATGACCTTCATGATGAAGGCGATAAAGCCCGTGGATAAAGCGACCAGGATCAGGCAGATGATCGCGATCGTGTAGCCCTTGATATGATCCCGGCCGTTTTCTGCGATTACCCGCTTGAGAACGCCGGTCACGGTCTCGCTGTTAACAACAACTTTTTTGGTCTCGGGCGATTTCAAAAATCGACTTCCTGTCTGAACCAAGCGAGCGGCGGATGCCCGCGCTTTCGGCGGTTCTATAAAGCGTTCGGCTGGGTTTGGCTAGCGCACTCAGCGGCGCCAGCGGCGTCCTTCCGTCGAGAGACCGAACTTCTGGGGCATGCGGGCATAGGAGGAAAGGCCCTCGAGGGCAGCCAGCGGATGGGTTACGACATAGGTGGGTATGGAGCGAAGCATGGCGCTATGCGGCGCCTTGTCCTCGAAGGCAGCACGGAATTCCGGCTTCTTCAGCGCCGGAATAATCTTCTGGGAAATGCCGCCCGACAGATAGACGCCACCGCGTGCCATGAACAGCAGCGCGATGTCGCCGGCCAGCCTGCCGAGGTAGGTGACGAACAACGTCAGCGTCTCCACAGCCAGCCGATCGCTGGCGGCAAGGCCGTGGTTGGTGATATCGGCCGGTTCCTTCAGCGTCGGCTCGACGCCCTCGACATGGCAGAGTGCCCTGTAGAGGTTCTGCAGGCCACGACCGCAGATGATCTGCTCGGCCGAAATGCGGCCTTCGATCGCCTCGAGATGCGGCCAGATCTGCAGGTCGCGCTTGCTGCGGGGCCCGATATCGATATGGCCGCCTTCGCCAGGCGCTGGGATCCAGGAGTTCTTGGCGTGGATAAGGCCCGCGACACCGAGGCCGGTGCCCGGTCCAAGCACGGCGCGTGACGCAATCAACCCATCGCGGGCGGCGCCGATAGGCTCGCGGCCGTCGTCTGCGAGGTTGGAAATGGCCAGCGCCTGGGCTTCGAAGTCGTTGATGATCAGTACGTCTTCCATGCCGAGATCGGTGATCATCGTCCGAGGGCGAACGATCCAGTCGGAATTCGTGAGCGGAATTTCGTCGCCATTGATCGGGCCGGCAACGGCAAGGATCGCCGAGCGTGGAACGACGGTGCTCTTCGATAAAACGCCCTCACGGATGGCATCGTCGATCGTTGCGTAATCGGCGGCATGCATGATCGGAAACGGCTTCGCCTCGCTGTAAGCATCCACCTGAATGGAGAAACGAGCATTGGTGCCGCCGATATCGCCCATCAGAACGGGAAAGGGCAGGGGAATATCACTATGGTTGAGCTTAGGCATGGGCCCTATCCGTGGTCAGCCGCCGACAGGCGGATTGGTCAAAGGGTGGCTATCAGTCGTTCGGCGGTGGCTTCGTTGAGTGCCATCGGAATGTCGTAGACGATGGCAAGGCGCATCAGCGCTTTCACATCGACATCATGCGGCATCGGCGTCAACGGGTCGACGAAGAAAATCAGCGCGTCCACCTCAGCGGTTGCGATCATGGCGCCGATCTGCTGGTCGCCGCCGAGCGGACCGCTTTTCAGGCGGATGACATTGAGGTCAGGACAGGCCGCCAGCACGCGCGCTCCGGTCGTGCCGGTGGCAAAGATCTGCCATTTTGCCAGCATCGATTCGAACCGCCGGGCGAAGTCTGCCATGGCCGTTTTTTTCTCGTCATGCGCAATCAGCGCGATGCGTTTAACTTCTGCCATGACATGCCTCCCGCCACGCCTTAAATCGATTTGCAGCTTTCCTATACCATGCCAGTGCTCATTGAAAGTCTTGGCGAAAGACGTTGCCCGCAGATTTTCCCGGTAGTCATTGTGCAGCCGGTAAGGCGTCCTGCTCGGCCCCAGTGGGCGCTGAACTGCTGGGGGTGGTCATGCGTGCGGAGGACACCGGCGGTGCTGCCAACGTCGCTTTGCAGGCGGCCGGCAGGTCTGCCACCATGATTTCACGCGGCTTCACCGGCACTGCATTGGGTTTCGGGACAGGCTTTGCCCACGGTGCCGGCGTGAACCACCAGGCAAGGCTCTTGTCGCAACCGTCCCCCGCCTTCACCGGGGCCTGCGCCGTGCAGCCGATTTCCCCGGCGGGGCAGCGCAATCGTATATGAAAATGCGCATCGTGGCCGTATTCCGGCCGCAGCTTGCCGAGTGCGGTTCGGTCGCCGGCCCAGGTCTCGCACATTTTCTTCTTGATCGCCGGATTGACGAAGATTCGCTCGACCTCGGGGTAGCTTGCGGCGCGCATCAATAGTCGTGCACGGGCCTGCGTCCAAAGGCCGGGATCGACCGTCAGGAACTTGTCCTTGGCCAGCATGCTGGTGAACGGCATGGTTTCGCGCTCGGCTGCTGTCAATGTCCGCTTAGGCATCGGCATCAGCCAGATATCGGCGTCCAGGCCGATCTGGTGCGAGGCGTGGCCGCTGAACATCGGTCCGCCGCGAGGCTGCGAGATATCGCCCACCAGAAGCCCGGGCCATCCGTCGAGCCTTGCTGCGTCCTGGGACAGACGTTCGATCACGGAGATTGTCTCGGGCCTCCCCCAGCGTCGGTTGCGCGAAGGCCGCATTACCTGCCAGGTCGGACCATCCGTCGGCAGGGCGACTGCCCCGGCCAGGCAGCCCTTCGCATAAAACCCAATCGACTGCGGCGGGCCCAGTGTCGGCAGCGCGACGGCGCCGAAGAGAGCCTTGGCACTGCCGGGCGTCGGAACTGCTGGCTCTGCGGCAGCGCCGCCGAGTGTAGCGGCAATGGCGATCGTTGCGACCATGACGGCGCTGCAGAAGGTACGAAGTGTCCGGGCCGGGCGAAAAGTCATGCAGTTCCTTGGGTTGGGTCGGCCGATGCCGATGTGATTTGCGATTGAGCCTAGCGCGAAAAGCCCGCTTGGTGAATCGATCTTTGCGCAGAGGCATTCCCATATCGAAAGGTTCGTACAGCAACCACCAACGGGACTTGCGGATGGTACGACCACGACGAAATCTCTCAGCACCTATATTTCTCCTGTATTTCGCCTATCCTGCGGTCATCGCGAATCTTGGGGTATGTGAATGGCATTGTCGTTGTCGAAGACGGGTTCGGTTTTTCTATTGATTTCCCTGCTGGCCTTGCCGGTTGTCTCCCGCGCCGAAGACGCCCAGTTCCGGATCGGCACCGCCATTCTCGGCGACCTGAAATACGCCCCGGGCTTCAAGCATTTCGACTACGTCAATCCCGATGCGCCCAAAGGCGGCGATCTGAAGCTGTCGGCAGACGGCACCTTCGACACCTTTAACCCCGTGCTGAAAAAGGGCGAGACGGCCGAAGGCCTCTCGCTGGTCTTCGATACGCTTCTAAAGTCCTCCGATGATGAGACCGGCTCCGCCTATGGCCTGCTGGCCGAAGGCGTAGCCTACCCCGATGATATTTCCAGCGCCACGTTCAGGCTTCGCAGCGAAGCGAAATGGGCGGATGGGACGCCCGTGACTCCGGAGGACGTCGTCTACAGCTTCGACAAGACGAAGGAGCTGGATCCAGTGACCAAGAGCTACTATGCCCATGTCACCAAGGCGGAAAAGACCGGCGACCGCGACGTCACATTTTCGTTCGACGAGAAGGGCAATCGCCAGTTGCCGTGGATACTAGGTCAGTTTTTGATCGTGCCGAAACTTTGGTGGGAGGCCAATGGGTCGGACGGCAAGCCCCGTGACATTTCACGCACGACGCTTGAGCCAGTGATGGGCTCCGGGCCTTACAAGATCGCTGCTTTCTCACCGGGTTCAACGATCCGCTACGAGCTGCGCGACGATTATTGGGGTAAGAATCTCCCGGTCAACGTCGGCGAAAACAATTTCGGAGCGATTGCCTACACTTATTACGGCGATAGCCAGGTCAAGTTCGAGGCATTTCGGGCAGGAAATACCGATTTCCGCCAGGAACAGTCGGCCAGCAAATGGGCCACCGCCTATGACTTTCAGGCGATAAAGGATGGACGCATATTGCGAGAACAGGTTGCAAACCCGCTGCGCAGCCGAGGCATCATGCAGGCATTCGTTCCAAATCTACGGCGTGACCAATTCAAAGATGAGAAGGTCCGCGAGGCGTTAAACTACGCCTTCGATTTTGAGGATCTGAACCGCAATCTCGCCTATAACGCTTTCCAGCGTATCGACAGTTATTTTTGGGGCACCGAACTTGCTTCATCCGCCCTGCCGCAGGGGCGAGAACTGGAAATCTTGAACGAAGTAAAAGACAAGGTTCCGCCGGAGGTCTTCACCACGCCCTATACCAATCCTGTTGGCGGCGACCCGCAGAAAATGCGTGATAATTTTCGCAAGGCTATCGCACTCCTCAAGGAAGCGGGGTGGGAGCTCAGGGGCAATAACATGGTCAATGTCGCCACCGGCAAGCCTTTGAGTTTTGAAATTTTGCTCCAGAACCAGTCTTACGAGCGTACTGTTCTGCCATTCGCCAATAATCTTAAAAAAATCGGCATTGAAGCGCGACTCCGGACTGTCGATACTGCGCAATATACAAGCCGTATTCGTAGCTTCGATTATGATATGATTTACGGGATCTGGTCTCAGAGCGTAAATCCTGGCAACGAACAAAACAGCTTTTGGGGTTCTAAAGCAGCCAATTTGCAGGGAACGCAAAACTACGCAGGCATTACCGATCCTGGAGTGGATGCGCTGATTGCAAAGGTTGTCCAAGCTCAGAACCGCGAGGAAAAAAACGCAACGGCCCGAGCCCTTGATCGCGTATTGTTGGCGCATCATTATGTCATTCCGTTGTTTTATTCCTCGACCGTTCAAATCGCCTATTCCAATAGACTCGCGCGTCCGGCCAGCTATCCGGAATATTCCCTAGGCTTTCCGGACGTCTGGTGGTCGAAGTCGGCCGCAAAATGAGCGGCTCTTGCATTGGCGGAGCGGCTGGGGTCCAAATGGCCCTGACCGAATCAGCAGGATTTATGCTTGGCGATGACGGGTTTCGACCGGCAGAGCGCCGGTCGCGAAGGGACGATGCCTTGATAGAGATAGCAGCGCAGGACAGTCAGAAAAACGCCGGCAGAACCGGGGTTGTGGGCTGATGGGCGCCTATATTCTGCGCCGGCTTCTGCTGATGATCCCGACCGTCATCGGCATCATGGCGATCTCCTTTACCGTCGTGCAATTTGCCCCCGGCGGACCCGTCGAGCAGGTCGTGGCTCAACTCACCGGACAAAGCGACAGCGCCTCCGACCGCCTCTCGGGCGGTGGCGACCAAATGGCGCAGCAATCCTTCGATGACGGCAATTCCCGCTATCGCGGAGCGCAGGGGCTTGATCCGGAACTGATCGCCAAATTGGAGAAACAGTTCGGTTTCGACAAGCCACCGCTTACCCGCTTCCTCGACATGATGTGGAACTACATCCGCTTCGATTTCGGCGAAAGTTTCTTCCGCAACACATCGGTGATCGACCTCATCATCGACAAGATGCCGGTGTCGATTTCTCTGGGCCTCTGGATCATGTTGTTTTCCTACACGATCTCTATCCCGCTCGGCATCCGCAAGGCGGTGAAAGACGGCTCCAGTTTCGACGTCTGGACCTCTGGCATCATCATCGTCGGTTATGCAGTCCCGAGCTTCCTGTTCGGCATCCTTTTGATCGTCGTTTTTGCCGGCGGCTCGTTCTTTGACTGGTTTCCGCTGCGCGGCCTCGTCTCCGACAATTTCGCCGATCTCCCCTGGTGGCAGAAGCCGCTCGACTATTTCTGGCACCTGCTGCTGCCGCTGGTTTCGCTGTCGCTGGCAGCCTTCGCCACGACGACGCTGCTCACCAAGAATTCCTTCATCGAGGAAATCAAGAAGCAATATGTGACGACGGCGCGTGCAAAGGGTCTCACAGAACACCGCGTGCTCTACGGCCACGTGTTCCGCAACGCCATGCTGATCGTCATTGCTGGCTTCCCGGGCGCCTTCATCTCCGCCTTTTTCACCGGCTCGCTGCTGATCGAGAATATCTTTTCGCTCGATGGTCTCGGCCGTCTCGGCTACCTCTCGGTGGTCAATCGCGATTATCCGATCGTCTTTGCGACGCTCTATATCTTTTCGCTGATGGGCCTGTTTGTCGGACTTATTTCCGATCTTCTCTACACCTGGATCGATCCTCGCATCGATTTCGATCGAAGGGATGTCTGAGATGGATACACCGATCTCCACTGCCGCAGCCATTCCCGTCAAGCCGCCGCGCAAGGGCCTGTTGTCGCCGCCGAACCTGCGCCGCTGGGAAAATTTCAAGGCAAACCGGCGCGGCTACTGGTCGTTCTGGCTGTTCCTGCTGTTGTTCGTTCTCAGCATGGGCGCTGAATTCCTTGCGAACGATCGCCCGATCGTCGCTTCCTACAAAGGCGAGATCTTGTTTCCGATCTTCGTCAACTATCCGGAGGACAAGTTCGGCGGATTCCTGGCCCAGACCGACTATCGCTCCTCCTTCATCACAGACGAAATCGAGGCACACGGCTGGATGCTCTGGCCGCCCATTCGCTATTCCTATCAGACGGTCAATTCCAACATACCGCGCTCGGCGCCGACGCCGCCTTTCTGGCTGATGAGCAAAGATGAGCGCTGCGCCGCCTATCCGCAGAAGGCTGCCGATCCCGATTGCCGGCTTGGCAACATGAACTGGCTCGGCACCGACGACCAGGCCCGCGACGTCATGGCGCGGATGATCTACGGCTTCCGTGTTTCCATGCTGTTCGGCCTCGCATTGACCATCTGCTCGGCAATTGTTGGGGTCACGGCCGGCGCCGTCCAGGGCTATTTCGGCGGCTGGACCGATCTGCTGCTGCAGCGTTTCATCGAGATCTGGTCGTCGATGCCGGTGCTCTACATCCTGCTGATCATTGCCGCCATCCTGCCGCCCGGCTTCTTCGTGCTGCTTGGCATCATGCTGCTGTTTTCCTGGGTCGGCTTCGTCGGCATCGTCAGGGCTGAATTCCTGCGCGCCCGCAATTTCGAATATGTCCGAGCCGCCCGCGCGCTCGGCGTCAACAACCGCACGATCATGGTCCGCCACCTGTTACCGAACGCGATGGTGGCGACGCTGACCTTCCTGCCCTTCATTCTCTCCGGCTCGATCACGACGCTCACGTCACTCGACTTCCTCGGCTTCGGCATGCCGCCCGGTTCGCCATCGCTCGGCGAAATGATCGCGCAGGGCAAATCCAACCTCCAGGCCCCGTGGCTCGGCCTGACGGCTTTCTTCACGATGTCGATCATGCTGTCGTTGCTGATCTTCGTCGGCGAAGCCGTGCGCGATGCCTTCGATCCGAGGAAGACGTTCAGGTGAAGGCTTGGGCTCGTCATCACGCTCCGATCGGGTTAGGATCTTGTGTCCACTGCATGGAAAGGTTGAACCATGAACAAGCTCGTGCGTGACCATTATCCTGTATCGAAACTGCCGGAAGATCTGCGAGAGGGCTTCAATCCGGTAGGGACTGTCCGCGTGGTCATAGAGGTTGAAGATCGCGTTCCCGCTCTGCACATCGAAACAAAGCCGATGACCGGTAAAGACGTTGTCGAAGCCATCAGAAGTTATAAAGCGCTCGGTAGGCCATCCGTGACGACCGAAGAGGCCGTCGCGCGTATCCGCGCATTGCGCGACGAGTGGGATGATTGATGGCGTTCGGGACGATCTATCTGGATACCAATATTTTCGTCATAGCTTTCGAAGCTGAAGATGAAATCAGTGAAAAGCTGTCAGAGATTTTTGGCAATATCGATAGCCAGCCGGGTGCGCGCTTTGCTACCAGCGAGCTCACATTGTCCGAACTTCTTGTTCGGCCTATGAGAGACAACGACCCTCAAGCAGTCTTGCGCTATGAAGCACTCATCAGACCAAGTCCTTGGATGGAGGTAATCCCCGTTCGAAGGACCGTTCTTACCTCCGCTGCTTCTCTTCGCGCCCATAACACTTATCTGAAGTTGCCGGACGCGATCCATGTTGCGACGGCCATGGAAGCAAACTGTTCGCATATCCTCACCAATGATCATGGTATCAAGGGTCAGTACGCACTTCCTGGCAGCGAAAACGTACTGGGCCAAGCTCCACCGCTGCTCGACATTCTCCGCCCGGACGAACCCACCTTGACATCCCTCCTGCAAAGCCTGGCCTCATGACCGAACCGCTCCTGTCCGTCCGCAATCTCTCCGTCGCTTTCCATCAGGGCGGACGAACCACGACGGCTGTCGATGGCATATCCTTTGATATCCGGAAGGGCGAGGTGGTGGCGCTGGTCGGGGAATCGGGCTCCGGCAAGTCGGTCTCGGCCAATTCGATATTGCGATTGCTGCCTTACCCTTCGGCCAGCCATCCTTCCGGAGAAATCCTGTTCAAGGGCATGGATCTTCTGAAAGCATCGGACAACCAGCTGCGCTCTGTGCGTGGCAACGATATCACCATGATCTTCCAGGAGCCGATGACGTCGCTCAATCCGCTGCATTCGATCGAGAAGCAGATCGGCGAGGTTCTGGCACTTCACCAGGGCCTGACGGGGCAGGCCGCCCGCGTCCGCATTCTCGAATTGCTCGATCAGGTCGGCATTCGCGATGCCGAAAAGCGGCTGAAAGCCTACCCTCATGAGTTATCCGGTGGTCAGCGCCAGCGCGTGATGATCGCCATGGCGCTCGCCAATCGGCCGGAACTGCTGATCGCCGACGAGCCGACGACGGCGCTCGACGTCACCGTCCAGGCCCAGATCCTAAAGCTGCTGCGCGATCTCAAGGGGCAGCACGGCATGTCGATGCTGTTCATCACCCATGACCTGGGCATTGTCCGAAAGTTTGCCGACCGGGTCTGCGTCATGACCAACGGGCAGATCGTCGAAACCGGGAGTGTCGAAGATGTCTTCAGCCGCCCGCAGCATGACTATACGCGCCATCTTCTGGCAGCCGAGCCGCGCGGCGAGCCGCCTTTGGCGGATGCCAGCAAGCCGGTGGTCATGCAGGGGTCGGATATCCGGGTCTGGTTTCCGATCAAGTCAGGGCTGATGCGCAAGGTCGTCGATCACGTCAAGGCGGTGGATGGCATCGACCTGACATTGCGCGCCGGCCAGACGCTTGGCGTCGTCGGCGAGTCCGGTTCCGGCAAGACGACGCTCGGCCTCGCACTGGCGCGGCTGATTTCCTCGAAGGGTCGTATCAGCTTCGTCGGTCGTGATATCGAGGCCTATTCCTTCACGGAGATGCGACCGCTGCGCAACCAGTTGCAGGTCGTCTTCCAGGATCCCTATGGCTCGCTCAGTCCGCGCATGTCGGTCGGCGACATCATCGCCGAGGGATTGAAGGTGCATGAGCGCGGCCTCAGCTCAGATGAACGGGATCAGCGCGTCTGCTGGGCGTTGGAGGAGGTCGGTCTCGACCCGCTAACCCGCTGGCGTTTCCCGCACGAGTTTTCCGGCGGCCAGCGGCAACGCATCGCCATCGCCCGGGCCATGGTGCTGAAGCCCCGCTTCGTCATGCTGGACGAACCGACATCGGCACTCGATATGAGCGTCCAGGCCCAGGTGGTCGATCTCCTGCGCGATCTCCAGCGCAAGCACGACTTGGCTTACCTGTTCATCAGCCACGATCTGAAGGTGGTCAAGGCGCTGGCCAACGATCTCATCGTCATGCGCTTCGGCAAGGTGGTGGAGCAGGGCGCATCGGCAGATGTATTCCGCAATCCGCAGCACGAATATACACGTGCGCTGCTCGCCGCTGCATTCGATATCGAGGCTGTGCCGACGCCAGCTTTGCAGCACTAGGGCCGGCCGATCCTTGCACGGGTGGAACCTTCGGCAGGAACGTCCGTTCTGAGTTGTTAACGGCAGCGCAGGGCGGCAGCGCTTCGTCAACCAAAGGAGGAGAGAATGGCAACCATCGATCCAAAGAACCGCTGGCAGGAGCCGGAAAGCTCAAGCGTACCCGAAGGCGGGCTTCCCGCCACAAAGGCGCGGCAGGGTCGCGTCGGGCGCCGAGTTCTGACAGTTCTCGTGGCAGCTCTCGTCCTCTCTTTCATCGTCTGGATCCCCGTCGAGATCTGGGGCAGCCACAAGGCCGAACAGGCATCTCCTACAACGACAACGGAGACCCAGTCACCCACCGCCCCGGCTAAACCGGCACCATAGCCGCGCTACGAACAGGAGCTTGGCACGGTCGGTTGGTCAAAACTTCAGCAACCCTGCACGCGAAAAAAGCGGCAGGGCACGAATTTGCATCAATCTTTGTTCTGCGACTGGACTCTTCCGCAGCATTTTTTGATAAGAATAGCCGCGACCCCCACCTGCTTTGCTTTAGGCCTGCAGCGGGGACGTGCAAAGCAGCATGCAGTGATACGGGACGAGCAGCATGACCAAGACGGATATCGCCAACCGCGTCTACAATCACGCCTGGAAACTCGATCCGATCATCCGCAGCCTGATCGATACGGACTTCTACAAGTTGCTGATGCTGCAGATGATCTGGAAGCTTTATCCGGATGTCGACGCCACGTTTTCGCTCATCAACCGTACCCGCACAGTGCGCCTCGCCGACGAGATCGATGAGAACGATCTGCGTGAGCAGCTCGATCATGCGCGCACCCTGCGCCTCTCCAAGAAAGAGATGATCTGGCTCGCCGGTAACTCGTTCTACGGTCGCGCGCAGATCTTCGAGCCCGAATTTCTGACCTGGCTATCGCACTTTCAGCTTCCTGAGTACGAGCTGACGAAAAAGGACGGCCAATATGTCCTGAATTTCCACGGTTCGTGGAAAGAGACGACGATGTGGGAAATCCCCGCACTCGCTATCATCAACGAACTGCGCTCGCGTGCAGCCATGAAGGCGCTCGGGCCCTTCACGCTCGATGTTCTCTACGCGCGCGCCAAGGCCAAGATGTGGGGCAAGGTCGAGCGCCTGCGCGAGTTGCCAAACCTGCGGATTTCCGACTTCGGGACGCGGCGGCGTCACAGCTTCCTGTGGCAGCGTTGGTGTGTCGAGGCGTTGAAGGAAGGTGTGGGGCAGGCCTTCACCGGCACCAGCAACGTGCTTCTGGCTATGGACTCGGACCTGGAAGCCGTTGGCACGAACGCCCACGAATTGCCGATGGTGGCGGCAGCACTTGCGCAAACCGACCAGGAGCTGGCGAATGCGCCCTACAAGGTGCTGCGCGACTGGAACCGGCTCTACGGCGGAAATCTTCTTATTGTCCTTCCCGATGCCTTCGGCACGGCCGCGTTCCTTCGCGATGCCCCTGAATGGGTGGCGGACTGGACCGGCTTCCGTCCGGATAGCGCCCCTCCCATCGAAGGCGGCGAGAAGATCATTGCCTGGTGGGAAAAGATGGGCCGCGATCCGCGCCAGAAGCTGCTGATCTTTTCAGACGGCATGGATGTCGATGCGATCATCGACACCTATCGCCATTTCGATGGACGGGCACGCATGGGCTTTGGCTGGGGCACCAACCTCACAAACGACTTCGCCGGCTGCGCCCCGACAGAGATCCGCGGCCTTGCGCCCATTTCTGTCGTCTGCAAGGTGATCGAGGCCAATGGCCGCCCCGCCGTCAAACTCTCCGACAATCCGCAAAAGGCGACCGGCGAACCGGCCGAAGTCGAGAGATACCTGAAATTCTTCGGAACTGAGGAGAGGGTCGAGCAGCCGGTCCTCGTCTGAAGCTACATGGCTGTAAAGCCGTTGTCGACGAAGAGATGGGCGCCGTTGACAAAGTTGGAGTCGTCGCTCGCAAGGTACAGCGCTGCCCGAGCGACATCCTCGGGCTCGCCGATGCGGCCTTGCTGGGCAGCGATTGCCGCATCCGAGACATCGACGCCGAGGGCCTGCAATTCGGCAACTTCCTTCAAGCCATGGGGCGTGCGGATGAAACCGGGGCAAACAGCATTACAGCGGATATTTCGGTCGCGAAACTCCACGGCGATCGCTCGTGCAAACATGTGTACAGCCCCCTTCGTCGTATCGTAAAGCACCTCCATAGGCGTCGCTGCCACGGCAGAAATCGAGGAGGTGCAGACGATGGAGCCGCCGCCGGCTGCGAGCATCTGCGGCATCACGGCTTTCGTCATCAGAAACATCGAGCGGACGTTGACGGCGTGCAGCCATTCCCAGTCCTCGAGCGTCGTTTCCAGAAACGGTTTGATGACGATGGTGCCGGCATGGTTGAAAAGGACCGTCGTCGGCCCGAAGGCTTTTTCCACGGACGCGACGGCAGCGTTAACCTCTGCCTCCTGCGAGACGTCAGCGGTCCAGTGATCCGCGATGCCTCCCTGTCGCCGGATATCCGCGACCGTTTCCGCTGCGGCATCGCCATTGCGGTCGATGATCGCCACCTTGGCGCCCTCTGCAGCAAAAAGCCGGGAGGACGCTCCGCCCATGCCGGTCGCGCCTCCTGAAATGATCGCAACCTTGTCCTTGAGCCTGCCCGCCATTCTTGCTCTCCAGTATTCGACATCTCCGAGAGCACTACGATAGTGATCCCGCCTCGCTTGGCAACGCAATCGGACGCGGGAGAGCGTTTATTGTTCACATAAGGGGATGACGCGAGTTAGCTCAACGAGAGCCAACCGCTAAGCGCATAGCGCATAGCTGCCCTGCGAATTTCTGCCTAGGTTTTGAGCAAAATATCGGTATAGTCGTTTTCATCGAAGCAATGCACCTCCTCCCGCAGAGCTTCGATGGTACGGAAAGCCTACTCCTCCTCCCAGGGTTTTCCGTAGGATCGGCAACACTCCTCCTCCCAGTTGTCGATCGGTTCTTTTCGAAAGCCTGCCGCACCTCCTCCCGCGGCAGGCTTTTTCGTTTTGGGACGATCAATTTTCGCTAGGCAACTGCCTTTTCAGGCAAAGAGATCGAAGACGTATCGAGCGGTTTTACGTCTGTCTTGGGGTCTCCGGGATGACCCAGAAATACGTAGCCAGCTGCGACGATGCAGGCCACGGCAAAAATCACTGCAACAAAGACCTTGAACCGGCCACGAACCATATTGCCACGAACCATGATGTACTCCTTGTAAGGTTATGCCCGTCAAACCGTTTGAGCGGCTAATCGGTTCCCGTTTATGCGGCATTGTTTTCGTTCGCTTCTTTCCATTGCGCCTGGGTGGATCAACATTCGTGCCTGTCCTCCTTCTTGCGCAGGCGCTGCCGGCACCCCCGGCGAGCGGGCGGCTTGGCCTTGGATCTCGGAACAAATTTCGTTCTCAGCCAGTTAGGCGACCACACCTTCCTGATGCGTTTGTATGTCTTGAGAGAAAGTACGCCTGTGAGCCTCGCCCATTTCGGCCCCGTCTTTACCGCCAGCGGCATGCTTTTCCGTCTATGGGCGCCCCGCCAACAGGCTGTATCCCTGCGAATAGGCGATGTGGCGCCGGTCCCCATGGCTGCCGGTGTCGATGGCTGGTTCAGCGTCAACATAGATGGCGCCGGGGACGGCACCGCTTACAAGTTCGTTCTCGAGGATGGCCTGGAAGTTCCTGACCCCGCGTCCCGGTTTCAGCCTGACGGCCCGCATGGCCCGAGTGAGGTGGTCGACCCCAAATCTTATGTGTGGAGGTCAACGGGGTGGACCGGGTTGGCATGGGAAGAGGCTGTTGTCTACGAACTTCATGTCGGCACATTCACGCAGGAAGGCACATTTCGAGCGGTCATCGACCGGCTGGACCACCTGCAGTCACTCGGGATAACCGCGCTTCAACTCATGCCGGTCAATGATTTTCCGGGCGAGCGGGGCTGGGGCTATGACGGCGTCCTTCCCTATGCGCCGCATGGCAGCTATGGACGCCCGGAGGATCTCAAGGCGCTGATCGACGCCGCTCACGAGCGGGGCATCTGCGTTTTTCTCGACGTGATCTACAATCACTTCGGCCCGGACGGAAACTATCTCCCGTCCTATGCGCCGCTGTTCACCGACAAACACAAATCGCCCTGGGGGCAGGGCATCAATTACGATGGCGAGGGATCGCAGTTCGTCCGCGAATTCGTCATCCAGAATGCTCTGTACTGGCTCCAGGAGTTTCGCGTCGACGGTCTTCGCTTCGATGCTGTCCACGCGATTGTCGACGACAGCCGCGAGCATCTCCTGAAGGAAATGGCGCGACGCATCCGCAGCGAAATCTCCGGACGGCATATCCACCTCATTGTCGAGAACGAGGACAACAACAGCGCGCTGCTGTTTCGCAACAACTATGGCAAGCCCGAGCTTTATACCGCCCAGTGGAATGACGACATGCACCACGTGATGCACGTCGCGGCGTCGGGCGAGGATTTTGGCTACTACGCAGACTACGCCGACGATCCCGCCAAGATCGGACGCGGACTGGCCGAGGGCTTCGTATTTCAAGGCGAGCACATGCCCTACCGTGGTGCGGCGCGAGGCCAGCCCAGTGGAGCACTGCCGCCGACAGCCTTCATATCCTTCATCCAGAACCATGATCAGATCGGCAATCGTGCCTTCGGGGATCGTCTCAACGAGACAGCGTCGCCAGAGGCAATCGAAGCCATGGCCTCGATCTACCTCTTGGCACCGCAGATCCCGATGCTGTTCATGGGTGAGGAATGGGACGCAAGGCAGCCCTTCCCGTATTTCTGCGACTTCAACGACGAACTGAACGAGATCGTCCGGAAGGGTCGAAGGGAGGAGCTCTCGCGGCTACCCGGCTTCGACGATGACGTTGCCGATGTGCCGGACCCGACGCGGCGCGAAACGTTCCTGTCTGCGAAACTCGACTGGCAGGATGTGGAAAAAGAAGCGGGCGCCGCGCGGCTGGCCCTTTACCGCGACCTCCTTGAGGTAAGGCGTCAGGAAATCATTCCCCGCCTTCCGGGCATTGTCAGTGCCGGCGGCGGGTACAGCGTCGAGGGCAAGCTGGTGGCGGTCAACTGGTCGCTCGTCGACGGCACCTCGCTACGGCTGCTCGCAAACGTCGGTGCCGACGAGCTGCACCACGGAGAGGCATTGCAAGGCCGGGTCATCTGGAGCCAGGGCAAGTTTGCCGATGGTATCCTCTCGCCCTGGTCGGTCATCTGGTCGATAGGTTAGGCCTCGGAAGACTCGCCATCCCTGACATCGACAGGCTTAGCCCGGCGCCGGAAAGACCAGCGGCGGTGCAGCTTGGCGAGCATGATGTAGATGATCGGGGTGGTATAAAGCGTCAGGACCTGCGAGATCACCAGGCCGCCGACAATGGTGATCCCGAGCGGGCGGCGAAGTTCGGAGCCCGGCCCAGTGGCGATGATCAACGGCACGGCACCCATGATGGCAGCCAGCGTCGTCATCAGAATGGGCCTGAACCGCTGCAGGCAGGCCTGGAATATCGCTTCTTCCGATGACAGACCGCGCGTGCGCTCTGCTTCAAGGGCAAAATCCACCAGCATGATGCCGTTTTTCTTGACGATGCCGATCAGCAGCACAATGCCGATAAAGGCAATGATGCTAAGCTCCGTTCCGCTGATTTCCAGCGCCAGCAAGGCTCCAAGCCCTGCCGATGGCAGCGTCGAGATGATGGTCAGCGGATGCGCCAGGCTCTCGTACAAAACCCCCAGCACGATATAGACGGCGACCAACGCGGCCAACAGCAGGAGCGGCTGGCCACCGGACGATTGCGCGGCGCTTGCAGCATCGCCCGCAAAGTCTGCATGCAGCGAATCCGGAAGGTGCAGATCGGCGACGGCGCGTATCACGCTGTCGTTGGCGGCCTGTAGCGTGCCCCCGGGCGCAAGGTTGTAGGAAAGGGTGACGGCTGGAAACTGCCCCTGGTGGTTGACAACTAGTGGCGCCAGTGTGCGCTGCACCTTGGCAACGCTGCTGAGGGGTACCTGGGTGCCATCCGCAGCCGGTACGTAGAGATTGGTGATCGCTTCCGGATCAAGGGCATAGGTCGGATCGGCTTCAAGCACGACGCGATACTGGTTGCGCTGAGTATAAATCGTCGAGATCTGTCGCTGGGCAAAAGCATTGTTGAGAGCGCTGTCTATCGACTGGATGCTGACGCCAAGCCGTGCCGCCTCGCTGCGGTCGATGTTGACGGTCGCCTGAAGCCCGTTCGGCTGGCGGTCGGTGGCGACATCCGCAAGCGCCGGTTCTGCCTGCAGCGCCGCCAGCACCTTCGGCGCCCAGGCAACGAGTTCGTCGTAATTGGAATCCCAGAGAGTAAACTGGTACTGCGATTGTGACGACCGCGCGCCGACGCGAATGTCACTGGGGGAGAAAAGGAAGGTACTGAGCCCTGGCACCTTGGCCAGCTGCGTTCGTAACCGGGCTATGACCTCGTCGGTCGAAACGCGTTCCGCAGCAGGCTTCAGCGAAATCAGCAATTGCCCCCTGTTGATCGAGCTGGAAAAGCCACCACCACCAACCGATGATCCAACCCCGGAAACGGCTGGATCGGCGCTGGCAATCGCTGCCGCCTTCTGCTGCAACAGCACCATGGCGGGATAGGAGATATCCGTAGAGGCTTCGGTGCCGCCCTGAATGAAGCCGGTATCGTCCTGCGGAATAAAGCCCTTCGGCACTTTAACATACAGAAACGCCGTGATGGCGACGCAGCCGAAAATGACGACAATAGCCATCGCGCGGTGGTGCAGAACAGCCTTCAAGGTCCGTCCGTAGAAGCCGACAACGGCGTCCAGCGTCCTTTCGACTGTGCGGGCGAAGAAATTCGGCGGCGCTTCGTTGTCGTGAGCCAGCAGCCAGTGGCCACAGATCATCGGCGTTACGGTCAGGGAGACGACGGTCGAGACGACGATCGCAAAACCGAGCGTCAGCGAAAATGCCTGGAAGAACCGACCGATGATCCCGCCGAGGAAGAACAGCGGTATGAAGGCTGCCAGCAGCGACAGGCTGATCGAAATGACGGTGAAGCCGATCTGTCGCGCGCCTTCTTTTGCCGCCTCCATCGGCCGCATCCCTTTTTCGAGGTTTGCGTAGATGTTCTCGATCATGACGATGGCGTCGTCGACCACGAAGCCGACGGAAACAACCAGCGCCATCAGCGACAGGTTGTCGATCGACAGCCCACAGGCCCACATCAGCGCAAAGGTGCCGGCCAGCGACAACGGCACGGTCACCCCGGCGGCCAGGGTCGGCGTCGTCCGTTGCAGGAATACGAAGACCACCGCCATGACGAGGAACACGGTTGCGAGCAGCGTCCACTGCATGTCATCGACGCTGGCGTTGATGGTGGTTGTCCGGTCGGAAAGAATTGCGATGTTGATCCCGGCGGGAATGGTTTTCTGCAGTTCGGGGATCAGCGCCTTTACCGCGTCGACGGTTGAAATGACGTTGGCGTCCGCCTGCCTGGTGATATTGAGCAGCACCGAAGGCTTGCCGTTATACCAGGCGTCGGAGCGGCTGTTGCGGACGCCGGGCTCGACGGTGGCTATATCGGACAGGCGAACCGACGTGCCATCGCCGCTTCGGATGATGATGCGGCCGAAAGCCTCTGGCGTCTTCAACTGTGCATTCATGCTGATGGCGAAGGCTGCATCCTTGCCGTCGATAGAGCCGATGGGTCCAAGCGTATTGGCATTGACGATGGCGGTGCGTACTGCATCGAGTGAAAGCCCGATGGCCGATAGCCGGTCGGGGTTAAGCCGGACGCGCACCGCTGGCTGGTCGGCGCCGCTGGCGGTCACTTCACCGACGCCATCAACCTGTGAAATCTGCTGCACCACCACCGTGTCGGCAGCATCGTAAACGGCACTCGGTGCCAGATTGTCGGAGGTCATTGCCAGGATGAGAACAGGTGCTGCGGCCGGATTGACCTTGCGGAACGACGGCAGTGTCGGCAAGTCAGCCGGGAGGTCGATGGCAGCAGCGTTGAGTGCCGCCTGCACATCCTGCCCGGCACCATCGATGCTGCGGGAAAGATCGAACTGTATGGCAATGCTGGTCGAGCCGAGCGAACTCACAGACGTCAGTTCGGTAACGCCGGCAATCGTGCCGAGATGCCGTTCGAGGGGGGCCGCGACGCTGGCCGCCATGCTGGCAGGATCGGCGCCCGGCCGGCTGGCCGACACGATGATGGTGGGCAGATCGACGGCCGGAAGACTGGCGACCGGCAGGAAGAAATAGGAGACGAAGCCGAGGATCATCAGCCCGATCGACAGGAGCACCGTGCCGACAGGCCGCTTGATGAACGGCTCGGAGATGTTCATGCCCGGCCTCCCGCTCCGCTCGCCTCTGGTGCCGGGGTGCCCGTCGGCCGGCCGACGATGCGGCTGCGCAGCCGCTCGAAGGCGAGGTAGATCACTGGCGTGGTGTAGAGTGTCAGCAACTGGCTGAGCACAAGTCCGCCGACGATACTGATACCGAGCGGGGTGCGCAATTCCGAACCCGTGCCGGTTGCCAGCGCCAGTGGCAACGCGCCGAAGAGAGCTGCCAGCGTCGTCATCATGATCGGCCGGAAACGCAGGATCGACGCTTGCAGGATCGCCTCGCGCGGTGGCAGCCCGCCGCTGCGCTCTGCCTCCAACGCGAAGTCGATCATCATGATGGCGTTCTTCTTGACGATCCCCATCAAAAGCACGATGCCGATCAATGCGATCAGCGACAGGTCCTGGCCGAACAGCATCAGCGCCAGAAGCGCGCCGACACCGGCCGACGGCAGGGTGGACAGGATGGTGATCGGGTGGATCGCACTTTCATAGAGCAGTCCAAGAACGATGTAGATGGTCACGACCGCCGCCAGGATGAGCCAGGGCTCGCCGGCAAGCGATGACGAAAACTCCTCTGCATCCCCCGAATAAGCCCTCTGGATGCTGTTCGGCATGCCGATTTCGCTTTCGGCTGCCGTTACCGCGCTGACGGCATCGCTGAGTGACGCGCCTGGCGCCAAATCGAAGCTGAGCGTCACCGAAGGAAATTGCGCGTCATGACTGATGACCAGCGGCGCAGTGGTGAAGGTTGCGGTCGAGAAGGCATTGAGTGGTACCTGGACATCGCCGGTGCCGGCGACATAGAGCTTGTCGAGCGATTTCGGATCCGCCTGAAACTGCGGTGCCGCCTCGACGATGACGCGGTACTGGTTCGACTGCCCGTAGATCGTGGCAATCTGGCGCTGTCCGAAGGCGTCGTTCAGCGTGTCGCTGACCGCTTGCATCGAGACACCGAGGCGCGACGCCGTTTCCCGGTCGACATCGACGAAGATGCGTCCGCCGCCCGTCTGAACTTCGGAGGAGACATCGACCAGGGTCGGCGCCTTCTGCAATTGGGTCGCCAGTTTCTGCGCCCAGTCGACGACGACAGCGGTATCGGTGCCAGTCAAGGTGTACTGGTACGGCGCACGGCTCGACCGGGTGCTGATGCTGATGTCCCGCACGCTCTGGAAGGTCACATGAACCCCCGGCATTCCGGCGACCTCGTTGCGTAACCGGTCGATGATCTCTGTCGAGGACGAGGTGCGATCGCTGCGCTGGCGGAGCACAAGGCTGAGAGTACCGGTGTTGAGCGTCAGGTTGTTGGCGCTGGCCCCGACCACCGAGACGATGCCGGTGACGTCCTTGTCGCCACGAAGCCGCTCCGTCACCAGCGCCTGCGTCCGCTTCATGGATTCGAAGGACGTCGTCGGCTCCGTTTCAATGACTGCGGTAATGAGGCCAGTATCCTGCGGCGGCAGGAAACCCTTTGGAATGAAGATGTAGAGGCCGATGGTCGCAACCAGTGTCATTACGGTCAGAAGCAGCATCAGCGGGCTGCGATCGATGGCCCAGACGAGGCTCCGGCGATAGCCACCAATCAGGCGGTCCATCATCCGGTCAGCGCCGGCGAGCATGCCGCGGCGACCCTCTGCCGGCTTGCGCAGGATACGGGCGCACATCATCGGCGTCAGCGTCAGCGAGATGATTGCCGACACGACGACGGCAATTGTCAGCGTCAGCGCGAACTCGCGAAACATCCGCCCGACGATCCCGGTCATGAACAGCAGTGGAATGAAAACCGCGACCAGCGAGAAGGTCAGAGAGATGATCGTAAAGCTGATTTCGCCTGCGCCCTTCAGCGCCGCGTGCATCGGGTCGTCACCTTCCTCGATGTGGCGGGCGATGTTTTCGATCATGACGATGGCGTCGTCGACAACGAAGCCGGTGCCGATCGTGAGTGCCATCAGCGACAGGTTATCGAGACTGAATCCGGCAAACCACATGACGCCGAAAGTGGCGATCAGCGAGAGCGGCAGCGCCACAGCAGCGATGATGGTGGCGGTGATCGTCCGCAGGAAAACGAACACGACGAGAATGACCAGCCCGACGCTGAGCGCCAGCGTCCATTGTACATCGTGGATCGAAGCGCGGATGGTTTCCGTTCGGTCATTGACGATATCGAGGGCAATGCCGGCCGGCAGTGCTTCCTTCAACTGCGGTAGCTGTTTGAGGACATCGCCGACTGTCTTGATGACGTTTGCGCCGGGTTGGCGCATGACATCGATGATGACCGCCGGCTTGCCCTGGTACCAGGCACCGACGCGCGTGTTCTCAAGGCCCTGCACCACATCGGCAATATCCTTCAGCAGGATGGGCGCGTTGTTGCGGTAGGCGACGATCACCGATTTGTAGGCCTCGGGATCGACGATCTGGTCGTTCGCGGCAAGCGTGAAGGACTGGTGCGTGCCGTCGAGCGCACCCTTCGCACCGGCAACGCTGGCAGCGACGATAGCGCTGCGGATGTCCTCGAGCGCAAGCCCGTACGAGGCGAGGCGAGGCAGGTTTGCCTGGATACGGATCGCCGGCTTGACGCCGCCCTGGATCGTGACATTGCCGACGCCACTGACCTGGCTCAGCTTCTGGGCCATCATCGTATCGGCGAAATCGCTGAGATCGCGGATCGAATAGCTGGAGGAACGTAGCGCCAGCGTGATGATTGGCGTGTCCGCTGGGTTCACCTTGGAATAGGTCGGCGGATACGGAAGGGTTTTCGGCAATGTCGACCCGGCGGCATTGATGGCAGCCTGCACGTCCTGCGCAGCACCGTCGATATCGCGGCCGAGGTCGAACTGTAGGGTGATCTGGCTTATGCCGAAGGCGCTGGACGAGGTCATCGAGGCAAGCGAGGGGATCTGGCCGAGCGGTCGCTCGAGCGGTGCCGTCACCAGCGACGCCATTGTATCCGGATCGGCGCCGGGAAGCTGCGTCGTCACCCGGATCGTCGGGAAATCGACTTGCGGCAGTGGCGCCACCGGCAGCTGCGCGTAGCCGAGCAACCCTCCCAGCAGTACGGCTACTGCCAGCAGGGATGTCGCAATCGGGCGGTTGATGAAGAGCGAGGAGACGCTCATTGCGTCGCTGCCGGCGGGTTGGCCGGCGCCGCTCCATCGTTTGCGGGCTTGTCGCCGCCGTCGCTGTTGTGATGCCGGTGCGGCTTGCCATCGGCTCCGGTTGTTGTCGCCGGTTTATCGACGGCCGGCTTCGAAGGATCGGAGACCTCGACCTTGGAGCCCGTCTGCAGCCTTGCAAATCCTGTCGTCACGACGATGTCGCCGGCGGCGATACCGTCGGTGATCACGGCCTGGACATCGTCCTGCTGTCCGACCCTGATCGGTTTCATAAGCACGGTCTGGTCGGGCTGGAGGAGATAGGCGAAGGTTCCGTTCGGACCGCGTTGGACGGCTGCGGTCGGCACGACGATCACGCCTTTCATTGTTTCGATCAGCAGGCGTGCATTGACGAAAGCACCAGGCCAGAGTGCCAGCTTTTCGTTAGGGAAATTGGCTTTGAGCTTCACCGTGCCGGTGGTCACGTCGACCTGGTTGTCGACGACTGCCAGCGTGCCGGTATCGACAACGGCCTGGTCGCCGCCTGCAAGGGCCTGAACGCTGAGAGTGCCTGCTGCGTTGGCGGCATTGACCTTGGCCAGCTGCTGCTGCGGCACGGAAAAGACGACGGAAATTGGCCGGATCTGGGAAAGCGTCACGATACCGGTCGTATCGGTCGAGCTGACGATGTTGCCGATGTCGACATTGCGGATACCGGTGCGTCCGTCGATCGGTGCCTTGATGGTCGTATAGTCGAGCGTTGCCTGCGCGCTCTCGATGGCCGCCTGGTCGGATTGCACCTGCGCCTGGTACTGGGCAACCTGAAATTTTGCCGTATCGACCTGCTGCTGCGTACCGGAGTTCGACTGAAGCAGCCGCTGGTAGCGCTCGAAGTCGTTCTGGGCACTTTGCAGCAGCGCCTGGTCCTGGGCCTTCTTGCCAACGGCCTGGTCGAGCGTGGCCTTGTAGACGGCATCGTCGATACGGGCGATCACGTCGCCCTTCTTGATGTCCTGGCCTTCCTCGAAATGGATCTCTACCAGCTCGCCGCTGACCTGCGGCCGAACAGTGACGGTGTTGAGCGGTTTCACCGAGCCGACACCGTCGATGTAGACAGGCACATCCGTCGCCTTTGCCACGGCTGTCAGCACTGCCGTCGGGCCCGTCGATTGCGCCGCCCCGCGTCGTCGCCCGCCACCGCGTGTTCCGCTTGCCTGCTGGGTGTTTGCAGCTTGACCCACGCCAAGCATGCGCTCGGCCGGTCCCAGCCAGCTGTCGCGAAGGACGTAGGCTCCGACGCCGATGGCGGCGACGATTACGACCGATATCAAGACCCGAGAAGTCCGAGCCATTTATTCACCTTCTTTCGCGATTCCAGACAAGAGCCGTCGGTCACGACCTTATCGTGCAGCGGGCGCAGAAGGAATTTGTAGCGGAATTAAATTTTGTCCACGTGGACGGGCAAAACAGCAGTGCTCGCAGCAGTTTAAGGCGTGACAACCGCCGGTGCGACCGGCTCATTGGCAAACCCGGCTGAATCGAGTGCGCGGCGGACCAGTCCCGATCGCTTGGCTTTCTCCATGAACTCGCTGACAATCGAGAGAGCCATGGGTTTCTCGCGGCCGACAGCAATGGCGATGCCCGTTGCCTGGAAGCCGCCATCGAGAACGCGCGCGCCGGGGAGCAGCGGCAGAAGCGTCTGGAATGCATCCCGCGACAACGCCAAAGCATCGGCATTTCCCGATCGTAGGCGTTCGACGGCCTCCGCAATCGTCGAAACGGCAACGGGCGCCGTATGACAAAGGGTGCGCGCCGCACTGCGAATAGTCGTGGTATTGGCAATGCCGACGACCCGCACTCGGTCGTCATCGACGCCGGTCAAATCGACGATGCCTGAGGCGTGGCTGACGAGATAGGTGCTTTCCAGGATGTAATAGGCCGGCCCGAAAGCCACGCGCGTGCTTCGCTCTGCATCCACCGGCATGAAGCTCACGTCGATCCTGCCGTCTTCGAGGGCTTGCGTACAGTCACCGGAGTTTGCAAATCCGGTGATCGCCAGCGGGCTGCCCAGCTGCCGGGCGAGTTCGGTAACGAGATCCACCGTAACACCCTTATATATTCCGCTAGCCTCGTCGAGTGTCACGAACAGTGCCGATGGCGCAGGTGCTGCTACAACGCCGGCCCTGAGGGTGCCGGTGGGAAGAAGTTCGCGCCTTCCGGCATCGTCGGCGCTGCCGTATGTTTTCGAGCCTGTCAAAATCTAGGACCTGATGACGCGCGATGGCGCTTGCCGGTCTTCCAGCGCCGCCTGTGCGGCGGCGTCTATCACAGCAAATTTTTCGGCCTGATAATTCCAGTATTCTGCCACGAAACTGCGAGACAGCCAGAAGCTGCTCTTGCCGGGCGCGCCGGCCCAGCCGACACTTCCCATGCCGGCGGCCTGTTTCAGAAGGCGTTTGAGGTGCGCATTTGAAATCATGAACTGCTGGTGGATATCGCGCATGGAAATGGGGCCGATCAGGATCTTGTCCGTATCTCCCTCCATCGTCTGTATACGGGAGATCAGGTAATCCATCACCACGCCACCGGAGTTGACCCAGTTGAAGAGCGCGAAACTCGGTCCGGGATTGCGGACCGCATCGCTGTTGATGATTTGCCTGGCAATCATCGGCTGCATGACCGCAATTGCGTCCGGATTGGCCAACATCTGTTCGATCCGCGAGCCACCGTCGAGACTATCGAGGATGAAGAGGTGCGTCTGCAGCCATCGGCCGAGATAGTCGACAGCGGTTGGTGTTGGCTCCAGCAGTCGTGTCCGCCGGTCTGCGCGGTCTGGAACAGCGGCCAGAAACCGGTAGGCCAGCATCTCCTGGAGAAAGGCGACGGCGGTGTTGCGGCTGGAGATCTGGTGCTTCAGCACGAGATCGACATAACGCGCCGCATAGAGGCCCGATCCTGGCTCGTCAGGGTATCCGTAATGAAGCGCGAAACCCGCATGGGCAAGAAGCCAGCGTTGCTGCGCAGCGAAAATAGAAGCAATGCGTGGATTTTCACGATAGATTGCAATAAGCTCGTCGGCACAGCGAAGGATTGCGGTCAGAAAATGCTGGTTAGCGCTAAGGTCTTTGGCTTTAAACGTCATGAATTTTGCCTAAGTAATAAAGTGCCGGTGCGCCGCAACCGGATGCGTTTGCCTATCGTCTCGTTGGTCCCCTGAGCTCCGACTGAACAAAGAGCTTCGAGATTCTCAGTTTATTTTTATCGTCTCGCATCCAAAAGCCTATCGATGCGTTTTAATTCTATTACAAGGAGAACGTTATGATAAATGCTTCAACAATAAAAGAACACGCAGAAGTTATTGGCGCCGATGGCGTCCACGTCGGCACCGTCGACCATGTCGTCGGCAGCCGCATCAAGCTGACCAAGAAGGACAGCGGCGAAGGTTCGCACAAAGGCCATCACCACTTCATCGACCTGAGCCTCGTTGCCGAAGTCGAAGGCGAACGCGTTCGCCTGTCGGCAAACGCCGATGTCGCTGTGACATTCGAGGAAGAAGAAGGCGGCCAGCAGGCCTGATCCTTCACAGCTTCACAATCGGAGCCCCGCTAAACGCGGGGCTTTTTTTGTGAGTTATACACTCTAGCGCCAGATCAGCAGCCGAGCGCGATGCCGTCCTTGCGATGGTCGGAACCACCGAGCAATATGCCGCGCTCATAGTCGATGAGGATTGCTTGCGCGCCGCCGATCGGCTCGTCGGCCCACTCCGTGAGGTGCCCTCGTCGATCGAGATCGGCCTTGACCTCCGGCGAAATGGTCGGCTCTAGCGACAGGGTGCCACCGAAGTAAAAGCTGCGCGGCTGGTCGCTGGCCTGCTGCGGATCGAGATCTCGGTCAAGAATCTGGCTCAGCAGATGCGCGTGCCCGCAGGCCTGATACTGGCCGCCCATCACGCCGAAACTCATGCGCGGCCGTCCGCTTTCCATCAGCATGCCCGGGATAATGGTATGGAAAGGTAATTTGTTTGGGCCGATGGCATTCGAGTGGCCTTCCGTCAGCACGAAACCGGCACCGCGATTTTGCAGCAATACGCCGCTGCGCGGGGCGTAGATGCCGCTGCCGAAGGGGAAGAAGACGGAGTTGATCAGCGAAACTGCATTGCCATCGCGGTCTACCACCGAAACGTAGACGGTATCCTTGTGGGTCGGCCCTTCCCACGTGGAGGCGGCAGACGCACGATCGAGACTGATCTCGCGGCGCATCGCATCTACAGAACGATCCGACAGCAGTTCGTCGATATCGAATGTCAGGTGGTCGGGGTCGCTGATCAGTTGATCGCGACGAGCATAGCCTGCCTTGGTCGCTTCAGCGAGCAGGTGGATACGGTCGGCCTCCGTCAGCTTAGGATCGCGCAGGTCGAAGCCGTCGAGGATGCGGGTAATCAACAGTGCTGCCAATCCCTGGCCATTAGGCGGGCATTCCAGCAGATCGAGCCCACGGTACTGGCCCGAAATCGGCTTGGTCTCAAATGCCTTGTAATTTGCAAAATCGCTTTCTTCATGTAATCCGCCGAGCGATTGCAGCAGCGTGGCGATCTCCTCCGCCACGGCATCCCGGTAAAATCCGTCTCGACCGCTCTTGGCGATCGCCCGAAGGGTTGCGCCGAGCGCTGGATTGGCCATGCGCTCACCGGTTCGCGGCGCCCGGCCATTGCGCAGGAAATAAGCGGCTGAATCTGGAAATTTGGCAACGCGGCCTGCATAGCGCGTCCAGTCCAGTTCGACCCGGGGGGTGATGACGTAGCCGCCTTCTGCTGCCGCGATGGCCGGTGCCAGCACACGATCCAACCCGAAGGCACCATACCGCTCGATCAACTGACACCAGGCATCGACTGCCCCCGGAATTGTGACTGCATGCGGGCTGTCATCGGGGATGCTTGTCAGGCCCTTTTCAAGCAGATGGCCAAGGTTTGCCTTCTGTGGCGAACGGCCGGATCCATTGAGGGCGACAGGTGTTCCACCCGCAGGGCAGTACAGCGCAAAGCAATCGCCACCGATGCCCGTCATCAGCGGATCGATGACCGATTGCAGTGCGACAGCGGCCACGGCGGCATCGACGGCACTGCCCCCGGCACGCAGGATATCGACGGCAGCAAGGCTTGCCTGCGGGTGCGATGTCGCCGCCATGCCCCGGTCCGAAATTGCCACCGAACGGCCTGGCTTGAAGAAATCACGGGATTGCATGCTGTTTTCCTTATGCTTTACGGCAGTTTGCTGAAAATCATCGGCTATTGATGCGCGACAAGGGCGGCGCGATCAAGCCCCGCCGATTCCCAGCCGTGTCAGCAGCATTGCCCAGGCGGTCAGCCCGATGCGGAAATTGGCAAGCCGGAAGAACTCGTTCGGCGCATGATAATCCTCGTCCGATGTCGAGAACGAGAAGAAGATCGCCTCTCGGTCCAGATGCTTGCGGAACGACGCGCCAATCGGGATCGTGGCGCCCATCGCAACGCGCAGGGGCTTCTGTCCCAACAGTTCCTCGAGCACGCCCTCGGCCACCGCCAGTGCGGGCAATTCGGGATTGACGAAAAATGCTTCGCTCCCGGGCCCGTGCCGGTGAATGTCGAGGGTGAAACCCGGCGGGAGTCTCGCCTGCAGATGTTGGGTGACGACCGAGAGAATGTGATCCGGTTTCTGCCCAGCAATCAGCCGGCAGGTGATCTTGGCAGTGGCGGAGGAGGGAATGACGGTTTTCGTGCCCTGGCCCTGGTAGCCTCCCGAAATTCCGTTGAACTCCAGCGTCGGCTCCAGCCATTGGCGGATCAGCAGATCCCGGCCCTCTGCGATCGGCGCCTGTCCCTGAACCCCGATGTCGCGATAGTATTCGCCGGCGTCGAAATCTGCCGCTTCGATGGCGGCGATGATCGTCGGATCCGGCGGCGCCGTACCGTCGAGAAAGCCGTCGACGGCCACTCGCCCATCATCTCTGTGCAGGGAGGCGAGCAGAACGGCCAACGCCCGGATAGGATTGGGGGCGCTGCCTCCGTGCCGGCCGGAATGCAGGTCCTTCGAAGCGCCGGTGACGGAGATATCCATAGCCACCAGACCCCGGCTGGCAACGGTCATCGACGGCCGGTCGGGCCGCCACATCGCACCATCGGCCGAAATGACCAGGTCGCAGTCTAGCCTCTCGCGGTAAGTCTGGAGCGTGGCTTCGAAATTCGGACTGCCGGACTCCTCCTCGCCCTCGATCAGCACCTTGAGATTGACCGGCAGGCGCCCCGCCGTCTTCATGAAGGCTTCCGCGACAAGGATCGGGATCAGCAGAGGCCCTTTGTCGTCGGAGACACCCCGCGCATACAGCCGACCGTCTCGTTCGGTCGGCTCGAAGGGCGGTGTCTGCCACTTTTCCAGCGGATCCGGCGGCTGCACGTCGTAATGGCCATAGATCAGGAATGTCGGGAGCGAGGGATCGCTGATCAGTTCTCCGTAGACTGCCGGATGGCCGCCGGTTTCAAGCAGTTCGACGGCAGCAAAGCCGGCCTGCGTCATGCGTCCCGCAACGAACCGGGCCGCCTCGGAGATACCGTCGGCATAGGCCGGATCGGTGCTGACGCTCGCGATACGGCAGAAGGCCTTGAGGTCTTCCAGCGCCTCGGCAAAATGCGCGTCGAGGTAGCTCTCCATCTCGCTCATTTGCCACCATCCACACTGATGACCTGTCCGCTAATCCAGTTGGCAAAATCCGAAGCGAAAAACATGACCATCGCTGCGATGTCATCCGGCACGCCGAGCCGTTTGAGGGCGATGTTCTGGAGGAGCTTGGCTTGTCCCTCGTCGCCCATCGCATCCCATTGTCGTTCCGTCGTCGGATTGGAACGCACGAAGCCGGGCGCCACATTGTTGACGGTGATACCCCACGCTCCGAGCTCGTGGGCAAGCTGTCGCGTCAGGCCGATCTGGCCGGCCTTGGCGCTAGCATAGGCCTGTATGCCGGTCAGCGATATGCCGAGGCCGGCACCACTGGAGATGTTGACGATCCGGCCGTAGTTCTGCCTCTTCATGCCGGGCGCCACGGCCTGTGCCATGAAGAAGGCGCCGGAGAGGTTGACGTCGAAGATCGACTGCCAGTCCTGTTCGGAAATCTCCTCGATCGGCCGTCCAGTCTGGCCACGCACGCCGCCGGCGTTGTTGACGAGGATATCCACCGTCGCACCGTCTGTTTCGATAGCGGCGATCAGCCGCTGGCAAGCACTGCGATCGCCGACATCGAGCCGGTGGGTCCTGACGGCGTCGCTGAGCGCAGCCGTGTCCGCAAGCCCGGCTTCGTTGACATCGCATGCGTGGACGATGGCTCCCCGGCTGGCGAAGGCCAACGCGATCGCTCGGCCAAAGCCATGGGCGGCACCCGTGACGACAACGGTCTTTCCGGCAAAGTCGATATTCACGCCACGCTCTCCAGTTCGTCGAGATTCCTCAGCGAAAGAGGACGCTTGCCATCCTCGATCTCGTGGATCATTTCCACCAGCCGCGTGGCGATCGGGGTCGGGACGCCGAGCGAGCGACCGACATCGACCACCGGCTGGACCTGTGCGTCCACCTCGGTCTTGCGCTTGCGCACCGCCAGGTCCCGCCAGATGCCGGAATGGGACTTCAGCGAGGTGCGGTTATGCGCCACCATCTCGTCGAACGACCGCTCGGTGTCGGCAGCGGTTGCCGTCGGTGAGAAGGCGGCGGGATCGAAGCCGTTGAAAGCCTCTGGCTTGATGTTGTTGGCGCTAGCGACGCGGCCGACTTCCAGCGCCAGCTTGGTCAGCACCGGCCGGTAGCGCGTATTGGCCAGCACATCGGCGATGCTGTCGTCAGTCAGCGCCGTGCCGAACAGCAGCGCGCCGTAGACCAGCTTGCCCCACAGGAAGCCCCAGATATTGTCGGTAAGGATAGCCTTGGAATCGAATTCGTGCAGCAGACGGTGGATTGTTTCGATTCGCTCTGTCGTCTTGCCATCGAGTTCCCCGACCACGACCGCGCCGCGCCCGCTGTAGTGCACCACGCCCGGCGACAGATAATCGGCACCGAAATTGACGAAGCAGCCGATCACCCGCTGGATGCCGACGACCGGCGCGATGACCTGTTCGTTGAGGCCGTTCTGTGCCGAAACGACGTAACCGTCGGAGGCGAGATGATCCACAAGCGCATGGCTCGCCGCCTCGGTGTGGTGGGCCTTGACGCAAAGATAGATGCGCTCGTAGACGCCCTCCAGTTGCTCCGGGAGGTAGGCCTTTGCCTTGACGGTATCCTCAAAAATCGGCCCTTCGATCGTCAAGCCCCTGTCGTTTATGGCGGACACATGGTCTGCGGCATTGTCGACGAAAATGACCTCATGGCCGGCGCGGATGAAAGCGGCGCCCAAGGTTCCCCCGATGGCGCCGGCGCCCCAGATGACAATAGGCGTGCTCATGCCCAGCCTCCTTCGAGAAGCTCACGTGTTTCCGTCACCGCCACATCCCAGATCGCCTGCATTTCCTCATCCGGCCGCTCGTAGTAGCCGCCGAAGTTGCCGTCGCCGAGCAGGGCTTTGACACCTGCGGGGTTCATCGCTCGCATGTGGGCGAGATCGACCATCGGCTTCTGTTGGGTCGATTGGACGACGCCCGGCAGGCGCGTCCAGGGAAAATTCTCCATCCACGACGCATGCGAGGCGACGGTGTCGATCTCCTGCACCTTGGCAAAGGTCTTGGGTGCGTTCCACCAGTTGTGGAACTTGACCGATGTGTCGGGATTGTCGGCCATCCATTCGACCGCCAGGCTGCCTGCCGGCTGGTTGCCGCCATGGCCGTTGACGATGAGGATGCGCCGAAAACCCTGCAAGCGCAGTCCATCGAGGATATCGCGGACGATGCGGATATAGGTCTCCTGGCGCAGGCTGATGGTGCCGGGATAGGCGAGGAAATAGGGCGTGATGCCGTAGGCAAGCACCGGAAACACCGGAAGACCCAGCGGCTCGGCGGCATCGAGGGCAATTTTCTCGGCCAGGATCGAGTCGACCGACAGCGACAGATGAGCATGCTGCTCGGTGCTGCCAAGCGGCAGGATCGCCCGGTCGTCGGTCTTCAGGTAGGCCTCGATCTGCTGCCAGTTGGTGTCGGAGATCTTCATGGTTATTCCTCTTTAGCTCTGAACGATCGGCGCCGGTACGATGACGGGGGCTGGCGGCACTTCTGTGGGCGGCTGCGCGACGCCTGCGGCACGGATGATGGGCACGATGACCCGCTCGATATCAGCGGTATCGGGTGCATGGCGGTATTCGATTGCCTGTATGCCGGCCGGCGCGCGGCCGACGGCACCCTCGGCACCAGAGGCATAGATCACGACGCTGGAGCGGCAAAGGAGCTCATCTAGCCCCGTCGTTTCCAGTGTCGCCGCAGCGATCTCTCCGACATGGGGCGCAAAGCGCTGCACGCCGCTCTTCATGATCGGCAGGAAATCGGGAAAACGGGAGACCACGGCAACCGATGCCAGCGAATCCAGCGCGGCGAGGGAGAGGCGCGTCTCCTCTGACGGCGTAAAGCTGATCGAAACCACCTTGGTGTTCGGCAGCAGGCCTGCGACTTCCCGATGTCGGTTGGCAAAGGTGATGGCAAGATCGGCAGAATTGGCGCGTGCCTTGGCACCCGTCTCCCGCTCGATGGCAGAAATGGTGAGCGGCTCGACAGTCACGCCGCGGCCCAGCCGCGCTGCGATGAAACGTGCATAGCTCGCCGTCGCCTCCGGAAAAAGCCCGACCATGACGATGCGCATCCGAGGGCCGATACTGTCTCGGTAGAAGATGCGCGAACTGATCATCGACACGAGTTCCGTCGCCCTGATGCCCAGCGAGTGGCTTTCGTCGATCAACTGTTCGATCTGGCGATGCAGGTTGGCTGTGTCGTTGCGCCCAGCAAGACGCGACTGGCGGCTTTCAGTGACAAAGGTGCCCGAGCCCGGTCGCGCGTCGATCAGACCGGCGACCTTCAGGTCGGCGTACACCTGGCTCACCGTCATCGGCGCAACGCCGATTTTCTCTGCAAGCTCGCGCACGGACGGCAAGGTCTCTCCGGGCGTCAGCTCGCCACAGGCAATGCCATATTCGATGAGGCCGTGGAGTTGCGTCCTCAGCGGGACGGGCAACTCGCGATCAATAAAGAACTCCATGTCAAGGCACAATCTGGCTGTTATAGTGAACTATGACGATTATCCTGCTCCGGCGAAATTGCTGTGTCAACCGGCTCCTTTGCAATAGTTGAACCCTATAAGAAAGCGATTGACTCCGCAGAAAACGCATGAAATCGTTATACCCTATAAGAACACTTCATGCGTTTATCAGAGCAAGGGGAATTCAATGAAAACGATCGCCAAGGCGGCCCTCGTCGCCGGACTTCTTCTGGGCACCAGCTTGTCGGCCCATGCCGTCGAGCGCGGCGGCACCCTGAATTACGGCCGCTACGCCGACAGCCTTTTCCTGGAACCCGTGCTCAACGACGCCAATGTCGATATCTGGGTCCTGTCCAATCTCTACGACACGCTGCTGTTGCCGACCGACGACGGCAAGGGCGTTCAGGCCGGTCTTGCGTCCGCCTGGAAGCTTGCCGATGACGGCCTCAGCGTCACACTGACGCTGCGCGACGGGATCAAGTTTTCCGATGGCACGCCGATCACCCCCCAGGACGTGGCCTGGTCGCTGAAGCGCGCCGCCAAGCCTGACAATGGCGAGTGGACCTTCATCGTCGGCTCCATCGGCGACGTGACGACGGAGGGCGACAAGACAGTTGTCATCAAGCTGAAGAACACCGATCCGGCGATCCTGACGGCGCTGACCGTCTTCAACACAGGCATCATGCCGCAAAAGGCATTCGAAGCCGCTGCCGGCACGACAGAGGCAGAAAAGGCCAAGGCCTTTGCCGAGCATCCGATCGGTTCCGGCCCGTTCATGCTGAAGTCCTGGGATCGCGGCTCGACCATGAAGCTGGTGCGAAACCCTTATTACTGGGGCATGGGCGAAGACGGTAAGCCGCTGCCTTATCTCGACGGCATCAACTTCGAAGTCATCCCGGACGATGCGACCCGCATCCTCAAGCTCAACTCCGGCGAGCTCGATGGCGCCGAGTTCATTCCCTATTCGCGCGTCGACGAGCTGAAGTCCGCCGGCAACCTGAACATGGAACTCTACCCTTCGACCCGCGTCCAGTACATCACGCTGAACACGCGGCCGCAGTTGAATGGTAAAGACAACCCGTTGTCGAACGCCAAGGTGCGCGAGGCAATGAACTATGCCGCCAACAAGGAAGCGATCATCCAGATCGTTACCCACGGCGTCGGCAAGCCGATGACCTCCTATATGTCATCAGCGACGCCGCTGCACACCGGCGACAAGCCGCTGTTCCCCTACGACATCGACAAGGCCAAGAGCCTGATGAAGGAAGCCGGCTTCGAAAGCGGCTTCTCGACGAGCCTGCTGGTTCTGGCCGGCAACCAGGATGAAATCGGCATCGCCACGGCCCTGCAGCAGATGTGGGCGCAGATCGGCATCAAGCTCGAGCTGCAGCAGGTCGACAATGCCAGCCGGACGGCGCAGTACCGGGCCGGCACGTTCGCGATGCGTGAATCTGCCTGGACCGACGATATCGCCGATCCGAACGAGATCACGTCCTACTTCGTCTACTCTCCGAATATCGGTGCGCTGCACACCGGCTGGAAGAGCGAAGAGGCCGACAAGCTGTTCGAGGCTTCCCAGAAGGAAATCGACGTGACCAAGCGTGCGGCCGACTATGCCCGCATCCAGGCGATCTACAACGCGGAAGGTCCGATCGTGCCGCTCTATGAGACGCCTTATCCGGTGGCGCTCAGCAAGAAGGTGCATGGCTTCCTGCAGATCCCGCTCGGCAACAACATCTTCACCAAGACCTGGCTCGATAAGTGAGATTGCGATTGTCGCAGGCTGCCCCGGCAGTCTGCGACATCCCTGATGTCACCTGGAATACGAGGGCGGCTCTTTGCCATTGTTCAGTTATATAGTCCGTCGCATTCTGCAGATGATCCCGACCATCGTGTTCATTCTGATCGTGACTTTCGTGTTGATCCGGCTTCTGCCCGGCGACCCAGCCAGCGCCATGCTCGGAGACCGCGCCCGGGATGCCGATGTCCTGCGCATCAATGCCAGCCTCGGCCTCGACAAACCCGTGATCGTGCAGTTTTTCTACTTTGTCCGTCGTATAGCCACCGGTGACCTCGGCGATTCGATCACGCTGAAGACACCGGTCGTCGATCTGATCGCGCAGCGAATGCCCGTCACTCTGATGTTGATCGGCATGGCTGCGGTGATTGCGCTGCTGCTTGCCGTGCCGCTCGCCTTCGTCGCCGCCCTTCGCCGCGAGAAGACCGCCGATACCGTCATCCGCGGCACCTTCCAGGTCGGGCTTTCCATGCCGGTGTTCTATATCGGCATCCTGCTGCTGACGCTGTTTGCCGCAAACCTCAAATGGTTTCCGGTCGGCGGCTATGGCGATACGTTCGGCAGCAAGCTCTACCACCTGTTCTTGCCCGCTCTGACTCTGGCCCTGAGCTTTGCCGCCGTGCTGATGCGCAACCTGCGCACCGCCATCATCGGCGTCATCAATGCCGAGTATGTCGATTTTGCTCGCTCAAAGGGTCTGAAATCCCGCGTCATTCTCATCCGTCACGTGCTACGTAACGCGCTTATCTCGACAATCACCCTGTTCGGCCTGCAAATCGGCTCGCTGCTTGGCGGCGGGGTCATTACCGAGACGGTGTTTGCGGTTCCCGGTGCGGGTCGCTTGATGATCGACAGTATCTACGGCCGCGATTATCCCGTGTTGCAGGGCCTCACCATCGCGCTCGCCGTGCTGGTGTCGCTGACCTTCCTGGTGACCGATATCGTCCAGGCCTGGCTCGATCCGAGGGTGGCCCGATGAGTGCCGTCACCGATGCCCCGCGCGCGAAGTGGCGATTGAAGCCCCGGACATGGCCGAAGACGCTGGTCTTCGGCGGCCTCATCCTGCTGGCCAGCCTGCTGCTCGCCTTTTTCCCGTCGTGGTTCGCGCCCTACGATCCCATCGCCTTCGATTATAACGCGCTGCTGAAAGGTCCAACCTGGGCTCATCCGTTTGGCACCGACAGTTTCGGCCGCGATGTGCTGTCGCGGGTGATCCATGCCTATACGATCGACATGCAGATCGCCGTCTTTGCCACCACCGGCCCCTTCATCTTCGGGACCCTCGTCGGCGCCTTCGTAGGCTATGCCGGCGGGATAACCGAGATCATCTTCGGACGCATCGTCGATGCCGTCCTGACATTTCCGTTTCTGGTTCTGGTCATTGCCGTGGTTTCTGTCCTGGGGCCGGGGCTCGGCAACATGTATGTGGCGATCGGCGTCGTTGGCTGGGTGTTCTATGCCCGCATCGTCGCTGCCGAGGTCAAGGTTCAGAAGCGGCTGGATTACGCCGATGCCGGCCGGGTCATGGGCTACACGCCGACGCGCATCGTCTTCCGCCACCTGCTGCCGAACGCCATCACGCCGGCCATCGTCTACTGGATGACCGACATGGCGCTCGCCATCCTGCTCGGCTCCAGCCTCGGATATCTCGGCCTCGGTGCGCAGCCGCCGGCCTCCGAATGGGGCGTGCAGATCGCCGATGGCAAGAACTACATGACGACGGCTTGGTGGATCTCCGTTTTCCCCGGTGTCTCCATCGTCCTGACCGGACTGGGGTTCAGCCTCGCAGGCGATGGCGTCGCCGAACTTTTGAGGATACGCCGATGATGCCGGCAAGCGACAACAGCGGCCTGGTCGTCCGTGGACTGACCACCACATTCGACACCGCGCGTGGCACGGCAATCGCGGCAGCCGATGTCGATTTCGATGTCGCTCCCGGCGAGGTCGTCGGTCTGGTCGGCGAATCCGGCTCAGGAAAGAGCGTGACGCTCCGCTCCGTCATGCGGCTGATCCGTGAGCCGGGCAAGGTGACGGGACGCGTCGAATGGGGCGGTCGCGACCTGATGGCTATGTCCGACGAAGATCTGCGACGGGTTCGCGGCAGCGAAATTGCCATGATTTTCCAGGAGCCAATGACCGCGCTCAATCCGGTGCTGCCGGTCGGCCTGCAGATCGAGGAGAACCTGAGCGCTCATACCGGCCTCGACCGCCGCGCGCGTCGTGCCCGGGCGCTGGAGTTGATGACCATCGTCGGCATCCCAGACGCCGAACGGCGGCTGAACGAATATCCCCACCAGTTTTCCGGCGGCATGCGCCAGCGGGCGATGATTGCCATCGCGCTCGCCTGTTCGCCGAAGTTGCTGCTTGCCGATGAGCCAACGACGGCGCTCGATGTGACGATCCAAGACCAGATCCTGAAACTGCTTCTCGACCTCCGCGACCGACTCGCCATGAGCGTCGTGCTGGTCACTCACGATCTCGGCGTCGTGGCAGCCACTTGTGACCGGATGGCTGTCATGTATGCCGGACGGATCGTCGAAACCGGCACCGTCGTCGATGTGTTTGCCCAGCCGCGCCATCCCTATACCCGCGGCCTTCTCGGCTCCGTGCCACGCGGCCGTGCGGTGCGCACCATGCTGTCTTCCATCGATGGTACGCCGCCGAGCCTCACGGACCTGCCCGACGGCTGTGCCTTTCATCCGCGCTGCAGCTTCGCCACGGAACAATGTCGACGCGAGCGGCCGCCTTTGGCACCGGTCGCGCCGGGCAGAATGGCCGCCTGCTTCCACCATGACCGGGTCGCGGCCTCGGAGGCTATCCTATGAACACGGTAAGGCCGATCATATCCATCGATGGCGTCACCAAGCGCTTTGCAGGCCCCCATTCGCTCGCGCGCCGGCTGGCGGGCAAGCCGGCGCTTGCGGTTCATGCGCTCAGCGACGTCAACCTCGAGGTCAACAGCGGCGAGACACTGGGTATCGTCGGCGAATCCGGCTGCGGAAAGTCTACGCTGGCGCGCTGCATGGTTCGCCTGCTCGATCCGGACGGTGGTGCTATCCGCTTCGAGGGCAAGGATATTGCTGACCTGAAACCGTCGGAACGGCGTGGCTTCAACCGGCGCGTCCAGATGATCTTTCAAGATCCCTACAGCTCCCTCAACCCGCGCATGACCGTTGCCCAGATCATCGGCGAGGCGCTCGGGGTTCACAACATGCGGCCGAAGGCTGACATACCGGGCCGTATTGCCGAATTGCTCGAACTTGTGCGTCTGCCGCAGGACGCCGCCGGCCGTTATCCGCACGAATTCTCCGGCGGACAACGCCA
This sequence comes from Rhizobium sp. rho-13.1, assembly GCF_007000305.1. Lineage (NCBI taxonomy): Bacteria > Pseudomonadati > Pseudomonadota > Alphaproteobacteria > Hyphomicrobiales > Rhizobiaceae > Rhizobium > Rhizobium sp. rho-13.1. The sequence goes on along the minus strand of NZ_SCFL01000007.1, from coordinate 59,984 downwards.
GCGCATCGGCATTGCCCGCGCGCTCGCGGTCGAGCCCGAGGTCATCGTCGCCGACGAGCTAGTCTCGGCTCTCGACGTCTCCGTCCAGGCGCAGGTGGTCAACCTCTTGCTGCAACTGCAGGAACAGCTGCAGCTCACCGTGGTTTTCGTGGCCCACGACCTGAGGCTTGTGCGTCACATCTCGCATCGCGTCGCCGTCATGTACCTCGGTCAGGTCATGGAGGTGAGCCCGTCTGAGGCGCTGTTCACCTCGCCTCGCCACCCCTATTCCAAGGCCTTGCTGGATGCGGCGCCCGAGCTAGACCCGACCCGCCGTACGCGTACGGCTGCCACCCGTGGCGAACTGCCGAGCCCGATGAACCTGCCTGTCGGCTGCCCCTTTGCCGGCCGCTGTCCCCATGTCTTCGAGCGCTGCCTCGTCGAGCGACCCGTGCTGACGCCGCGTGGCAACGGCCAGTCCGCCGCCTGCCACCTGACCGAGTTCGGTGCACCCCAAACGCTATCCAACGCCTAGAGGCATTTTCCCATGAGTTTTGCTGTGTTCGAAACCGAAATTGCCCGGATCAACGACATCCTCTGTGCGGTGAACCTGCTTACGTGGGATTCCCGCACGATGATGCCGGCTGGTGGTGTCGAAGCGCGCGGCCAGCAGATCGCCACGCTGGTTGGCATCGCCCGCGATATGGCGACAGGCGACGAATTGCAACGTGCCATCGCGACGGCGCGCTCGGAGCTAGCGGGGGCACCATCGGATGATCTGCGCCTCGTCGCTGTCGAGCAGGCGGCAGCGTCTATCGCCAAGCTGTCGCGCATTCCGGCAAAGCTCGTTGCTGCCTCGACCACCCTGAAGACGCTGGCCCAGGCGGCCTGGGTCAAGGCCCGTGCCGCCAACGATTTTGCAGGCTTCGCGCCCGTCCTCGAGCGCACCATGGAAATGCAACGAGAGATCGCCGGCGCGCTTGGCTACGAGGAGCACCCGTATGACGCTCTCGTCGATACCTACGAGCCCGGCATGCGCTGGTCGAAGCTGCAGACGCTTTACGGGCAGCTGCAGAAATCGCTGATCCCGCTGCTGGCGCAGGCGAAAGAGGCGCGGGTGCGCAGTGAAATCCTCGATCGCGCTTATCCTGTCGAGAAACAGCGTGAGTTTTCCAGCTTGATGGCTACGCGGCTCGGCTACGATTTCGGTCGCGGCCGGCTTGATGACGCCGTGCATCCGTTCGAAATATCCTTCACCCGCTCCGATGTCCGCATCACCGGCCGTTTCCGTGAAACTTGGCTGCCGGGCGGCCTGTTTGCGGTCTGGCACGAGGCCGGCCACGGTCTCTACGAGCAGGGCATCTCGGAGCAGTTTTCGCGCTCGACCTTCACCACGGATTTCGTCAATCTCTACGCCGTCGGCGGCGCCAGCTTCGGCATGCACGAATCCCAGTCGCGGCTGCTGGAAAACCGCGTCGGCCGCTCGCGCCGGTTCTGGGACCTGCACTTCCATGAACTCAAGGCCGTTTTCCCTGAGCAGCTGTCGGATGTCTCGGTCGATGATTTCTGGCGTGTGATCAATGCCGCCCGCCCGAGCCTCATCCGCGTCGAGGCCGACGAACTGACCTATGATTTCCACATCATGCTGCGCTCGGAAATTGAGGCCGGCCTGATTGCCGGCGACACCCGGGTTGCCGACCTGCCGGAAATCTGGCGCGACAAGGTAAAGTCCTATCTCGGTCTCGATGTCCCCACGGATACGCTAGGCGTGCTGCAGGACGTGCATTGGTCATCGGGCATGGTCGGCTCCTTCCCGACCTACACAGTTGGCAACATCATGTCTTCGCAGCTGTTTTCCACGGCGCGGAAGGAGGCTGCCGTCGAAAAAGGCCTGGAGAGCGGTGACTACATGCCGCTGAAATCGTGGCTCCAGCACAATGTCCATCAACACGGGCGCTCGAAAAGCCCGGGCGATATCCTGGTGGCGGCCACCGGCTCGGACCTGTCGGCAGATGCCTATATTGCAGACCTGACCGCCAAGGTCGCCGACCTCACGGCCTGATCATCCAGAGGGGCGCCACGCATCAGGCGCTTTTTGCCAGTTCTTCGTCGAGCATGGAGAGCAGGCGCGGATCGTCCGGCGTGACATCCGGCGCAAAGCGCGCAACGACGCTACCATGACGGCCGATCAGGAATTTCTCGAAATTCCAGAGGACGTCGCTGGCGGCGCCCGTATCGACGCCGTAGCCCTTCAGCCTTTCGCGCATCGGGCCATCGCCGGTGGTCGGTACGGGGGAGGCTGTCAGCATTTTGTAGAGCGGGTGCTTGGCCGCGCCCTTGACTGAGATCTTGGAGAAAACCGGAAATTGCACGTCGTAGGTCGATTGGCAAAAGGTCATGATCTCGGCGTCCGAACCCGGCTCCTGCTCCTTGAAATCATTGGCAGGAAAGGCCGCAATGGTAAATCCACGGTCGCGCTTCGCCTCATAGAGTTTTTCCAGCGCTTCGTATTGGACGGTCAAGCCACATTTCGAAGCGACGTTGACGACCAGCAAGACCTGTCCGCGGTAGTCGTTCAGTGTTGCAGCACGGCCGTCTGCTCGCTTGAGCGGGATATCGAACAGGGTTTCGGGCACTGGTCTCTCCATAACAGGCTTCGTTCCGTCTTGCCCGCGATATGAGGGCGGCGACGGGGCGCTGTCAATCGCGGGCATCGATGGCCAAGAGGTCCCGCGACCGGTCGTCGGAAGCTGAAAATATGAAGTCTCCCTTGCTTTTGTCCGGCTTGCGATCTTGACTTCGAGACCAGGAAATATTCAATGCCCTACACGCTCTGGCAGGCCTATTGACGAGGAGATTCGCCTGCCTTTCCTCCTATTAAACTACTAAAAATCCATTGTGAACGCGATGCCGTAGACAGGTCACCCGCCGTGTTCATCCGGACGTATGCGTGAGAAAGGAATGTCGATGACCGACTTCGTCGATCCATCGAAGCGGCCGCTGGTTGTCGGCGCCATCGTGCTTGCGACTTTTATGGTGGCGATCGAGGCGACCATCGTCGCTACCGCGATGCCGCGCATCGTCGGTGAGTTGGGCGGCTTCACCTACTACAGCTGGGTATTTTCGGCCTTCCTGCTCGCCCAGTCTACGACAACAATGATCTATGGCAAGCTGTCGGATATTTTTGGCCGCAAGCCGATCCTGATCGTTGGCATCCTGATCTTCCTCCTTGGCTCCGCACTTGCCGGTTTCGCCTGGTCGATGACTTCGCTGATCGTCTTCCGACTTGTCCAGGGTGTCGGTGCCGGCGCCATCCAGCCCGTGACCACGACAGTTGTCGGCGATCTCTACAAGCTCGAGGAGCGTGCCAAGGTCCAGGGCGTGCTTGCCAGCGTCTGGGCTATCTCGGCTGTGGTCGGACCTCTTGCCGGCGGGCTTATCGTCGATCATCTCTCCTGGGCCTGGATCTTCTGGATCAACCTGCCGCTCGGCGTGCTGACTATTGCCGGGTTCGTGCTTTTCCTGAAGGAGAAGATCGAGCCTCGCGTGGTCCACATCGATTATCTCGGCACGTTGCTGTTTTCTGTTTCCATCGTTTCGTTGCTGTTTATCCTGACAGAAACCGATGCCAGCGCCGCCGTCCTCGGCGGCTTTGGCCTGCTGTTCCTTGTCTCTGGCGTGCTGTTCCTGCTTCAGGAAGGACGGGCGCCGGAGCCGTTGATTTCGATCGCCCTTTGGAGCCGGCGACTGATCGCCACCAGCAATGCCGCGACGCTGCTGGCCGGCATGGCGTTGATCGGGCTCACGACGGTGCTGCCGATATACGTCCAGGGTGTGCTCGGCCGCTCTTCACTCGAGGCAGGTTTCACGCTGACGATGCTGATCGTCGGCTGGCCCCTGGCGGTGGTGATGTCGCCAAAACTGTTTCGCGCTTTCGGTATCCGCCGCACCTTGAGAGTCGGCAGCCTGCTGTTTCCGTTCGGGGCGATATTCCTGCTGTTCCTGACCCCCGAAAGCACCCCCATACCCGCCGGTGTCGGCGCTTTTTTGATGGGCTTCGGAATGGGATTGATCAGCCTCACCAGCATCGTTCTGGTGCAGGACAGCGTCGACTGGTCGGAGCGCGGCAGTGCAACGGCCTCGATCCTGTTTTCACGCAGCCTCGGCAATACGCTTGGCGCCACGGCGCTAGGTTCGATCCTCAATCTCGGCATTGCCCACTTCGGCAGCGGAGCGCTAGCCGAGAAGCTTCATGACGTCTTGAACCAGCCGACCGGCCTCTCAGATCTTTCTTCCAATCCTGCCATCAGGGCCGTTTTCAATTCTGCGCTGCACTGGAGTTTCTGGGGGGTCTTCGTGGTCGCTGCTTTGACATTTCTCACCACCTGGCTCATTCCGGTCAGCCATCGCGCCGGTGGCGCAGCGGCGAAGGTCGATGCGAAGGAAGCGATATCACACTGATCGGCAAAGCCGGCCCGGAGTTGTTGAATGGCAGACGTATCGACGCGGCAAAAGACCGATCTCGCAGAAGCACCGAAAGCACGGTCGCTGCTGCTTGCACTGCTGGTCGCCGGCGCGTTCTTCATGGAAAACCTCGATGGCACGGTGATCGCCACTGCCCTGCCGCAGATGGCCACGTCCTTTGGCGTACGGCCCGTCGATCTCAATATCGGCATGAGCGCCTACCTGTTGACGCTCGGCATCTTCATTCCCATCAGCGGCTGGATCAGCGACCGGTTTGGCGCACGGCTGGTGTTCTCGTCTGCCGTGGTCGTCTTCACGCTGGCATCCGTACTCTGCGGATTTGCGGAGGGCATCGGGACGTTCGTTGCCATGCGGATCCTGCAAGGTATCGGCGGTGCGATGATGGTGCCGGTGGGCCGGTTGCTTGTGCTCAACAACACGCCGAAAGAAAAGCTGATTTCGGCCATCGCGACGATTACCTGGCCTGCGCTGGTGGCCCCCGTGCTCGGCCCGCCGCTTGGCGGGTTCCTCACCGATCATGCCAGCTGGCGCTGGATCTTCTTCCTCAATCTGCCGCTCGGCATCCTTGCCTTCGTCTTTGCCCTGATTCTGATTCCCAAGGGGCAGCATCAGGAGAAGCGGCCCTTCGACTGGACCGGCTTCGTCGCCAGCGGTTTTGGCCTGGCGTCTGTGATGTATGGTCTGGAACTGATTGGTCGAGCAAAGCCGGAATGGCTGTCAGCAGGCACCTATCTGGCGGTAGGACTTGTTCTGCTGACCGTGGCAATTCTCCACTTCCGTCGTAGCGCCCACCCGCTGATCGATTTTTCAGGCCTGAGCAAGCCGACATTTGCCGTCGCCTTGTGGGGGGGCTCGCTGTTTCGCATGGCGATCGGCGCGGTGCCGTTTTTGCTGCCGCTGATGTTCCAGGTCGGGTTCGGGCTTGGTGCCTTCGAGGCGGGGATGATGACGCTTGCGGTCTTTGCCGGCAATCTCCTGATAAAGCCCGCAACGACGCCGATCTTGCGACGATACGGCTTCCGCCGTGTGCTGCTGGTCAACGGCATCCTCAATGCGCTCTTCATCGCCGCCTGCGCGCTGTTCTCGCCGACATCGTCGTTGGCGTTTATCATCCCCGTGCTGTTTATCGGCGGGATGTGCCGCTCGATGCATTTCTCGGCTCTCAATACCATCGCCTTCGCAGATATTCCCAAGCCGCAGATGACTGGCGCCAACACGCTGTTCAGCACCGCCTTCCAGCTGACGATGGGCATGGGCATTGCACTCGGTGCCATCGGTATTCGCATCGGTCAGGTCTTGGCACCCCCGCTGGGTCTGGCCCTGCCGGCCATCGAGTTCCGCCTTGCCTTCGTCCTGCTTGGTCTCGTGGCGCTGTTGGCCACCGTCGACTGCTGGCGTCTCGCTCCCGATGCCGGGGCAAATGTTTCCAGGAAACCGGCGCAGGGCAAGTGACGATCGCTATGTGCCCTGTCGTTGCCGGCACCGAAGATAATCGGATGATAATTGCTGCGCCGTCGCTCGGAACAAGCCTGCGGCAAGCTTGCGGGCGATAGGGTCCGCCACCGATCAGTTCACGCCGAAATCTCTGGACGCATGATGAAAAGCCACCACCGTCTGCTCGCCATCTTGAGCGTTGCCATCTCCTTGTCCGCCTGCGTAGATCATATCGGCAAACCCCTCCTGCTGCCGGTCGGTACCCCGGCGCAGTTTCCCGGGGTGGTGCATGTCATGTGCGTTGGCGATGCCGACGCTGCCTACGACCGGCAGAAGGAAGAATTTGCCTACCGCGCCCGCATGAATGGCCCAGGAGTGTTGCCAAGCGAGGTGCCGGCCCAGGAAAGCCAGGCAGAGGCTGCGGCACGCATGAAATATATGTCCTGCGTCTCGAGCCAGGGATACCGCGCCGTCTTTAACTGACGCCTGTGGCTGGAGGCACGCTCAGGTTCACGAGAGTGGATTTGCCGGAAAGCGCATGGTGAATGCGGTTCCGTTCGCATTCTCATAGGAAAAAGTACCATTGATCTGGGCAACGAAACCAGTGATCAGCCGGCTGCCCATGCCCTTGTGCGTCAGTTCCGGATCGATGCCGGGCCCATCGTCACGCACTGTCAGAACTGCCATACCGTCGCTTTCGCTTTCCAGTTCCACAACGAGATGCCCGTCGGAGCGGCCGATAAAGGCGTATTTGAAGGCGTTTGAGACCACCTCGTTGATGATCATGCCGATAGGGAGAGCCTGGTCACGGTCCACGGAAATTGAGGTAAGCCGTGTTTCGATCGTGACCGCCGCGTCGTAGGAGGCGGCGATCTCCCCGACCAGTCGCTCCGTATAGGGGGCGACATCGACACGGTCGAACTGGTCCGTCTGGTAGATCTGTTCGTGAACCGCAATCATGGCTGCGATCCGCCGTTCCATATCGCCGCGCGCCTCCTTGGAGATAGGCTGAAGGCGGATCAGCGCCGATACGGCCTGCAGGTTGTTCTTCACGCGATGATGAATTTCCCGGAACAGAAACTGGTTGCGCTCCAGCAGCCGCTCGAGAACGGCGTTGCGTTCGGCAAAGGCATTCAACAAGGCGACAATCCAGATGGCGCTTGCGATGATCATCAGGATGATCGGCAGCCCGAAGATGAGTTGCGTGTCGAGGCCTGACCAGAACATCTGCAACGTCTGCGCGGTATCTATACCCGCAGTGGCGATCAGCGGCCATCCATCCACATGCCAGTAACCGACGATCCGCGCCACGCCATCCACCGGCGAGGCGCCGCTGCGATAATAGCCTTGCGGACTTTTCGGGAGGTGGACCGTGAAAAGCGGAGTCTGGCTGAAATCCATCGGCTTGTCGAAGGTCGGGTGGCGCGCCACCAGCCATCCGTCGGAGCGGATCACGCCGACGCTCGATTTCGGTCCGAGTTCCATGGAGTTCCAGAACTCGTCGAGCTTCTCGGTCGGAATGGCAATGCTCGCCACGCCGTGGAACTGCCCGTCGCGCTCGATGCGTCTTGCAATGATGAAAACCTGCTTCCCACTCAGCCGCTCCTGCAACTGCTCGGAAATGACCACTTCCCGACCGGCCTTCAACTGCTGGAAATACTCGCGATCGGCCACCGTGATGCCCGTTGCCTGCCGTACGCTCGAAAGACGCAGCGCGCCGTTTTGATCGTAGACGGAATATTGAAACCCGGAGGGCAGATCACCAACCGCCTGCGAGATGTCGGAAATCGTATTGGCGTTGGACTCGATCGGCTGTTCGTCGAGCTTTGCATCGATGCGCCTCAGCGCCTGGTCGCTGGCTTCAATCATCCATTGCAGATGAGCGGCAACCACGTGGGCAGAGGATTGCGCCCGAGCTTCGCCGGCCGCTATCGTGGCCTTGTAGTTTTGCCAGATCATGAGGCCGGAGAGGCTCAGGACGGCAACAAGAAACAGGCTGACGAGCACTACGGCCGACTTTGACGTCAACCGAGCTATCCGTCGCTCAGGACCATCCACTCCGCGAAATCTCCCCGTGCAAATCGCTTGCTGGAACGTTCTAACACGCGACGTCACAGGGCTGGAAGAGCAAGTTAAGTTGAAACATGTTTGAAGTTCTGGCCGCCTTTGCCAACCTGGCGATGACGCCACGCCTTGGCAGACGCCAAGGTTAGAAAGCGGAAAATCGACCGGCGGCGGGCACCTCTTCGAAGCGCGAATGCGGCGAAGGATATCATGACGATGTACCAGCAAAGGATAATGGCAAACAGATCGAAATGCTCGTTCAGGGCGATTGCAATGCCCGCGAAGCCGACGAATCCGCAGGCGAGGAAACCGATACCAATGAACGGGATGTTTGACAAAGTCATAATGAGAACTCCTCAAGACTGTAGTAAGGAAACGCTTGCATCCTGAGGTAGTTCGATGTGGTCTGCTTTCTTGGTAAGTAAAGAGTAAACAGGCGAGCGTCCAAAGCTGCGTCTTTGGTTGTCAAGTTGCCACCAGAGAAGGGCCAATTTTGGATACTGGCCCTTCCTGAAATCAGCAGATTTCGTGGGGCAACCTAGTTCCGCAGATACGCTTCGAGGCTGTCGTCCATGGCCTCGATCCAGGGCGTGTGGTGCTTCGGGGCCATATTTCCGGTCATCAGCGAGCGATAGCCGTTGTCACGGAAGCTCATGATGCTTTCTGCCTTGTGATGCTCCCATTCCATGAAAGTCCGGTTGACGCCCTCGATATCGAAATCGGGGTAATCTGTGGCGGCAAGCAGCTCCTTGACGTAGTCGCCCTGGAACCAGATCATCTGCTCGGCGTCCTCGAGCCCTTCCTCGCGGGCACGCCATGTGTCGAAATGTGCTTTCATCCCGTCTGCGTCCGGCAATGCGATGCGGCAGAGGATAATGTCGCGAGCGTACCAGGCCTGCGCGTCGAACATGTTGAACGTGTAGAACTGGTCCTGCATGCCGATGTAGAAGAGCTGCGGGTTTTTTTCATAGACGATGCCGTTGTAGAGATCGTCGGCCCACAGGCGGTTTGCAGTCTTCAGGCGCAGGCTGTCGGGCAGGAACGGAAAATGGTGTAGGTAGCCGGTGCATAGGATCAGCGCGTCGACTTCCTTCGTGGTGCCGTCCTTGAAATGTGCTGTCTTGCCGTCCAGCCTCTGTAGCAGCGGCCTCTCTTCGAAACGCTGCGGCCACGCAAAGCCGATGGGCTTGCTGCGATAGCTGACGGTGACCGATTTGGCGCCATATTTCCAGCACTGCGAGCCGATGTCCTCGGCCGAATAGCTGCGACCGACGATGAGGATATCCTTGTCCTTGAACTCCAGCGCATCGCGAAAGTCATGGGCATGCATGACACGACCGCCGAAGCTGGCGACCCCCTCGAAATAGGGAACATTAGGCGTCGAGAAATGGCCTGATGCCACCACGACATAGTCGAAGACCTCGTCATACATCCGGTCGTTGACGCGGTCATGGGCTGTCACCGTGAATTTTTTACTCACCTCGTCGAAGGTCACCATCCGCACGGGCGTGCTGAAACGCACCCAGTCGCGGACGCCGGCTTTCTCTACGCGACCCTTGATATAGTCCCAGAGCACGGCGCGCGGCGGGTATGAGGCGATAGGCTTGCCGAAGTGTTCCTCGAAGGAATAATCGGCAAACTCCAGGCATTCCTTCGGGCCGTTCGACCATAGATAGCGGTACATGCTGCCGTGCACCGGTTCGCCATATTCGTCGAGCCCGGTGCGCCAGGTGTAGTTCCACAAGCCGCCCCAATCCGCCTGCTTCTCGAAGCAGACGACTTCGGGGATTTCTGCGCCTTTCGCTGCGGCCGATTGGAACGCTCTCAGTTGCGCCAGTCCCGATGGTCCGGCGCCGATCACGGCAACTCTCGTCATGTCAGTTCCCTCATTTTTATTGATCTGCTTGGTATGATCGGTCGGTCAGTCCGGAAAAATGCCCGGGCTGGTCGGCGCTCCGTCATCGTAGGTGCTGAGCCAGTCGATCATGATCGGGCGATTGCGCGTCAGACCCTTGTAGTCGACGATCTCGGGCGGCAGGCTCGCCAGCACACGCGGCAGGCGGCGTGCCCATTTAGGCACGGTGACCAGTTCATCGAGGCTGATGAGATAGCAGCGGATCACGAACAGGATGGCGTTAGAGCGGGGCAGGCGCCAGAGGCTCTGCAGCTCGACGCGAAGATGCATTTTCCGGCCGACGTTTTCCGGCGTGACCGTCAGGCGGTCAGGCCCCCATTTGTGGTAATTCTCCGGGCTGGTGTCGAGGCGCGGGTTGACCGTCATCGTCCAGTTCAGCCGCCGCGTCGGCTTGCCCTGCTGCAGGTTCAGGAGGAACTTCAGCGCCCGCTCGAAGACGCCGATCTGGTGGGCCAGCGGCACCGGGCCATGCCATTCCATGAAGTTCATGCCGATGTCGAAATCGAGCGACCAGTCGGCCTGCGTCGTGACCATGCCGGCATCCATCCAGAGATTGCCGTCGCGCTGATCGACAATGCAGAAATCGCCCTGCGCCTGGCGGGTGATATATTCCATCGGCTGATAGGGGAGGGTCGAGGCATCGCCGAAGGTGAAGCTGTCATCGATGCCGAGCGGCCGATTTATCCAGCGCCACTTGTCACCGTCTTTGGTGAGGGAGAAATGCTCCGGATAATCGGAGGCCTGGTGCTCCATGATCAGTTCCAGCGTATCCCACTGGGCCGTCATCATATGCGGCAGTGCCTGGCACCGCAGCGGATCCTCCTTCAGCACCAGCGCCCGGTCATGCATCTCGGCGACGTAATGTTCGTCGACGTCGATCAGGTTTTCAAAGACGCTATTGGCCGGCCCTCGCACGTGCGGTTCCATGTTGACCGCGTACATGTAGGCGTCCCGGTCGAAGGGAAATGGAAATCGGCGAATGTTTTCCGGGCTGTTGCGAAAGGTGAAATCGTCCCGGAATGTTTCCTGCCTGAACTTGATGGTCATCCGTCCGATCCTTCCTCGAGGCTAAAGTTGAAGCAACAGTTGCTGGCCCTTGAAGCGCGACACGCAGATCATGATTTTCCGCCCCTCGGCCTTTTCCGCGTCCGAGAGGTAGACGTCGTTGTGCTCGAGTTCGCCATCGCTGGAGAGGACGACGGTTTCGCACTGCCCGCAGGCCCCGCCGCGGCACATGTAGGGCGCCTCGCAGCCAGCAGCCTCCACCGCCTCGAGGATGCTCTGATGCTCACCGACCGTGATCGCCCGATCTGCCTTTGCCAGCATCACCTGGAACGGCAGGCCGGCAGGAGGTGCAAGAAAGCGCTCCGCATGCAGGTTTTCCTTCGGCCAGCCGGCCTCCAGCGCCGTCAGCAGCACACCGTCGATCATGCCGGAGGGTCCGCAGACATAGAGATGCGTGCCGAGAGGCTGGTTATCGACGATCGTCTCCACCGGAATGAGTCTTTTCTCGTCGTCGAAGTAGAGTTTGACCTTGCGCGGTCCGTAGCGCTCAAGCAGTTGCTGCCAGAAGGCACCGTGTTCGCGAGAGCGCATGGCATAGTGCAGTTCGAAGGCGGCGTTATCGCGCGTAAACTGCTCCATCATCGCCAGAAACGGCGTGATGCCGATGCCGCCGGCAAACAGGATATGCTTGCGGCCGCGATGATCGACGGGAAAGAGGTTGACCGGCTGGCTGATCGTGAGCTGGTCGCCTACGCGAAGCCTGTCGTGGAGAAACGCCGAGCCGCCGCGCGAATTGGCTACCCGCAGCACGCTGATTTCATACCCTGATGTATCGTCCGGTGACGACATCAGCGAATAGGGATTGCGCCGCAGCTGCTCGCCGTCGTTCATTGAGACGACAATATGCGAACCGCCCGAAAACACCGGCAAAGGGGCGCCGTCGGGCCGCTCCAGCCGGAAGGTTTTGACCGCTGCCGCCACCTGCGTCACGGCTGTCACTTGGACGGTCATCTCTGTGTTGATGCTCACAGGAAAATTTCCTCCGGCTCCGGTGCAGTGCCCGGCTCTTCGGCATCGACGTTGACGCCCTGGAAAGCGCCGAGCCGTCGCGAATAATGGTCGCGAACGAGAAGCTTCAGGCCGCAGTGCGAGCAGACGAAGGGCGTCGTGGTGACGTTGTCGGTCACGCCCTTGCAATGGACGCACTGCACACGCCGGGCCAGCGATCCCCGATGCTCCGTCCTCAGCGAGTTGAAGTCGACGCCGAAATCGAGGGCCACCTGGATCGCCTGACCAATAAAGCCTTCCGTCCCGGCGATGTAGATCCGCATCCCCATGGTCGCATTGTCGAGGCAGACGCGAAGACGCCCCAGCAGCGGCTGCAAGCCGGCGGCCGTCCAGGTGACGTCGGCGCCAAGTGCTGCGAGATCGGCGACGTGGCTCTGGCCAGCCGAGCCACCCGGCAGATAAAGGATTTCGGCCCTCGGTAGAAATGCCCCGCCATCGCTCCCGGCGCGATCGAGAAGAGCCAATGCGCCTTCGCCCTCAAGCACAAAGAGGTGGCGCTTCGCATGGGGGTCGATGTCGAGCCCCTTATATTCCGGTCTGCTCTTGATCCCTGCAACCAGCATCGGGCTCGCCCCTCAATCTTTCGCCGTCCGCTTCTTTTTCTCCGGATCGTCGAAGGTGATGGTGTGGGCAATCGCCGGCGCATTGACAGTCTTGCCCTTGACCTCGAGCTTCACGCCCTGCGACGCATAAGGCACTTCGACGCGCATGATCGCCATGGATCGGTTGGTCAGCTTGGAATAGCTGGGGCAGGTTATGACCCCGACCTTGCGACCGTCGGCCCAGACCTCGTCGCCGAGATCGGTCGGGCCATCCGCATCGACCAGCAGGCCGAAAATCTTGAACCTCTCCTTGCCCTTGAGACGCGCATGCTCCTCGGCGCCTCGAAAGCCCACCTTGCCGGGGCTGACGGTGAAATCGAGCCCCAGCTCCCACAGGCTGTCGCCCGGCTGCTCATTGTCGAACGGGTACATCTGCGAATTGTCGTAGGGGAAGAACAGCAGGTAGCTTTCGACACGCAGCATGTCGAGAACACTAAAGCAGCAGGGGATGATGCCCATCTCCTTGCCCTCGTCGACGATCCGGTCCCAGATCATCCCGGCATCCTGTCCGCGAACGAAAAGCTCATAGCCCCGTTCGCCGGTATAGCCGGTGCGAGAGATCATCACGGGCGCCCCGAACAGCGTCGTCTGCATGTGGTGAAAGTATTTGAGCTCGCGGATGCCCGGCACATATTTCGACAGGTAGTCGACGGCAAGCGGCCCCTGCAGCGACAGGTCGTGGAGGTCGTCGTCGAACAGCACAGCGCAATTGCGGCCTGCGGCCTGTTTCGTGATCTCCTCGTGACCGGTTCCCGAACCGTGCACCAGCATCCAGGAGTTCGGGCCGGTGCGATAGACGATACAGTCGTCTGTGAAATGGCCGCGATCGTTGAGCATGCAGGCATAGACCGAGCGGCCCGGATAGATTTTGCTCATGTCGCGGGTGGTGATGTATTCTAGCACTGCAATCGCGTGCGGACCGACGAGGTGGACCTTCTTCAGTCCCGACACATCCATGAGGCCCGCCTTTGTGCGGATGGCGATGTGTTCCTCGTAGATATCCTTGTCGTAGGTCCAGGCGGTTCCCATGCCGCTCCAGTCCTCGAGCTTGGATCCGAGCGCCCGATGCCGGTCCGCGAGCGCAGAAAATCGCCAACTCAAAGCCATGCCATTCCCCTTCAATATTTCACTATGTGGAAATAATTATTCCTGATTATATGTGTGTGGACGCGAACGGCAAGGGTAATCTGGACACCCCGCGAGACAATGTTGGAGCTATCGTGGGAAACCACCTGCTGGCGGATTGCTGTCGTGCTCAGGCGATCTCAACTTTTTTGGCTGGCATAAAGTGCTATTGAAGGTCGATCGCAGATTGGATGGAAACCAGCGCATGCGCAAACTGCCGGCATTGTCCGCCATGAAGGTGTTTGAGGTCGTCGGCCAGACGCGCAGTTTCACCAAAGCAGCCGCAAGGCTCAATCTTACCCAGAGTGCCGTCAGCCGACAGGTGCGAAACCTGGAGGACCAACTCGGCGAACCGCTCCTCATCCGGCGTCATCATGACCTGGAACTGACGCCGGCGGGCGTTGCGCTGTTTTCCACCCTGCAGCATGCCTTTCACAGCGTCGAACTGGCCGTGCGCGGCATCGTCGACAAGAGCGCCGGCAATCGTCTGCGCATCAATGTGCCACCGACCTTTGCCAAGCGTTGGCTGATGCCGCGGATGGGACGGTTGCGCGTGGCACTTCCGGACGTCGGGATCAGCATCGGCACGGAACTGCGCGACAGCCTTGCCGAGCGCAGTCTGCTCGACTGCGCGATCCGCTTCGGCGATGGCGAGTGGCCGATGCTGAATGCCCATCTCCTGATGACCGAACGCCATATCGCCGTCTGCGCACCGACATTGCTGAACGGGCGGCGCGACACGTCTCCCATGGACTTCTCCGGCCTCACCTTTCTGCACGTCCTCGCCTCCCCAGACCGGCGCTATATGACCTGGCAGCACTGGCTGGATGCCGCAGGCCTTGCGGATATCGACACGAGCGGCGGCCTCGAATTCGATCTGCTGGATCTGGTGATCGAAGCCGCCTGCAATGGCCTCGGCGTCGCCGTGGTCGATCGCTTCATGGTCGGCGAATACCTTGCAGACGGCAGGCTCGTGCAATTGTCCGATGTCGAGATCGAGGGCCATGAATCCTATTGGCTTGTCGAAAGGGCGGGCGTCGCCGGAGGCAACCATCTCAAGGCCTTCAGGCAGTGGCTGTTCGACGAACTCTCGCTGACTGGCGCCAGGGTCTGACTGTTGCCGTTGGAAGCATTCCATTTTGGAATGCTTTGCCCGACAATAACACGCTTGCGCGCGTCCTAACCTGCCGGTCGAATGGCGAGGATGGCGTCGACCTCCGACGCTTTGTCGCGATATCGGGGACGGAAGATGCAGCACTACCGCAATTTCATCGGGGGCCAATTTTGCGAGCCGACGACGGCCTCGCGGATCGAGGTCCGCAATCCTGCCGATGGCGCCGTTTTTGCAGCTGTAGCCGAAGCCGACGAAGAGACTGTCATCGATGCCGTTGCACAGGCAGCGGCAGCACAGAAGCTGTGGCGGGTCTTGCCGGCGATCCAGCGCGGCGACGCCCTGCGCCGTCTGGCCGATGCGATCGAGAAACACGCAAGGCAGATCGGCGAAGCCTTGGCACGCGAATCCGGCAAAAGTCTTGCCGACGCGACCGGCGAGGCGATCTACGGTGCCGAGCTTATGCGCTACCATGCGGAGTGGGCGCGCCGCGTCGAAGGCGAGATCATCGAGAGCGATACGCCCAACGAGACCCTGCTGCTGAAGCGTGAGCCGATCGGTGTCGTCGCCTGCCTGATCCCGTTCAATTTTCCGATCTACACGCTGGTGCGCAAGATTGCGCCCGCGCTGATCACCGGAAACGCCGTGGTGGTTCGCCCCAGCAACACCACGCCGACCTCCGCCTTTGCGTTTGCCGACGCGATACTTGACGCCGACCTGCCGCCCGGCCTGGTCAACATCATGGCCATGAGCCATGACGTCTGCCGGACGCTCTGCACCCAGCCTGCCGTCGGCATGATCACACTGACCGGTAGCGTCGCTGCTGGCCAGGCGGTGCTCGATTTCTGCAAAACCAATATCGCCAAACCGTCTCTGGAGCTCGGCGGCAAGACACCTGTCATCGTCGAACCTGATGCCGATCTCGACGCCGTGGCAGCTGCGATCATCACCGCCAAGACCGCCCATTGCGGCCAGATCTGCACTGCGGCCGAGCGGCTCTATATCCATGCGTCGGTGCATGACGCACTTCTTGAAAAGCTGCGCGTGGGCTTTGCGGCTCGCAGCTTCGGCAATCGCGCCGTCGATGCCGGCTCAATGGGGCCGCTGGCGACAGCCGCCGCCCGGGAAAAACTACATGCAATGGTCGAACGGGCGCAGGCGGAGGGCGCGACGCTGGAGACGGGTGGCGTGCTGCCGGAAGGCCCCGGCTTCTTTTATCCTCCGACGCTGCTGTCCGGATGCACTCAGCAAATGGAAATCGTCCGCGACGAGGTTTTCGGCCCTGTCTTGGCAGTGCTCAGATATGAGACCTTCGAACAGGCGCTGGCGTTGGCCAGCGATCACCAGTTCGGTCTTTCTTCGGTACTGTTCACCGAGAACTACCACAAGGTGATGCAAGCTTCAGGTGAGATCGAAGCCGGCGAACTTTATATCAATCGTTTCCCGGCCGATCCCTATCAGGGCTACCATGCCGGCTGGAAGAAATCCGGCCTTGGCGGCGACGACGGCAAGCACGGCATGCTCGAATTCACCCAGACCCGCCTCGTCATCCTGAAGCACTGACGCCGCGCCATCCCGGCGCTGGATCGTTGAGGAAACCGCCATGAAGATCGCCTCGCTCAAGACCCATATCGTTGCCGTACCGCCGCCCCATGTCGGCGGCATGTACTGGATTTTCGTCCGGCTCGAGACGGCATGCGGCATCGAGGGCGTCGGGGAGATCTATGCGACGTCCTTCCACCCCTCGGCCATGGTTCCGCTGATAGACGACGTCTTCCAGCGCTATCTGCTGGATCACGATCCCCACCGTATCGAGCGTTTCTGGCGGGCGGCCTATTCCAGCGGTTTCACCCAGCGGCCGGACCCGACGATGATGGGCATCGTCTCAGGCCTCGAAATCGCCTGCTGGGATATCATCGGCAAGGCGGCGGGTCGCCCGGTGTCCGATCTCCTGGGCGGCACGGTCAACGAGAAGCTGCGGGCCTATACCTATCTCTATCCGAAGAACGCCGCCGGCGAGTTCGATTTCAACGACCCCGATCTTGCTGCCGAATGCGCCGTGGACATGGTCGACCAGGGCTTCACGGCTGTCAAATTCGACCCAGCCGGTCCCTACACCAATTATTCGGGCCACCAGTTGTCCATGGGCGTCATGGCTCGTTGCGAGACTTTTTGCGCAAGGATCCGCGAAGCCGTCGGCGACAGCGCCGACATCCTGTTCGGAACCCATGGCCAGATGGTGCCATCCTCCGCCATCCGCCTTGCCCGGCGGCTGGAGAAATACGATCCGCTATGGTTCGAGGAGCCGGTGCCGCCCGGCCAGGAGGCCGCGATGGCGGAAGTGGCCCGTGCTACGTCGATCCCGATTTCGACCGGCGAGCGCTTGACCACGAAGTATGAATTTCAGCGCGTCCTGCAGCTGGGTGCGGCCTCTATCCTGCAGATGAACGTGGCACGCGTCGGCGGATTGCTGGAAGCCAAGAAGATTGCCGGCATGGCAGAGGCCTATTACGCACAGATCGCTCCGCATCTCTACAACGGTCCCGTCGGTGCTGCCGCCAGTATCCAGCTATCGGCGGCCACCCCGAATTTCCTCATTCACGAGGCGATCATGGATTTCGGCGGCTTCCACGCCGAGGTGCTGAAGACCAAGCTGCAGTTCGATGACGGCTATCTCATTCCGTCGCGCGAGCCCGGCCTTGGCATCGAGCTGGATCTCGACGTGATCGAGCGTCATTCGCCCTACACTGGCGACCGTCTGCATTTGCAGATGGCTGCCGAACCCGCCGATATCAAAGCGTTTGCCCCCGCGCGTGGCTGATCACGATAGAGACAAACCATGATCTACGACTTCGTCATCGTCGGCGCGGGTTCGGCCGGCTGCATCCTGGCTAGCCGCCTCAGCGAAAACGGAAAGTATAGCGTGCTGCTCATCGAGGCAGGCGGCAAGGACAATTCCTTCTGGTTCAAGATCCCCGTCGGATACGCCAAGAGCTTCTACAATCCCGATGTCAACTGGATGTATTCGACGGAACCGGAGCCTGAACTGAATGGACGCCGGATCTATGTCCCGCGCGGCAAGGTGCAAGGGGGCTCCGGCTCGATCAACGCCATGATCTTCGTGCGTGGCGCTGCAGCCGATTTCGACGACTGGCAGGCGGCAGGCAACCCCGGCTGGGGCGCAAGTGACGTGCTCCCCTATTTCCGCAAGCTGGAAACCCACGCACAGGGGGCGTCCCGGTGGCATGGAGGCGAAGGACCGATCCACGTCACGCCGATGCGCGGAATGACCCACGGGATCAGCGATGCCTTTCTCAAAGCCTGCGGCGAAGTGAATTTGCCCGCCAACCCGGATTTCAACGGCGCTTCGATCGAAGGCGCCGGTGTCTACGACATCAACACCCGCAACGGCCAGCGTTCCCACTCCAGTGCTGAATATCTGCGTCCCGCCCTTAGACGACCGAACCTGACGATAGAGCGCCATGCCTTTGCACAGCGGTTGCTCTTCGCTGTCGATGGAAAGGTCGAGGGCGTCGAGGTGGTGCAGAACGGTCTGTCTCGACGTTTCATGGCCCGCCGGGAGGTGATCCTTGCGGCCGGCGCCATCGATAGCCCGAAGCTCTTGCAGATGTCGGGCGTTGGCGACGCCGCTTCCTTGACGCAACTCGGAATTCAGATGCGGCATCACCTGCCGGGGGTCGGAGCAAACCTGCAGGACCATCTCTGCGCCAGCTTCTACTATCGCGCCAACCGCCCGACGCTGAACGGCGTCTTCGGCAGTAAATTCGGCCAGGCGGCACTCGGTCTGCGCTATGTTCTGACGCGCAAAGGCCCCTTCGCCATGAGCGTCAATCAGGCGGGCGGTTTCTTTCGTGGCAGTCCGCAGGAGGAAAAGCCCAACATCCAGCTCTATTTCAATCCGCTTTCCTACCGGATTCCTGCCACTTCCAAGTCCGGGCTCATGCCGGAGCCCTATCCGGGGTTTCTGATTGCTTTCAATGCCTGCCGCCCCACCAGCCGGGGAAAGGTGCAGATCGCCTCTAGCGATCCCTCGAGGGCGCCTCTGATCCAGCCGAACTACCTGTCGACGGAGCGCGACGTCGCCGAAGTCCTGCAGGGCAGCCGCCTTGTGCGTCGCATAGCCTCGGCGCCGTCATTTTCAGAGATCACCGACACGGAAGTCTCGCCTTCTGCTGCGGTCGAAAGCGATGCGGATCTGCTCGCCTATTTCCGCGCCAACAGCGGCTCGATCTATCATCCATGCGGCACCTGCGCGATGGGGCCGGATAGCGGCAGATCGGTGGTCGATGCGCGCTTGCGGGTGCATGGCCTCAGGGGGCTGCGGGTTGTCGATGCCTCGATTTTCCCGACGATCACCGCCGGCAATATCAATGCGCCGACGATGATGGTGGCAGAAAAGGGAGCCGCCATGATTCTTGAGGATATCCGAGGCTAGACGCAGGCCGTCGAGAAGGCGAACACGTCGATGGGATCGCCCAGACCGCGCAGCGGATAGGAGCCGAGGTTCTCCAGCACGCCAGAGCAGCTAGCCATCTCCACGAAGGCGCGCGACAACAGGACAGGGCGTTTGATTTCCTTGGTCAGGCTTTCCAACCGCGAGGCGACGTTGACGGCTGGCCCGATCACGGTGAAATCGAGACGCCGTTTGGAGCCGATATTGCCATACATGACATCGCCGACATGGACCCCGATGCCGTAGCCAAGGGCTTCATAGCCGCGTGCCATATTGTGGACGTTGAGCGCCGTCATGGCGGATTGCGCTTCCGCAATAGCCCGCATGAGGTTGCGGCAGGCGTCGGGGTTGCTCAGCGGAAAGATTGCCAGCAGCCCGTCACCCATGAATTTGAGAATTTCGCCCCCAAACTTCTCGATGGGCTCGGACATGGCGTCGAAATAGCCATTGAGTAGCTCGATCACATCGTCGCGCGGCCAGATATCGGAGAGTTTGGTGAAATCCCTGAGATCGCAGATCATGATCGCCGCACCGACGGTGACGCCGCTGCCCCGCGTGGTGGCACCCGCCAGGATTTGCTCGCTGGCATGCGGACCGACATAGGTCTCGAGCAGCGTCCGCGCCAGGCGATTTTTCAACCGGATTTCGCTTACAAGCGCCAGCACCGGTATAAGACCTTTGAGCACGGCGATGTCGGCGTCGCTGAAGCCGCCGGGCTTTTTGGTCGCAAAGCTTGTGACGTGACGTTTTCCGTGCGTGTGGTCGATCGGCCAGGCCACGTACTCTGTGTATCCCTCCAGCTTCAGATCGTCGTAGATCGGATGCCAGACGCCCTTACCGTCCTTGCCCTCCAGCAGCTGGCGCGCCTGGTCGGCACCTTCACTGATGGCATACATCGGGCTACCGAGATATTGCGTAGTCAATTCGACGCCATAGTCGAAAGTCCGGATTTCCGCTTCGGTCATGCCGGTCTCCCAGAGGATGCGGGCGCCCAGCCATTGCGGATTGCGGGTGCTGAAATGCAGGGTCGCGCGGGCCACCGGCACACCCTCCGCCACCAGCCGATCGCACATCTCGACAAAGATATTATCGATGTAGGGCTGCGTCCGGGTCTCCATAATCAGCCATTCGAGTATTTTCCCATGCGCGAGCGAAAGGTGGCCGGCCGGCGGCTTCGAATCGAGACCAGCGTTTTGCGGCGATGACATGGCGGCACTCCATTGGGTCATTGGCTTGCATGCCCACATGGAGCAAAGCCGCATCGATTTACTGTCCAGTGTGGACTTTGCACATGCAATTGAAAAGCCGGCTGAACGAAAGCGGCCCTATCCTTCTTCGCGCACAAGGGCTTCCGCTGCAAGACCGACGCCTAACAGGTGATCGTCTGTGCGCGGCATGCCCGAGAGAAGCAGCCCCACGGGCATGCCGGCATCGCCCGTCCCGCAGGGAATGGAAATGCCGCAGCCATCCAGAAAATTGCCGATCAGCGTATTGCGCAACGTCTTGCCGTTCGTCTGGAAAAACAGATCGTCGTCATTGAGAACAGATGCGATGGGTGGCGCAACATGCGGAAGCGTCGGGAAAACGAGGATATCCTTCGGTCCGACCAGAGCCGCCATTGCGGCAATCAGCCTCTCGCGGGCACTGAGCAGGTCGATATAGCCGGTCATGCTGATATTGGCACCGAGACGGGCGCGCGCAACGACGCGGCGGTCCATACGGTCGGTGTCGGCTCCCGCTAGGCGGTGACGGTGCAGTGCGAAGGCCTCCGCGGTGACTAACGGGCCATGCTGCTGCTGCAGATCGAAAATCTCCGAAAAGATCGGGAAAGCCTGGCGCCTGACGACGGCGCCCGCCTTGACCAGCCGCGCCAGTGCGGCCTCGAACGCCGCCAGAACTCCATCCTCAATGCCGTCGAAGACGACTGTTTCCGGAACGATCAACACCAGCCCGTCGATCGACCCGCGCGTGATTACAGGTGCTGTCAGACCGCGCATCGCTGCATCGATCCAGACTGCGTCCTGGACTGTGCGGCAGAGAGGGCCGAGCGAATCCAGGCTCGTTGCCAGGGGAAAGACGCCCTTCATCGAATATCGCCCGCGTGTCGCCTTGTAGCCGACGATGCCGTTGAAAGCGGCCGGAATGCGGATGGAGCCGCCAGTGTCGGTGCCTATCGCAACGGGCACGAGCCCTGCTGCTACCGCCACTGCGGAACCGGATGACGAACCTCCGGGCAGGCGCGGAACGTCTCTCGATGCCGGGTTGTAAGGAGTGCCGTAATGCGGATTGATGCCGAGGCCGGAAAAGGCAAACTCGCTCATGTTGACGCGGCCGACACTGACTATCCCGGCTGCGGCAAGTGCCGTGACGACATCGGCGTCATTAGTCTCCGGGGGAGCATCTTTCAACACGACTGAGCCAGCAGTGGTTGCAAGGCCTTCGACGGCAAACAGATCCTTCCAGGCAATAGGTACGCCGTCGAGCAGGCCGAGCGAGCGACCTTCGCGGATGCGACGCGAGGCGGCGGCGGCCTCTGCCTTGGCCCGGGCCTCGCTCAGGCTGACAAAGATCGCCTGGTCCGGGTAGGTTCGGATCGCATCGAACGTCTGCTCGACGAGTGTCTGCGGGTCAAGCACACCGGCTTGCAGCAGCGCAGACAACTGGGACACGGATTTTCCGGCAGTGGCATCGCTCATGATCTATCCTCGAGGCTGGGCTTGCCGATTGGGGCAGCAAATTGTCAGCTGTCAAACTAGAGGGGTTTTCACAGGCGGTCGAGCAGTTCGCGTTTCTTGGCGTGGAATTCCTCGTCACCCAGAATGCCTTTGGCATGAAGCGCTGCCAGGCGCTCGATCTTGGTGAATATGTCGTGCTCCGGAGAAACCGAAAGCGCATCGGTGGATTGCTGCGGGGCCGGACCAGTTGACGGTGCAGGTTCAGAAGCCGATTTCGAGACGCCTGCTTCAATCTCTCCGCCCGCGTGAACTTCCTGTAGCTCCTTGACGCTCACCGGCCCGTGTTGGGAGGTAAATGAGAGGGACTGGTCGTAGCCCTGCTGCTGGGAAAAGCCGGTAATCCGGTGATCGCCGGTGTCGTAGATCGTCACCTGACCGTCCTTGCGGATCGCAAGCCGGTTGGTTGCGGGAAATATTGCGTAACGCATATCGTTCTGCGACCCGGTCGAGCCGGCGGCGCCGAGCCCGTGCGGCCACCAATGCCCGCCGCCCGTAGATGACTGATTGCCCGCGTGGTCCGGGTGGGTCTGGCCCTGTTGCGAAACATGCGCGACGTCGGGTTGTTGAAGCCTGCCGTCGCGGCTGAGTTCGGCAAGGTCGCGGCAGACATCGGCCACCTGGGCCTTGAGGCGGTTGTTGAACATGTCGCCGATCATCGTCATGCCGCCCGTAGACCATTGCCCCATGCCGCCGAGTTCCGGATGGTTGAACTGTGCCTGATACCCTCCGCCAGACACGACCGCAGCCAACAGATGTTCGGCTGCGCCTCGGCTGATGCCATGGCGCCCGGCGATGTCGGCCAGGGCGCGGTTTCCCTCTTCGGTCAGCTTCATCAAGACGCGCCTCCTAGAGCGATGCTGCGGAGGCGTATCTCTGCTCGCGAAAGGCGCTGCCGCTGCCAGCGAGCGGCTCGGCAGCCAGACCCTTTCCGGCTTCGGCAATTATCTCGTAGGAGCGCAGGCGTGCCTTATGGTCGAAGATATCAGAGACGATCATCAGTTCATCTGCACCGGTCTCGGCCACCAGCTTCTGTAGGCCCGCGCGGACAGTTTCGGGAGAGCCGACGATCGACCGGCCCAGCATCTGCATAGCCTGCGCCTTCTCCCTCGGCGACCAGTAAGTCTCGATATCGTCGATCGGCGGTTGGCTGAGGCCACGCGTTCCGCGAAACATGTTTGTGAACGACATCTGTTGCGTTGTTGCCAGACGCTTTGCCTCGGCATCCGTCTCGGCGCCGATGATGTTCACGCCCACCATGGCGTGCGACGTTGCAAGCTGTTCCGATGGCTTGAAGCGGGTGCGATAGATCTGCAGGGCCTGCATCAGCATGTCAGGCGCAAAATGCGAGGCGAAGGCATAGGGAAGGCCGAATTCTGCAGCGAGCATCGCGCCGAAATTGCTTGAGCCGAGAATCCACAGCGGGACGTTGGTGCCCGCCGCCGGTACTGCCTGTATCCGCTGGTTATCACCGGCGGGCGCAAGAAAGGCCTGCAGCTCGAGCACATCCTGTGGGAAGTTTTCGGACGCCTCGTTGGTGCGTCGCAGGGCGCGCAGTGTCATCTGGTCTGTGCCGGGTGCGCGCCCGAGGCCGAGGTCGATGCGGCCTGGAAACAGCCGGGCGAGCGTGCCGAATTGTTCGGCGATGACGTAGGGCGAGTGGTTGGGAAGCATGATGCCCCCGGCGCCGACCCGGATGGTCTTGCTGCCAGCAGCGATGTGGCCAATTACGACGGACGTGGCTGCACTGGCGATACCGATCATGTTGTGGTGCTCGGCAACCCAGAAGCGCTCATAGCCCCACGTCTCGGCATGCGCTGCGAGATCGCGCGCGTTGTCGAGAGCGCCGCGGGCATCTGTGTCCTCGGTGACGCGGACAAGATCGAGAATGGACAAGGCGGTCATGGCGCTGCTCCTGGTTTGAGACGCAATCCGGCGATCGTTGGCCGATCGCAAGGCAGGCTTGCTATATCACATATGGAGGCGACACCGGGTCGAGACAAGGCGCCGGATGCAGGCATTGGCCGCGCATCGTAAAATCTAGACGGCGGAGTTCTGGTTTACTTGCGGCTGATGAGAGAGACGTTTTGTGCCAGTCGTTCGCCGCCCCGCATCTTCAATAGCCTGGCCGGAACGCCGCCGTAGACGCCAAATGGCAATGTCTTGCCCTTGACCACTGCATTGGCGCCGATCACGCAACCCTTGGCGATATGGGCCCCGGCGAGAATCTTGGCACCCGCGCCGATCCATACGTCGTCTTCGATGATGACGGCCTTGTTGGTATTGCCTTGCGTCCTGATCGGGCGCGTCGGATCGTCGAAATTGTGCTCGAAAGACGTAATCAGCACCTGCGCGGCAATTCTCACATCATGGCCGATATGCACCCCACCGTGGCCAAGAACGATTGTATAGTCGTTAAAGGAGACATTGTTGCCGATCTCGATGCTGCCGTGCTGGGCATCGAGGATCACTCCGTCCCTGATGGCACTATGGGTGCCGACTGAAACCGCACCGTGTTTCCAGATGATTTTCGCAGTCCATGGCAACCGAATGTCAGCCGCCAGAAAAAGCGAACCGCGCGAGAACAGCGCCTTGAGCCTGTAGAAGAATGCCAAATTGCGCATGCGAAACCCTTTGAAACTTCCCGACAGGATTGCACTAGGGCAAGATTGTGTCGGCCTTTCGGCTCGGGGGTTTCCGAAGGTTGACCACGGAGCGTGCGGTGCAGATGGTGATCGGGTTGGCGATGCGCAAGTCTGCTGCTGGCGGGTCCGCTACCGGATCGAGAGGCTGGGATCGGCCGCAGTTACGCTTGGCCAAGTGGCAAGCGAACGTCGCTGTTCGGCTGATCCAAGCGAGGAAGACCCGTCCGGCGTGTTAACGAGGTGTGCCGTGGGATGCAGCACAGGCTCCTTGCGCCTGAGGCCGAAGGCTTTCAGCACCTCGAGATAGCTGGAATATACATAGCCGTCGTTCATCTGCCGCCATTCCTCGCGCCGTTCGCGGTAGAGGCGCGGCAATCTATACCATGCCGCCGTTGGTTGCTTGTGGTGCACCAGATGGAGGTTGTTGTTGAGGAACAGTAGCCCGAGAACGGATTTTTCGATGATCACGGTCCGGCCGTCCGGATGTTCCGACCACTGGTGCTCGCAATAGGAGCGGATGGCGAGGATCGACAGCGAGGCATAGGCCAGCAGCCCATAGAGCCAAAGCGGCATGCCGAACAGGAAATGAACAATCGTCAGAACCGGTACCAGGCCTGCCAGGTGCAGCACCCAGGCGAGACGCTGCGCCCTGCTGCCTGCCGAGAGGAGTTTGATTTCTGTCAGAGCGAAGCCGATAACCCCGATCGCGGGTCCGATCAGCACCCGGCCAAGCAGCGCGTTGTTGGCGTGGAGCATGCTCTTCAACCAGGCGGGAAATCTTTTCCACTCAGTCAGCCCCCGATAATAGCTCTCCGGATCGTCGTAGGGATCCGTCAGTCGCTCGTCTGCGTGGTGTCGCAGGTGCAGGTTCTTGTAGCGCCTGAAGGGATAGAACAGCGCGATCGGAAGGAAAACCAGGGCCTCGTTTATTAGCGCATTGCGCGTCGGGTGACCGTGAAGAGCTTCGTGCTGCAGTGACGAATGAAATGTCGCCATGACGGGAATCGCGAGGACCCCTATCCACGGCAGTGACTGGTACATCATGCCGGCAGCAAACCATATGAGGTAGCAACCTGCAATCATTCCGAGTGTCACCCACTCGATCCTAAGTCGCCGGTTTCGCCGCTTTGAACGCTCACCAGTTCTCAATTTTATGATCATGCCCTTGATCTCGCTGCGATTCGTTGCCCCCGTATCAGCTTCCGCGCAAGTTGCATTTTGTGCAACGCGATAATGGTGACGATGCGTTGACATTGCGCACGGAATTGCCATGATGGTGATAATTGTCACCAAACGGAACGATATGATGGATAAACGCAAGCTGGCAGTCCTGTTTCAGCAGCGTCTCCGCTTGCTTTTCGACCGCTCCCAGGAGAGCCAATCGGCGTTCGCGGATAATGTCGGCATCGACCGGTCGGCATTATCGCAATTGCTGTCGGGGAAAACCGCCCGGCTTCCAAGGGTGGAAACCCTGCTGAGCATCGCCGAGCGCCATCAGGTTTCGCTGGACTGGCTGCTCGGCATTTCGCAGGACGAGGGCCTGATGGGCGCGCTTCTGCCAAGCCTCGAAATTGAGACCAGCGACGACGAAGGGGCGGGGCTCCTGATCAAATGGCATGCCGAGGCCACCGGCTCTAAAATCCGCTATGTGCCGGCTCGCATTCCCGATCTCCTGCGGACACCCGAAGTTATTGCCTATGAGGCGTCGGAGGCGCACCAGAGCGCCGCGACGCAGGTGGCGGGAACGGCGTTCCGGCTGGATTACAATCGCGAGCCCGGCACCGACATGGAGTCCTGCATGCCGCTGCAGACGCTGGAGGCTTTTGCCGCTGGGCAAGGCATCTGGCAGGGGCTTCCGAAGGCTGCGCGTCAGGGGCAATTGCTGCATATGGCAGACCTTATCGACGATCTTTATCCATCATTCCGGCTGTTCCTTTTCGACGGTCGGGCCCGTTTTTCGGTGCCCTACACCGTCTTCGGCTCCCTGCGGGCAGCGGTATTCGTCGGGCGGATGTATCTCGTCCTGCACAATGTCGATTCGGTCCGCATGATGCAGAGGCATTTCGACGATCTCGTCCGCGATACCAGGATCCATGCGCATGAAGTAGCCGCCTATATCCGCTTGCTCACGGTGGTATGAGCAAGTGCTTCCCGGCTTGGTAGTGGACAGGAACATCCGCGTCTCTCTTGCGTTGTCCTCGCTCTGGTCAGACGGGTCTCTCCGGTTGTATGGAGCCGATGTCTGACTTCGGATTGGAGCCCTATGGAAAAGAAGCAGAACGACGCAAGCCGCGACAACGCAACCCTGATCACCCACGGATCGGCGAGCCTGCCCTCGGTGACGATCGACGGCTATAATCTCGAGTTGCGCGACAAGAACGGCTTTATCGGCGACCGGGCTAGCAAGTCCGCCTTCCAGGCAAAGCTCAACGAGTGGCGCCAGCGCATCCGCAACGGTGGGGATGACCCGCTCGGCGATGTCGCGACGAAAGACATGTCGAAGAAGCAGATCGACGCATTGCTGACTGGAGACAACAAGGAAGCAGCTGCGCTGGTCATGGGCGCCGTCGAGGACTTTGCTGGCGAACTCGGCCATGTGCTCGGGAAGTTCTTGAAACAAGATAGCTGGAAGGGTACCGAGAGAATCGTCGTCGGCGGCGGCCTCAAGGAGAGCGGCTTCGGCGAACTGGCAATTGCCCGCGCCATGGTGCTGCTGAAAAGCGAGGGTTTCAAGGTCGAGCTCACCCCGATCGCCCACCACCCTGACGAAGCCGGTCTGATAGGCGCTGCGCACCTGATGCCGGGATGGATGCTCGAAGGCTATGATGCGATCCTCGCGGTCGATATCGGCGGCACCAACATCCGGGCCGGCATCGTGGAAATGCGTCTCAAGGACCATCCTGATTTATCCAGGGCCAGTGTCTGGAAGTTCGACCTCTGGCGGCACGCAGACGAGGCACCGAAGCGCAGTGCCACGGTTGAAAGGTTGGCCGGCATGCTGGAAAGTCTCATCAGAAAGGCTGAAAAGGCCAAGCTGACACTGGCGCCCGTCATTGGCATTGCGTGCCCAGGGGTTATAGAAAGTGACGGCTCTATTGCCCGTGGCGGGCAGAACTTGCCCGGCGGCAACTGGGAGAGCGAGAAATTCAATCTGGGCGAGGCCCTGACCAAGGCTATCCCGCAGATCGGCAGCCACGATACTTTGGTGGTTATCCACAACGACGCCGTCGTGCAGGGTCTTTCGCAAACGCCTTTCATGCAGGATACAAAAAAATGGGGTGTGGTGACCATTGGCACGGGGCTCGGAAATGCGCGCTTTACCAACAAAGCGCCGAAGGAAAATTCTGACAAAAGCAAGACTTGACGTTAGATAGAAGGTCAGAGAACCATCAGACTGCGGCGCCATTCTTTGGACATTGGCTTAGAGAGACATATCAATGGCGCATGATCATCATGACCACCACGACCACTCCCATGATCACGCGCACGACAGCCATTCGCATGTCTCCGGCCTCGGCCACAGTCATGTGCCGGCAAACTTCGGCAAGGCATTTGCGATCGGCGTCGGCTTGAATATCGCCTTCGTGCTGGTCGAAGTGATCTATGGTATCGCCAGCAATTCGGTGTCGTTGCTGGCCGATGCCGGGCACAATCTTTCCGATGCGCTCGGGCTCTGCGTTGCCTGGGCGGCGGTTATCCTTGCCAAGCGCAATCCCACCCAGCGTTTCACATTCGGGCTCGGCGGCAGCTCCATCCTTGCCGCGCTGTTCAACGCGGTCTTCCTGCTTGTGGTGGTCGGCGGTCTCAGCTGGGAGGCGATCGGCCGTATATTCGAGCCGCAGCCTGTCGCCGGAAAGACGGTGATGATCGTCGCAGCCTGCGGCATTGCGATTAACGGCTTCTGCGCCTGGTTGTTCTCCTCCGGCGGAGGCGATCTCAACGTGCGCGGCGCCTTCATGCATATGGCAGCGGATGCCTTGGTTTCGCTCGGCGTGGTGATCGGCGGACTGCTGATCCTCCTGACCGGCTGGCACTGGATAGACCCCGTCATGAGCGTGGCGATTAATATCGTCATTATCGTCGGCACCTGGAGCCTGCTTACCGGCTCGATCACCATGACATTGAATGCCGTTCCTGCTGGCATCGACATAGTCGAGGTCCGTGCGTTCTTGAGCAAACTGCCCGGCGTGGCTTCGGTACACGACCTGCATGTTTGGTCGCTGAGCACGACCGATACGGCGCTTACCTGCCATCTCGTCACGCCTGCCGGCCATCCTGGCGACGAGGTGCTGGAGGAGGCAGCCAGGGGCCTGCAGCGTCGCTTCGGCATTGGCCACGCGACTTTCCAGCCCGAACTTGACCGTTGTTCCCTTGAAAATACGCCGCACCAACACATCTAAAGGCGCCTGACGGTTATCATGTGGGTCCCATCGAGTGGCCCCGGCTGGCGCAATGACGCAAAAATTCGCTTCAGCTGCTTTTTTCTATGGCGAAAACGCCATGATATGATAGGACGCCGTTGGCAAAGCGATCGCGTCAGTATATGACGCGTCGTCGCCGACCTTTATTGAAAGGGCCGGCCGAGAATTACGACAGCGCAGCGGCCTTGCGAAATAGGGAATATTTCCTTTCGCATGACGATCTGCTGCCGAATGCGAATAAACAAGCGCAGGTCACGCGCCAGCAGCGACCGCGAATGTCAACAAAAGGATAGAAGTTTGCAAGTTCTAGTTAGAGACAACAACGTCGATCAGGCTCTCCGCGTCCTCAAGAAGAGAATGCAGCGCGAAGGTCTCTTCCGCGAAATCAAGGCACGCATGGCTTACGAAAAGCCATCGGAAAAGCGCGCTCGCGAAAAGGCTGAAGGTATTGCACGTCACCGCAAGCTTGCCCGCAAGAAGCTGCAGCGCGAAGGTCTGATCCCAGGTCCTAAGAAGGCTGTATACACACGCGGCGGCGAAGCCGGCGCTGGCGCCAACAAGGCTTAATTGCCTGACGATTGGATCTCGGCCCGACTGAACGGTTTGCACCTCTGTGCAGCTATGCGTCGGGCACGACGCTAGTCGTTGACGTCCTTCTTCCTTTTGCCAATAGAATTGAGACGCTTGTCGTGCGCGCGACAAGCGTTTTTCTGCGTTTCGCTTGCCTTCGTCTTTGCGAGATAGTAGGTCTTTTCCATGGAGGAGGCGCCTCGGACAAGTCGTATTTGCTGTCGAGAAATCACCATCGGCCTCAGCCGCGTGGGCGATCGCAATGTGAGAGGTTTTCGACCCGCCAGACTATCCTTCCGATAGGTCACCCAGGCACAACAGACGGAGATGACGATGGCTAAAGGTCAGATGAAGAGCAACCGCGAAACGCGCAAGCCAAAGAAGGACAAGGCGGATGTCAAGTCGGCAACGCCTGTCGGCTCGCAGGTCAAGCAGGCGGAAAGCAGCCTGAAGCTCGGCAAGAAAGACAAGTAACTCCGACAACACGACGTCAAGGCACAGCGTCGGCCTGCGATCCTCGAGATAGGCAGGCCGCAGCGACGCTGATAAACAACCAATATTGCTGCCGGACTTCACGGCTCCCCACACTGATCCTGTATTGTCGCAAGATAATCTGGAACACCGGCTATCAGCACTGGAAAATCTCCGGTTCATGGCCCAAAGTCAGCCTCGCGAAGCCTGGTTCCAGGCATCTCCCTGGCTTACTGGCAGGACAACGCTCCCTTTGTCGCACTTGCCCACCGAGGTTCCATGGCCCGCGTGCTCGTTCTGTTTGCTCATCCCGGCCAGCGCCATTCGAAGATCAACGTCGCAATGGCAAAGACCGCGCGGTCCATCGAAGGCATCACCTTCGTTGATCTCTATGCCGAATACCCGACCTTCAATATCGATATAGACCTGGAACAGGCGCGGCTGCTGGAGCACGATGTCCTGGTGCTGCAGTTCCCGATCTACTGGTATTCGACGCCGTCTCTTCTGAAGGAATGGCAGGATCTGGTGCTGGAATACGGTTTTGCCTATGGGCACGACGGAGATCGACTGAAGGGCAAGCGCTTCCTGGTGGCCGCAACGGCCGGCGGGGATGAACAGGCCTACCATCCGCAGGGAAGCAATCATTTCGGCTTCCGCACTCTTTTGTCCCCACTCGAGCAGACAGCCAATCTTTGCCAGATGGAGTTCGTCGCACCATTCGTGCTGTTTTCGGCGGGTAAAGGTGCCTCCGACGGCCGAGGGGCGCGGCATGTCGCGGATTACCGCGCTTTGCTGGAATCGCTGCGCGACGATCGGTTCGACTACAAAGCGGCGCGCCATGTCGATGTGCTGCACCACGATACTCTTCCCATTCAAGGTGGTGCGCGATGAGCGGCTTTGTCTTCCAGGCTTTCGTCTATCTCCTCGCCGCCGTCGTCTCGGTGCTGGTCGCCAAGCGTCTCGGCCTTGGTTCGGTGCTGGGTTACCTCATCGCCGGCGTGCTGATCGGGCCGGTCTTTCATCTGATCGGCAACGAGACGAAGGATCTGCAGCATTTTGCGGAGTTCGGCGTCGTCATGATGCTGTTCCTCGTCGGGCTCGAGCTGCAGCCGCGCGCGCTTTGGGAAATGCGGGCAAAGCTGGTCGGCCTCGGCGGTCTTCAGGTGGTGGGTACTGCGGCGATCGTTACGGCGATCGGCATGGCGTTCGGGCAGGTCTGGAGTGTGGCACTCACTGTGGGCTTCATTTTCTCCCTGTCGTCGACCGCAATCGTATTGCAGACCCTTGGAGAAAAAGGCCTTCTGAAATCCGACGGTGGCCAGGCAAGCTTTTCCGTCCTGCTGTTCCAGGATATCGCCGTAATCCCCATGCTGGCATTCATTCCGCTGTTGGCGCTGCCTGAACTCAGTCATCATGCGCAGGATGTCGCTGCAGCCTCCGGCGGCCACGAAAGCGTCAGTCTCCTCGACGGCCTGCCGGCATGGCAGGTGGCGATCATTACCCTTGCCGCCGTTGCCTTCGTGGTCGT
Source organism: Rhizobium sp. rho-13.1 (assembly GCF_007000305.1). NCBI lineage: Bacteria > Pseudomonadati > Pseudomonadota > Alphaproteobacteria > Hyphomicrobiales > Rhizobiaceae > Rhizobium > Rhizobium sp. rho-13.1. The sequence goes on along the minus strand of NZ_SCFL01000007.1, from coordinate 28,355 downwards.
CGCCGGGCATTACCTGTCGCGGCCCATCTTCAGGATCATCGCTGCCGCCAGGCTGCGCGAGATTTTCACGGCGGCAGCCTTGCTGCTGGTCATCGCCATCGCCCTGCTAATGTCTGTCGTCGGCCTGTCGCCGGCGCTCGGCACTTTTCTTGCCGGCGTGGTGCTGGCCAACAGCGAATTCCGCCACGAGCTGGAGAGCGACATCGAGCCCTTCAAGGGCCTGCTGCTCGGCCTCTTCTTCATCACCGTCGGTGCCAGTATCGATTTTGCGTTGCTATGGGCTCATCTTGGCGTCGTCCTGGGCCTGACGGTGGCGCTGATGGCAGTCAAGGTCGGCGTGCTCTATGGCCTGGCGCAGTCCTTCAAGCTGCGCGGCTCCGACAAATGGCTGTTCGCGCTCGGCCTGGCGCAGGCGGGCGAGTTCGGCTTCGTGCTCTTGTCCTTCACCGTGCAGAATGCCGTTCTTCCACCGGATATCGCTGCCGTTCTGCTGTTGGTGGTCGCGCTGTCCATGATGCTGACGCCGGCGTTGTTCATCATGCTCGATAAGGTCATCCTGCCGCGCTACAATCGGCAGCAGGCGGAAGAGGCCGACGAGATCACCGAGCCTGGCTCGGTTATCATTGCCGGCGTCGGGCGTTTTGGCCAGATCATCAATCGGCTGCTGCTGGCCAATGGCTACAAGACCGTAGTTCTCGACCATCGGGCCGATGTCGTCGAAGGCGTGCGCAAGTTCGGTGTGCGGTCGTTTTTCGGAGATGCCGGGCGTCCGGATCTGCTGCACGCTGCAGGTCTGTCGAGCGCCAAGCTGCTGATCGTCGCGATCGACGATGTCGAGCGGACAATAGAGATCGTCAAGCATGCGCGCCGGGAAAATCCGCAGTTGCACATCATTGCCCGCGCCTTTGACCGCGGACACGTCTACCGTCTCTACCAGGCCGGTGCGAACGACATTGTGCGGGAAATGTTCGACAGTTCGGTGCGGGCCGGCGGTTACGCGCTATCGGCGCTCGGCATGCACGCCTACGAAGTCGAGAAGAGCAAGGCCGTCTTCGTCAAGCAGGACCGATGGGGCCTTCGCCAGCTGGCGCCCCTGTGGCGAGAGGATATCGAGGTCTTCAACAACCCCGAATACATCGCCCGGTCAAAGGAGATCGGCGAAATCCTCGATGCCGCCATGCTGGGCGACCGTAGCGCCCTGCACGACAGGACGGAGCGCGGCTGGATGCCGCCCGGCGCTCGTGAGCGGCCGGACGAAGAAGACGCGCCCGCCGCCTAGCGACGCGTCAATCTCAGCGGTGGTCGAGCTTGGCGACCAGCCGGTCCCCGAACCACTGCATGGCGCAGACGATGACAATCAGCACGGCAACCACGGCGACCATCACACTGGTCTCGAACCGCTGGTAGCCATAGCGGATGGCAAGGTCGCCAAGCCCGCCGGCCCCGATCGCACCGGCCATGGCCGACGCGCCGATCAGTGTCACCAGCGTCACCGTGAAGCCTGCAACCAGGCCCGGCATCGCTTCCGGCACCAGTACCTCGCGGACGATTGTCCAGCGGTTTCCGCCCATCGCCCGCACGGCGTCGATCAGGCCGTGATCGACCTCGCGTAGCGAAACTTCCGCAATGCGGGCGTAATACGGGATAGCCGCGATGGCGAGCGGCACGATGGCAGCCGTCGTTCCGAGCGCCGTACCGACAATCAGGCGTGTCAGAGGTATCAATGCCACCAGCAGGATAATGAAAGGCACTGACCGGAAGCCGTTGATGATGGCGCCGAGAATGCTGTTGATCCAGCGGTGTTCGGCAATGCCGCCTTGCCCCGTCGTCACCAGAGCCAGCCCGAGCGGCAGACCGACGATGAGGGAAATCAGCCCGGAGGCGACAGTCATGACGATCGTCTCCCAGATGGAGCGGCCGAGCAGTTCAAGCATGATCGGTGTCATAGCCAAGCACCTCCACCCGCGCGGAGCGGGTTTTTAGAAACTGTTGTACGTCGCCGGCAAGCGCCGGATTTCGGGTCGGCACGGCAATGAAGAACCGCGCCACCGGCTGGTTCTGGATATGGTCTATCCCGCCATGCACCAGCCGGTAGGAATTCGGCAGTGCCGTCGACAGGTCGTTGAAGACGGCTCCCTGCGCTGCGGGTCCGGCAACATCGACGCTGATGATCGCTTCCGTTCCCGATGTCTGAGAAAGGCGCTGCAGGATATGATCCGGCAGTTGCGGGCGAATGCCTTCAAGCAGGCTCTGGGTGATCGGCTGCTGCGGATCCGAGAAGACGGACCAGACACGGCCCTCCTCGACGATCCGGCCGGCATCGATGACGGCAACGCGGTCGGCAACTGAGCGGACGACTTCCATCTCGTGAGTGACCAGCAGGATTGTCAGGCCGAGCTTCTGATTGATGTCCTTGAGCAGCGCCAGTATGGCCCGCGTTGTCTCGGGGTCGAGCGCCGAGGTGGCCTCGTCGGAGAGAAGCAGTGCCGGTCGTGCCGCCAGCGCCCGGGCGATCCCGACCCGCTGCTTCTGGCCGCCGGAGAGCTCCGAGGGATAGGCCTTCGCCTTGTCGGCCAGGCCGACGAGATCCAGAAGTTCACCGGCGCGCTTCAGGCGCTCAGTCTTGCCGATGCCTTCGATCTTCAGCGGCAGTGCGACGTTTTCCTCGACGGTCTTTGCCGAAAGCAGGTTGAAATGCTGGAAGATCATGCCGATCCGCCGGCGCATCGGCTGCAGATCCTGCTCCGCCAGTCCGGTGATGTCGCGGCCTTCGATCTCAATCCGTCCACTGTCGGCTCGCTCCAATCCATTGAGGCAGCGGATCAGCGTTGACTTGCCGGCGCCGCTGCGACCGATGATGCCGAGGATCTCGCCGCGATGGACGGTGAGCGAAATGCCGTCCAGCGCCGGCGTGGTGCCGAAGCGACGGGCGACATCTGTCAGCCGGACAACCTCCTCTGTGGTTGCTAGCGACTGCGCCTCGGCTGCGGTCGGAATATCGTTCATTGTCTTTTCCTTCATGCCTTCACGTCAAGGCGGCCCGGAATGACCCGGGCCGCCTTGGTCGATAGCTGTTGTCGCGCAGATATCAATAGGCGCTGATGCCGGTGCCCTTATAGACTTTGTCGAACTCGGCCTTGACGTCAGGGTTCTGGTAGGAGGCGACCAGCGTCTTCACCCATTCCTGGTTCTCGTTACCCTGCTTGACGGCGATGAAATTGCGGTAGGGATTGTCGGAGACAGGCTCCTGGGTAATGCGGTCATCGGCCGACAGGCCGCTCTTCAGCGCCCAGTCGGTATTGACGACAGCGGCATCGAGATCGTCGATCGAGCGGCCGACGATGCCGGCATCGAGTTCTTTGATCTCGATTTTCTTGGGGTTCTCGGAAACGTCGGCGACAGTGGCCAGAATCCCGGTGCCGTCCTTAAGCTTGATCAGGCCGGCGGTCTGCAGCACGCGCAGCGCGCGGCCCTCGTTCGACGGATCGTTCGGCACGCCGATCACGGCGCCATTCGGGATCTCGCCGACGGACTTGTATTTCTTGGTGTAGAGACCGATCGGCCAGACGCCGGTGTAGCCGACGCGGACGATATGGTAGCCATGCGTCTTGATCTGGTTGTCGAGATAGGGCTGGTGCTGGAAGGCATTGGCATCGATCTCGCCGCGCTCAAGCGCCTCGTTCGGCTGGGTGTAGTCGTTGAAGGCTACGGTCTCGATCTTCAGGCCCTTCTTGGCTGCCTCGGCGGTCACAACACGCCAGACGTCCTCGTCCTCGCCACTCATGATGCCGACCTTGATCGACTTGTCTGCGGCCAGACTAGACTGCGGCAAGGCCGCAACTCCAATGATGGCTGCCGCCGACGCAATCATCACGGCAAGGCCAGCGCGACGCGACAGGCTGGAGGTCAAAAGATTGAATTTGAATGTCTTGGTCATTGTTTCATCCCGTCAAAATCGCGGGGCTTTCCGCCCCTTCACGCCGAGACAATCGCAAATGGGAGATCCCTATACCAAGCACGATCATCTGTTGTTGGCGCAAGGACAGGAAAACCTGTGTTGCCGTGGAGCGATCGACGCCGCATTTATTTCAGCACACCGCCACCGCCGTAGGCGCGCCGATCTGAAGATTACCCCTCTACACCGGCGATGGACCTTGCCACGTCCCGCGCCTGCATGCGGATATCGGGCACCGCCGTAATCTCCCAGAACTGTCCTGCCGTCAGCGCGCCGATTGCAAACAGTCCGTCCTGTTGACGACCGCCCGCATCGAGCACCCGCGAATGCCGGTCGACGACGATGCCCAGCCCCAGTTCATCGGCTGCGATCATGTCTTTCTCCAGCATTTCGCGGAGCAGCGGCGAATGGGCAATGCCGGCCCGCTCCATGCCCGTGCAGTTGACGACCCAGTCTGCGCGCAAGCAGGCCTCTTCCTGGCGGCCGCGTGGCCGGTAGTGAATGTCCAGTCCAACCTCCGACTGGCGGATCGCCTGCAGAAACCCTGCATGCGCTGTCACCGTCCCGTCTTTCACCAATCCATCGAACTCGCTGAACACGGCGGGCGCGATGCGGTGGCGGTGAATATTCCACCAGGCAAGTGCGTGGCGTAGAAACCGCGCTCGCTGGTCTTTGTCCAGCCTCTGCCAAAGCGCTTGGGTCTGCGAGCGCAGGCCGTCCATCACGTCGCGCCAGTCCGTTCCATCGCGCACCTGCCTTCGCAACGCGTGCAGGACGGCACTCATCGCCATCGTGTCTGTCGGGAGGTCCGGTTTCGCCGGAGAATGATGCCCGGCGCGGTGCGAATGCGGCAGTAACCCGCGCCGCGAAAGCAGATGGATCGGCCCACGATGCCCATGCGCCCGGAGCGCAAGCACCTGGTCGACCATGGTGAGGCCCGAGCCGAGAATGCAGATCTCGTCCGAAGGCGCGACCTTCGAAAGCCAGCCCAGTCGCCATGGGTTGCGCACGATCCTGGGTTTTGCGGCAGCATCGAGGCTGCCCGATCCAAGCGGCAGCTCGGCATTTCCGACGCCGAGACAGAGGACGACGTTGCGTGCGGTCATTTCCGTCTGGTTGTCGAGATGGAAGATCACGCCCGAAGTTGCACACTCGACGCAGGCCCTCGCTTTCGCCTTGATGAAATCGACACCCGCACGGTTTGGTCTGTCGCGCAACAATGCAGCCAGCCGATCGCGCAGATAACGCCCGTAATCCCCCCGCGAGGCGAAGTCGTGGGTATCGACCAGTCGGTTCTCGGCGCGTAGCCACGCGACGAAATCGTCCGGTTCGTCCGGGAACACACTCATGCGACCCGCCGGCACATTCAGGCGGTGTAGATAGAATTCCGTTCTGTAAGCAGTCCCACGCCCGAACCCTGGATCGTCTCCTACCACGGCGATACGTGCCGATGATGGCAGTAGCCTGAGCAGATTGATCGTAACGGCTATAGCCGAAAACCCCGAGCCAACGACAGCGACATCATACGCCATATAGGCCCTCACTTGTGTTCATACGGATACCAGCTGCTATCGCAACATAGCCACATCTGGTACCGATTGCCGCGCAAGTCACTGAAATCGCGCGATAAAAATCGCAAATTTCAGTCAGATCTCGATTGTCGTCGGTTCCAAACTTACAGGAAATCGAAGCTGTGGCCAAGATGCCAGCCTCAGAACTAGCCGAGTTCGATGCCATGTCGCGCGATGAAATCGACCATTGCCCGGTCTTCGACGGCGTCTTTTTCGATTGCCTCGACGACGCCGAAGACTTTGCGCTCGTACTTCGTTCGCTCCGCATCATAGGACCACCCGCGCGTCACCTTCGCCTGAAGTTCGGCGCGTGATTTGCTGTAGTAGTGGTTGAGCTGCAAGAAACGATTGGAATAGAAGGCCGGCGACTTGCGGCCGGAGCGGGTGAATTGCTGGCCCGCATCGTTGACGGTGAGCTCTCCATGCTGGCGCGTCCTGAATTGGTGGACGCTGACTTCGACCACTTCGCAGGGATCGACGATGCATTTGAAGTTGGAAACGTTTTCCTGCCGTGTCAGCGGATCTGCGCCGCGCATCGTGTAGTTGGAAAGCAGCGGTCCATCTGGCTTTACGACATGACCTGATGTGCCGAACATATGCCAGGGCAGGGAGACATTCGGAAAGCCGCCGGCGCCTTCCAGCGCCTGCTCGATGGTCGAGCCCTGTTTGGGCAACAGGAATTCATCGACATCGATGAACGCCATGCGGCTGTAAAGGCTGCCGAAGTTGAGAATAGCGTGAGCAAAGGCAATCGTCTGGCCATTCAGCAACTGTCCACTTGCCGTATCCGACATGCGGGCGATCCAAGGAACGATTGTCAGGGCATTGGCTGGAAGGAGATCCGACAGAAGCGCCCGCGTACCGTCCGTCGAGCCGTCATCGTAGATATAAAAATGGTCCACGCCAACGGCACGATGGAAGCGGATCCACTCTTCGATATAGACTGCCTCGTTCTTGACGCAGGCCATGATCGCAATGCCATGGCGGCCGGGAGCAGGCGCCGGCGGTACGATCGAAAGCTTTCGTGTGAGCGGCCTTGCCGACTTGAACCAACCCATTGAGGCCTCTTTTCGCGAATGGGACTGCCGAATCGCAGCGCTGTTGCGACAGCATATCCACCCGCCAGCCCCCTAGGGCAAGTCGCGCTGCCGATGATGCTTACTAACAAAATAGCGTCGCAATTCTGTCGACAAATGCGATATCCGTCCTATTTCGCGTCGAAGCTGCAACTTGACTTTCGAAAGCGGGAGTTACAAGCATCAGGCCGTAGTTTTGATAACGGTGGCTACTGTAACAATATCTGTTGCTTTGCGAGGTGACGGCTTTTTGGCCTAGCACCTGGCACATGGACGATAGCGGAGAGATCATGATCGATAATTTAGCGCGTATTTTCGTCGGCTTCGATTCCAAGGAAGTCGTAGCCTACCACGTTCTCACGCAGAGCATCGTCGAACATTCATCCATTCCTGTGGCGTTCTCGCCGATCGTGCTGAGCAATCTCGGCGACCTCTTTACCCGCGAACGCAATGCCCTGCAGTCTACCGAGTTTTCCTTCTCGCGCTTTCTGGTCCCGCACCTTTGCAACTACGAAGGCTGGAGCATCTTCATGGATTGCGACATGCTGGCGCGTACCGACATCGCCGAGCTCTGGAACCTGCGCGACGACCGCTATGCAGCGATGTGCGTCAAGCACGATTACCAGCCCAAGGTTGAAACCAAGTTTCTCGGCCAGACCCAGACCAAGTACGAGAAGAAAAACTGGTCCAGCCTGATCATGTTCAACAACGCCAAGTGCCGCGCGCTGACGAAGGAATTCGTCAACACAGCGACCGGCCTCGAACTGCACCAGTTCAAATGGCTGGAAAGCGACGACCAGATCGGCGAACTGCCGGTAACCTGGAATTACCTGGTCAACGAATACGATCACCGCCCTGATGCAAAGATCGTCCACTTCACCGACGGCGGCCCTTATTTCGACGAACACCGCAACGACGATTACTCGGAAGAATGGTTCGCGATGCGCGACCGCGTCCTCTCCGTTCAGCAGAAATAAGTATTCGTGGAACCCGTTTCAGGCAATGAACAAGCGCCTGGCAGTTCTCTGCCAGCGGCCGGCTCTCTTTCAGGGATCACCGAGGTCAAGGATTGGCAAGCGATTTTCGCGGCCTTCTCCCATGTCGTTCTCGTTGCCAACAGCGATACGGTCGATATCGCCGGGCTTCAGAAGCAATATCCGCCCAGCACCCTCTTCGTGTTTTTCAACAAGGTCTACAAGGTGCTGGACGCGCCCTTTCAAGGCAACGCGCTGCTGATATCGCGCGGCAGCTCCAAAGGTGCCAACATTGTCTACCGGCGAGAAGTTGGCGACGTCGTCAAGTTCTTCCCTCGGGATCGTTTCCTCGGCATCATGAATATTCGGCTTAACACCGAGGAGAAATTCAATACCGCCGCCGAATTTGAAAACACGCCCACCGGCCATCTCGATCTGAGCGGGTTCTGCAACGACTTCTATCCCGAGGACAAGGTGCCGACCAGCGGCTTTGCCATTGCCCTGTGGCTCAGCGACCTGAAATTGCCCGGCACCATTGTCCTTGCCGGGTTTTCCGCGCGTCGCAGTCAGCAATGGAAGGTCGTTTCCGTTCACGACTGGAGTTTCGAGCAAGTCTTCTTGCGCCTTTTTGCGCGCATGGGGAAAATCTCTGTCCATGGCGGCATCTCACAAAATGCCTACGCAGCCTTGGCAAAACGTTTCCCGGATATTCCGTCGTCGGAAATTTCAATGGCGATTGCCGATGTCTTGTCCGAGCGTCTCGGCAACGCCAATGCCGAGATCGACAAACTGATATCCCTCACCAATGTCATTCGCGACATCGATAATTTCTTCCGTCGCCTGCGGCCGCGTTTTCTAAAGCGACGCTGAGACGGTATTCCTCCCAAAAAAGATGGCTATGCCCGGCTCATTTTCCGACCTCAAAAAACTTCTTTACCGGAACATCAAATACCGGCTGACGCGCCCGTCGCCGCCGACAGTTACACCGCGCTTCGCAGGCCCCGTGCTTGTCGTCGGTTCTGCGCCGGTCTCCCATAAACCGGCCGATTTCGACGACAGGTTTCGCGTCGTGACGATCAACGGTTCGCAGGCGGTGACTGAGGCCTGGGGCATCGAGGAGCCGGATGTTACCTTCGTGCAATTCAACCAGATCGAGGGCACCAACACCAACGCTGTAGAGGTTCGTCGCGTGCTCAACGGCAAGCGGACTGGAGCTTTGTTCGTCTTGCTCTGGCGCAAGGATGAGCGCGAACGGCTCGAAAGGGGTTTGCAGGCGTTCAATTACAAGCCGCGCACGCTGACGATCGTCGATCGGTACGAGCGAATGGCTTTGCTGGACCGCGTTGTCGGCCGCAAGAGTTTCGAGATGGATACCGATTCCAAGTGTTCCAATGGTATCAACGCCGTGCTCTTTGCCCTATACAACGGCGCCACGGCAGTGATCATCACCGGCATCAACCCCAACTCGGGCGGGCATGCCTACAATCAGGTGAATTTATCGCGTCAGCATGTTCGAATGGATCAGGAGATCCTTGTGAGACTGATGCAGCAGGGTTATCCCGTTTTTACCACTGACCCATCGGTGTCGGAGTCGATCGGCCTGCCGCTGTGGCAGGGCATTGAAAATGTCCAGCATGCAGGATTGTCTGGCGAGCGGAGCAATTCATGAACCCTTTTAAACCCGTCGTTGCGCTCTGTCGTCACATTGAGCAGCGCTTTGTGCCCTGGCCATTGCTGCTCATTATCCTACTGACGATTGCCGCCTTTTTATTCGGCTATCTCGCACCCTGAAGGAGCGGTCGACATCCTATGTCGCGACTGCCCTTAATTTTCGGCGTAAAAGTAAATGACGTCGCTGGCTCCTGGCTCTGATCTGCCGAAAAACGCGTCCCTCACGAGCGCGGCTTGAGCTTCTGCGGATCGTAATGGGCGAAAGGCACGATCACGGCTGGAAGGCGCTTTTGCTGGCCATCCAGCATGCCGATCTCGACCTCGGTTCCGATCCCGGCATGCACTACGTCCATCCGCGCCAAGGCAATGGTCTTCCTCAACAGCGGCGAGCGGGTCGCACTGGTGACGACACCGACCTGCGCCCGCCCGATATGCACGGTGTCTCCATGCCCAACCGTCTCGTTGGCATCGATATCGAGGCCGACAAGCCGGTAGCGGGGATTTTCCTTGCGGGCGAGCAGCGCGGTGCGTCCGATGAAATCCTCCGTCTTCGACTTCAGTGGCACGGTAAAGCCGATGCCGGCTTCAAAGGGATCGGTCTGGTCTGAAAATTCGTAATGCGCGAAGATCAGTCCGGCCTCGATGCGCACCATATCGAGTGCTTCGAGCCCCATCGGCTTGATGCCATGCTTCTGGCCGGCCTCCCACACGGCGTCGAACACGGAGATGGCATCCTTCGGATGACAAAAGATTTCGTAGCCGAGCTCGCCGGTATAGCCGGTTCGTGACACCACCACCGGTGCGCCTTCGAAATGACCGATCCGGCCGACTGCGAAACGGAACCAGTCAAGCTCGGAGATCGCTGGCTGCGTCGGCGCGGTCCAGACGATTTCCGCAACGATGTCCCTGCTTTTCGGCCCCTGCACGGCGATATTGTGCATCTGGTCGGTGGACGAGCGCACCCAGGCTTTGAAGCCCATCTTTTCCGCCTGCTCGCGCAGCCAGACGCCAGAGAAATCGTCGCCGCCGATAAAGCGGAAATTGTTCTCCGCCAACCGGAAGACGGTACCGTCGTCGATCATCCCACCGTTTTCGTAGCACATGGCGGTGTAGACGACTTGGCCGGGAGACAGCTTTCTGATGTCGCGGGTCATGCAATATTGCAGCAGGGCCTCGGCATCCGGCCCGGTGATCTCGAATTTCCGCAGTGGCGACAGGTCGATCACCACAGCCCGTTCGCGGCAGGCCCAGTATTCCTCGGTCGGTCCGTCGTTGTTGAAGCGGTTGGGCAGCCAATAGCCGCGATATTCGGCGTAATTCCGCGTCATTGCGGACAGGCGGGGATGGAAGGCGGTTTCCTGGGTCATGTCCGGCTCTGCATCGGGAGTCATTCTGGTCGCCACGGCTCGAGAGAATTTTCGGTCAGCGGAGTAGGTACGGACATGGATATCTGTGGGGTCCCAGCCGTTGGCGGCATCGATATCGTCGGGACATGACGAGGAGACGCAAACGAGATCGGTCAGTGCCCGCATCAGCACATAGTCGCCCGGCCGCGACCAGGGCTCGTCGAGGTAGAGCTGGTTCTGGTGGTCAATGTTGGTGTTGTAGAAATAGTTGATCGCCTCCCAGCCTTTGCGGGGAGCAATGCCAAAGGGCGACAATGCATCGTTGAAATTGTCGGTGCAATTGGCATGGCCGGGATAGCCCATGTCGTCATAGTAGCGGGAATTGCAGGCGGTGGCGAAGGCGTCGTGCCTTCCGACCGTGTCCTGGACGATTTCGACAAGCGGTTCGAAGTCTCGGTCAAAACATTTTGAGGGAAGACCGGGTGTCGGATAGCTGCGGCTGAGCAGCGTCCGTGTGACCGTGGCGTCGATGGCCCGGTCGAGCCCCTTGTCGACCTTGCGGGCGGCAAAAGCCTGGAAGTCGGTACATTGGCGGCCGGCGACATCGATGATCTGGATGAATTCGCCGGCGCGGACAAAATAGGCTGATGCCGATGCCGCCGCGATGCGCAGGTCCTGCAACGGATCGGCCATAGGCTCCGGCAGCGTCTCCTCGTAGCTGCGCGACAGGCGTGCGCGCTGTACCATGACAGAGATTGCCGTCGATGTGTCCTGCCGATCGAAATCCATGGGAGCGCCGGGTGCGGCGACGACCAGCAATCCATCCATTGTCATGGTCAGCGCGGCCGAAGACCCTGGTGCAGAGCCGCCACCGAAAACTGTCAGTGCAGCGGCCTTGCTGAGGTCTGCGCCGCGTCGCCTCAGCGCTGCGAGCGTTCGGCTGGCGCTATCGCCACCTTCGGAGAGGATATCCTGCAGGCCTGATGCAGTTCGCGAAAACGCCACGCCAAGTCCCGCCGCATTGAACTGGCCTGCCCCGTCGATGAACGTGATCTCGCAGAGCTGGCCGCCTTCGGTATCGGTGACGACAACTGTGTCGCCAGCGCTGACCCTGATCACGGTCGAGCCTCGCCCTTTCACCCGGTAGCGCTCGCCGCCGGGCCCAAGTGCCGGCATTCCGGGCCTGATGATCCGGCTGGCGCGGGGCGGCTGCAATACGTTGGCGGAATGGGGCATTCGAACCTCCGGCGAGCATCGGCCGCCTGATCTGCATGTTCTTATATATCCAAATTTTGGGATGGAACACAAAGAGAGACTTGACCCTCATGAAAAAAAATTCACTATGAGAAATAAGTGACGCGACCGCTTGAGACTGGGATCGATCAGGAGACGCTGTAAAAGCGCCCTGCCGAACAAAAGCGCCGCCACGATCCAACAAAAATACAAGGGAACGCGCATACCGCGCGACGCAAAAACTGGTCGAGGAGACTGCTATGGTAGCTTTCGTTGAAACCGAAGGGTCCGAAGCCGCGTCAAGCGGCGGGCTGATCCGATCCCTGGATTGGAAGGGCGCCTTCTGGGTTGCCGCCGGCGTCCCGCCGCTTGTGCTGTTCTCAATCGGCGGCATTGCCGGCACAACCGGAAAGCTGGCCTTCGTCGTCTGGATCATCTCCATGGTGATGGGCTTCCTGCAATCCTTCACCTACGCCGAAATCGCCGGCATGTTCGCCAACAAGTCCGGCGGCGCATCCGTCTACGGCGCCACCGCCTGGCTGCGTTATTCGAAGTTCATCGCGCCGCTATCCGTCTGGTGCAACTGGTTTGCCTGGTCGCCGGTGCTGTCGCTCGGCTGCGCCATTGCTGCGGGCTACATTCTCAATGCGCTCTTCCCGATCCCGGGCGCCGATTCGCAACTTGTCGTCTCCTGGATCGCCGCCCATGCCGGCAGCATCACGGCCGATAGCCCGAGGGTTGCCGAATGGCTGGCGACCAATACCGGCAAGACCCAGGCAGACGCGATTACCGCGCTGATATCCGCCGATGGCATCGCTGCCTATACGCCATGGATCAGAAGCTGGTCGCTGGTGACTTTCAACATTCCGTTCCTCGCCAAGGCCAGCCTCAATGCCACCTTTGTCATCGGCGGCATTCTGATGCTGATCATCTTCGCCATCCAGCACCGCGGAATTCTTGGCACTGCCAGCGTTCAGAAGTGGCTGGCCATCATCGTTCTCCTCCCGCTGCTGATCATCGGCCTCTATCCGATCTTCAGCGGTCAGATCGACACGCTCAACGTCACCGGCCTGCTGCCGCCCACGGCTGCCTATTCCGGCGTCGATGGCACCTGGAGCAATGGCGGCTGGACACTGTTCCTTGGCGGTCTCTATATCGCCGCCTGGTCGACCTACGGCTTCGAGACCGCCGTCTGCTACACGCGCGAACTGAAAAACCCGAAGACAGATACGTTCAAGGCGATCTTCTATTCCGGCCTGCTCTGCTGCCTGTTCTTTTTCCTCATTCCATTCACGTTCCAGGCCGTACTTGGCCAGACGGGCATGCTGGCACCGGGGATCGTCGATGGAACGGGCGTCGGCGAGGCGCTTGGCGGGCTGGTGCATGGCGGCAAGATCGTCACGCAGTTACTGGTTATCCTGATGATCATGGCGCTCTTCCTGGCCATCATGACAGCGATGGCCGGCTCCTCGCGGACGCTCTATCAAGGCTCGAAGGACGGCTGGCTGCCGAAGTATCTTGATCACGTCAACGAGCACGGCGCACCGACGCGCGCCATGTGGACGGATTTTGCCTTCAACCTGTTCCTGCTGGCGATCGCCTCTGACACGGCCGGGTACTTCTTCGTACTGGCGGTATCCAATGTCGGTTACATCATCTTCAATTTTCTCAATCTCAATGCCGGCTGGATCCACCGTATGGATAGCGGCCACATCGAGCGCCCCTGGAAGGCGCCGACATGGCTGATCGGTCTCAACACGATACTGGCGTTCGTCAACGCATTGTTTCTTGGTGCCGGCGCCAAGGTCTGGGGATACTCCAATGCGCTCTGGGTCGGCTTCATCTTCGCAGCCCTGATCCTGCCGGTCTTCGCCTACCGCCATTTCGTCAGGGACGGCGGGAAATTTCCGGAAGGCGCGATGGAGGACCTCGGTCTCGTCGGCCAGGACCTCGGTGTGAAGAAAGCCGGTATCCTGCCATATGTAGCGCTGGCAGCAGGACTTGCGGTGGTGCTCGTCGCAAATGTCATCTTCCAGCTTCCGGCCTGAGCCTTGCAGACGACACGCGGCCTATGCCGCGTGTCTGAACTATCCGCATGCCTCACGCTGAGGTGAGACGTCCGCCCAGTTTCTCAAGGCCAGCACTAAAATGAACATACCTCAGGCTGTGATAACCCGGGTCGAGTATCGGCCAAGAGAGGAATGGGACGATCCCGTACGCGGCAGCGTCGCCTTCTACACACTGCTCAGCAGCGACATCACCCCCACCGACAGCATGTGCGCCGGCGTCGCCGAAATCGCGCCGGGCGGCGGTTCGAGGCAACTGCATCGCCACGCCGAACCGGAGATCTACTATATGCTCGAAGGCACTGGCGTCATGAGCATCGACGGGACCGAGACGCTCGTCGCTGCGGGTGATGTGATCTTTATTCCCGGCAATGCGGAGCACGGATTGAGGAATGAGACGGATGCGCCGGTCAGGCTATTTTATGTATTCCCGACTGGACGTTTCGGTGACGTCGTCTATCGCTTTCCGGATTGATTGCTCGTCAGTAGTCGACGAAAATATCTGCATCCTTGGCTGCAGCAATGAAGGCTTCGCGTGACGCGCTGGTCGGCTTATCGTTGTCGAGCACTGCAAGACAGATGTTGATAGCCATGCGATGGGTATCCCCCTGTGGGCCTGGCCAGCAGGAATAGAGGCAGTCTACGGCATCGAGCGCGCTTCCAACGTGCCTGAATTCACCAGCTTTAGGAGCCTCGACGGTCACCATGACGTCCCAGATTTTCATATCCATACAACACAACGAATGAGTGATCGAAATGGTTGCATACAATTATTAATAGAATTAGAGAGTATGAAAATTCAACACAGGTAATATACGCTCCTCTCGGGCATCAGGGCCTCGAGGATCCGAACAGGTCACCCCAGGCTGGCTGTGCGCCGTCGAAGGGCAGGGCAGTTGCTTGATGGACGCCACGTGCAATAGCGCGTGCCATCACCGTCGTCGAGAGTTGGCAGAGTTCGAGAAAGTCAATCATGCCTTCCATCGGCCGGGCGCCGGTCGATGCTGCAAAGACTGTGTCGCCGTCGAATGGCAGATGGGCCGGCAACAGGGCGCGAGCCAGTCCGTCCTGCGCCATGATTGACAGCCGGTGTGCCTCCACTTTGGTGACGATGGCATCCGTGACGACGACGCCGATGGTGGTTGCCGTGATATTGACCCCCTTCAAGCGCATCGCCCGGTCTGCCGTGGAAATGGCGGGAGGCATGCCAAGACCTCCGAATTCGTTGTTCTCCTCGAACGGCGCGGCCCAGAAATGCGGACCGTCTCCGATGGTAGGCGTGCCCAGCGCATTGACTGCGACCAGCGCGGCAATTCGGTGTCCGCCGCTTGTGACAGCACTCGCCGACCCAAGGCCTCCCTTGAACGTTGCCGTCGTGGCCCCAGTGCCGGCACCGATGCTTCCGAGGGTAAATTCGCCCTTGGTCGCTGCGACGAATGCCTCATAGCCCATGTCGCGATAGGGGGAATGCAGGCCCCAGTCCTTGTCTCCTCCGTTCAGCAGATCCATCAGGATCGCCTGTGGTACGATCGGCACGCGCGTGGTGCCGACCTGCAATCCGCGTCCAATCTCGCGCAGCGCCGCCTGTACGCCGCCCGCCGCATCCAGCCCGAATGCCGAGCCTCCTGAAAGCACGAGCGCATCGACTGCGCCCACCGACATCGACGGATCGAGCAGCGCCGTATCCCGCCCGCCGGGCGCGCCGCCCATCACCGTGCCGGAAGCAACGGCCGGTGCATCGAAGACGATGACGGTGACACCGGACCCGAGCTTTAGGTCGGTGCAGTGGCCGACGGAAACACCCTCTATGTCAGTCAGCAGATTGCGGGAAACGGTCACGGGAATATCCTGTCGCTATGGTCGGATGGCGATAGGATCGCAAGGCATTGGAAAAGACAAGACCGGCACAGCTTCCGCTGAACCGGTCTTGCTTGGCAGGATTTGGACGACAATGCCGACTTTGGCCCTTAACTGAGCCTAGACGTGAATGGGCTTTGCAGGGCTGCGTGCCAAGAGGTCGCGAATGGCGAGCCTGACTTCGTCAGCGCTGCCGAAGCGGCGCTCATCCAGGTCATGGACATGGTATTTCACGGCAATGAACCGCAATTGATTGTCGTCAGGAACGACGATACCGACAGGCACGCCTGCATACTCGATAACTTGCTTCTTCATGCGATACTCCCACCGCGCTATGCACGGTTATGGAAAAATGACGATGTTGTTCCGAAAGGGACGAACGTCACATTCGACAGCGCGGGCCGGAGCGAAAGCCCGAGCAGTCTTGGTCCAGCACAAGCTCCCAAGGCGGGCATGCGATAAGTGTGTCTTTTCTCATGTCACTTCCCTTGCGTTGGCGTTGCACTTTTGAGGTCCCCGCGATATCCGGGGTACCGGACGATGGAGCCAAGTTTGTCTACTCAGTTAGTAGATTATAGCCTGGTTTCCATCGCAAACATATTCTGGTCGATGTCAAAAATTTGCCTGTTGTCGAAATATCGTTCCGGCTATCGAGCATATCTGCGAAAGATAATTCGTTCTTCCGTATATACCCGACGCCGGGATTCGCTCCTTCTCCGACGCGCCAGAGATAGGAATTTGGGATCAGCCGGACAATCCCCCAACGGTTGAAAATCAGCCGGGTCGCCAAATGACCCTAATGGTTAACGGCCAAACCCAGGTTCTCCGAAGCCTCGATGAGCGCCTTTTCCAGGGCTTGCAGGAAAAATTCGGCGCTCTCCCTGCTGATGCAAAGTGGCGGCTTGATCTTCAACACGTTGAGGTGATCGCCGGTCGGCTGCACGATGACGCCGAGTTCCAGCAGCCTATCGCAGAGCGCCGCCGTCTCCATGGTTGCAGGCGCGAGCGAATCACGGTCGGTGATCAGTTCCAGGCCGAGATATAGTCCCATGCCATGTACCGCGCCGATCAGGGGAAAGCGCTCCATCATCGACACCATCCGGGCCTTCAGGTGTTCACCGACAACTCGAGCATTGTTCTGCAGCGCCTCGTCCTCCAGGATGTCGAGCACGGTCATGCCGACGATCGAACTCACCGGACTTCCACCTGTCGAGGAGAAGAAATAGCCTTGCCGTTCCAGCGCATCGGCAATCGGCCTGCTGGTGATGACAGCACCGAGAGGGTGGCCGTTGCCCATGCCCTTGGCGATCGTAATGATGTCGGGGACCACGCCCTGCTGCTCGAACCCCCAGAAAAAATCCCCGAGCCGGCCATAACCGATCTGCACCTCGTCGGCGATGCAGAGGCCGCCAGCGTCGCGCACGAGCGCATAGATCTGGCTGAGGTAGCCCTCGGGCGGCACGATACCGCCGGCATTGCCGCAGAGTGATTCTGCAATCACGCCAGCCAGGCCCTCGCCACTTTCACGGACGGCATCGATCAATGGCCTCGTTGCTTCGAGATAGGCGTTGCCTGCGTCGGGTCCGCGAAACTGCCCACGAAAGCTGTTCGGCGCCGGTGCTGCATGCACCCAGTCTGGCCGCGTTGTCAGGGCTTGCGGGTTGTCGGCAAGCGAAGTCGAGACCGCGTCGCTGGCGACCGACCAGCCATGATAGCCCTCCTTCAGGCAGAGCATGTTGCGGGCGCCGGTATAGGCCCAGGCAAGCCGCAGGGCGAGATCGTTCGCCTCCGAACCGCTGTTGACCAGGAACACGCAGTCGAGGCCCTTCGGCGCAAGTGCGGCCAGCCGCTCTGAAAAATCTGCGATTGCCGCATAGTGAAAACGCGAGTTGGTATTGAGCAGCGACCACTGCCGGCCAATCGCCGCGTTGAGGCGTGGATGGGCATGGCCGAGGATCGTGACGTTGTTGATCATGTCGATATAGGTGCGGCCTTCGACGTCGAAGAGATATTCGCGCCACCCGCGCTCGATCTGTGGCGGGTTTGCGTAATAGTGCTTCTGCGAGGCCGCAAGATGGCGCATCCGGCAGGCCAGCCTTTCGGCGCCGCTTGCCTTGGGGGCTTCGATCCCGGGCCCGAGCAACGCAGACGGTGAAGGGCAAAGCGCCGACCAGGCCGGGGCCGCATGGCGGGCACACAGCAGCGGCGGCACCAGCGCGGGACTGCGGCAAAGCTGCACCCGCAACCCGCCGACCGCGCCTTCTTCTCCGGCTATCGATCCGAGAACGTGGCCGGCAGCAATCTCGGCGCCGTCTTCCAGGCTGCAGGCGATGCCGTCGAGGTGCAGGCAGACATCCTGTCCTACCAGCACCAGATGCTGGGCGTCGTTGATGATGCTGCCGGCAAAGGGCGCGTTGACGATGGTGCCGGCGGGCAGGCAGACGTCGCAGTGCAGGGCAAAATTCTTTGGCGGTTGCAGGGCAAGCGGTTCCGTCAGCGACAGGCGGAACTCTCCGTACCGCGTCGCTGCCAATCCCGTCTCGCTGGCTGCCTTCGCCAGCAGTCGCCAATCGATATCAGGCTCCAGCCAGTTGCCATCGTCCAGCAGCGGGCTCGTTGTCGACAGATCGAGCGAAAGAATATCCGCAGTGTCGATGCCTGCAAGCAGCGGCATCCACGCCGAGGTGTCGATGGGCTGCGGATCGATGCCGACCGCCCTCAGAATGGCAGCGTCCATGAAATCGGCATTGGTGGACGTCGCGACCTCGAAGATCTCGCGCTCGAGGACAATGTTGTCACGGACATAACTATTGTCGGGATCGATCGCCAGCTGCTGCTCGCTGCTCGCCACCAGGATCACGGCGCGCGCGACGATCAGCGGCCACAGAGCCTGCAACTCGACCCCGCTCAGCGGCATCACGGCATGGTAGGCGGCAACCGCCGGCAGGATAAACAGCGGATCGCCATCCGCATGATGCAGAAGGGAGGCGCATGTCACGGCGAGGTCGCCGACCACCCAGCCCTTGATGATGTCGCCGAAGTCGATCACCCCATCGGGAATGAGATTGCCATGACCATCCGGCCGCGCCACGACATTGTCGCCGGTGATGTCGTGGTGCACCGGCTGCACGCGCAGATGCGCCGCCAGCGGCTGGATGCGCTTGACTGCCGTCACCATGGCCTTGGCGATGCGGTCGCGGGCCTCGTGATTTGTGATCGCAGACAACAAATGCACCGCCACCGGGCCGGCCCGGCGCAGATCCCACTGCAGGGTACGGTCGAGCCCGTGATGGTCGAAACCGGAAAGCGACTTTGCCAACCTGGCACAAAGCGACCCGAGCGCTGCCACCGTCGCTGTCGGCAGATGCTTGCGGCGCGTCAGGCCCTGGCCCTCGACATAGCTCAGGAGCCGGATCTGGAGGTCCTGGTCGTTGATGCTCAAAGCGACGATCTCGGCACCGCCGACTGTCGGGATGATCTCCGGAACGCGCGGTGCCCCGTCCATCGCGCGAAGATAGCGAAGCGCGGCATTCTGTGCTTCGAGCTCGACGGTGGCATAATCCGCATAGCAGATTTTCAGCACGTAGCGCGCTTCGCCGGTATCGAGCCGGAAGTTCCGGTCCTGCTGGCTGCCGAGTTCGATGAACTCGCCCGAGAGACCATAATAGGTCGCTGCAATTTCGGCAGCGTCTGCCACCGTGACTTCGGGCCTCGGCAATTGCATGCGGTTGACGAGCGCTTGGTCGGTCATGACACCCCCCGGATCACTTACTGCAAGAAGCAGATACGGCAAATCCTGGCAGCCACAAGACAAAGATGCAATCCGCCGGGGCGCAAACGCCGAGAATGTCGATTTTGCTCGCCGTTATGTCCGGCTAACCCATGCGCTCCGAAGCATAGCTGCCGGGGCTTGCCGGGAAGACGACTGTTCGGTTGCCGTTGATGAAGGTCCGGTGATGGATATGGGCGTGGATGGCGCGGGCGAGCACCTGGCTCTCGACGTCGCGACCGATGGACACATAGTCCTCGGCGCTCTGCGCGTGGGTGACCCGTGCCGTATCCTGCTCGATGATCGGGCCTTCGTCGAGATCGGCAGTGACATAATGCGCCGTGGCGCCGATCAGCTTGACGCCGCGCTCATAGGCTTGCTTGTAGGGGTTGGCGCCCTTGAAGCTAGGCAGGAAGGAGTGGTGGATATTGATGATCCGCCCCGACATCTTGCGGCACATGTCATCCGACAGGATCTGCATATAGCGGGCAAGCACGATCAGCTCCGTGCCGGTCTGCTCGGCCACGTCCATGATCTCCGCTTCGGCCTTCACCTTGTTTTCCTTGGTCACCTTGATGTGGTGAAAGGGAATGTCATGGTTGACGACGACCTTCTGGTATTCGAAATGGTTGGATACGACGCCGACAATGTCGATCGGTAGAGCGCCGATCTTCCAGCGATAGAGCAGGTCGTTGAGACAATGGCCGAAGCGCGACACCATCAGCAGTACTTTCATGCGCTTCGTCGCATCGTGGATTTCGGCATCCATCTTGAAGGTCGCGGCTATCGGCTTGAAGCCCTCGACCAGCGCCTCCTGCGCGATGCCTTCCTCGGACATGAAACTGACGCGCATGAAGAACTTGCCGGTATCGAGGTCGTCGAATTGCGATGAATCGACTATGTTGCAACCCTGGGCGGCCAGATAGGTTGAAATGGCAGCAACGATCCCGCGCGTTGATTGGCAGGATACCGTCAGCACGTAGCTCTTCATGTCTGTTCCCTCATTCGCAGGTTTTGGACCTGCATAAATCAAAGCATGGGCGCCGGATAGCCGGATGCGCAGCGCAATCCGCAAAGCCAGGGCCTACCGGCGCCTAGATCACCTTGCAAGCCCGCAGCCCATTCGCTTGCAGATTACGGCAGGCAAGCGAAAATCCCGTTCCCATTGCGTCGTCGGAACGCGTATCCCCGCCGTTGGCAGGGAAGTGCTTGCGCGGGATTTCCAAATGCCGCCGTCCTAGATGTCCAGCGTCGTATCGCGCTCCCACTGCGTGAAGTGCGAGGCATAGCTATTCCATTCCTGGTGCTTGAGCTTGACAAAGGCGGCGGAGAATTCGAGGCCCATCGCCTGCTTCAGTCCCTCGTCCTTGTCGTATTCGCGCAAGGCATCGAGAAGGTTCAGCGGCAGGCGCGGCGCGTCCTTCACGAGATGGCCTTCGGCATACATGTCGATGTCGTAATGCCTGCCGGGATCGGCATTGGTGTTGAGCCCGTCGAGGCCGGCAGCGATGATTACCGCCTGCAGCAGGTACGGATTGACCGCGCCATCGGGCAGCCGCAGCTCGAAGCGACCCGGCCCGGGTACGCGCACCATGTGGGTGCGGTTGTTGCCGGTCCATGTCACCGTGTTCGGCGACCAGGTGGCGCCGGAGGTCGTGCGCGGCGCATTGATGCGCTTGTAGGAATTCACGGTCGGATTGGTGATCGCCGCCAGCGCCGAGGCATGCTTCATGATACCGCCGAGAAACTGGCGGCCCTCGGACGATAGCCCGAAATCCATGCTCTTGTCGGCAAAGACGTTGGTCTTGCCGTCGGTATCCCAGACCGAGATGTGGCAATGGCAGCCGTTGCCGGTCAGGCCCTTGAAGGGCTTGGGCATGAACGTAGCGCGCAGCCCGTGCTTTTCTGCAACGGATTTGACCATGAACTTGAAGAAGGAATGCTTGTCGGCGGTGATGAGCGCGTCGTCGAACTCCCAGTTCATCTCGAACTGGCCGTTGGCATCCTCGTGGTCGTTCTGGTACGGGCCCCAGCCGAGTTCCAGCATGTAGTCGCAGATCTCGGTGATGACGTCATAGCGGCGCATGACCGCCTGCTGGTCGTAGCAGGGCTTGTCGGCCGTATCGTATTTGTCGGAGATCTGTTCGCCGTCCGCCGTGATCAGGAAGAACTCGGCCTCCACACCCGTCTTGACGCGCTTTCCAAGCGCCTTGGCCTCGGCAATCAGCTTCTTCAGCACGTTGCGCGGCGCCTGCTCGACCAGCTTGCCCTCCATCACACAATCGGCTGCAACCCAAGCAACATCCTTCTTCCACGGCAGCTGGATGGCCGACGAGGCATCGGGCACTGCAAACAGATCCGGATGCGCCGGCGTCATGTCGAGCCAGGTGGCAAAGCCAGCGAAACCGGCACCATCGGCCTGCATGCCTGCAATCGCCTGGCTTGGTACGAGCTTTGCCCGCTGGCCGCCGAACAGGTCAGTGTAGCTGATCATAAAGTATTTGACGCCGCGTTCCTTCGCCCACGTCTCGAGATTGATCGTCATCGTTCAGTTCCCCATTTGGTTTTTGCTGCGGCCTTTCCGGCCTGTCAGTCTACGGGTTCGCAGGCCACTTCCGTGCGCACCGAATTCGCGATAAAGCATTCGTCATGGGCCAGGTGATGCAGTTCGGCAGCCGCCTTCGCGTCCGGACCATTGCCCTCCCAGACAATGCGCGGACGCAGCACGACTTTGGCGACCCACATGCGACCGCTCTCGTTCTTTGCCATCACGCCTTCGGCGACATCTTCGTAGCGGTTGACCACGAAGCCGCGCTTGGCCACGAGGTAGAGAAACGTCAGCATATGGCAGGACGAAAGGCTGGCAATAAAGGCTTCCTCCGGATC
This sequence comes from Rhizobium sp. rho-13.1, assembly GCF_007000305.1. Classification (NCBI taxonomy): domain Bacteria; kingdom Pseudomonadati; phylum Pseudomonadota; class Alphaproteobacteria; order Hyphomicrobiales; family Rhizobiaceae; genus Rhizobium; species Rhizobium sp. rho-13.1. The sequence goes on along the minus strand of NZ_SCFL01000007.1, from coordinate 5,951 downwards.
GACGCCGGATGGATCCGAGTAGCGCGGTACCACGTGCGGCGAGGACGAGGCGCGAACGCTGACGCCGCCGTCGAACGACCAGAAATGTCCGCGACCATAGCGATTGTCGGTGAACGGCTCTGCCGCGCCCCGCTCCCACAAGATGGTCGCAGTATAGACGGCCATGTCAGAAGCCGCCCTTGCCGGGGATCCAGGAGGTGCCGGCCAGCGGCACCTGCGCCATGCCCGACGCCTCGATCGTCAACGCGCACAGATCTTCCGGCTCCAGATTGTGTACGTGGTTCTTTCCGCAGGCCCTGGCGATGGTTTGCGCTTCCAGCGTCATCACCTTCAGATAATTGGCAAGCCGGCGCCCGGCAGCAACCGGGTCGACGCGCTTCATCAGTTCCGGATCCTGGGTGGTGATGCCCGCCGGGTCCTTGCCTTCGTGCCAATCGTCATAGGCTTCGGCTGTCGTGCCGAGCGCCGCATATTCTGCTGCCCAGCGCGGGTCGTTTTCGCCAATGGCAACCAGCGCTGCCGTACCGATCGAGACGGCATCGGCGCCGAGCGCCAGAGCCTTTGCAACATCGGCACCATTGCGGATGCCGCCGGAGATGATCAGCTGCACCTTGCGATGCATGCCGAGATCCTGCAGCGCCTGTACTGCGGGACGGATGCAGGCGAGCGTCGGCATGCCCACATTCTCGATAAAGACTTCCTGCGTTGCCGCCGTGCCGCCCTGCATGCCGTCGAGGACCACGACATCGGCGCCGGCTTTTACCGCAAGTGCCGTGTCATAGTAGGGACGGGCGCCGCCGACCTTCACATAGATCGGCTTTTCCCAGTTGGTGATTTCGCGCAACTCCATGATCTTGATCTCAAGATCGTCGGGCCCGGTCCAATCGGGGTGGCGCGAGGCAGAGCGCTGGTCGATGCCCTTCGGAAGGGTGCGCATGTCGGCGACCCGGTCCGATATCTTCTGGCCGAGCAGCATCCCGCCACCGCCGGGCTTGGCGCCTTGTCCGATGACGATCTCAATGGCGTCGGCGCGGCGCAGGTCCTTGGGGTTCATGCCGTAGCGCGATGGCAGGTACTGGTAGACGAGGATCTGCGAATGGCCGCGCTCTTCCTCCGTCATACCGCCGTCGCCGGTTGTGGTCGAAGTCCCGGCGATCGTCGCGCCACGTCCGAGCGCTTCCTTGGCCGGGCCTGATAGCGATCCGAAGCTCATGCCGGCAATGGTGATCGGGATCTTGAGTTCGATCGGCTTCTTGGCGAAGCGGCTGCCAAGCACGACATTGGTCTCACACTTTTCGCGGTAGCCTTCCAGCGGATAGCGCGAGATCGAAGCGCCGAGAAACAGCAGGTCGTCGAAATGCGGCAGCTTGCGCTTGGCGCCGCCGCCTCTGATATCATAGATGCCGGTTGCCGCAGCCCGGCGGATTTCCGACATCGTATATTCGTCGAAGGTTGCCGAGGAACGTGGCGTGGTCGGCGGGTTCTGGTAGCTCATGGCGGACCTCGATTGATCGCATTGTTTTTTTGTCGCAGCGGAAAGTCCCCGCTGACTGCCTTGGTCTGACGCTCAATAGGCGTCCGCATTGTCGACATTGAAAGTATAGAGCTTGCGCGCCGAGCCGTAGCGGTTGAATTCCTCCGGCTTGACGTCTGTGATGCCGGCCTTTTCGAGCAGTTCGGCCAGCAACCTCAGGTGTTCTGGCTTCATCTCCTTGGCGATGCAGTCCGCGCCCAGGCTTTTCACCGTACCGCGCACGAAAATCTTCGCTTCGTAGAGCGAGTCGCCCAAGGCATCGCCGGCATCGCCGAGCACCACCAGGTTACCCGCCTGCGCCATGAAGGCCGACATATGGCCGATGCTGCCGCGCACGACGATATCGACGCCCTTCATCGAGATGCCGCAGCGCGACGAGGCGTTACCCTCGATGACCAGCATGCCGCCGCAGGCCGTCGCGCCGGCATATTGCGAAGCGTCGCCTTTGACGACAATCGTCCCGGACATCATGTTTTCGCCGACACCGGGGCCGGCCGATCCGTGGATGGTGATGGTGGCGTCTTCGTTCATGCCGCCGCAATAATAGCCGACATTGCCCTGCACATCGATGGCAACCGGCGCATGCACGCCGCAAGCGACGGCATGGCTGCCGCGCGGGTTGATCACCTCGAAATGCAGATCGTTGGATCCCGGCGCAATGTCATGCAGGGCCTGATTGAGATCGCGGAGCGGCGTGATCGCCAGATCGAAGGTGGGCATGTTCTGTCCTGCAATTGGTAACTTGGAAGGGGATAGAGGCATCCGGCGTAGAGCCAGTTTAGTGCTCCCAGAAATAAACGGTCGCCGGCTCCGGCTCCCAGACACGCGCAGCCTCGATACCGGGCAGGCTGACCAACGCCCGGTATTCCGAACCGAAGGCGACATACTGGTCGGTCTCGGCCATCACGGCGGGCTTGCAGGCGATGGCATCGCGCAGCACGCCGAAACCGGATTTGGTGCCGACGACGAAGGTGAAGAAGCCGTCGAGATCGTCGACAGCACCTTCCAGTGCCGCTCCAAGGTTTTTGCCCTTTGCCATTTCGGCCGTCAGGTAGGCGGCCGCGACTTCGGAATCGTTCTCTGTCTCGAAGCGCATGCCCTGATGCTTCAGCGTGCGGCGCAGGTTGTTGTGGTTGGAGAGCGAGCCGTTGTGCACCAGGCACTGGTCCGAGCCTGTGGAAAACGGATGGGCGCCGAGCGTGGTGACCGCAGACTCCGTCGCCATGCGGGTGTGGCCGATGCCGTGCGTGCCGGACATGTCGGCGACGCCGAAGCGCGCCACGACATCGCGCGGCAGGCCGGTTTCCTTATAAATCTCGATCGAATCGCCGCTGCTCATCACGCGGATATCCGGGCGAATTTCGCCTAGCGCCGAGCGGGCATCATCCAGCTTGTCTTTCGGGAGCGTAATGACGGCATGGCTGCTTTTGATCTCGACCGCAATCGTCTGTCCCAGCGCCTCTTCCAGCTCTGCCTGAAGTCCGGCAAAATCCTTCGCAGGCGTCGCGGATTGCACGGTGATCTTGGCGTCGCGCCCTTGAGAGCCCCCGTAGATCGCGATACCAGCCGAATCCGGCCCACGGTCGGTCATCGTCACCAGCATCGTGGACAGCATCGCGCCCAACTGGGGTTCCAGGCTTTTGTCCTTGAGGAACAGGCCGACAATGCCGCACATGATGAAATCCTCCGAATGATCGTTGCGAAAAAGGCCTAGCAAGAATCTTGGAATACTTCAACTAGGAAGAAAATAAATTTCCCTTAAAGAAAGATTGTCTGATCGTGTCAGTTTGTTTTACGGGCAGTTTTCGGAGGTCCGCCATAAGCCTGCCGATAGCAGCGAGAAAAATGTCCGGGGTTGGAGAAGCCGCAGGCAAAGGCGATTTCGGAGATGGATAGGCTGCTTTGCTGCAGCAGCTTTCGCGCATGGGCCAGCCTTATTCGGTGGTATTCTGCCAGGAATGTCGAGTTTAGCCTGGTTGCAAATAGCCGGTCGAGATGGCGTGGCGTGATCCGCGCGAAGGTCGCCATCGCCTTGCGATCGAGCGGCTGCTCGATCGTCGTCTCCATCTTCTCGATCACCGCAAGCAGGATAGGATGGTGCGTGCCATGGCGTTCGGCCTCGGAAGCCCGCTGCGGCTCTGCGGCCGAACTGACATGCCGGTGCAGGTACCAGTCGCTAACCCGGCGGGCAAAATCTGCACCCATGCGGGCCGCAATGATCGCGTGCAGCATGTCCAGCGGCGCAACGCCACCGCCGCAGGTCAACCGCTTGCCGTCGATGATGTAGCGCGCCTGCAACGGCGTCATGCCGGGAAAATCCTCGATTAGCGCCGGGGCATGCTCCCAGTGGATGGTGAAGCGCTCGCCGGAGAGAAGTCCGGCTGCGGCCAGCAGGTACGGCCCACCAGAGATGCCGCCGATGCGTACCCCGTCGCGATCGAGGGCCCGGAGCGCGCTATAGACGCCCGGCCAGTTCCATTCGTCAGGGTGGCCGCCGGCAACCACGAAGACCGTGTGCAGCCGTTCACCGCGACCCGGCAGAGGTTCTGCGGGAACCTGCACGCCATTCGAGGCGACTGCGAATACACCTTGCGGTGAGAACACGCGAAAGCGATAGATTTCCCGACCGGCGAGGAGATTGGCCGCCCTCAGCGGCTCCACCGCCGAGGCGTAGCACATCAGCGCAAAGCCTGGGATCAGGATGAAGCCAATTTCCTGGACATTGCTGCTTTCGCTATCGCGCATCACGTTTGCCCCAAGCCGGTCGCCCATAGGGATACGGAGTGGAAGCGCGGTCCGTGAAAGAGAAGTCGTGTCCCTGCGGACCATCGCCGGTCTTTGCTCTCGCTTATTTTACGGTCGCGCTGCATGCTTTCGCCATACGCTGGTTCTTGGCCGCAGTTGCCAGCAGCGCCATCTGCGGCCGGTCCGGTGTCTTGCGCGGTTGCACGTTGAGCGGCTCGCTCTCCGGCCACCAGTCGCCCGCCGCCCAGTAGCTCCAGCCGAGCCAGACATCGCTGTTCTTGCCGAGGATGTCGAGCATACTCTGAAGCCCGTCAAGGCAGGGCTGATTGCCGGCGGCGCCGAACTCGCCCAGAAATCCCCGTTTATGGTTCTGCCTCAGCCAGTTGGTGACGTCAGTGATACCGGTGCGTGCCTTCTCGGTGCCTTCGCAGAGAGCGTGGGTTCCTGACCAGTCAGCGTCTAGATACTGGTGAAATTCATAGGCGTAGAAATTGAGCGGGTCCGTTACGCCAAGCATGATCTCGGCGTTCGAGCCGCCGCCGAGCCTTTCCTCGCTCCATGAGTGGGCACCGGTCCAGATCGTCCCGGGAACGAGGATGAGATTACGGGCACCGATCGCGCGGATCCTGCCGATCGCGGTATTCGCCGCTTTAAGCCAATCCGGTGCCTTGATATCGTGCGGCTCGTTCATCAGGCCAAAGACTGTGCTCGGCTGGTTGGCGAAGGCCCCGGCAAGCCGCGACCAGAAATCACCGAATGCATCATCGGTGACCGGATCCTGCGAAATCGTCACCTTGTCGTAACGGGCGTAGTTGTGCGGGTCGAGAACGACTGTCATCCCGTTCTTGTGGATCCGGTCGACGGCCGCCTTCAGGCGCGAAAGTTCTTCGTCATCGAGTTTCTCGTTCAACTCGGGCTGCAGCCGCTCCCAGAGGAAGGGCAGGCGGACGACATTCATGCCCTTGCCGGCAAAGTAATGCACGGTTGCTTCCGTAGGGTAGATGTAGTCCGTACCTGCGACGCCATCGCGATCACCGTACTCAGCGCCCGAAAGATTGATCCCGCGATAGCAAAGCCCCGCTGCCTCGCCGCTGCCGGCGAAGGTCACGAGCCCTATGAGGGCCGTCGATAGCATCGCAAACCTGCGCGCCATGCCAGCGATCGAGATTTTCATATCAGTCGCCCACGGGTTAGCGGTCTCGCCGCGCGTTTATACTCTCTGCATACAGACAGGTTCACGGCAGGTCCAGAGATAGGCAGCCGCAGATCTGCCACCCGTTTAAGGACTTGGGATTATCCCTTTCAAAACAATAATCGCGCCAGAGGTTTTCCTTTTGCCGCGAGTGGTGAATTTGCGCTATAGCGTTGCGAAAGACGCAGCGCGGCTGTCTCGCGCAATTGCCTTTTGCTGTTGGAAGCAGCAAGACATACTAGGTGTGCTGGAGACGGGCGAATACGCCCGGAAGAAATGCAATTGCGGACTGGGATGACCGGCGCCTGAGGAAATTGTTGATGGTACCTGCCGATCGGCTCGTTATGCCCTTTTTGGCTTTGCCGCGCGTAACAAAGCGCGCCTTTGCACTCCTGGTCGACTCCAGCCTTTGTGTACTTACGGTATGGTTTGCCTATTGCCTGCGGCTTGACGGGTGGGTGATCCTCGAGGGTGTCGAAT
>NZ_SCFL01000079.1:0-894 GCF_007000305.1 Rhizobium sp. rho-13.1 | reverse complement strand
TGCTGAACGCGCTGCTGAGCTTCTATCTGGGCAATGAGCTCAGTGCAAAGCACGGCCTCGCTGTCTTTCCCTCCAACGCCCAGCTGTCGATCCGCGCCCACGGCATTGCGCCAGCGACGCTGCGCCGCCATCTGGCAGCGCTGATGGACGCCGGATTGCTGGTGCGCAAGGATAGCCCGAACGGCAAGCGCTTTGCGCGCCGGGACGGGGAGGGGGAGGTCGACCAGGCCTATGGCTTCAATATCGCCCCGCTGATTGCCCGCTCTGATGAATCCAGACACTGGCAGCGCAGGTCACCGTCGACCAGCCCGCTCAGGGCGATGCGCGAGCGCCTGTCGCTCTGCCGGCGTGACATTGCCAAGCTGATCGCGACGGCGCTGGAAGAGGGCGTGCCGGGTGACTGGCCTATGGTACAAGGGCATTTCCGCGATCTCGTAGCCCGGATCCCACGCTCGCCCGACATCCATGACATCACGCCTATTGTCGAAGAGATCGATGAGGCCCCTGCGGCGGATGAGGCTTTCGAGCGCAAAAGCCTAACGGATGGCCGTTTGGTGAAACCACGACGGCGAGCAGAGATCAACCGGGCCTAAAGGCGTTTCCGCTCGGGCTTGTGTTGCAGGCCTGCCCGGAAATCCTGTCCTGCGGCCCGGGCGGCAGTATCGGCAATTGGCGAGACCTGATGGGGGTCAGCCCCAGCGCCTACGAGGAGGCTTGCGCCATCATGGGGCCCGAGAATGCGGCGACCGTCACGGCCTGCGTGCTGGAACGGGCCGGCAGCATCACGTCGGCCGTCAGATATCTGCGCGACCTCACCTGCAGGACGGAGCGCGGCGAGTTCGCCATCGGCCCGATGCTGATGTCGCTCGCAAGGGCCAATGCCGGTAGACGCGA
>NZ_SCFL01000078.1:0-897 GCF_007000305.1 Rhizobium sp. rho-13.1 | reverse complement strand
TAAGTGCGACGTCCAAAGAAAATTTCATGAGGCCATTTTTTTGATCTTCCCCGAGCAACTTGATCATCTCCCCGACAGAAAACGCCGCGAGCTGTCTCAGGTCGTGAAGATCATATTTGAGGAGTTCGAGGACGCCCAGAAGACCAAGCTTTCCGAAAAAGCTCGGGCTGGACGGATCCTGAAGTTGATCCTGTTTGGCTCCTACGCTCGTGGTGACTGGGTCGAAGACCACGACAGTGGTTATCGCTCCGACTACGACCTTCTGGCCATCGTCAACACCAACAGATTTGCTGAGGAAAACGAAGTCTGGCTTAAGATAGACGAACACCTCACACAGGAATTTACCGTCACACAGCGCCTCCAGACGCCGGCTAAAGTCATCGTTCATAGCTTGCCGGACGTGAATGATAAACTTGCCCGCGGCCTGCCCTTCTTTGTCGACATCGCCCGTGATGGCATCATGCTATACGAAGCCCCGGGGCATCCGCTAACCGAGCCCAAGTCACTGGCGCCAGAAGCTGAGCGGCAAGAGGCGCAGCGGCATTTCGATCAGTGGTTTCCGGATGCAGTAGAATTTATCGCAATAGCGGAGTTTTGTCTCAGCCGGAAAAATTTCAAGCTTGCCGCGTTCAATTTGCATCAGGCGACCGAACGCTTTTATCACTGCGCGCTTCTCGTACTGACGCTTTACAGCCCGAAATCGCACCGCCTTAACATGCTCAGAACCCATGCCGAGCGCGTCGATCAACGCTTAATTGAGGCGTGGGCACGTGACACAAAGTTTGCGACGCGATCATTCACAAGGCTTGATCGTGCCTATGTGGATGCCCGTTATTCGGCTCACTACGAAATCACCAAGGAAGAACTCGATTGGCTTGTCGACCACATCAAGCAACT
>NZ_SCFL01000077.1:0-1014 GCF_007000305.1 Rhizobium sp. rho-13.1 | reverse complement strand
CTGTTTGCGTCATCAAGTATGCATAGAGCGCCTGTAGGTCCGCATCTTCCGCACCGGCAAACGATGTATAGGGATGGGCCGGGTAGAGGTGATGGCCATCGCGGCTGATGCCCTCGCGCATGGCACGCTCGAAGGCCGGATAGGACCAGCCCCCGATACCGTTGGTCACGTCCGGGGTGATATTGGTCGCGTAGACAGTCCCGAAGGCAGTATCGAACCGCCGCCCGCCGGCAAAGGGCGTTCCGTCACTGCCCACATGGCAGACATTGCAGGCGCCGACTGCCGCGGCCAGCCTACCTCGCTCGATGGTGGCGGCGCTGTAGACGTTCGTATCGGGCCTCTCGATGGTGGCGATGGCCGGGCGCCAGGGCGACGCCATCGTCGCCAGGCCGGCGATCGCCGCCACGGCACCAGCCGCAGACAGACCGAAGTTCCACCATCGCTTCTTGGGCGCAGACGTCGTGGTCGGCGCTGCGGACGCATCGCCCCTTAGTGCCGACAGCACCAGCTCCGGTGTCAGCGGCAGTTCGCGGAAACGGATGCCAGTCGCATCGTAGACCGCGTTGGCAATGGCCGAGGCACTGGGGACAGAGGCGGATTCGCCGACACCCAGCGGCGGCTCGTCCTGACGCGGCACCATCAGCACGTCGATATCGGGCAATTCCGGGAAAGTGATCAGCGGATAACCACCCCACTCCTTCGAGGTAACGGCGGTGGAGGAGAATTCGACGCGCTCCTTCAACACGCGGCTGGTCGACTGGATGACGTTGCCATGGATCTGGTGCTTGACGCCGTCGGGATTGATCATCATCCCGGAATCCTGCGCGCACGTTACCTTCGTCACCGCGATCTCGCCGGTCTTGGTGTTGACCGCAACGTCGGCCACCCAGGCAGCCCAGGCAGCCGCCTTGCCGGGGAAGGGACCGTGGATATAGACGGCATAGGCAAAACCCCGCCCGTAGAGCAGGTCCCCTTCGCCACCGAGCGTGCCCCATTTGGTGTGAGGTACCCAAT
>NZ_SCFL01000076.1:0-1030 GCF_007000305.1 Rhizobium sp. rho-13.1 | reverse complement strand
CACAGGCCAATTCCAGCCGATCGGTTTCGTAACGACGCGCCAGGGAGAGAATGCCCTGAGCGGATCTGTAGCCTTGCTCCGGGTGCGGCCGATCGCTAAGCAGACGCTCGATAAATATCGCAGTATTGGCCCCAACCTTCGCCGCTTCCTTGCGCAACGTGTGAGGCGTCGTGTTTGCATAGCGCTGGTGAGCTTTCGGCATATGCTCATTGACAGTGATATGGCCGGAACGCTGGGAGCTTCGGATGTGGCTGGCGACCCGCTTGTGGTCAAAGAAGATCTCGACCGCTCGATACGTCAGCCTGATATCGACCTTCCTGCCGATCAGACCGTGCGGCACGGAATAGAACGTCTTGTCGACGTCGACATGGTAATCGGGATGAACCTTGGCGACCTTCCATTCCGCGTATTCAAACGGCGTTGGCGGCAGTGGCTTGAGCTGGGAGCGCTCGACCTCATCGAACAGGGCTCGCCGGGATTTTCCATACCGACGCATCGTACGGGTGTTAAGGTCCTCGATCAGAGCGCTGATGCGGATATTGAGATCGACAAGGCTGAAGAAACGGTCGTTTCGAAGTCTGGCCAGAACCCACCTCTCGACGATTAAAACCGATCCCTCCGCGGATGGTTTATCCCGTGGACGCCGCGGCCGTGCTGGCTATACGGTCGTATCGTAGTGTTCGGCGAAGGCAGCAAATGTCGCGTTCAACGTCGGTTCGAACCAGAGAGCCTTGGCAATCGCGGATTTGAGGTTGTCGCAGATCGTTGTCTTCGTCACCCCACCGAAGTAACTGAAGGCTCGCTGGTTCGCCTCGATCCAATCCGGCAGCTTCTGACTGAAGCTGGCATAGGAGAACACCAATTGCGATGCACTCAGCACGGCCACATAAATCTGTGCTGCCCGGATCTCGCCAGAAGACGGATCGATGATCGGGATCGTATGGCCGGCATAGTCGCATTCCATCGCGACACCAGCCACATGACGACTGCGATAGGTGGGTTTGGCGCGGCTCTCATAATCAGCAAATCG
>NZ_SCFL01000075.1:0-1081 GCF_007000305.1 Rhizobium sp. rho-13.1 | reverse complement strand
TGGACCTACGTGCACGACGTGCGCGTGCCCGGCATGCTGCATGGCCGCGTCATCCGGCCGCTCTATGCCGGTTTCGATCACGGCGAGCACGTCGGCAACAGTCTGATCTCCATAGATGAAGGCTCGATCGCCCACATCGACGGAGTCGTCGGCGTCGTGGCCATCGGTGATTTCGTCGGCGTCGTCGCAACGCGCGAAGAAATCGCCATGGAGGCTGCAAAGACGCTTGTTGTTGTGTGGCGCGCTCCGCCGGAACGGCCGGATCTGAATGCGCCGGAGATGGCGCTACGCGCCAACACCTCAACCCCGCGCAAGCTGATCGATCGGGGCAACGTCGATATGGCGCTGGACGGCAGTGCCGAGCCGATGAACCGCACCTATGTCTGGCCCTACCAGATGCACGGCTCGATCGGTCCGTCATGCGCAGTGGCGGATTATGGCGATAACGGACTGACCGTCTGGTCCGGCACGCAAAATCCCTTTCCGATGCGCCGTGATCTGGCGCTGCTCCTGGATATGCCGGAAGATCGGATACTGGTGGAACGTCTGGAGGCGGCCGGCTGCTATGGCCGCAACTGCGCCGACGATGTCACCGCCGATGCAGCACTTCTGTCCCGGGCAGTCCGGGCGCCCGTACGCGTCCAACTGACACGCGAACAGGAGCATGCATGGGAACCGAAGGGGGCAGCGCAGGTGATGGACGTGCGCGGCGGTCTCGATCTGGAAGGCGGTCCATCCGCCTATGATTTCGAAACGCGCTATCCGTCCAATCTCGCGCCAACCCTGTCGCTGATCCTGACAGGCAAGGTGCCACCGGTATCGGATGTGGTCCAGATGGGCGACCGCACGGCGATCCCGCCCTATGCCTACGGCAATCTACGGGTCACCGTGCACGACATGCCGCCGATCGCGCGCGCCTCGTGGTTTCGCGGCGTCTCGGCCATGCCGAATACCTTCGCGCATGAATGCTATATCGACGAGCTTGCGGCCGCGGCCGGAGTCGACCCCATCGAATACCGTCTGCGCTACCTGCACGATACCCGCGCGGTCGACCTGGTTCATGCGCTTGCGGAACGGGCCA
>NZ_SCFL01000074.1:0-1247 GCF_007000305.1 Rhizobium sp. rho-13.1 | reverse complement strand
TAGGTTCTGTTGACAAAGTTGGATTGGGCGCTTGTGAGTGATCGCGATCTGGATATGTTCAGCGGATGACAATAGCTTCGTGCCCGGTCTACCTATTTAGAAGCTCAGGTTTCGCCCCGTCCGGCGACACCGTGGTCAGTGTTGCACCACTGGACCGCGTCGTAGCGGTTTACGGCGACGGGGGCGTGGTTGGCGAAGGCGGCCTATCTTCCTCGTTCGGCGGTGCAGCGGTCTTCAAGAGCGACGTCTCAGGGGAATGCTTCATTGGCGTATGGGGAGCCCGCAACGCCTCACGTTTTCGCAGTGAACTTCGGGCTCACATGCAAATTTCTGTTATCAAAGAAGCGCCGAAGGCTCGGCTCGCCTTCTGGGGAGCGGAGAAGGAGCGCCCTAAAAGGGCCTCGCGCACATGAAGGGCAACCATATTTTGACTGAGGCAAGAGCGAGGAAGCCCGCAAACGAAGCCTTCGTTTTGTCGTAACGTGTTGCGATCCGCCTGAACTGTTTGAGCTTGTTAAACATCCGTTCGATGCGGTTCCGGTCTTTGTAGGCGATGTAATCGCAAGATGGCGGATGCTTTCGCGTGGAGCGCGGTGGGATTACGGGACGAGTGCCGTGCAGGAGGAGCTCTTCTCGGACGGCATCTGCATCATATCCTTTATCCGCAAGCATCTTTCGCGGACGAGTGACGGGAATTGCAAGAAGTTGAGGGACTGCCTTGTAATCAGAAACCTCACCGCCTGTTAGGATGAAGCCAAGAGGACGGCCTTGACCGTCTGCGCGGGCATGGATTTTTGTCGTAAAGCCGCCGCGTGATCGACCAAAAGCCTCCTTATCAGTCCCCCTTTTGCGCCAGCAGCCTGAGAATGGCCTCGGATGATCGTGCTGTCGATCATATGCTGCCAGTTGTCGGTCAAGCCAAGCTCCACAAGGGTCTCAAGCAATGCGTCCCATATGCCTTGCTTTGCCCACCGGCGAAAACGAACGTAAACGGAATTCCATTTGCCATAGCGTTCGTGCAAGTCGCGCCATGGGCAGCCAACGCGCAGGACATGCAACATGCCATTCAGATAGCGCCGATTGTCATGGGCCGGACGGGATTTACGTCCTCTTTCGCTGGGAAGAAACGGCTCGACTATATGCCACTCCGCATCGCTTAGATCGCCTCGCGCCAAAACTGCCTCCTAAAAAGCAGTCTTGAATCATGCCTCGACCGATTTGGGAATCCACTTTGTCAACACGGCCTA
>NZ_SCFL01000073.1:0-1253 GCF_007000305.1 Rhizobium sp. rho-13.1 | reverse complement strand
CTCAGGCATCCCCTCATTTTGAGATGACGTAGGGCGGGAAAGATGATTCTGCATTTCCGTTCGAACGGAGAGCAGAGTCAGATGAACGGCAAGGCGGAGTTTTCTTCTGAAGCGGTGCATTCCTTTGTTGACGAACTTTTTGGCGAGGGCCTGCACGCGAAGCGGGTAACGTCGCTGGCGAAGGCGACGGTTGGCACGCTGCAGGCGTCGTCGCTGGCGGTGAGCGCGATTGGCCACGGTCTTGCGCTGGCCGAAGGAGGGCTCTCGCGTCATGCGATCAAGCAGGTCGACCGGATGCTGTCGAACGACGGGATCGAAGTCGACGCGCTGATGGCCGACTGGGCCGACTATTGTCTTGGTAGCCGCACCGATATCGTCGTCGCCATGGACTGGACCGACTTCGATGCCGACGGGCACTCGACCCTGATGCTGTCGCTGCTTACCGAACATGGCCGGGCGACGCCACTCCTGTGGTTGACGGTACGCAAGGCGGAGCTGAAAGCGCGGCGCAATCAGTATGAATACTGGATCGTGACCCGGCTTGCCGAGCTGTTGCCAACAGAAGTGAAGGTGCTGCTCGTCGCCGATCGCGGCTTTGGCGACGCCAAGCTCTACGGCGTCCTAAAGGACGAGCTGCACTTCGACTATGTCATCCGCTTTCGCGGCAACATCCAGGTGACGACCGGCGGTGAGAGCCGTCCGGCGAAGGAGTGGATCGGCCCCTCGGGACGTGCCAGGCTGCTGCGCGAGGCGACAGTCACGGCGCAGGGATGCCCCGTCGGTGCGGTCGTGTGCGTCCACGCCAAGGACATGAAAGAGCCATGGTGCCTCGCAACCAGCCTGACCAAGGTGACGGCAAAGATCCTCATTGATCTTTACTCCCGGCGCTGGGGCATCGAATGCGCGTTTCGCGATGCCAAGGATTGGCGGTTCGGGATGGGCATGTCGGCAACCCGCGTCTCCACGCCCGCTCGGCGCGACAGGCTGTGGTTGATCGCCGCTCTTGCCATTGTGCTCCTAACCCTGCTGGGCGCTGCCGGAGAGGCCATCGGCTACGACCGCCATCTGCGCACGAGCACGACATCGCGACGCGTGCATTCACTCTTCCGGCAGGGCGTGATGTACTATCAACTGATCCCCAACATGCCCGAGGAAAGATTACGCCCTCTCATCCTACAGTTCGAGACGCTCTTCCGCGACCATCAAATCCTCAAACGTACTTTCGGGATCATTTGAATGAGGGGATTCCTGAG
>NZ_SCFL01000072.1:0-1341 GCF_007000305.1 Rhizobium sp. rho-13.1 | reverse complement strand
CAGGTCGCGGAAATATCCCCCATTTTTCCGCCGATCCTGGCTAGACAGCTCGAAGACAGGCCGTGATGAAGCTTTTTCAGAGGCCTTGTCGGCCCATTTTGTCGCCATCCGCCTGGTTCGGCGGATTCTGGACGCGATTATGCCGTCGCCAGCAGCTTTGGAATTCTCACCAGATTATAGGCGGTGGCTGTCAGGGTGAACATCCAGCCGACGCGATCATTTCCGCGATGCCGGGTCTTGCGCATTCCGCCGCTGGTCTTGGCCCAGCCAAACACTTCTTCGATGCGCTTGCGAATGCGCTGACTGACACCGTAGCCGGGATGATGGGTGGTCCGACCATCAATTGCCGAGCGTCGGTTCGTCGTGTTCTGGGCGACGTGTGGCGTCACCTTTGCGTCCCGCAAGGCTTCGACGAAGTCGGCAGTATCGTAGGCTTTGTCTGCAGCCAATGTGATGCGGTGACGACCATCCATGCGACCCACCATATCCAGAGCTGCCTCGCGCTCTGCGGTTCCACTCGCATGGGTCAGCGTGGCGTCGACAACCAGGCCGTTGCGGTTTTCCATTATGACGTGACCCATGTGGCAAAGCTTGGCCGCCTGGCCACGGGCCTTCTTGTAAAGCCTGGCATCCGGGTCAGTGGTCGACGCATGGGTTGCGTTGCTGCGCTTCTCACCGTGGAAATCACGCTCAGAGTTGCGGCCTGCGGCCTTTGGCGGCTGTTTCCCTTCAGCGCCAGAGCCGCTGTCGTCAGTGTCGCTACCATCTGCGCCGTCCCTGGGTTTGAAGCTCTTCATGCTGGCCCAGGCTTCGATCAAGGTGCCGTCCACCGAGAAGTGGTCGTCTGACAGCAATGCCTTAACCCGCGGCTGGCTTAGCAAAGCGGCTAGAAACTTGGCGGCGATGTCGCCAGCCAAGAGCCGCTCACGGTTCTTGGTGAACACGGTGACGTCCCAGATCGGCGCGTCCATCGACAAGCCCACGAACCAGCGGAACAGCAGATTGTAGTCCATCTGCTCCATGAGCTGACGCTCAGAGCGGATCGTGTAGAAGGCCTGCAACAACAGAGCGCGCAGCAGCTTCTCCGGCGGGATCGACGGCCGGCCGATCGCTGAATACATCCCCTCGAAATCCGGGGACAGAACTTCCAGCGCCTCGTCTACGATGGCACGTATCGGCCGCAGCGGATGGTTTGCCGGAACGCGGGCTTCGCAGCTTACATAAGAAAACAGACCCGCCGTCTGGTCATCACTGCCGCGCATGTTCTGCTCCCGCCAATCAATCACCCAGGCATGGAATCACGCCAGTCCGCTCACAGCAAGGGCCTTTTTCCGCAACCTG
>NZ_SCFL01000071.1:0-1414 GCF_007000305.1 Rhizobium sp. rho-13.1 | reverse complement strand
CATTACAGTTGCGTATTTTTACAAGTTCTGAATCTATAGGCCTCCATGATTCGGAGGTCATGGATGATGGGTGCATCGATCGAGACAACGTTGGAACTTTGGGCATCGTCGCTGCGTGAAGTTAAGGCGCGTATGCGCGGATTGTTTACGCAGGAGCGCGTTGCAGCATCTGCGAACCTTTTCCTGGACGGCTTGTTAGGTGATGAGCGCCGTAAGACAGGTTGGATGCGCGCTGAGGCGGCTGGCGATCCTGGTCCGTGGCGACAGCAAGCCATCTTGGGTCGTGGACGCTGGGACGCAGACGGACTTCGCGACATTGTGCGCGAGTATGTTGTGGAGCACCTTGCCACAGATGATGCGGTCCTGGTCATTGATGAGACCGGCTTCCTCAAGCAGGGCAAGACATCTTGCGGTGTTTCACGTCAATATACAGGGTCAGCGGGCAAGGTAACGAACTGCCAAATCGGTGTGTTCACCGCCTATGTTTCCGATCGTGGTCATGCCTTTATCGATCGAGCCTTGTACTTGCCAAAGAGTTGGACCAGCGATCCGGCAAGGCTTGCCGCCGCTCATGTTCCTGAAGCTGTAGCCTTCGCTACCAAGCCTGCCCTCGCTGTCGATATGATTCGGCGGGCGCTGACAGCCAAAGTGCCGTTTTCATGGGTGGCAGCAGATGCGGTGTATGGCGTCGGAGACGTCGAAGGAGCGCTGCGCCGAGCCTGCAAAGGTTACGTTCTTGGGGTTAAATCCGACCATCATTTTGGCGCTTGGTCTGGTAAGCCTTTCGTCGCAGGAACCGCTCTTGAGATTGCCCGTGATCTCGATCCGGCTGCATGGCATCGCCTTTCCGCTGGCGATGGCACAAAAGGCGCGCGGCTTCATGACTGGGCCTACTGCGAACTGGCCGATATCGATGCCGACGAATACAGTGATACGCAAACCGGGCTTTGGACGCGTGGCTTGTTGATCCGGCGCAATATCAGCGATGGCGACCTCGCATTCTTCACGACTTGGTGCCCGGCCGGAACAGGCATTCAGACGCTCGTATCCGTCGAAGGTCACCGTTGGGCAATCGAAGATAGCTTCGAGACAGCCAAGAACGAACTCGGCCTCGATCATAACGAGACCCGCTCGTGGCATGGCTGGCATCGCCATGTCTCGCTCGTCATGCTCGCCTTCGCAATGATGGCTGTGATCCGATATCGCGCCAATAATGCGGCACCCCAAAAAAGACCGAGGATGCCGACCATTACGATCTGATCCGCTGGTCCATCCAAGAGGTCCGACGCATTGCGAATAAGCTTGCCCAGCGGCGTATAAAGCCCGCCCACATCATCGCATGGTCATGTTGGAGACGAGCGCATCAAGCTGCCGCACGACGCGCTCATTTGAAACTAAAACTGCAACTGTAATG
>NZ_SCFL01000070.1:0-1536 GCF_007000305.1 Rhizobium sp. rho-13.1 | reverse complement strand
CGATCAGAAAAGTCCTGCGTTTCATGTCTGCTCCTTGGTTTCGGTTTCGCTACAGGGTAAACGGTCAAGTAACTCGTTGGCCGCGCGAGGCTGTGACGGGTACGGTGTCGCACTTGCTCCGCGTATCTCTGATGGCCCAGCAGACCGTGATCACAAATGCGTGATGTGCCAAATGATGATTTTGTGACGCCATAAGCAATTGCAATTATTAGATAAAATGGGGTATATGCTAATACGTTGCCATGGATCTCTGCCGTATTTATGCCGTAAAATCCGTCTCTAACCAGACTCTCTGCTATATACATTGCGACTGGCGTGTTGACGGTATATTCGCGCCATTAGTCTCCACAGGCACACAGGCCGCCGAGCATGCTTGTTGCGAGGAGTCTTGCTATTTTCGGTTCCACCGTTGTCACGTCAATGCAGCTGTCGCTGGAATCATGCATTTGCGAGAGCTAATACTCCCATCCGCTTGCTGTCTCGTCCATGGTCTAGCGAGTGCAACTTTCCACTTGGTGGGAGCTCCGCGTCTCCCTCCATCCTTTGAACGGCAGCAATAATTGTCCGGAGAAACGGCCTCCATCTTGGCCAGTCAGCCGAGCGAAGACCTCGGTGTACAGTGTGTCAGCCTAGCGCTCGCATCCTTAAGAGCGGCCATAGATCGGATATCTCCTCTTTTGCCATCTTTTCGGTTCGTCAACGCGATTTCTGGATATCCATTTTAAGGGTGGTTGCCATGAGTACATAGCGATCGTCACTCGCTCGCCCCGTTACTAGCTTTCTCGTTCTCGAAGACAGGCCTCGCGGGCTCCGGCACATACTGCAAATTTCGTACGGCCTGTGGGAGGGCCCTGCGTTATCGTTGTCACGGCGCTGACTTCGGAAAGCTTTTCCTCTTGTTTCAGAGATTGTCCCGTGTAATTGCGGATGACAGGACCTGGCTGCTTCAGGGGGAGGACGAGAACATCGCTAAGGCTCGGCTAACGCGCCGCCTATTCTTATTGACGTCGCTGGCCCTTGCCCCGGCGATGGCGATCCTTTTCTACAATGTTGCGTCTACCCGCCTGGCAAAAGAGCACGAAATTCAGGTTGAGGCCCTGCGCTCGGGTGAACTGGCTTCGCTGGAAATGACGCGGATCATCGATGGTTTACAGAACGTGATGGCCACCCTGGCCGCCGCTCCGGTGGTTCAGGAATTCAACGTTGATGGCTGCAACACTTATTTGCAGCGCCTGGGAAAGAGCCTGCCGCAGTTTGCCAGTCTCGGTGTGGTCGATAGTGATGGCACCGTGCGCTGTATTCAGGACGGGAAGGGCCTCGGCATCAAAATTGGCGACAGGCCCTATTTTCGCGAAGCCATGAGCAAAGGCACCTTCGTTGTTGGCGAATTCACAAAGGGTAGGGTGTCCGGCACCAACGTCCTGCCTTTGGCATTGCCGATCACGGCTGACACGGGAGGCATCTCTGGCGTGGTCGTCGGTGCGCTGGATCTGAATTGGCTGGCGGCACGCCTGAAAGAGCGCGATTTTGGTCGTA